>JBEKTU010000047.1:0-38576 GCA_049515735.1 Bryobacteraceae bacterium
ATGCGCGCCCAGCGCCGAGCCCAGCAGATAATAAGTGCCGGCGACGTTCGAGACCCAGTCGCGCATGGCTTCGCTGATGGCGTCCTTGAGCGTGCGGCTGCCGGTCGAGACGCCCACGACCCTGGCGCCGAGCAGGCGCATGCGGAAGACGTTGAGGCGCTGGCGGCGCATGTCCTCCTCGCCCATGTACACCACGCATTCGAAGCCCAGCAGCGCGCAGACAGTGGCGGTGGCCACGCCGTGCTGGCCCGCGCCGGTCTCGGCGACGATGCGGCGTTTGCCCATGCGCCGTGCCACCAGCGCCTGGCCGAGACAATTGTTGATCTTGTGCGCGCCGGTGTGCAGCAGATCTTCGCGCTTGAGCCAGAGGCGCGCGCCGCCCAGGGTTTCGCTGAGCCGCTTGGCGAAATAGAGCGGCGTGGGACGGCCGGCGTACGCCCGCAGCAGCTCGGCCAGCTCGGATTGAAACGCGGGATCGTCGCGCGCGGCCAGGTAGGCTTGCTCAAGCTCCTCAATGGGCGCCATGAGGACCTCGGGCACGTACCGTCCGCCATATGGCCCGAAGTGGCCGCCGCGATCGGGTTGCGGAGTCATGAGCGGAGCGCCGCCCTGGCCGCCTGGAGAAACTCGTTCATCTTCCGATGATCTTTCTTGCCCGGCGCGCTTTCGATGCGGGAGCAGGCGTCCACGCCCCAGGGATGGGCCAGCGCCACGGCCTCGGCGACGTTGGAGGCATCCAGGCCTCCGGCGAGAATAACGGGCTTGGGAGCCGGCGCGGCCAGCCGCCAGTCGAAACTCCTGCCGGAAGCCGGACCATCCAGCAGCAGAGCTTCAGCGGGGCAATCGCGCCACCGCGAAAAATCCAGAACTTCTCCCACGCGCACGGCTTTCCAGACCGCCAGCGATGCGGGGTAATCCGCCGGCGTCTCGTCGCCGTGCAGTTGCGCGACGTCCAACGACGCGAGGCGGGCGATTTCCTCGACACGTTCGCGCGCTTCGCCGACGAACACACCGACGCGGCGCACGCCGGGCGGCGATTGAATCCCGGCGGCGCGCTCGGGCGCGAGGTAGCGCGGGCTGCGGCGGTAGAAATTGAAGCCGATTGCGGTGGCGCCGCCCGCGACGGCCGCAGTCGCGTCCTCCTGGTTGGTGATACCGCAGATTTTGAGGATCATGGCGCCACCAGCTTCTTCAGGGCGGCCGCGGGATCGCCCGATTTCATCAGATGCTCGCCCACCAGAAAGGCGGTGTAACCCGCCTGGCGCAGAGTGGCGATGTCGCGCGCGTCGCGTATGCCGCTTTCGCTGACGCGGAGCACGCCGGCGGGAATGTGCTCGGCGAGGCGCAATGAGGTTTCGAGAGCGACTTCGAAGGTGGTGAGGTCGCGATTATTGACTCCGATGATGTTGCTGCCGGCGGCGATGGCCACATCCAGTTCCCGGCGATTGTGCACTTCCACCAGCGCGGCCATACGGTAGCGCGCGGCAGCTTCGTGGAAACTCCGGATTTCGCGCTCGGTGAGAATGGCGGCGATGAGCAGGATGGCGTCGGCGCCGTGGGCCGCGGCTTCGACAATGTGCGCGCCGGAAATAGTGAAATCCTTGCGCAGCACGGGCAGCGAGACGGCTGCGCGGGCGCTCTCGAGATCGCCGAGGCTCCCCTGGAAGAAGGTCTCATCGGTGAGCACGGAAAGGGCCGAGGCGCCGCCGCGCTGGTATGCCGCGGCTATGCGCGCGGCGTCGAAATCCGCCGAGAGCAGGCCTCTGCTGGGCGAAGCCTGCTTGATTTCCGCGATGATGGCGGGCGTGCGCGCGCCCAGGGCCGCGCGAAAATCGCGGCGCGCGGCGAGACGCGATTCGGCCGCGGCCTCCCACTGGTCGAGCGGTGGGACGCCGCGGGCAAGCTCTTCGCGCTTCCTGGCGACAATTCGGGCCAGGATGTCTGGAACGGTGCCGGTCAAGGGTGATTCCTAATGGTATCAGACGCCGCGCCGGGGGCTATTGCTTGGCCGGCCTTCTTCGAGGTCTTCGATGCGCTCGTGAGCGGCGGCGATGTGCTCCAGCCGCTTGATGGAGTCGAGTACGATTTCGAAGTTTCGGGCGACCTGGCCGAAGCGTTCGTCGTTCTTGACTTGGGCGGCGGCGATGAGTTCCATAGTCTGCGCTAGCGCTTCGTGGCGCTCGGTGAGCCGGTCGAGGCGTTCGTCGATGGTCATGGAGGGCGACGTCTCCTGTCTTCATGTTACTTCAAGCGGGAGCGGGAAGCACATCGGGAGACACGATGCGGGCGTCCATCCAGCCGGCATCGCGGAACACGCGCGGCGAGGGCGTGAAGACGATCTTGTAGCTGGTGTCGTCCAGCGGCGCTTCCGGGGCATTGGCGCCTTGCGGGTAGACCAGGGCCAGGTACTTCAGGATGGTATAGATGTCGCCATCCTCGGGCTGCCGAAGATCGAAGCCCTGAGCGCGGAAGTGGATGGCCGCGCCCTGGCTGGAAAGGCGCCAGGCCAGGAACGCGCAGCAATCGATGGCGTGCTCGAACCAGGGGTCGAGCGCGTGCGGAATGTCGCGGTCCAGGAATATCTCGACGGTCTGCTCCTGCTCGCGCGCGAATTCGCGGACCTGCAGGGCGCCGGTGTGGGCCGAGGCTTTCCAATCCACGTGGCGGGCGCTCTCGAACCCCTCGTAAGGCCGGATGCGGTAAAAGTCCTTGCCCAGTCCGCGGTAGTGCGTCTCGATTTCTCCGGCGATGCCGGCCAGCAGATCGTCGAAGCCGGGCTGCGGGTCGATGGAAGGGTAGATCAGCGTTTCGCGGCGCAAGGTGACACGCGCGGATTTCTCGAGGAAGCCGAAGGGAGAAGCAGTCGAGAACGCGAAGCTGTTCTGGCGGTAGACGCCCCGCTTGGGGAAGCGCACTTCGACGGTCTCTTCGAGCGTGGCGCCGCCGGCGATGAGCGGAAAATATACCGATTTCAGAATAGGGCTGGCGGGGTTTCGAACACCTTCCACCCGTATGGAGAACGAGGGCATGAACCACTTCTGGTTGCGCACGAAGAGCTTGCCGGGGACGGTGCGCCCGGCGGGGACGTGCTCGGGCACCAGGAAGTCCAACTGAAGCGCCGCCAGGCAGAGGCGGCTCACCAGCCCCGAGACCAGCAACGTGGACAGCATGGCGGCCGTAATGAGGAACAGCAGGTTGTTGGCGGAAATGACGGCGCCGAAGCCGACCACCAGGATGGCAAAGGTGAACAGCAGGCCGGCGCGGGTAATCTTGTACCGAATGCGGCGGTCCAGGAAGAGGCGGAAATGGTCCCAGAACTGGAGCACGAGTCGATTCGATTGTACCGCCGTGGGGCCGGCAGTCGGTCATAATGGGTGTAACCGGTGGGAAGTGTCAGGCAGTCTATTCTGTTGCACCATCGGCCGGGCCGGACCATGCCGTTCAGGGTTCAGGGAAATATTGGAGGTTGGCGATTCGCATACGTGCCGGTGCTGCTCTGCGCGTTCGCCCTGGCGGCCGACCCGCCGCTCGTCCCACTCACCGTCTGCGAGGTGCTGCACGATCTAGCATCCCACGAGGGCAAGACCGTCGCCGTCGTCGGCCGATACTCCTTCCGCGAAAACGGCCGCTGGATGGGCGAACAGGCCTGCGATGCCGGCTCGCCGGGCCCAGGGGGCACCCCGCCTCTGCTCTGGCTGGTGGAGGATTCCAGCGACGGCCCCAAGCCGCCGGGCGATTTCGAACTGGACGCCGTGGCGCTCCATCGCAAGCTGGCCCTCATCCAGCAGCACACATCGCTCGGCAAATTCCACTTCGGCACTCCGGACTACGACCGTTGGGCGGTAATCTATGGCCGCGTGGAAGCGCGCAAGGCCGAGGCCGCCAAGCAAGCGCCCGCGAACCTGGTCTTCCGCGGCAGCGGCGTGGTGGTGTTTCTGACGTTCCAGCAGTAGCGGCCCGCCCCCTACCGGAACAGCTTCTCGAGTTTTCCCAGTGCCTCTTCCAGCCGCTGCGGCCGGTTCAGCACCCCTGCAAACAAGTCCCCCACCTGCGCAAACCGCTCCCGCGCATTCCCCATGTGGAACTGGCCCGGATCGAGGCCGTGCTTCACTTCGCGCCACTCCAGCGGAGTGGCCACCGGCGCCCCCGGGTAAGCTCGCAGCACATAGGGCGCGGCGATGGTCTTGGACTTCCCGTTTTGCACGTAATCGAAATAGACGCGGTTCTTTTGCCGTTTGGCGACCGATCGCGGAGTGGTGAACAGATCGGGCTTCTCCCTAGCCGCCAGCCGCGCGATTAACTCGGCAAACGTGCGCGTCTCGTCGTACGTATAAACCGGCTCGACTGGAATGTACACGTGCATTCCATCGCCGCCCGTAGTCTTGGGATAGCCCGCCAGTCCCATCGCATCCAACAACTGTTTCACCAGCAGGGCGGCATCCACGATCGCCTCGAACGGGCATTCCTGCGGGTCCAGGTCGATCAGCACGAAGTCCGGATGGTCGAGCGTGGGCCAGCGGCTCATCCAAGGATTGTGATCGATGCACCCCAGATTCACCAGGTACAGCAGGCTGGCGCGGTCTTCCGCAAACACGTAATGGATCGAATCGATCAGTTCGGTGCGCAGCCACGGCGCGAAACTTTCCGGCGCGTCCTTCTGAAAGAAAAACGCCTTCTGGATTCCGTTCGGATAACGCTTCAAGGAAAGCGGCCGGTTCTTCAGGTGCGGCAAAATGAGATCGGCCACGCCATCGTAATAGTTGAGGACATCGCGCTTGGTGTATCCTTCGCCGGGATAGAAGACTTTCTTCAGGTTCGTGAATTTCAGCGCGCGGCCGTCGATCTTGAGCGACGCTTCTTTGGGCCCGTCCGCCAGCCGCTCACGCGGGGCGGCGCCTTCCCGTGTAACCTGGCGCAGGATCGCATCGTTGCGCAGCCCCACGAAAACCGGCGCGCGCAGACGGTTGTCCGGCGTCCAGTTGGCGAATTTCACCTGGCAGACCAGTTCGGCTTTCACCCAGGTGATGCCGCGGTCGGGCTTGGGGCGCTCGGCGAACGGGCACTTCCGGGTGACCAGCGGTTTGAGCCGCGCGTCGAGGCTGGCCAGGGTCTTCTGGTCGAAGCCGGTTCCGACGTTGCCGGCCCACCGCAGTTTCCCTTCGTCGTATACGCCCAGCACCAGCGCGCCGAAATACTGGCGGTCGCCCTGCGGCTCGGTGAATCCGCCGACGACAAACTCCTGCTCGTTGCCGATTTTGATTTTCAGCCAATCCCGGCTGCGCCTGGATTCATAGCGGCTGGAGGCGCGCTTGGCGATGATCCCTTCCAGGCCGTTCTCCCGCGCCGCTTCCAGCATCTCCTCGCCCGCGCCGGCGAAAGCCTCGGAGATCCGCAGCACCGCTCCGGGCGTTGCCACCTCATGCAGCAGCTCTCTGCGCGTGCTCAGGCTCACGTTGCGAAGATCGTATCCATCCAGGTAAAGCAGGTCGAAGGCAAAGTACACCACCGGGGTGGAGCGCACCAGGTGCGCAATGGTATGGGGATCGCTGTTCGAGATCCGCGGCTGGATCAGGTGAAACCGCGAGACGCCTTTTTCGTCGAGCACCGCGATTTCGCCGTCGAGCACCGCCTGATGGGCGGCGATGTGGTGATGGATCACGGCCAGCTCGGGGTACTGCCGCTCGCAGCGCAGTCCGCTGCGGGATTGGATGCGGATTTCTTCGCGTTCGACGAATGTGATGGCGCGCACCCCATCCCACTTGACCTCGAAGAGCCACTCCTCGCCGCGCGGCGGACGCTCGGCGAGCGTTGCGGTCATGGGCTCGATGGCCGATGGCATCTCCGCCTGGCGCGCGCCTCTTACGCCGGCGACGCCAATTCTCGTTTTTTTTTAGGGGCGGATTTTTGCCGCGCCGGCAGGTCGCGCGCGATCTCTTCCTGGGTGCGCCCCGAGAGCACGCTGTACGCATAGTTCTCGACGTCCCACCCCGGCGCCGCAAATTCGTCGCGCTTCTTGATGAGGAGCCATTCCTGGCCCTTCCCGCGGCCCTTCATGTGGACCAGCGCGAAATCGCCGTTCAGCTTCTCGCCGTGCAGCCGGAACTTTAAATCGCCGCGCGCCAGTTGCTCGGCTCCCGGAACGCCGCCCAAAAGGTCGAACGTGCCGCGGTCCCACAGCATCACGCTGCCCGCTCCATAATTGCCCGCCGGAATGTTCCCTTCGAAACCGCCGTACTCCACGGGGTGGTCTTCCACGTGCGCGGCGAGATGCTTCACCGTGGGGTCGAGCGTCGGCCCCTTCGGCACGGCCCATGACTTCAAAACGCCATCCATCTCCAGCCGGAGATCGTAGTGCAGCCGCGTGGCATCGTGCCGTTGCACACAGAAGGAACGGGCGGGACCTGGGATCTTCCGGCCGCCGGGAGGTTCGGGCGTCTTCTCGAACCGGCGTTTGGCGGCGTATTCTTCAAGAGGCATAAGTCCCTTTACACCCTCCGTTTACATCTTATCGGGCTTTGTAGTATTCTGAAAACCGGACTGCACCCGGGGGGACATTATGGCATCCAGCGTATGGAAAGGCCACCTGACTTTTGGATTGGTTTCGTTTCCCATTCGACTCTTTAGCGCCGCGCGAAGCGAGACCATCAGTTTCAACCAGTTGCACAAAGACGACCACTCCCGCATCAAGCAAGTCACCTATTGCCTGGCGGAAGACAAGCCCGTCGCGCGCGCCGACCTGGTCAAGGGCTACGAGTACGAGAAGGACCACTATGTGGTGATCGAGGACGAGGACATCAAGAAGGTGGCGCCCAAGACCGCCAAGGTGATGGAGATCCTGGAATTCGTCAAGGCCGATCAGGTAGATGCGATCTACCTCGAGAGCTCCTACTACGTGGCGCCCGACGAGGGCGGTGAGAAGCCCTACGCCCTGCTGTACGAAGCGCTGCGCCGGTCCAGTTACTATGGCGTTGCCAAAGTGGCCATGCACAACCGCGAGCACATCATCATTCTGCGGCCCGGCCCCAAGGGCCTTCTCTCCCATACCATGTACTACCAGGATGAAATACGCCAGGTGGATGAGTTCCGCACCGACACCAGCCTGGTGAAGGAGAAGGAGCTGGACCTCGCCAAGATGCTGATTTCGTCGCTCGAAGCCGATTTCGAGCCGCAAAAGTACCACGACAGCTACCGCGAGAACCTGCAAAAGATGATCGAGGCCAAGATCGAGGGCAAGAAGGTAGTGGAGACGCCGGCCGAGCACGTGGCTCCGGTCATCGACATCATGGAAGCGCTCAAGCGCAGCCTCGCCGAAAAGCGCAAGCCGGTGATGGTGGCCACTGCCAGCGCCGCCGCTCAGGAAGAGATGCCGATGGAAGCCGCGCCGAAAAAGCGCGCGCGCAAGAGCGGGACGGGGTAACTGCCGGAAGGAATCATTCGAGAACCAGGCACTCCACCGGCTTGGAGCGGAACGCTCGGTCAAACGTCACAAATCTCAGTCCTGCTGCGCTGGCAAACGCAGCCAAATAAGCGTCGGCCCAAAGCTTGGGGGATGCTTCATGGCTTCTGGCGAAGGTTCGCAGCTTCGGGTCGATCCCTTGTGGCTCTGCCAGGAATGCGATCCGCTCGTCGGTCAGGCACTGGTCGTAGATCTGCCAGGCTGCCGCCATGGTCTTCACGTCCCTCCCCATCACGGACTTGTTGGTCAGGAGTCGCAACAGAGCGAGCTGAGTGAAGCGGCAAAACAGGAATTGCTCGTCTTCGTTTCGATCAAACCAGTCCCGCGCCGCCTCCGAGTGGGAGTGCCGGCCCCATACGAGCGCCAGCCACACGTTGGTATCAAGGAAATTCAATGAGTTCATAAAGGCGATCGTTGGTGATCTCGACTTTGGGACCCGCCGAGTCGATGAGCGGGAACTTCACTGGTTTTCTCCTCGGCCGCTGCGGATTCAGAAGAACCCGCTCGACCCCGTGCAACAGCAACTCGCGCACGGAGCAGCCCTGTTGAGCGGCCTGCTCCTTCAGCTTGCGGTAGATCGGCGCCGGGATGTCAACGGTGGTGCGGATCGCGTCCTTGGGCACGGCTCTTCCATAATTATACCCAAGAATCCATAAATATGTATCAGCTCGGTTCGGAACCGCCGCCCGCCTTCTTCAACAGCATCTCCGCGTTCAACGCACCCGCGGGCGACTCTTCATGCTTGAACATCAAGTACAAATCCCGCCCCGTGGCCAGTAGTTCCCTGGCGCGCGCCGCCAACGCGTCCACGTCTTCCTCCGTGTACTCCGGCTTGCGCAGACGGTAGTACACGAAGCCGGCCGTGATCACCTCGGGCACCTCCAGCTTCTCCGACTCCGCCACGCACAGCGACACGTTGCTCCGCCGCAGTTCGTCGTAGACCTCGTCCACCAGCCACGAAGCGTGCCGGAATTCGAACGCGTACCGCATTCCCTTCGGCAACAGCCCCAGGTAACTCCGCAGCAGACCCACGTCGCACTTCATCTGCGGCGGCAACTGGAACAGAATCGGGCCCAGCCTGCGCGACGTGCGCAGCGGGTCGATGGCCTTCAGAAAAATCTCCGTCGCCTGCTCCGCGTTCCGCAGCCGCAGAATGTGAGTGATGCGCATGTTCGCCTTCACCGCGAAGACGAAGCCGGGGCGCGCCGCCTCCACCCAGGCCGCCAGCGTGGCGGCCGCCGGCAGCCGCCGGAAGGTGTAGTTGATCTCCACGCAATTGAGCCGTTCGGCGTAGTGTTTCAGAAATTGATTGGCCGGCAGCCTGGCCGGATAGAATCCCGGCTTCCAGGCCGGGTATGCAAAACCGGATGTCCCAACAAACAATGTCGCCATGGCTTATCATTATCTCTAGCCCGAGGTTCAAATGCTGCACCTTATCATAAGCTGGTTCCTGAGCGCTCTGGCGCTCTGGCTCGTGGCGCAGATCATCCCGGGGATCGTAGTCCGCGACTTCGGCGCGGCGCTGATCTCGACCATCGTGATCGCCATCGTCAATGCCACCATCGGGCCGGTGCTCAAATTTCTGACCTTGCCCCTTACGATTTTGACGCTGGGGCTCTTCCTGCTGGTGCTGAATGCCTTTCTGCTGAAGCTGGCCTCGGTGTTCACGCCGGGCTTCGCGGTCCATGGCTTTTGGTCCGCGGTGGCGGGTTCGCTGGTGCTGACCATCGTCACCGCCATTCTGCGTCATATCGTGTTCCTGCCCGGGCACGAGTGGACTCATTCCTTATGGAACACATGGTAGAAGCGCTCGCGCCAACCACTCCCGTGGAACTCGCGGAGGCGCTCCGCGATGCCGCCGCGCGCGGGCGCACCATCACGCTCGCGGGGAATTCCAGCAAGCGGAGGATGGCCGGGCCAATCGAGCCCGCCGATACCGCCGTCACCACCTCCGCGCTGCGACGCGTGATCGAATACGAGCCGCGCGATCTCACCATCAGCGTGGAAGCCGGCCTGCCCTGGAGCGAGCTGACCGGCATTCTGGCCGCCAACCGGCAGATGATTCCGCTGGATCCGCCGTTTGGCGATCGCGCCACCGTGGGCGGCGTCATGGCCGCGAACTCGAGCGGCCCGCGGCGGCTGCTCTACGGCACGGCGCGCGACCTGGTGATCGGGATGCGGTTCGCCACGCTCGAAGGCAAGCTGGTCCAATCCGGCGGCATGGTGGTTAAGAATGTCGCCGGGCTGGATATGGCCAAGCTCATGATCGGATCGTTCGGCACGCTGGCGGCCATCGCCGTGGTCAATTTCAAACTCCAGCCGGCGCCGGAAACGGAGCGCAGTTTTCTGCTCCCGTTCGATTCGCTGGCAGGCGCCTTGGCCGCGTGCAACCAGATTCTGGGCAGCGTGCTGCAGCCGGCCGCCATCGATCTTTTGAACCCGGCGGCCGGGATGGCCTTCGGGCAACCCGCTTGGCTGTTGGGGGTCCGCGCCGGCGGCAGTGCGGCCTCCGTGGATCGCTACCATCACGAGCTGGCGCACATCGCCGGCCGCCTGGCGGTCGAGAACCGCTGCCCCGGGACCCTCTGGCAGGACGTGGAAAGCTTTACACCGCGATTCCTCCACCAGCACGCGGATGGCGCGGTGGTGCGCGCTTCGTGTACGCTGAAAGAGCTGGAAGGCGTTCTCGGATCGTTCGAAGGTCCGGCGCTGGCGCGCGCTGGTTCGGGAGTTTGTTACGGCTACTTCGAAGAGGCCGAGGCCGCTGCAAGCTGGCTTCCCGGCGCGGCCGGGCGCGGATGGAAGACCGTGATTGAGTTTTCCCCGGAAGAGCGCAAGCATACGCTCGAGTTGTGGCCGTCTCCGGGCGGCGATTTGGAAATCATGCGGCGCGTCAAGAACCTGTTTGACCCCGCCAACCTTTTGAACCGTGGCCGACTGTATCGCCGTATCTGAAAAAACCGGTGTGGGGCCGAGGCAGTTCGATCTGGATCGCTGCGTCCACTGCGGGCTTTGCCTGAACGCCTGCCCGACGTACCGCGAGCTGGGCCTGGAAATGGATTCGCCGCGCGGCCGCATCTACCAGATGGTTCGGGTGGCCGAAGGCGCGCCCATCACGCCATCCTACATCCGGCACATCGACCTGTGCCTGGCCTGCCGCGGTTGTGAATCGGCCTGTCCTTCGGGCGTGCCGTACGGCCGCATGGTAGAGGACGCGCGGGCGGAAATCGAAGCGCACGCCCAACCAGGGCGCTTCGAGAAGTTATGGCGCCGCTTCGTGTTCGGCCATTTGCTGGAATCGCGCGCCACCCTGACGGCGGCGGGCACGCTGCTCTACCTGTACCAAGCCAGCGGCATGAAGACTCTGGTGCGCGCCATGGGCTTCCTCAAGCTGCTGGGCCGGCTGGGAGATCTCGAACAAATCTCCCCGTCCGCGGACCCGCCCTTCTTCTTCAGCCAGATCGGCCGGACGTTTCCCGCCGAGGGGCGCCGCCAGTACCGCGTGGCGTTCCTGGCCGGGTGCATCGCCAACGTCTCGTTCGCGCGGCTGAACGAGGCTACGGTGCGGGTGTTGCAGAAGAACGGCTGCGAAGTGGCGATACCCGGCGGCCAGGGATGCTGCGGGGCTTTGCACCTGCATTCGGGCCTGCGCGAGGATGCGCGACGGCTGGCCCGCCGCAACATCGATGCGGTGCTCTCCGGCGACGGCTTCGACGCCGTCATTTCCAACGCCGCCGGATGCGGTTCCACGCTGAAGGAGTATGGGGAACTGCTCGAAGACGACCCCCAGTACGCCGCCAAAGCCCGGAAGTTTGCGAGCCTGATGCGCGACATCACCGAGTTCCTCGCCTCGATCGAGCTAAACCCCGACATGGGACCGGTAAACGCCACGGTCACCTACCAGGACTCCTGCCACCTGGCCCACGGCCAGCGCATCCGCACGGCCCCGCGCAAACTCCTGGCCGCGGTCCCCGGGCTGATATTTCGCGCCATGCCCTTTTCGGATGTGTGTTGCGGCAGCGCCGGCATCTACAACGTGGTCCAGAACCCGATGGCCATGCAGATTCTGGCGCACAAGATGGAGGCGGTGAATTCGACTGGCGCCGGCATCATCGCCACCGCCAACCCGGGGTGCCTGCTTCAGCTTCAAGCCGGCGTGCGATTACACGGCACGGGCCAGAGGGTGATGCACGTGGTTGAAATCCTGGACGAAGCCTACAGGAGCCGGAAGTTGACTTCGATGGTGGCGGCCACGGTGACGGGCTTGCCGTCCTTGTAGCCGGGCTTGAATTTCCACTGCCGCACGGCCTCGATGGCCTTTTCATCCAGACCCAGCCCCAGGCTGTGCTGCACGCGGATGTTGGTGGCCTTGCCGCTGGGATCGACTTCGATATACAGCAGCACGGTGCCCTGATACTTGGCTTTGCGGGCCTCTTCCGAGTACTCGGGCTCTTTCTTGTAGAGCAGGACCGGGGCCGTAACGCCGCCGCCCACGCGGTATACACCGCCGCCCACGCCGCCGCCTTCACCAGGACCGAAACCACCGCCCTTGCCCGAGCCTACGCCGCCGCCGGAACCAGAGCCGATGCCGCCGCCGGAACCCGGACCGTTCGAGGGAGGCCCGATCTTGGCCAGCGGGTCGCCGTAAGCCTGCATGTTGACCTGCGGCAAGGTCACATCGGGAGGCGCGATGATGGTGGGTTCCATGGCCAGCTTGGGATTCAAGTTGTTATACACGGCTACTGGCGGGGTGAACTGCTTCAACGATGCCTTGGGCAGACGGCCCTTGCTGGCCGGCAATGGAGACCGGTCGCCACCACCGCCGCCGCCCTGCATGGTCTGATTTTTTGGCGGCGCGTCGGGAGGGGCCAGATCGATCGGGGAAATCAGCGTAAAAGTCTGCTTGACTTTGTCTTGCACCCCTTTGTTGGACGCCAGAATAAACAGTATCGTAATCACCGTGATCTGGAAGCCGGTGGACATCAGGAAGGACTTCTTATTCTGGCCGTAGAGACCCCAGATGTCCTTGACAGGTAGTGGCTTAGACGTCAAAACGAGAGGCGGCAGCTTGGGCGGATAGAGGATGTCCCTGACGTTTCGGAACAGGGAGAGATACCACGGATCTTCCACTTCTTCAACCAACAAGCGCCTCAGATGGTCTTCAGCGGTGGTGGGGTGCAAATCGGTGGGTTGCAACAGCTCAGCCATCTTTATTCACCAGTTCTCGCGACTGGAGAACCGCTATGTTCAATTAGGAGGACGATTCCAGCAATCACCTCGTTACAGGTTTTACAGAACCCGCACCCAGGAACCTCAATCTAAGTGTACCACGGATTGTTGCCAACGGGCTGCCGAGCCGTTTCACCGGCCTCTCCGGTGTGGACGTCGCGGGTCATCCCTGCTCCCATTATGTATCGGCCGCTGGGCTGCCGCGGGCCGGGTCGATGACGCTCAGCGACGGGAATAGTTTTCGATAGAAGCCACGGTCTCGTGAAACCAGCCGGTTCGCCTGTGTCATAGCGTGCGACCCGATGAAGAAGTCCGACAGGATTCGGCGCCGCGGCCCGCCTTGCTGCCGATACAAGCGCCAAACCCCGCTGGCCAGGAAGTGTGCGGACCGGCTGAGCGGCTCGACTCGGATCTCATCGTTGTCCAGGAAAGCATCGCACTCGCGTTGGGCAGCGAGGTATGAGTCATAATCCATACCTCGGCAAAGCCGCCCGGCGAATTCCGCTACGAACATGGCTATAATCGGCTGAGTGCTGCTGGAGCTGGTGGTTGAAAACTACGCCGTGGTGGAGCGCCTGCGCATCCGCTTCCACGCCGGATTGAACCTGCTGACGGGCGAGACGGGCAGCGGCAAATCGCTGGTGGTGGACGCTCTCGGCCTGCTGCTGGGGGGCCGTACCTCGGCGGAGACCATCCGCACCGGAGAATCCCGTGCGCGCGTGGCGGGCATCTTCGATGTCCGCGATCACGCGCCCGTCCGCCGCCTGCTGGAACCCGCCGGGCTCGAAATCGAGGAGGGCGAGCTGCTCATCGAGCGCGAAATCCTGGGCGGCGGCAAATCGCGCGCGTTCGTCGGCAGCCGGCCGGTGTCGGTGGCCCTGCTCAAAGACCTGGCGCCTCACCTGGCGGACATCCACGGACAACACGAGCAGCAGCTTTTGTTTGCGCCGGATGCGCAGCGCGACATGCTGGACGCTTTCGCCGACGACCGCGAGCTGCTCGACCGGGCCTCTTCCACCTACCGCGAGTGGCGCGCCGCGGCGGCGGAGATCGAGGAACTCGAGCGCTCCGAGCAGGAGAAGCTCCGGCTGCTGGATCTGTGGAGCTTCCAGCGCCGGGAGATCGATGGCGCCGCGCTGAAGCCCAATGAGGACACCGCTCTGGAGAACGAGCGCCGCGTCCTGCAAAACGTGCAGCGCCTGCAGGAAACTGCCGGAACGGCTTACGCCGCGGTCTACGACAGCCCCGAATCCGCTCTGTCCCTGACCCGCGCGGCCGCTAAGCGGTTGGAGGAACTCTGCCGCATAGACTCCTCGCTCGCGGGCCTGCGCGAGCACCTCCAATCGGCGGACCTGAGCCTCCAGGAAGTCTCCTATGCGCTGCGCGACTATCTCTCCCGCCTGGAGGCCAATCCGGGCCGGCTGGAAGAGGTGGAGACGCGGCTCGCCGCCATCGACCGCCTCAAGCGCAAGTACGGCCGGTCGATTGCCGAGATCCTGAGTTTCTTGGAAGACGTTGGCCGCCAGATCGCCTCCGTGGAGCACGCCGGGGAGCGCATGGAAGAATTGCGCCAGGAGCGCAAGCGGCTGGCTTCCGATTTCGACAAGCTGGCGGCCGAGCTGACCGAGCGCCGCGCATCGGCCGCGCGCAAGCTGGAGAAGCGCGTCGAGGCCGAGCTGGCCCAGCTCGCCATGGAGCGTACGGTTTTCCGCATTGCGATTGCACCCGCCCCCTGGTCCGCCGAGGGCGCCGACCGCGTCGACTTCCTGGTGTCGCCGAACCTGGGCGAAGAGCCCCGGCCATTGGAGAAAGTGGCCTCCGGCGGCGAGATCTCGCGCTTGGCGCTGGCGCTGAAGACCTGCCTCACCGCGCCCAGGACGGCGGTGGTCCGCACCCTGGTTTTCGACGAGGTGGACGCCGGCGTTGGCGGCAGCGCCGCGGAAGGCATTGGCCGCCGCTTGAAGAAGCTGGCCGCCGCTAACCAGGTGTTGTGCGTCACACACCTGCCGCAGATCGCGGCGTTCGCCGACCATCACTATCGCGTCGAGAAGCAGGAATCGAAAGGCCGGACAGCGGCGGTGGTCGAGGAGCTGGACGACGCTGCCCGCACCCGCGAAATCGGCCGCATGTTATCGGGGCAGAAGCTCACGCCAGAGGCCCTGAAGAACGCCGAGCAACTGATCCGGATGAGCGCGGAGTGAGGGACGCCGCGCGGCGGCTCACATCCCGCCGGCCAGCGCCATTTCTTCGCTGGCGCCGCGGGGATTGCCACGCCGGTTCTTCCATCGCAGCCAGGCCATACTGACAATTCGAGTGACTTCCCTGCCGTCAAACGGCTTCGCCAGCACATCGTAGGCTCCCAAGTTGAGCGCTTCCGCCCAAAGACGCTCGTCGGCAAGCCTGGAAGTCACGATCAGAAACGGCGGATCTGGCAAGGTGTTCAGTTCCTCCAGAACCTCTTTCCATGTTCCCGGCTGCAGATCGGACTCACACACGACGACGGGAACTCTGAGCTTCCGCAACGCCGTCAGCGCCGATGCCAGATTGGGGCATGCGTTCAACTTCCAGTTGCATGTCGGACGCAGCTCGCACTGGGAACACTGCAAGATGCCTTCCAGGGAAGCGTGGTCCTCGTCGATCAGACCCACTGACAGGAGGGTGACAACTCCTATATGATTGGCGTCGGATTCGCAAGCTCTTTTCATGACACTTATCCCTTTCTCGATCGGATAAACACAGCGTTGGTGCGCCTACATGGCGTAGTGCCGCCGATCCGACTTGGGAATGCGGCCTTCGACTTGCCTTGGTCTATGATTGGCGATTCAGGCAGTTCCTGAACCGGATCGTCTGAGTGCGTTGCTTTGCCATGGGGTGTTCTCTCTGTTTCGTGCTCAAACTTTTCGATCCGACCTCCCCGAGTCGGTCTATACGTACTACTTGTACTGAGTATAGGATTGAAACCAGACATATGTCAATAGGTAATAAGTGGGGAATCCCGCGACACCGAAGGGGCAACTCGCTCTGTTTCTCTTTTTTGTCGATTAGTTGCCCACTCCGTGTGGCGCACCCGCCGCAGAGAACTGATACGATAGTTCGCCAGTGACCATTCAGGCGCGCATCGCGGCGGCAGGATTGCTCCTTGCCGCACTGGCTCTCGGAATCTACGGAATCGGGCGGAGTTTGTGGCTGGACGAGGCCTGGGTCGCCAATTCCGTCCTGGCTCCGACCCTCTCGGGAATGTTCTACTACCCGGACTGGCTGCAGACGAGCCCTCCGCTATTTCTGCTTCTGACCAGAACTGCGGTCCACGCCGTCGGCCTGTCGAATGCGGCGTTTCGCCTTGTGCCACTCGCGTTCGCGCTGGTAGCCGTGGCAAGCATGATGGCGGTGTCGAGACGGCTGTTGTCCCCGTTTTTCGGGGTGCTGGCGTGCGCGCTACTGGCGTTTCATCCAACTGCCATCGAGTATTCGCGCACCTGCAAGCAATACAGCGGCGAAATGGCTGCTTCGGCCGTGATCCTGCTGGCTGCCGTTCTCTACTTGCAGCACCCGGGCCGCCGCCGGTTCTTCTGGCTGGCTGGCACGTTTGTTCTGACGCTGCCTCTGGCCTGGTCCACCGCATTCTTGTTACCGGGCATTGCCCTGGCGGTCTGGGCGCGCGGCGGAGTTCGCCGGGCGGGTTCCCTCGTTCTGATCGCCAGCGGCGTTCTCGCCATCCTCTGCGTTGCTTTCATCCGCCCGAATCTCTCTCCCGAGTTGCGCGCATACTGGATCGCGAACGCCCAGGACCTGTCTCCGGCCCTGCGCGCGGCGGTCGCCTTTTGCATCGCGGCTTCCGTACGGGCCGTATTGACGCGCGCCTGGATGCAGGTCGTCGCTTTGCTTCCCTGTCTCCTGCTGGCCGTGAGCAATGCGCTCAACTGGTATCCGTCCAGTCCGCGCACGCGCCTGTTCGTGCTGCCCTGCTTTCTGCTGGCCGGCGCGATGACTGCCGAGGATCTGTGGCGCTGGCGGCGGCCCATGGGGTTTGCGTGGCTCATGGTGATCGCCCTCGGCTCACAAGCCGCGTGGAAGCAGATTCGCGAACACCAGAATCGGCCCGAAGAGAACTTCGCCGGCGCCGTTCAGTTTCTGCGGCAACACGTGGAGCCTCGGGACATACTCCTGGTCAACGCCGCGGTCATCGAAGGCTTCAAACTGTACACCGTGATGGAAGGCTGGCACGACCACCACGCGATCTATAGCGATACCGGATGGCCGTGTTGCCGGCGGGACAAGATCCCGACCCGTGGAGCTTCCACCGAACGGGCCGTGGTCGAAGACCTCGACCGCAAAATTCCCAAGGGATTCACCGGCCGGGTCTGGCTGTTTTACTCGGCGCGGCTCACGCACGTGGTCTGGGCCGGTCTTGACGAGGGCAAGCTCTGGAGAGCCCACCTGACGGACAGGGGCTGCCCTCCCGGGCCTTATTATCTCGTACTGGCCAATCTCGCTATCAGCGAAATGGATTGCGTTGAGGCGCGGTAGTCCGGCGCCGGCCAGCGCGGTCAGTGCAGCGTTTCGAGATACTCGCCGGTGGACGCGTCGATGAGTACGGACAGACCGGAAGTCCCCAGGGACTCGCCCCAGATCATCCGCCAGGCGGGATTAGGGAACTTGCTGTTCTTCTCGAGCAGCATGGAGATGGTCATATGCGGGTTCTTCCTGTCGTAGTCGCTCGCCTTGCCGAGCGCCGTCTTGTAGGCTGCATCGGTGTCCACTTTTACGGCGCCGATGAGAAAAGGCTGGGCCCGGGCGTTCAGGTCCTCCTCCTGTCCCTCGAAAACGCCCTGGTGCAGGTTGCCCGGCGACTCGACAACGGAATAGGTACACGACCGCGCGCGTCCCTTGCTGGCGGAAGCGAACGTGGCTTCCCAAGCGCCCGCCAGTCCGGGGACCGAGGGAACTTCGAGGAGGTGAATGCTGTTCATCTTCAGCACTTGAGCGTCCGGCGCCCAGGATCGGATCAACTGGTACATCCGGTAAAGCGCGACCTGTCCCGAGATCGGCTCGGCGGGCTTCGGCGGTTCCCTCTTTTCAGCCGGCTCCGGCGCCTCCGAACAGGCCGTGAGAATCAACAGGAGAGCACAACCTAATATCGACGAGAACTTTCTCATAAGCACCTGCCCGATTATTCTAACAGGCGTCATGGGCGAAGCCAGTAACGCGCGGTCCTTTTACGTGCCATAATGAATACCAGCAACGGGAGGGTGTATGTCTCCGAAAACCTACGGGAGGGCGATCGCCATTATTGCGGCAGCGGTTTTCCTGCTGCCCCCGGCTGTCAGTCAGGTTAAGGGTGGAGGGGCAACTACGCCCGCGGGAGGCGCCCCTGGCATTTCCGGATCGACTACGCCGGCCATCCCCACCAATCCGCAACCGACTAACCCGAACTCATCTCAAGGCACGCGAGTGCCTGTGCCCATCAGCGGCCGCGTCATGGTCGATGACGGCGCCCCGCCCCCCGAGACCGTGGTGGTTGAACGCGTTTGCAACGGGAACGCCCGCGCGGAAGGCTATACCGACCGCAAGGGCTACTTCTCCATCGATATGGGCGGGGAGCGGGGAATGTTTCAAGACGCCAGTGACAGCGGCGCGCACTACAACGATATCGAACCACACGATCCGCAGTCCCAGATGTCATCCGGCCTCGGCGGAGCGACAATGTCCGAACAGCGGTACATGAACTGCGATCTGCGCGCCAACCTTCCCGGCTACCGCTCGCAAGTGGTAAGCCTCGCTAACCACGGTGTGCTGGACAATCCCGATATCGGCACTATTTTTCTTCACCGCTTGGGCAACGTCGAAGGGCGCCTCATCAGCGCGATTTCGCTGGCGGCTCCCAAAGACGCCCGCAAGGCGTTCGAGAAAGGCTCGGATCTGGCCAAGAAGAACAAACTGGACGATGCCATGAAGAACTATCAGAAGGCGGTGGACGTCTATCCCCAATATGCCGTCGCCTGGCTTGAATTGGGGAAGTTGCAGGCTGCCAAGGGCCAGGCGGATACCGCGCACCAATCGTTTGACGCAGCCATGCAGGCGGACCCCAAGTACTTGAATCCCTATCTGGAACTTTCCCGGCTGGCCCTGGGGGCCAAGAACTGGCGGGAACTGGCCGACGTCACCGGGCGCGCGGTGAAACTCGATCCGTTCGACTATCCGCAGCAGTTCTTTTTCAACTCGGTGGCCAACTATAACCTGCACGACATGGATGCGGCGGAAAAGAGCGCGCGCGAAGCCGAGAAGCTGGATACGCAGCACCACTATCCGCAAGCCTCGCACCTGCTGGGGGTAATTCTGGCGCAACGCCAGGACTACACCGGCGCCGCCGGCGAGATGCGCACCTACCTGAAGTTCGCACCGGGGGCCGCAGATGCGGCCACCGTGCGCGGGCAGTTGGACCAGTTGGAAAAGCTCTCCGCTCAGAACGCCGCGCCGAAGCAGTAAGGACTCCTACGGCTTGTCGTTCTTGACCGTATCGCCGAACTTGATGTTGGATTCGCCGGTGTACTTGTGGTAGTTGCGGAAATCGATAACGTTCTTGGCGCACAGGTTCGAGCTGCGCTGGCAGCTCAGCGTCTCGGCATGCACCGGCAACAGGTACTGCTGCGCGTCGCCCAGGCGGATGTACTCGTAATCGGTGGCCGATTCCACGTGATCCAGCGGAAACTCCCCCGGCATGCCTTTGGCCGCCATTTCGATGCGCAGCACGCGCGAAGTCTTGGGATCGATCCACACGGCGCCGCTGTAAGCGGGCACGAACATCTGCGAGCCGGCATGGATGTTCCAGTGAGAATTCTGGCGGGCCACGTCGAATTCGTACATCTTCGCCAGGATCCCGCCGGTTCGTGAGTCCCTCTGGAAGTGGAAATCGGCGGCCGTGGCGGGCGAGAAGAGGTCGATCAGCACGGTGCCGAATTCGCCGGTGGACCATGAGCCGCCGGTCTCCTCCAGGCTCTTCTTGGAAGCCTTGCCGTTGACCATGATGTTGCGGTAGTCCTCTTTGCCGTTCTCGTAAACCACTTCGGTGCTGACCACGTCGATGGCCTGGAAACTGGCGGGTTGCGTTTCACTCTGGTAGCGCGCCATCATCTCCTGGCAGACGTAGTTCGGCAGGGTTTCGGTGAAATCCAGCGCCGCATTGGCGGCCTTGCGGATCAGCGGGTCGTCGGAGCGGAGGAACGAAGGGACCGTGTCTTCATCACCGCGGACAATGGAGGGTTCCGAGGGCGCCGCGGTTTCGGACGGCGGTGCGGGGCGGTCAACGGCCGGTGGCGGCAGGTTCGCGGCCACCGGGTTGGCAGCCGGCGTGGCGGCCGGGGCGTCGGCCGGAGGCGCCGGGGCATGTTCGCGCGTGGTATCGGCCGGCTTGCCGCGTTGCAGCTTGGGCGGACCGGGGTCGTCCGCAGCCGGCTTGGCGGGCGGTGGCGTCATTTCCGTGGCCTTTTCCGCGGCCACCGGCCCGGGCGCATCCTTCCACGTATCCACCGCGCCATCCTTTTCATCGCCGGATTTCGCCGCGGCGGCCGCGGATTTCTCCCAGTAGACGTTTACCGCCACCATGTAGCCGTGGGAGTCCTCGGGGCCTTCGATGGAAACCTGGTCGCCCGGCTTGAAATCCGGCGATTTCAACTCATCCCCGTTCTTGTAGAACTTGGTCTTGTCCGTGCGCTTGAATTCGAGCACGCGGTTATCGCCCAGTTCCAGGGTGATGGCCTTGGCGTCCATCTGCTTCAGCTTGCCGCGGAAATTGGGCAGGGGATCGGAAGCGTTCTTGCTTGGCTGGGTACTGCCCCTCTGCGGAATGGGGATGCCCTGGCCCCCCGGCCCGCGGCTGCCCGGATAAGGATACTGCCCCGGATAGCCTCCGCCCGGATACCCGCCCGGCGGATAGATCTGCGCCTGCGCGGCCGCCATCGCAACGAGGAAGAGAATTCCAGCTTTCAATTCACTCATAAAGATGCCTCCCCTTAACTCCAGGTTACGCCACTTCCGGTCGATCAGGGGTGAGAAAGCGCGGCGCGGGATGCGCGGCGGCGGCGCCATGCTATCCTGAACCTCGGCTAGACTGAGAAGTGGAGATGTTGTGAGTTCCTTGCGCCGTTTGCTTCTGGTGGATGCGGACCCCGACGTTCACCACCTCCTTACCGGCCTCCTGTCGCGCCAGGACCGCAGCATTCAGGATGTCTACCACGGGCGGGAGGCTCTGGACCGGGTGCGTAGTGTGCCCTACGACCTGGTGGTGGCGGACCAGGGCAGCAACGGATTCGACGGTCTCAAGCTGTTGCGGCGAGTGCGTGAAATCCGCCCGGATACCAAGGTGATTCTCACCGGGGAGCCGGACCCGGCGAGGGTCATCGGCGCCATTCGGGAGCGCGCCTACAGCTACTTTCACAAGCCGCTTCCGGAAGGACCGCTAGCCGACATGGTGCAGCAGGCCCTCGAATCCTCTTCCTGGCGGGAGGATATCAAGATGCTCTCGGCGCGCCCGGATTGGATCACGCTGGATGTGCGCTGCAAGCTGGAGGCCGTCGAGCGCATGACGCATTTTCTGCGTGAGGTGGAGGCCGGCTTCCCGCCCCAGGCGCGCGAGGACATAGCGGCCGCCTTCCGCGAGTTGCTCCTGAATGCCGTCGAGTACGGCGGCGGCTCCGACCCCAGAAAGCGCGTCCGCATTTCGCTGGTGCGCACGGCGCGCTCCCTGATTGTGCGCATTCAGGACCCCGGCAAAGGCTTCTCGATGGGCCTGCTGCCGCACGCGGCCATCTCCAATCCGGACGATGAACCCATCCGGCACCTCGAGGTCCGCTCCGAGCACGGACAGCGCCCCGGCGGTTTCGGCATCCTCATGACCCGCAACCTGGTGGATGAGCTGGTCTACAACCAGCGAGGCAACGAAGTGCTGTTCGTCAAGTACCTGCCCTGAATGCTCACTGCACCACGTTGAAATTTGCCGCGGCGCTGGCCGCCGAGCCGACCGTGACTACTACGGGTTGCATCACGAAAAACAGGCAGACCCTACCGCATGGCGTACGAGTTGAGCACCTTCATGTAGTTGGCGCGCTCGAAAGCGCCGGGCTGCGGCACCGCGTTGCGGCTCATACTGCCCCGCATCTGTTTGATGGAGTCGTACTCGTGCTCGCCCATCCAGATCAGCAGCTCGGTCGAGATGGTGTCCAGGAAGGTGATGCCGCGTTTGAGCAGCGCCGAGGTCATCATGGCCACCTTGGCGCCGGCCATCATGGCTTTCACCACGTCGGTGGCGCTGTGAACGCCGCCCGTCAGCGCCAGGTCCGCTTTCACGCTGCCGTACAACACCGCGATCCAGTGCAGGCGCAGCAGCAGCTCGTGTGAGTTGCTCAGAATCAGGTTGGGCACCACCTCCAGCGATTCCAGGTCGTAATCCGGCTGGTAGAAGCGGTTGAAGAGCACCAGGGCGTCGGCGCCCGCGGCGTCGAGTTTCTGGGCGACATTGGCCATCGAGCTGAAATACGGCCCCAGCTTCACGGCCACGGGGATCTTCACTTCGGCCTTCACCGCCTT
The DNA here is from genome assembly GCA_049515735.1 of Bryobacteraceae bacterium. GTDB lineage: Bacteria > Acidobacteriota > Terriglobia > Bryobacterales > Bryobacteraceae > Fen-178. Next base: position 22,268 of record JBEKTU010000047.1, read on the forward strand.
CACCAGATCGACGTACTTCTGCTCGACCTCCTCACCGGTGACCTTGGGATCCACGGGGATGTAGTAGATGTTCAGCTCGAGCGCGTCCGCACCGGCTTCCTGCATCTCAACCGCGTAGCGCAGCCAGCCGCCACTGGTGCTGCCGTTGAGGCTGGCGATGATGGGAATGTTGACCGCCTCCTTACACTTGCGGACGTGCTTGAGGTAGGTCTCCGGCCCCATGACTCGCTGGGTCAGCTCGGGGAACTCGGTCACGGATTCGGCGGAGATTTCCGACCCCTTGCCGAGGAAGCGGTCCAGGTCGTCGCTTTCCAGCTCGATCTGCTCCTCGAATAGCGAATGCAGCACCACCGCGGCGGCGCCGGCGTCTTCCATGCGGCGGATGTTACCCACGTCCTCGCACATCGGCGAGGCCGAGGCGACCAGCGGATTCTTCAGCTTCAATCCGAGATACGTCGTGGAAAGATCAATGGTCTTGGTAAGGTCGATCATTTCTTGTCACCTCCGTTCGCAGGCTCGTGGGCCATGTAATCGTAGAGCCGCCAGCGGCTAGTCACGTCCTGCTCCGCCAGCCCCAACAGCCTCTTGGCTTCCTCGGGATTGCTCTTGACCAGCATGGTGTACCGCGTTTCTTTATAGGCGTAGTCTCTGAACGATGTGCTGGGCGGGCGCGAATCGAGCTGGAAGGGGTTCTTGCCCTGCGCCACCAGCTCGGGATTGTAGCGCATCAGCGGCCAGTAGCCGGAACTCACCGCGATTTTCTGCTGTTCCATGCCGAAAGAAAGGTCGTAGCCGTGCGCGATGCAATGGCTGTAAGCGATGATGAGCGACGGCCCGTCATAAGCTTCGGCTTCCAGGAATGCTTTGACAGTGTGCATATCGCCCGCGCCCATGGCCACCTTGGCTACGTAGACGTTGCCATAGCTCATGGCCATCAGGCCGAGGTCTTTCTTGCACATGGGTTTGCCGCCGGCCGCAAACTTGGCCACCGCGCCGCGCGGCGTGGCTTTGGACGCCTGGCCGCCGGTGTTCGAGTAGACTTCGGTGTCGAGCACCAGGAGGTTGACGTTGCGTCCGGAGGAGAGAACATGGTCCAGGCCGCCGTAGCCAATGTCGTAGGCCCAACCGTCGCCGCCCACCCCCCAGATACTCTTCCTCACCAAATTATCGGCCACCGCCAGCAGGTCGCGCGCTTCGGGCGGGGCGCCCTCTGGGCCCGGCGCCCCGTCGGCGCCGGCCAGTTTCTCCTTGAGGAGCTTGACGCGCTCGCGCTGCGCGAAGATACCTTGCTCGGTCTTCTGGTCGGCATTGAGGATCGCCTGGGCCAGGTTCTCGCCAATTACCGCGTTCAGCCGCCAGACCATCTCGCGGGCGTACTCGTTCTGCTTGTCAACGGCGAGCCGCAGGCCTAACGCGAACTCCGCGCAATCTTCGAACAGCGAGTTGTTCCACGTCGGCCCGAGGCCTTCCACGTTCACGCAGTAGGGCGTGGTTGGGAGGTTGCCGCCGTAGATGGAAGAGCAGCCGGTGGCGTTGCCGATCAGCATGCGGTCGCCGAAGAGCTGCGTCATGAGCTTCACGTAAGGGGTTTCGCCGCATCCCGAGCAAGCGCCGGAGAATTCGAACAGCGGCCGCAGCAACTGCACGTCCTTCACCTGGCTCATGGAGAGAATCTTGCGGTCGGTCTCGGGAATGTTCAGGAAGAACTCCCAGTTGGCCGCTTCGGACTCGCGTATGGGCGGCTGCGGCACCATGTTGATGGCGCGGCGCTTCACTTGTTTCTTGTCCTTCACCGGGCAGAACTCCACGCACAAGGTGCAGCCGGTGCAATCCTCGGGCGCCACCTGCAAGGTGTACTTCCGGTCTTTCATGTCCTTCCAGCGCGCGGGCACGGCCTTGAACGTTGGCGGGGCGTCGGCCAGGTGGTTCTCGTCGTACACCTTGGCGCGGATCACGCTGTGCGGGCACACCAGCACGCACTTGCCGCACTGGATGCAAAGCTCCTGGTCCCACTCGGGGATTTCCAGCGCGATGTTGCGCTTCTCCCATTGCGCCGTGGCAGTGGGGAAAGTGCCATCGATGGGCATGGCGCTCACCGGCAGGTCGTCCCCGTTGCCTTCGATGATCCTGGCGGTGAACTTCTGCACGAACTCGGGCGCCGCAGCCGGGACCGCCGGGCGGATATCGAAGTGTGAGGTGACCTTGTCGGGAACCTTCACTTCGTGTAGATGGCTCAGGGCCGCGTCCACCGCGGCGAAGTTCTTCTGCACCACGCTTTCGCCGCGCTTGCCGTAAGTCTTCTCGATGGTGTGCTTGATGGCGGCAATGGCCTCCTCGCGCGGCAGCACTCCGCTGATGGCGAAGAAGCAGGTCTGCATGATGGTGTTGATGCGGCCGCCCATGCCGGTCTCCGCGGCCACCGCGTAACCGTCGATGACGTAAAACTTCAGCTTCTTCTCGATGATCTGCTTCTGCACCAGACGGGGCAGGTGGTCCCAAACCTCGCCGGGGCCGTAGATGCTGTTCAGAAGGAAGGTGGCGCCGTCCTCCGCGGCCCTCAACATGTCGATGCGCTCCAGGAAGGAGAACTGGTGGCAGGCCACAAAACTCGCCTTGGTGATCAGATAGCTGGAGCGCAGCGGGTGGGGCCCGAAGCGTAAGTGGGAGGTGGTGATGGCGCCGGACTTCTTGGAGTCGTACACGAAGTAGCCTTGCGCGAAGTTGTCGGTCTCTTCCCCGATGATCTTGATGGAGTTCTTGTTGGCGCCCACGGTGCCATCGGCGCCCAGCCCGAAGAACAGCGCGCGCACCGTGCCGGGGATTTCGGCGGAGAACCCGGGATCGTAATCCAGGCCGGTGTGGGTGACATCGTCGTTGATCCCGATGGTGAAGTGATTCTTGGGCGAGGCTTTCTTGAGCTCGTCATAGACGCCCTTCACCATGGCGGGGGTGAATTCCTTGGAAGAGAGGCCGTAGCGGCCGCCGATCACTTTCCGGCTCACGCCCAATTCGGCCAGGGCGGTGACCACATCGCAGTACAGCGGCTCGCCCAAAGCGCCCGGTTCCTTGGTGCGGTCCAGAACCGCGATCGCCTGGGCGGTGGCGGGCAGCGCGGCAATCAGGGCTTCCTTTGAGAACGGCCGGTACAAACGGACCTTGAGCACCCCGACCTTCTCGCCCGCAGCATTCAGCCCTTCTACGGCTTCATGGGCCACTTCAGCACCCGAGCCCATCATGATGATAACCCGCTCCGCATCTGGCGCCCCCACGTAGTCGAACAGATGATACTGCCGTCCCACCAGCCGGGCGAACTTGTCCATCACGTTCTGCACGATGGCCGGTGCGGCCAGGTAGAACGAGTTGACCGATTCGCGCGCCTGGAAGTACACGTCGGGATTCTGCGAGGAGCCGCGCAGCACCGGGTGATCGGGTGACATGGCCCGCGCGCGGTGCGCGTGCACCAGGTCCTCGTCGATCATGGCCCGCAGGTCGTCCACCGTGAGTTGTTCGACCTTGGCCACTTCGTGGGACGTGCGAAAGCCGTCGAAGAAGTGCAGAAACGGGATGCGCGATTCCATGCTGGCGGCGTGCGCAATGAGCGCCAGGTCCATCACTTCCTGCACCGAGTTGGAGGACAACATGCCGAACCCGGTGGCGCGCGTGGACATGACGTCGCTGTGGTCGCCGAAAATCGAGAGCGCCTGAACGGCCAGCGACCGCGCGGCGATGTGAAATACCGTGGGCGTCAGCTCGCCCGCAATCTTGTACATGCTCGGGATCATCAGCAGCAGCCCCTGCGCCGCCGTGAACGTGGTGCAAAGCGCACCGGCTTGCAACGCCCCGTGGAGCGCGGCGACCGCGCCTCCTTCACTCTGCATCTCGATCACCGTAGGCACGGTGCCCCAGATGTTGGTCTTCTGCTCGGCGGACCACTGGTCCGCCCACTCCCCCATGTTGGACGATGGCGTAATGGGATAAATGGCAATGACTTCGTTGATCTGATGCGCTACGTATGCGGCTGCCTCGTTGCCGTCGATGGTCACCTTCGGACGAGTGGCGGTGGATGAGCTTGTCAACTCTCCCCTCCTTACCAGTATGGGATTCAATTGCTTAAAGCCTATTATAAGACCCTGATGTCGTGAAAATCCACAGGGATTTGAGAGGGCCTCAAATGCCCGAACACCAGCGCCACCGGCAGGCCCACTACGTTGAAGTAGCAGCCGTCGATTTTTTCGATGAACTTGGACGCCAGGCCCTGAATGGCGTAAGCGCCGGCTTTGTCCATGGGCTCGCCGCTCGCGACGTATTCCTCGATTTCGCGCGCGCTCATGGGCGCGAACCACACCTTCGTGGCGGCGCAGTCTCGAACCACTTCCACGCCGCGTTTCAGGCAAACTCCCGTGATTACTTCGTGCTGCCGCCCGGAAAGCCGCTCGAGCATGCGCCGCGCGCCGGCGGCATCGGCGGGTTTGCCCAGCATTTCGCCGTCGATCACCACCGTGGTGTCGGCGCCCAGCACGGTCTCGTCCGGAGCCGCGGGCACAGCCAGCGCCTTCAACTCCGCCAGTCGCACGACGTACTCCTCGGGCTTCTCGCCCTCGAGCGGCGTTTCATCCACCGCGGCCACTCGGACCGTGAACGGAATCCCCGCCTGGCGAAGAATCTCGCTGCGCCGCGGAGACTGGGAAGCAAGCACCAGCATTCTTCCATGCTACTGAAACCCGCGCGGCAGGCAAGTGCCGCGGCTCAGACGTCTGCCGGCTCATACCGTGGTTCAAGTAGTGGAGACGACACCCCGGTGCCGCCTCCACGGCGTTTCCTCCGTGTGTGGTATTCTGGAAAAGTACCAAAACGAGATTAAGAGAAGACAAGGAGCATTACCTTTAGAATGGCACTGGCGATTGAAGCAAAGCGGCAAGTTTTCGCAACCAATCAGCGCCACAAGTCCGACACCGGGTCACCAGAAGTACAGATTGCCCTGTTGAGCCAGCGACTCTCGCTGCTGCAGGAGCACTTCCAGGCGCACAAAAAGGACCATGGTTCCCGCAAGGGGCTGTTGACCTTGGTCGCCAAGCGTCGCCGGCTTCTGACTTACCTGCGCGATACGGATCCAGAGCGCTACAAAGCGGTTCTGCAGCGGCTGGGCATCCGCCGCTAGTCCATTCTTCGGGAGCGCGTGCTTCCGATTCATGCCAATTTGGCCCGGACGGAGCCGAGGCGCGTTGCCTCGATCCGGCTTGGGCTACTCACCCTGTCAATTTTAGTCTCGAACGGCTCCGTTTACGGATGCCTAATCGTGACTGGTTCGGACTGGTTCCGGACCGAGGTTGGAGGTTTTTAAAGAAGAATGTTGCACACAGTTGAAGTCGATCTGGATGGCCGCAAAATTACCCTTGAAACCGGTAAAGTGGCCAAACAGGCGAACGGCGCCGTTGTCGTTCGCTCCGGTGACTCGGTGGTCCTGGTCACCGCTTGCATGGCCAATGAGCCCAAACCGGGAGCCGGTTTTTTCCCGCTCACCGTTGACTACCGCGAGTACACTTACGCCGCCGGCAAAATCCCGGGCGGTTTTATCAAGCGCGAGGGGCGTCCCTCCGAAAAAGAAGTTCTCACCAGCCGCCTGATCGATCGTCCGGTCCGGCCGCTGTTTCCCGAAGGTTTTCTCTACGAAACCCAGATCATCGCCATGGTCCTTTCGGCCGATCCCGAGCAGGATCCCAACTCCCTGGCGATTGTCGGCGCGGCTGCCGCGCTGGCCATTTCCGATATCCCCTTCCCTTACGTGCTGGCCGGCGTTCGCGTGGGCATGAAAGACGGCCAGTACCTGGCCAACCCCACCTACACCGAGGGCCGTGAATCCAAGCTGAACATCGTGGTCGCGGGCACCGAGGAAGGCATCGTGATGGTGGAAGCCGGGGCGCAGCAGGTCTCCGAAGAGGACGTCCTCGGCGCCATCGAGTTCGGCCACCAGTGCTGCAAGAAAATCGCCGCCGGCATTCGCGAGTTGATGAAGCTGGCGGGCAAGCCCAAACGCGAATTCGCGGCGCCGGCGCTCGACCAGGCCCTCTACGATCAGATCTCGAAGGAGGTCCGCGCGGAGCTGACCGACGCCCTGAATACCGAAAAGCACGATAAGACCGAAAGCCACACGCTGGTAGCGGCCGTGAAAAAGCGCGTGGTGGAAGCCCTGCCCGAAGAGCAACAGGCGGAAGCCGCCAAGTGCCTGGAGGCGCTCAGGGAGCGCATCTTCCGCCACGAGATGATCGAGAATCATCGCCGTCCGGATGGGCGCGCCTTCGATGAGATCCGTACGATCACCATCGAAACCGGCGCCCTGCCGCGCACGCACGGGTCGGCGCTGTTCACCCGCGGCGAGACCCAGGCGCTGGTGACCATCACTCTGGGCACCAAGGAAGACGAGCAGCGCATCGAGTTGCTGGAGCCCGGCGAATCCGCTTCCAAGCGCTTCATGTTGCATTACAACTTCCCGCCCTTCAGCGTCGGCGAAACCGGGTTTATGCGCGGTCCAGGCCGCCGCGAAATCGGCCACGGGGCTCTGGCCGAGCGCGCGCTCGCCCCGCTGATCCCCACCGAAGAGGCCTTCCCCTATACCATGCGCGTGGTCAGCGACATCCTCGAATCCAACGGTTCGAGCTCCCAGGCTACCGTCTGCGGCGCATCGCTGGCGCTGATGGATGCCGGCGTGCCGCTGGCCGCCCACGTGGGTGGCATCGCCATGGGCCTGGTCATGGAAGGCAAGGATTACGCCATTCTCACGGACATCGCCGGCGCCGAAGACCATTACGGCGACATGGATTTCAAAGTGGCCGGCACGCGCGAGGGCATCACCGCGCTTCAGATGGACATCAAGATTCCCAACGTGACCACGGCCATCATGAAGCAGGCGCTGGAGCAGGCGCGCCACGGCCGCCTCTTCATCCTCGACAAGATGTACGAAGCGCTGCCGCGCGCCAATGCCAGCATTTCCCCGTACGCGCCGCGCATTTACACGCTGCATATTCCGACCGACAAGATCCGCGACGTGATTGGACCCGGCGGCAAAGTCATTCGCGGAATCATCGAGCAGACCGGCGTCAAAATCGACGTCGAAGACGATGGCACGGTCCACGTTGCGTCGGCCGACGAAGCTTCGGCCAACAAGGCGATCCAGATCATTTCCGACCTCACGGCCTCGGCCGAGGTGGGCAAGACCTACCTGGGCAAAGTGGTGCGCCTGGTGGATTTCGGAGCGTTCGTCGAGATCTTCCCGGGGACGGACGGCCTGCTGCACATCAGCGAAATCGCGGAGAACCGCATCCGCGACGTCCGCGACGAGTTGAAGGAAGGCGACCAGATCCTGGTGAAGGTGCTGGCGCTCGAAGGCAACAAAATCAAGCTGAGCCGCAAAGCCGTCCTCAAGGAACAGCGCGAGAAGCTGAAGCACGGTAAGCAATGAACGCTACTCCGCCCATCCCCGGCCGCGGATGACGTCGCGAAGTGCTGCTTCCATCGCTCGGAATGCTGAGAGGTTTCTGAGCGGAGCGAAATCGTCGATCAATTCCGCGACCCGGGATGGGTGTACCCGGAGTTGCCGCCTGCGTCCCGCTCTCAGGCCGCAAGCGTCGCGCAGAAGGTCGCGCAAGGTCGCCTTGGGATCCGGGAGATCCTCCATCTCCGCCAGTCGGGGCAATACAAGCGGACCTCTGCCTCTTGGATTGCCCGCAGCCCGCCGGATCGCGTCCTCATCGAATAACAGCCGAGCTTCTTGCATTCGGACCGGGATTACGCAAACTGCCGGGATTTCCAAGTTGCCAAGCGATCTCAATGCCTGCCGAATCTCGTTTTCCCGCGTCTCACGAGGCTCGCCCTCGGCATCGCGATGGACGAATAGCAAATCGCAAGGGTACAGTTCAACGCTCTTCCGAATCCTCTCAACCAACCCCCTGGGGGGTCTGGGGAGCCGCCGAAGGTCGGCGTAGTTGTCCTGAATCGCGATCCGTACGCCACTTTCTTCCAGAGCCCATCTCACCACGGGCATCAGCGCCCTGTCCGACGGGCCGTCGGCAAGGAGGGTGTATCGTAATTCCGGCACGCATCACCACAGATTCAATTGGAGGTCAGGCCGGTCCATTACTCGTCTACTGCGAGCAGCTTGAGATGTCGATCTGGCGAGTTCACTGTATCCGGCCGGCGCCATGGGATTCAGGTAAGCCAACAGCCTGCCTATGGATATGACCGGGCAGCCGTTCTCCGCACGCCAGGTGTCTGGAAGGCAACTGAAAGTGAGGTGCCTGAACCTCCGGCCATCGCGCACACTCTCCTTCAGTTCGGCAGACAGCAGGCTGCTTTCCGGAACTTGGCCGACAACTGCGGGCGAATGAGTATTAATAATAGCCTGCCGCAGTGGATTATTCGGACCGACCGGCTCATCGGGATCGGTAACAATGTCTTGCAGCAGCTTCAGCATCGCGGGGATACGCTCCGGGTGGATGCCGTTTTCCGGCTCCTCCAGACACAGCAGCCCGCCAAAATTGGGGTCCAACTCCAGTACAGTCAAGGCCAGGAATCGCAAGGTGCCATCCGACAACGCTCTCGCCGGGTACGAGGTTCCATCTCGACCTGACACGGTCAGAGTCAAGATCTCCCGTTTTTCGTCACGGTCGATCCGGACTTCCCGTACGTCCTCAATCAATTCGGACAACCTGTTCGCAACGTCACAGTAGATCTGGGCGGCGTGCTCGGCCTTCTGCGCCTCTGTTCCTGCGCCGTTCTGCTTCGCAAGGCGGTAAAGCGTGGCGGGGAGATGGGCCCCATTCGGCTGCAACCGAGCCGGTGCGGTAAAAGGGTCTGGCTCCCGGAGTGAAGACGGTTCAAGCTGGAGCAGCCGCCAAGACTGCATCTCCCGACGGGCCAATGTGGCAGTCGGGCTTTCTGCGGCGGTGGCCGCGGAGAGCGCCGTGCGAGGCAGATTGGGTGCAGACAGAAGCCGAGGGCGTCCAGCGCCGCCGTCCTGATGGACTTTGATATGGAGGGCCTCGCCCTCACCCTCAGTAGAAATGAAGTAGCCTCCTCGCCTGGCGCCAGTTATAACGGAATTTCGCCAACTTGGCTTGTGTGGAAACGCAAGCTGTCTCCGTGCGTCCCCGATCTTGATATGGGAAAGCTCTTCCTTCAGTAACTCGAGCCCCCCTGATAGTCCAGGATCATCTGTCTCCCGATAGCGAAGCGCCAGGACATATCGCAGGAAGGTGATCTTAGCTTCTGCTTTCTGACCGAGGTCGTCGAGACCTTCCCGTGGCACGATCATTTCGGCCTCAAAAGACATCTCGCTCCCGTACCGACCGCCTACGCGATGGAACAGGCTCCGAATATCGCCAGAGTGCGCACCTGCATCACGCACCGACAGAGCTGCATCAACCAGCGGCCGGTCGGCAAGCGCGCTCAGAAATGAGATCGCGTCAAGCAGGTTCGACTTCCCCACGCCATTGGCGCCGGCAATACACGTGAAAGGGCCGAACCTGACATCTACCTCAACCAGGTTCTTGAATCCAGACACTTTCAATCTCGTCAGCATTGCCACCTCTACCTGCTTACGGCAGCCTGTTCTCCGCTCCTACGGATCTGAACACCCTGAGTCTAGCGCAATTTCCGGGGTGTGGCTGCTCCGCGAACAGCACGAAAAGCTGAAGCACACCAAGCAGTAACACGGGCGGGCCGCGACCGCCCCGCCCCTACCTCTGTATTCTCGCCGACCCGCCTTTGGCAAAGGCCCGCACTTGCTCCACAGTCGCCATGGTGGTGTCGCCCGGGAACGTCGTCAATAGCGCGCCATGAGCCCAGCCCAGCTTCACGCACTCTTCCGGCGGTTCATTGGTCAGCAAACCATAGAAGAAACCCGAGGCAAAGCCATCGCCGCCGCCTACACGGTCGAAAACGTCCAGCTCGGTGGCCGGCGCCTGGTAGGTTTGACCATTGATCCACGCCACCGCGCTCCAACCGTGGTGGTTGGTCGAGCGCACCTCGCGCAGCGTCGTGGCCACAATCTTCACTTGCGGATGCTTCTTCACCACCTGGTCGATCATCCCGAAAAAGGCGCTCGGATCGAGCTTGGACCTGACGGCGACCTCCGGCCCGGGTATCCCGAGGCCCTTCTGCAGATCCTCCTCGTTGCCCACCAGCACGTCGGCGTTCTTCACGATGCGGTCCAGCACCGCCGCCGCGCGCTCCTCACCGCCGGAGATGCTCCATAGCTTCGCCCGGTAGTTCAGATCGAACGAAACCACCGCGCCGGCTTCCTTGGCCGCCTGCATGCCTTCGATAATCACCTCGGAGGTGGTGGGCGAGAGGGCCGCGAAAATACCGCCGCTGTGGAACCAACGCACGCCGCCGGAGAAGATCGCTTGCCAGTCGAAGTCGCCCGGCTTGAGCAGCGCCCCCGCTTCGTTCGCCCGGTTATAGAACACCGCCGGCGCGCGCATGCCGTGGCCGCGGTCGCTGTATACCGTGGCCATGTTCGGGCCTTGCACCCCGTCGTGCTTAAACCGTTTGTAGAACGGTTTCACGCCCATCGCCCGCACCCGCTCCGCAATCAGATCGCCGATGGGATAATCCACCATGGCGGACGCGATGCCGGTCTTCATGCGGAAGCAGTCCGCCAGGTTGGCGGCGCAATTGAACTCGCCGCCGCTGACGTGGATCTTACATTCGGTGGCCTTCCGGAACGGAATGATACCGGGGTCCAGACGGGTCACCAGGGCACCCACGGATAAGAAGTCCAGCGCGCCATCCGGACGGATCTTCAGACCATGATTCATTTTGCTCTCCTGTTTCGTCTACTCCGATGCTTCGTAGTGCTTCAGGATTTCCGGCCAGCGGTCCTGCGCCTTCAGAAGCAGCTCCACCACTTCCCGCACCGCCCCCTGGCCGCCTGCTTCGCGCGTCACGTAGTGAGCGATGGCCTTCACCTCCGGCCGCGCATTGGCCGTGGCGACGGCCAGGCCCACGCGCCGCATCACCACCACATCCGTGAGATCGTCCCCGATGTAGGCTACTTCACTCGCCTCGAGCTTGGCGTCCGCCAGAATCTCGTTGACAATGGGGATCTTCTCCGTGTGCCCCTGGTAAACGTACTTCATCTTGCACTGCCGCGCGCGCTCCACCGTCGCCGGCGACAAACGCCCGCTGATCACGCCGGTGACGATTCCCACCCGCGCCAGCCATTGCAGCCCGATGCCGTCGTGGGAGTCGAAACCCTTGGTTTCGACCATCGCGCCATCGGGCCCAGGGACATTGTAGAGCTTGCCATCCGTGAGGACGCCATCCACGTCCATCAGCAGCAAGCGGATCTTCGATGCCAGTTGCGTTGCATCCGCGCCCAAAAGGTCCTCCTCGCCCTTCCCGCCCTACACTACGTACTGGCCCGCCGCAACGTGGCCGCCCTTCCCCGTCCAGTTGGTGTGGAAGAACTTGCCGCGCGGCTGGTCCACCCGCTCGTAAGTGTGAGCGCCGAAGTAATCGCGTTGGGCCTGGAGCAGGTTGGCGGGCAGCCGCTCGCTGCGATAGCCATCGTAGAACGCCAGCGCGGTGGTGAACGCCGGGATGGGCACGCCCGCCTCGACGGCCCTGGCCACCACGTGCCGCCAGGACGTCTGGCAGCGCTCGAGCACGCCGCAGAAGTACTGATCGAGCAGCAGATTGCTCAGGCTGGGACTGGCGTCGTAGGCTTCCTTGATCTTGCCCAGAAACGCCGAGCGGATGATGCAGCCGGCGCGCCACACCAGCGCGATGCCGCCGTAATTCAGATTCCAGTGGTACTCTTTGGCCGCCTCGCGCAGCAGCATGAAACCTTGCGCGTAGGAAACGATCTTCGAGGCCAGCAGCGCCTGGCGAATATCTTCGACGAAAGCCTTCCGGTCGCCCTCGAACTTGATTTTCGGCCCCTTCAGGATTTTGGAGGCCTCCACTCGGTCGGCCTTCATGGCGCTCAGGCAGCGGGCGAAAACCGCCTCGCCGATGAGCGTCAGCGGGATGCCCAGGTCCAGCGAGCTGACGCTGGTCCACTTCCCCGTGCCCTTCTGCCCGGCGGTGTCCAGAATCTTGTCGAGTACATACTCGCCGTTCTCGTCTTTGTAGCCCAGAATGTCGCGCGTGATCTCGATCAGGTAGCTGTCCAGCTCGCCTTTGTTCCACTCGGTGAAGACCGCGTGCATCTCCTCGTTGCTCATGTCCAGGCTCTCCTTGAGGAGCTGGTAGGCCTCGCAGATGAGCTGGATGTCGCCGTACTCGATGCCGTTATGGACCATCTTCACGAAGTGGCCGGCGCCGTCCTCGCCCATCCAGTCGCAGCACGGCGCGCCGTCCGGCGTCCTGGCGCAAATCGCCTGGAAGATTTCCTTCACCAGCGGCCAAGCGTTGGGGCTTCCGCCGGGCATCATCGAGGGGCCGAACCGCGCGCCTTCCTCGCCGCCCGACACGCCCGTGCCGACGTATAACAGCCCCTTGCTCTCCAGGTACTCGGTCCGGCGGATGGTGTCCGGGAAGTGCGAGTTGCCGCCGTCGATGATGAGGTCGCCCGGTTCCAGGTGCGGAAGCAGCAGCTCAATGAAATCGTCCACGGCCTTGCCCGCCTTAACCATCAGCATGATCTTGCGCGGCCGCTTCAACAAAGCCACCATCTCTTCGATGGAGTGCGCTCCGATAACCGTCTTCCGGCCCTGGGCGGCGTCGTTCAGAAATTCGTCCACTTTGGACACCGTCCGGTTGTAGGCCACCACAGTGTACCCGTGGTCGTTCATATTCAAAATCAGGTTCTGGCCCATGACTGCCAGACCGATCAACGCGATGTCTGCCGTTTGTTCCATGATTTCGCTCCGGAAAAGCCCGGCGGACTGCCGGACCACGGGAATACCCTCTCTATTCCAGATGACAATCTCTCTTATAACATGCGGCTTACGCGCCGTACAATGAAAGCGGTATTCCCCTTGCTCCAGCGCATCGCTCAGACCATCGCCCGCCATCGCATGTTCGAGCCCGGCCAGAAGGTCGGTGCCGCCGTCTCGGGCGGCGCCGACTCGGTCTGCCTCCTCTATGTTCTCCTCGAACTCGCTCCCCAATGGGACCTCCGTTTGAGCGTTCTCCACCTCGACCACGGCCTGCGCGGCGAGGAATCCCGCCAGGACGCCGAGTTTGTGCGCGGTCTGGCGGATCAACTGGGCCTGCCGCTCTTCCTCCGCGAGACCCCCGTCGCCCAATCGCCCGACAACCTCGAGCAGGCCGGGCGCGAGGCCAGGCTGGCCTTCTTCCGGGAAACCATCTCCAGCGGCGCGGTCGAGCGCGTGGCCACCGGCCACACCCGCTCCGACCAGGCCGAAACCGTCCTCTTCCGTTTTCTGCGCGGCTCCGGGACCGCCGGTCTGGCCGGCATTCGGCCCGTAACGTCCGAAGGCATTGTCCGGCCGCTCATCGAGGTCGAGCGCTCCGAGGTGCAGCAGTTTCTGCTCCAGCGCGGCATCGCCTGGCGCGAAGACTCCACCAATCGCAGCCCCCAGTTTGCGCGCAACCGCATCCGTCACGAATTGCTGCCGCAAATCGCGCGCGAATGGAACCCGGCCATCGCCGAAACCCTGGCCAACACCGCCGATTGGGCGCTGGCCGAAGAGGCCTGGTGGGACGCCGAAATCGACCGCCTGGCTTCCCAGCACTTCACGGCATCCAATGGCGCCATACTGCTCCGGTCCGATCGCCTCAACGCGCTGCCCTTGGCGGTCGCCCGCCGCCTGGTGCGGCGCGCCATGGAACTGGCCAAGGGCGACCTTCGCGGAATCGATTTTGGGCACATTGCATCGGCAATGGATCTCGCACGAACCACCGAAGGGCATGGACGCCTACAGGCGCCTGGCCTCGACATCTTCCGTTCTTTCGAGTGGCTGCGTTTCGGCCAGCCGGGCGGGGTGCCCTTTGGTCCCGGTTTGGAAGCCCGCAATTACCGTTTCACGCTAACCGTGCCGGGGACCGTGCGGGTGCCTGGCACCAATCTCGCGATTTCTTTGGAACTGATTGATAAATCGGGGCCTTCCGTGTTCTCCGATTGGGTATATAATAATCATGTGGGTTGCTTGGATTGGCAACGCCTGTCCGGTTCCCTGGAATTACGGAATTGGAGGCCGGGCGATCAGTACCAGCCTGCGGGTCACTCCGGCCAGGAGAAGATCAAGACCCTCTTTCAACAAGCCCGTATCCCACTGTGGGAACGCCGGCATTGGCCGGTCCTCACCGATGGCCCTTCCATCGTTTGGGCGCGGCGTTTCGGGCCGGCTGCCGGACTGGTGGCGGAGCAGGATGCTAAGGTGATTCTCAAGATCCGGGAAGACGCCGTATGAGCGAAATAGGAATCGGGATGTGCCAGGCCGGCGTCTATAAAGGTGAGAGGGCCAGTGCGGAGGTTTCGTGAATTCTAATATCAAGACGTTGATTTTCTGGGTTGTTCTCATCTGCCTGATAGTACTGTTATTCGCAGTGGTCCGAACCGGCCAGGGGCGACGCGAGCAGCAGATTACCTTTACCGAATTCCTCAACAAGGTGCAGGAAGGACAGGTCAAGGAAGTCACCATCAACGGGAGTGAAGTCCACGGATCTTATCAGAACCCCAGTTTGGGGCTGCACACGTTCGTCCCGGTGAACTACCCGGATCTGTACAAGCAGCTCCAGGACCACAGCGTCAACGTCGAAATCAAAGACAGCTCTTCCGGCAACTGGGTCTCGATCCTCGTAAACCTGTCCCCGTTCATCGTGATTTTCGCCTTCTGGATCTTCATGATGCGGCAGATGCAGAGCGGCGGCAACAAGGCCCTCAGCTTCGGAAAGAGCCGCGCGCGGCTGCATTCCACGCAGCAGAAAAAGGTCACCTTCAAGGACGTGGCCGGCGTGGAAGAAGCCAAGGAAGAGCTTCAGGAGATCATCGAGTTCCTCCGCGAACCGCAGAAGTTCCAGAAGCTGGGCGGCCGCATTCCCAAGGGCGTTCTGCTCATCGGCCCTCCTGGCACCGGCAAGACCCTGCTGGCGCGCGCCATCGCCGGCGAAGCCAGCGTGCCCTTCTTCTCCATTTCCGGTTCGGATTTCGTGGAGATGTTCGTGGGCGTGGGAGCCAGCCGCGTGCGCGATCTTTTCGAGCAGGGCAAGAAGAACGCTCCCTGCATCATTTTCATCGATGAAATCGACGCCGTGGGACGCCATCGCGGCGCCGGCCTCGGCGGCGGGCACGATGAGCGCGAGCAGACCCTCAACCAGTTGCTGGTCGAGATGGACGGTTTCGAATCCAACGAGGGTGTAATCCTGGTGGCCGCCACCAACCGCCCCGACGTGCTCGACCCCGCCCTGCTGCGCCCCGGCCGTTTCGACCGCCGCGTGGTGGTGGGCCGGCCCGACGTACAGGGCCGTGAGGCCATCCTGCGCGTGCACACCAAGAAGATTCCGCTGAGCGACAATGTCGACCTTTCCGTGCTCGGGCGCGGCACCCCGGGCCTGGCCGGTGCCGACCTCGCCAACCTGGTCAACGAGGCGGCTCTCAACGCCGCGCGCCAGAATCGCAAAGTCGTCACCATGTTCGACTTCGAGACGGCCAAGGACAAGATCCTCATGGGCGCCGAGCGCAAGTCGCTGATCCTCAGCGACGCCGAGAAGCGCAATACGGCCTACCACGAAGCCGGCCACGCGCTGGTGGCCGCCGTGCTCCCTGAGGCCGATCCGCTGCACAAGGTCACCATCATCCCGCGCGGCATGGCGCTGGGCGTCACCATGCAGTTGCCCATCGACGACAAGCACTCCTACAGCAAGGACTACCTGCTGGCCCAGGTCGCCATCCTCATGGCCGGCCGAATCGCCGAAGAGAAATTCATGCACCACATGACCACCGGCGCCGGCAACGATATCGAGCGCGCCAGCGACCTGGTACGCAAGATGGTCTGCGAGTGGGGCATGAGCGAGCTCGGGCCGCTCAGCTTCGGCAAGAAGGAAGAGCAGATCTTCCTCGGCCGCGAAATCTCCCAGCACCGCGATTACAGCGAAGAAACCGCCATCCGCATCGACGAGCAGGTGAAAAAGCTGGTGCAGGGCTGCTACGACACTGCCGCCGCCATCATCGACGAGCGGGCCGAAGCACTCGCCAAGATCGCCGAGACGCTGCTTGAGCGCGAGATCCTGGATGGCGACGAGGTCATGCAGATCATCAAAGGCCAGACGCTGGCGCCGTTCGCGGCTTCCGGCGGCGGCAAGGACGCCGAAGAACACGTCCAGCAGGTGCTCCGCCCCGAAG
>JBEKTU010000048.1:0-38378 GCA_049515735.1 Bryobacteraceae bacterium
GGATTGGCTACACTGTGTCATAGCAAAGGCCGTCTTTTTTTGGCGTTAACTGCTGTGTGGAAACTCAGTTATGCCATGAAAGGCGGCTTTTTGCCAGTGCCCCTGTGAGAAATGGCGGCTAGTGTACTGTCCGCGAAGCCAGGCGCACATCCGCGTGTAGCGTGACGGGCTTTTCGTCCAGGCACACCACCGGTTCCTTGGGATTATAGGGCTGTTCGTAGGTCTCCAAAACGTCTTCCATTTTGGCGACGTAGGCTTCATCGAGTTCCGCCACGCACCACATTTTTTTCCCGCCACGGCTTCAGGTCGTGGTGCAGCAGCAGAATCCGGACCGCTTCTCTTCCCACCCTTGGAACCAGTTTGCGTTTTATTCTCAGACGGACTCCTGGAGCGTTTACGCGTGACGGGGATCGCGCGATCCCTCCCCTGCCGCGCCGGAGGGACCGCAATGGCGGAACATACCCTGGCAGAATTGTTCGCGTTCCTCGGGAGTCATCTGCTGCCAGCGTTCGTTCATCCGGCGTCTCCAGTGTCCGCCGTAGCCTGGCCTGCCGCGAAATCCCCCGAAAAGGATCTTGCTCAAGATCAGGACGCCGAGCGCCTGCCAAAAGGTGATCGACCGTAGTCCGAACACCGCCGGCGCAAGCCAGTTCCACAGACTCATCACCACGAATCCGAAAACCGCCACAGCCACGACCCCAATGACCCCGATTTTCAGTCCTCTTTTTACCCATCGTGCTTTCATGTTCCAGTCCTCACTAATTCGTAAACTCTTCGAGTTCCTCAAGCAGCACGCTGCGCGCGTACATGGCCTCCGGTCCGGCATCCGGCGATGGCAGCAGATCCTCGAGGCGGAGTGCGTCCTCTTCACTTGGGTTCAGGGGAATCTCGCCGCGGCCCTCGGGCCTTTTTTTGCGGAAACGATCGATGATGCGATTCCGCGCCACACGGTATAGCCAGGCGCCAACCTGCTCGACAGGCTTCATCAACCGGTACGCTTCCGTCAATTCGTAGAAAACATCTTGCAAGATGTCTTCAGCATCCCCTTCGTCGTCCACGCGCTTCCGAATGAACTGGAACAAACGCCGGCGCTCCCGCTGGATCACCTCCGAAACGCGCCGGTTCTGCGCGGTGCGCTGCTCGCCGGGTTCGATTGTGACGCTCAGCACGTTCTCCATCTACCTTTGTAGACGAAAAGGGTTGGCCCGATATTTTATCGGAGAACGGGATTTTCTGTCGGCTGCGATAGCGTGAAAGCCGCGGCGCTGGCAATAGGCGCCGGGAATCGGCGCTTACCGGTCGATGCGCACCATGATTTTGTCGAGCGCGTCGCGGTCGAGCGGGTAACCCAGTCCGGGCTCCGTCGGCGCGTGGATGTAACCGTCCTGGTCGATCCGGAACTTGTCCTTGTGGTAGACGCGGTCGGCGTATTCCATGGGCCAGGGCATCTCGAACCAATTGCTGTTGTTGGACGCCAGTTCGAGCTGGAAGTGCACCGCCAGGTCCATCACGTTGCCCCAGTTGTGCGGCTGGCATTCCATGCCGAAAGCCGCGGCCAGTTGGCACACTCGCAAACCGCCGGTGATCCCGCCGATGTTGTCCGCGATAAACCGCACGATATCGAGCGCGTCCCGCTTGATGTAGTCGGCGAAGCCGTTAATGCTCATAATGAACTCGCCGATGTTGAGGGGAACATCCAGCGCCCGGGCCAGTTCGATGAGGCCTTCAATATCGGTGGTGGGGATGGGGTCTTCGAATGCAATGTAGCCCTGATCCTCCAGCAGCCGTCCGACTCTCAGTGCCGAGAAGACGTTGTAGCCTTGGACCGGGTCGAACATGAGCGGGTAATCGTCGCCGACGGCCTTGCGGACCTGCCTGATCTCCTCCATGTGGCCCACGTAGCTGGCGCGCGGCTTGGCGTTCGCCGACTGCCCTCCGCCGGGGTGGATCTTGTAACCCCTGATACCCGCCGCTTTGGCCTTCAGAACGTCGGGGGCAAAGTCCTCGACATAGGGCAGGTGCTGCGAGCTGGCGTAGGCCATGACGCGTGTCTTGGTGCCACCCAGGAGCTGGTAGATGGGCCGGTTGACCGCCTTGCCGAGGATGTCCCATAGACAGACGTCGATTTCGGCGTCGTGCTGGTACACGTCGGCTGCGCCGCGGCCCATGCCGTCCCCGCCGCCCCCGCCGGCGCGTCCGCCGGCAGGAGCAGTAGCGGCCGGAGTCGCAATGGCCGAAACCGTGCCTATCGCGCCGCGTCCTCCACCAGCTCGGCCGGCGCCTCCGGGCGGAGGACCTGCGAAACCACCGCGGCCGGACTCGAGCGCTCCATAGGCGCTGAAACGCTTCGTGTTGGGAACGGGGGTGATGGAAGTCACGTCCAGGGCGCTCTTGCCCAGCACCCGGGCCTTGGCATACTCCAGGAAGCCTGGCGGGTTTCCTCGATTGCCGATGGTCATGTTACCTTCAATCCCGCTGTTGGTCACGATGGAGATAATTTCACCGGTCTCTGAACTGTTGAGGCGGCGGACATTGCCGATGTTGGCGACGTAGACCTTCACTTCCTTGATAGTGAGGTCGGGCAAATCGCCTTTCTTGACTCCCACTGCCTGGGCTGCCGCCTGGCCGGGGTCGGCCAGAGCCGCGGCCGCCGCCGAGGCGGCGAACGCGGAAGCGCCAAATAGACTGCGACGCGACAATTCTTGTTTTGACACTGGATTCTCCTGTGTGAATCGGTTCAACTACTCAGCCCGGAGCTGATTGGTTCCCATAATACACCATCCGTTTCGGCGCGCGGGACCGTCAACCCTCGCGACGGCGGCCTTCCTCAGCCTCCCTGCCGATGGAAAGGCATAAGTTCAGGACCAGCGCCAGCACGGTTCCGAACGCAATTCCGGCGATGTTCAGGCCGGCTACGGTCAGACCTTTAGTCCCCAGGCCAGTGGCGGCAATCAGCGACGCTCCGGCGATTACCAGGTTCTTGTCGTCGGAGAAATCTACCTGCGCGTCGATCCAGATGCGGACTCCCATGATGGCGATCAGGCCGTAGAGGATGAGCGTGGTGCCGCCCAGGACCGGGTTGGGAATGGATTGAATGATGGCGCCGAACTTGGGGCAGAGTCCCAGCAGAATCGCGATGCAAGCCGCCATGATGAAGTTGTAAGTGCTGAAGACCCGCGTGATGGCCATCACGCCCATATTCTCGGCGTAAGTGGTTTGCGGGGTCCCGCCGCCCATCGCGGAGACGAGAGTGGCTAGGGCGTCGCCCAGATAGGCGCGGCCAAGCTGGGGGTTGAGGTCGCGGCCCATATAGCCTGAGATGGCGGCGAGATGCCCCTTGTTCTCCGCCACCAGCACGATGAAGACCGGCGCGATCACCAGAATCGCGTTCAGGCTGAATGCCGGGGTGCGGAACGGCGGCAATCCGATCCAGGCGGCGGTGCGGATGTGGTCCACAGCATGCGGGTTCAGAATCCCGAAGAACGCGGAAAGCGCATAACCCACAATCACCCCCATCAGAATGGGAAGGAGCCGTAAGAAGCCTCTCAGGTAGATGGAGACCAGAGCGGCGGTCAGGAAGGTGGCGGCGGCGATGCCCAGGCGGGTGAAATCGGCGGCGCTCGAGACCGTCGATTCGGCGTTGATGGCATTGGCTACCGCCGAGGGGGCCAGGTTCACGCCGATAATGGCCACCACGGTTCCGGTGACCACCGGCGGCATGAGGCGGTCGATCCAGCCGGATCCCCAGCGCATGGTGGCCAGCGCGGCGGCGGCGTAGAGAACCGCGGCCGCGGCGATCCCGCACAACGCGAATGGGACTTTGGATGCGTCGCCCCCGGTCACGGCCAGAACCGGGCCTATGAAGGCGAAGCTCGGGCCCAGGTAGCTGGGAACTTTGAGGCGCGTGGTGAGGATGAAGATGAGGGTTCCGATGCCGGTGAAGAACAAAGCCGTTTGCGGGTTGAATCCCATCAGGATGGGGCCGAGCACGGTGGCTCCGAACATAGCCACCACGTGCTGCATCCCCATGGGCACGAGGCGCGCGAAGGGGATCTTGTCTTCCGGATAGAGGATCTGGTTCTGGGCCACTTCGTCGAAGCGCATATCCTCATAGAGTACCGTGGCGAGACCTGGCAGCAGGCCGCCGGTGATCTGGTCCTCGTCCGCGAATAAAAAATTCCAATCCGGCCCATAGAAAGTTCCGTCTTCGGGCGCCGAATCCATGGGGGACACTAGGTTTTGACAGCCCAGTTCGCTAAACGGTCCCACGATGAGACAACTAGTCAAGCTCTGTGCGCTTGCACTCCTTTCTACGCCCGCGGCCCTGTTGGCGCAGGCAAACCCCGATATCCAATCCAGAATGGCGGCCCTCGAAGCCGCCACTAAATCGGCGCAAAGCGCCGGAGACAACGCCTGGATGTTGACCAGCGCCGCGCTGGTCCTCATGATGACAGGCCCCGGCCTGGCCCTTTTTTACGGCGGGCTGGTGCGGCGAAAGAACGTTCTCGGCACCATGATGCAGAGCTTTATCCTCATGGCCGTGGTCACGGTCATCTGGGCGGTAGTAGGCTACAGCCTGGTTTTCGGCGGGCCTTCGCCTTTCGTGGGGAACCTGCATTTCGCGCTGTTGAACAATGTGGGCAGCGCGCCCAATCCCGATTACGCGCCCACCATCCCGCAGCAAACCTTGATGGTTTACCAGTTGATGTTCGCCATCATCACCCCCGCATTGATCTGCGGAGCGTTTGCCGAGCGCATGAAGTTCAGCGCCATGCTGCTGTTCATGGTGCTGTGGTCCCTCCTGGTGTATTGCCCGATGGCGCACATGGTGTGGGGCAAGGGCGGGCTGCTGAACGCTTTTCTCGGCGGCCGGATTCCCTGTTTCGATTTCGCCGGCGGAACGGTGGTGCATATTACTTCCGGAGTTTCGGCTCTGATTTGCGCGCTGTACCTGGGGAAACGGGTGGGGTATCCCGATTTTCCGTCGAAGCCTCACAACCTGGTGATCAGTGTTATCGGCGCCTCCCTGTTGTGGGTGGGATGGTTCGGATTCAACGCCGGCAGCGCGCTGGCGGCTTCGGGCCTGGCCACCAGCGCGTTTGTGGCGACGCAGTTCGGCGCCGCCGCGGCCACGCTCGGCTGGATGGCCGCGGAATGGCTGCTGAGCGGCAAGCCCAGCGTCCTGGGCGCCATCTCGGGATGCGTGGCGGGTCTGGTGGCCATCACGCCGGCGTCGGGCTTCGTCAAGCCGTTTCCGGCGCTCCTCATCGGACTGTGCGCGGGCGTGGTGTGCTACCTGATGGTCACTCGCGTCAAGGCCAGGTTCGGGTACGACGATTCCCTGGATGCTTTCGGCGTGCATGGGGCCGGTGGAACGCTGGGGGCTTTGCTAACCGGCGTCTTCGCCACCAGCGCCGTGAATGAGGGTTTGAAGGACGCCGCCGGCCACACGCTGCCCCTGGGCCTGGTGGACGGCAACGGCGGGCAGGTGCTCAACCAGTTCATCGCCTGCGCCATCGCCTGGGTTCTGGCCATCGTGGGCACGCTGGTTATTCTGAAAATCTGCGACTTGACCGTAGGGTTGCGCGTCACCAAGACGCAAGAGATCGAGGGTCTGGATGTCAGCATGCACGGCGAAGAAGGGTATATCTTCGAGTCGTGACCTGAGTCGAGTTAGGATTACTAACATGAAGAAAATCGAGGCTATCATCCAGCCGTTCAAACTGGACGAAGTGAAAGAAGCGCTGAAAGGCATCGGCATCGACGGCATGACCATCAGCGAGGTCCGCGGCCACGGGCGTCAGAAGGGGCACAAGGAGGTGTACCGGGGGCAGGAGTACAACGTGGACCTGCTGCCCAAGGTCAAGCTGGAAATGGTGGTGCCCTCCAGCCGCTTCGAAGAAGTTCTCAAAACCCTAACCGCGGCCGCGCGCACCGGCAAGATCGGCGATGGCAAGATCTTCGTCTACGACGTGGCCGAAGCCATACGCATCCGGAACGACGATCGTGGAGAATCGGCCCTCTAGCGACGGACTGGCTTCCATCCGACGGGACTTCCTCGCTAGCGGCGATGCCGCGACCGCTCTGGCCGAGCGCACCGGGCAAGTGGACCGCCTGGTGCTCGAGGCCGCGGCGGAGTTGCTGATTCCGACCGCGCCAGCCGGTTTGTCGCTGCTCGCGGTGGGCGGCTATGGCCGCCGCCAGTTGTTCCCGTACTCGGATGTGGACCTCTTGCTGCTGTTCGAGTCCGAGAAGCTGGCCGAGGCCTCGAAAGACGCCATCGCGGTGTTTCTGCGGCACCTGTGGGACTCCGGCCTGCGCGTCAGCCATTCCGTCCGGACGCCCGCCGAGTGCACCGAGGTTCACGACCGCAACATCGAGCTGAACGTCAGCCTGCTCGACCAGCGCTACCTGACCGGCGACCGCGCTCTCTATGCCGGCGTGGCGGACAAGCTGCCGCGCTTCATCCACGGCAACCGCGGGCCGCTGGTCCGCAACCTGGCGCAACTGGCGCGCGCCCGCCACGCGAAGTACGCCGGCACGTTCTATCACCTGGAGCCGAACGTGAAAGAGACTCCCGGCGGCCTGCGCGATCATCAGCTAGTCTGCTGGCTCGATCAACTGCATGGGACGCGGGACGGGGCGGCAGCGGAACTGCAGGCCGCCTTCCGTTTTCTGGGGCGGCTGCGGTGCTATCTGCATTGCCAGTCGGGGCGCGACAACAATGCGCTGTCGTTCGACGCCCAGGACGCTATCGCGGAGCTATGGCGGGACGGCGACGCCGCCCGATGGATGCGCGAGTACTATCGCCACGCCCGCGTCGTTTACCGCGCCGCCATCCGCGCGCTGGATTCGAGCGAGGCCCAATTCAGCTCGCTCTTCGCGCAGTTCCGCGACTGGCGCTCGCGCGTCTCGAACGCCGATTTCACGGTGCATCGGGAGCGCGTCCACTTCCGCGCGCCGCAACGCCTGGACGTGGAGCCGGGGCTGGTGCTGAGCCTGTTCGAATTCGTGGCGCGCCACGGCATTCGTCTTTCCTTCGAGGCCGAGCAGCGGATCGAATCGCGGCTCGCCCAAATGCGCGCGCACTTCGCCGAGCCGCGGCCCGTATGGCCCGCGCTGAACCAGATCCTCTCCCTTCCACACGCGCCGCTGGCCGTTCGGTCGATGCACGAAACCGGCGTGCTGGCGGCCATTTTTCCGGAGATGGAGCGGATCGAATGCCTGGTGATCCGCGACTTCTTTCACCGCTACACCGTGGACGAGCACACCGTGGTCACCATGCAGAACCTCAGGAGCCTGCCGGCGGGTTATGCGGAGTTGCTGGCGGAAGTGAAGCAGCCGTCGGTGGTGATGTTTGCGCTGTTGTTTCACGATGTGGGCAAAGGGGTGCCCGGCGAGGGTCCCGTGGATGCCTCCGTGCGCCTGGCGCGAGGGGCCATGGCGCGCATCCAGATGCCGGCGCCGGACCGCGAAACCGCGCTCTTTCTGATCCGCAAGCACCTCGAGCTTTCCGCCGTGATGCAGACGCGCGACCTGTACGACCCGCAGACCATACGCGACGTAGCGCACCAGATGGAGACCGTCGAGCGGCTCAAGGCGCTGACCCTGGTGACGTATGCCGACATCAGCGCCGTCAACCCCAACGTCATGACGCCGTGGCGCGCCGAGCAGCTTTGGCAGCTCTACCTGGCGGTCTACAACGAGCTGACTCGGGAGTTGGAAACGGAGCGCATTGAAGCCATCCCCTCCGGCCCGCCCGAGCGGATCGCATTCCTCGAAGGCTTTCCCACCCGCTACCTGCGAACCCACACCGAGCAGGAAATCGACGAGCACATGGCGCTCGAAGAGAAAGGCCGGACCCGGGGGGCGCCGCGCGGGGTGGCCGTGGACATCCGCCGGCTGGAATCGGCCTGGCAACTGACGCTGGTGGCCGCGGACCGCCCATTCCTGTTCGCCTCGGTGGCCGGAACGCTTTCCAGTTTCGGTATGAATATTCTCAAGGCCGAGGCATTTGCTAACCGCCGCGGCCTGGTGCTGGACACGTTCACGTTTGACGATCCCTTGCGCACGCTGGATCTGAATCCCACGGAGGCGGGCCGCCTGCGCGCCACCACTGAGCGCGTGCTGGCGGGCAAGACGGACGTTCGCGAGCTGCTGCGCAACCGGCCGAAGCCCGTGCTGCCCAGCCGCAAAGCGCGCATCCCCGCCACGGTCTCATTCAACTCGGAGGCCGGCCACACGGCGACGCTGGTGGAGATTGTGGCCGAAGACCGTCCCGGCCTGCTCTACGACCTGGCCTCGGCGATTTCCTCCAACGGAGGCAACATCGAGGTGGTGCTGATCGACACCCAGGCGCACAAAGCCATCGATGTGTTCTACGTGACGGCGGAGGGGAAGAAGCTCGGGCCGGAGAAGCAGCGAATTCTGGCCGAGGCGCTGAGGAAAGCCGTAGGGGACTGACCACTCTGTCCCGACGGTCTAACATTTTACGCGCCCGCTCGTCATAGATTACATTGAAATCGAAGGAGATTCCGGACATGCTACGTGTAATCATGCGCGCCAGCCTGGTGGTTTTCACATCCTGCGCGGCCTTCGCGCAGACGGCGGAGAACTCGCCGACATTCGAAGTCGCTTCGGTCAAGCCGGCCGCGCCGATCACCGGCAACTTCATTCGCATGGGGATGCGCGGCGGTCCTGGAACCCCCGACCCCGGCCAGATTAGTTATTCCAATGTCACGCTGAAGAACGTCCTCACGAACGCGTACGGAGTGAAGGGCTTCCAGATCTCCGGACCGGGCTGGCTGGATTCCGAGAGATACGACATTGTCGCCAAACTGCCGCGCGGCGCCACCAAGGAACAGTTCATGGTGATGCTGCAGAACCTGTTGGCGGAGCGCTTCAAGCTGACGCTGCACCGGGAAAAGAGAGATTTGCCCATGTATGCGCTGGTGGTGGGAAAGAACGGGCCGAAACTGAAGGAATCGGTGGACGACCCTCCCCCCAAAGAGGGCGACGCCCCCAAGGTTGGCGGCCCGGCCGCGGATGGCCCTCCTCCTCCCCCGGGCAAACTCCCGATGGGCAGGGACGGCTTCCCGGTGATGCCTCCCGGAATGGGGGGACGCGGCGGTGCGTCGATGATTTTCATGAATGGGAATGTCCGCCTGACGGCCAATAGACAGTCGATGGCCGGGTTGGCCGAAATGCTGTCGGTCCAGTTTGACCTCCCCGTGGTGGATATGACCGGGCTGAAGGGGAATTACGATATCACCATGTACTTCGCGCCGGAGGGCCTCGCGGGCATGAGGATGTTAGGGGGCCTTACTCCGCCTCCTCCTGGTGCTCCGCCTCCGGGCGAAGGCGGAGGGGGAATGCCGATGGCGAGCGCGCCGGACGCCCAATCCAATCCCAATCTTTTTGCCGCCCTTCAGGAGCAGCTCGGGCTAAAGTTAGAGCAGAGAAAAGGCCCGGTGGATCTGTTGGTCATCGACCACTTGGAGAAGGCGCCGGTTGAGAATTGACGGCCTCAGGCACGCAGCCGTCGCCTGGCTTGCCGTTTTTGGCCTGGCGGCCGCCGAGCATCACGGACAGGTCACCTTCAACGGCCTGCCGGTTCCAGGCGCCACGGTGACTGCGACCCGAGGCGACAAGAAATCCGTCGCCGTGACGGACCAGCGGGGCGCTTATTCGTTTCCCGACTTGACCGATGGCGTTTGGACCATTCAAGTCGAGATGCTTTGCTTCGCCACGATCAAGCAGGAAGTAACCGTTGCGCCAGACGCGCCCAGCCCGGTTTGGGAACTGAAGGTGATGCCGCTCGATGAAATTCACGCGTCCGCAATGCCGCCCGCCGCAGGGCAGCAGACGGCCGCGGCGGCCGGTGGCGCCCAGCCCGGCAAGAAAGCCGCGAATCCGAAGGGCGCAACCGCCTCCAACCCGCAGGCCGGATATCAACGCGCCGATGTGAATGCAGCCGGCGAGGGCGCGGCACAGGCGGGCCCGGGCGCGGAGATGGAAAACGAAGGTGGGGCGGCGGGCGATCTCAATCAGACTGCGTCCGATGCCATGGTGGTGAGCGGCAGCAGCAGCGGCGCCATTGAGAGACGCGCCATCGGCAACGCGCGCCAAGGGCCGGGATCGATGTACCAGGGCAACCTGAGTTTCATTCTGGACAATTCGGCGCTGGACGCGCGGCCGTATTCGCTCACCGGCCAGAACACGGCGAAACCGGCGTACGACCACATGCGGGCCGGAGCGTCCTTCGGCGGGCCGCTCAAGATTCCGCACCTGCTCAACGGGAACGGGCAGTTCTTCCTGAATTACCAGGCGACCCGCGACCGCACTGACAGCACCAATAGCAGCCTGATGCCAACTCAGGCGATGCGGGCCGGAGATTTCTCGCAGGCGATTGCCGATCCAAGCAATGGGCAGCCGTTTCCAGAGAACGCGATTCCGGCGAGCCGGATCGCGCCGCAATCCACGGCGCTGCTGGGGTTCTATCCGCTGCCGAATTTTCCGGCGACCGGGGGTTACAACTACCAGATTCCGCTGGTGAGCATCACCCATCAGGACGACTTGCAGGGGCGCGCGAACAGAATACTCAACCGGAAGAACTTTGTGAACGGCAGCTTCGCTTACCGCAATGCACGGAACGCGGGGCCGAACGTGTTCGGCTTCGACGACACCACCAATACCACCGGGTTGAACGCCAATGCCACCTGGCGGTACATGGCCAGCCCGCGGCTGAGTTTCAGCCTGGGATATCAGTTCAGCCGCATGACGGTGCGCACCACGCCGTATTTCGCGAACCGCGAAAACGTCTCGGGCGAAGCGGGAATCACGGGCAATGACCAGGACCCGGGGAACTGGGGTCCGCCGAACCTGTCTTTTTCCAGCGGTATTGCGACGCTCTCGGACGCCGCGCTGTCCCTCACGCGCAACCAGACCAGCGGCACATCGTTTACCGGATACTGGACGCGCAGCCCGCACAACATCAGTTTTGGCTCCGATTACCGCAGGCAGCAATTCAACCTGCTCGGGCAGCAGAACCCGCGCGGCACCTTTACCTTCACGGGCGCGGCTACGGGCAGCGATTTCGCCGATTTTCTGTTGGGAGTTCCGGACACCAGCGCGATTGCCTTCGGCAACGCGGACAAGTACTTTCGGGCGGCGTCTTACGACGCGTATTTCACCGACGACTGGCGGGTGAGCCCGGGACTCACCGTGAATGCCGGCGTGCGCTGGGAATTCAATTCGCCCATTGCGGAGAAATATGGCCGGCTGGTGAACCTGGACGTGACGCCGGGATTCGCGGCGGAAGCGCCGGTCGAGGGCAGCGACCCCACGGGTCCGCTGACCGGGCAGCGCTATCCGAGTTCGCTGGTTCAGCCCGACCAACATGCATTGCAGCCGCGCGTGGGGATCTCGTGGCGCCCATTTTTTGGAACCTCCACGCTGATTCGGGCGGGATACGGTCTCTACTACAACACCTCGATCTACCAGCCAATTGCAACGCAGATGGCACAGCAATCCCCGTTGTCGAAAAGCTTGAGCGTACAAAACAGCCCGGCCAATCCGCTGACGCTGGCCAACGGGTTTAATGCGTCGCCCTCCACAACCACCAACACGTTCGCGATTGATCCGAATTTCCGCGCCGGTTATTCGCACAACTGGGACCTGTCGGTGCAACAGGACCTGCCCGGTTCGATGGTCATGACCGTGACTTATCTCGGCATCAAAGGGACGCGGGCGGTGCAGGTGTTTCTGCCGAATACTTATCCGGTGGGGGCGGTGAATCCGTGCCCGGCGTGCCCTGCGGGGTATGCTTACATGGCCTCGAACGGCAATTCGACGCGCGAAGCGGGGCTGGTTCAATTGCGGCGGCGGCTGCACAACGGTTTCACGGCGAGCCTGCTATACACATTCGCGAAGGCGATTGACGATGCCGCGTTGGGCGGCAGAGGGCAGGGAAGCCAGGTGATTGCGCAGAACTGGCTCAACCTGGACGCGGAGCGCGGACTTTCGAATTTCGACCAGCGCCACCTGGTGACGGCGCAGGTGCAATACACTACCGGGATAGGAGTCGGCGGCGGAACGCTGTTGCGCGGCTGGAAGGGGGCGGCTTTCAAAGGGTGGACGTTCATCACCAACATCACGGCGGGCAGCGGCATGCCGTTGACCCCGGTTTATATAGCGGCGGTGCGGAACACGGGCGTGACCGGCAGCATCCGGCCGGATTACACCGGAGCGCCGGTTTATGCGGCTCCCGCGGGCCGCTTCCTGAACCCGGCGGCGTACGTGGCGGCCGCGGCCGGGTTGTGGGGCGACGCGGGGAGGAACTCGATCACCGGTCCGGACCAGTTTGCGCTGAACGCTTCGATGGGGCGCTCCTTTGGGGACTTCGACCTGAGATTCGATTCCACCAACGCGCTGAACCATGTGACGTTTCCCAGTTGGAACGCAACGGAGAACAGCGCGCAGTTCGGGCTGCCCAACGCAGCCAATGCCATGCGCAGCGTGCAGGCCACGCTGCGTTGGAGGTTCTGAAACATGCGATGGGGAACGGCGATACTGCTGGCTCTCGGCCTGCTGGCGCAGGGGCCGGTGAAGATTACGGTGAACACGCAACTGGTGGTGGAGACGGTTTCGGTCACGGATAAGAGCGGCAAGCCGATCGAGGGTCTGACCGCGAAGGATTTCGTGGTCACCGAAGACGGGGTGGTGCAGACCGTCAGTTTCTGCGAATACCAGACCTTGCAGGGGACGTCGCCAGCCGCGCCGGTGGCGGCAGCAGCGCCCGCTCTAGCGCCAGCGCCGGTCGGAGACCAGGTAGCGCCGGTGACGCGGGGCCAGATCGCGCCCGAGCGTCCCGGAGATGTCCGCTACAAAGACCGGCGCCTGCTGGCGCTGTATTTCGATATGAGCGCCATGCCGGTCCCGGACCAGTTGCGCGCGCAAGCCGCGGCTATCAAGTTCATCAGGACGCAGATGGCGCCGTCGGACCTGATGGCCATCCTGTCGTTTTCCGATGGCGTCCACGTGCTGCGGGATTTCACCGACAATCGCGACGACCTGGAGAAGACGGTCAACAAACTGTTTGTTGGCGAGGCGCAGGGATTCGAGTTCACCGACGACGACGACAGCAGCGCCGATACGGGCACGGCGTTCGGCGAGGACGATACCGAATTCAACCTCTTCAACACCGACCGCCAACTGGCCGCTTTGCAGACGGCGGCCAAAATGCTGGGGACGCTCAACGAGAAGAAGGTGCTGATCTACTTCGCCAGTGGCCTGCGGCTGAGCGGCGTCGACAACCAGGCGCAGTTTCAGGCCACCACCAACGCCGCCATCCGCGCCAACGTGTCCCTGTATTCGATCGACGCGCGCGGGTTGGTGGCGCAGGCTCCGCTGGGCGATGCCACCCGCGGATCGCCGGGCGGGCTGGGGATGTACTCCGGCAATTCGGCGCTGGCCAACGTCAACAATTTTCAGCAGTCGCAGGATACGTTGTACGCGCTGGCGGCGGATACGGGCGGGAAGGCGCTGCTGGACAATAACGACCTGACTGTGGGAATCGTGCAGGCGGAGCAGTCGATTTCGAGCTACTACATACTCGGCTATTACTCTGCTAACCAGGCTTTGGATGGGCGCTTCCGCCGAATCAAGATCGCTTACAGCGGCGACTCATCCGCCAAACTGAGTTATCGACAGGGTTACTATGCCGGCAAGGAGTTCGCTAAGTTCACCACGGTGGACAAGGAACGGCAACTACAAGATGCGCTGATGCTGGGCGATCCGATCACGGAACTGACTATCGCCATGGAGGTGGATTATTTCCAACTGAATTCCGCCGAGTATTATGTGCCCGTGGTGATGAAGATTCCGGGCAGTGAGCTGGCGCTGGCGCGGCGCCGCGGCGCGGAACACACGCTCATCGATTTCATCGGTGAGGTCAAGGACGAGTACGGCTCCACCATGGCCAACGTGCGCGACAAGGTGGATATCAAGCTGAGCGGCGAAACCGCGGCCCAGCTCGCCCGGCAACCTATTCAATACGACACCGGCTTCACGCTGCTTCCAGGGGCTTACACCTTCAAGGTTCTGGCCCGCGACGACGAGACCGGCAGAATCGGAACCTACACCAAAAACTTCGTAATTCCCAACCTGAACAAAGAGCTGAAGCGGATTCCCATCAGCTCGGTGGTGCTGAGCGGGCAGCGCGTGGACCTGAAGGATGCGCTGTTCAGCGCGAAGGACAAAGGGCCGGTGGTCAACCCGCTAATTCAGGACGGGCAGAAACTGATTCCCAGCGTGACACGGGTGTTCAGCAAGAGCCGGGATATGTACGTGTATCTCCAGGCCTACGAGCGCGGGGTCACGGCCATCCAGCCGCTGGTGGCCTTCGTGACGTTTTACCACGGGCAGACCAAGGCGTTCGAGACTCCGCCGCTGGCGGTGACGGAAGGGTTGGACCCCAAGTCGAAAGCGCTGCCGCTCCGTTTCAGCCTGGCGCTGAATAAGCTGCGGCCGGGCCGGTACGACTGCCAGGTGAGCGTGGTGGATCCGAATGGGCGGAAGGCGGCCTTCTGGCAAGCGCCGGTCAAGCTCGTGCCGTAGAATAAAACCATCATGAACGCCCATGGCAAGGTCGCGCTGGTGACTGGCGCCGGCAGCGGCATAGGCCGCGCGGCCAGCCTGGCCCTGCACTCCGCGGGCTATTCCGTGGTGCTGGCCGGGCGGCGGGCCGCGGAACTCGAGCGAACCGCCCGATCCGCTCAACCCTCCGATGCCAGGATGCTCTGCGTGCCCACCGACATCGCTCAATCCGACCGGGTGCGGGAGTTGTTCGCCCGAACCAGGGAAACTTTCGGCCGGTTGGACGTGCTCTTCAACAACGCCGGCCTCAGCGCACCCGGCATTCCGATGGAAGACCTCACCTACGAGCAGTGGAGCGCCGTGGTGGCGGTCAACCTCACGGGAGCATTCCTCTGCGCGCAAGAGGCCATCAAGCTCATGAAGGCGCAGCAGCCGCGCGGCGGGCGCATCATCAACAACGGCTCCATCTCGGCCCACGCACCCCGGCCCAACTCGGCGCCGTATACCGCGACCAAGCACGCCATCACGGGGCTGACTAAGTGCATTTCGCTGGATGGCCGCAAGTACGACATCGCCTGCGGCCAGATCGACATCGGCAACGCCGCCACCGAAATGACCGAGCGTATGACGGAGGGCGTTCTCCAGGCGGACGGCACGAAAATGGTCGAGCCCCGAATGGATGTGCGGCACGTGGCCGAGGCCGTGGTCTATATGGCGAACCTGCCGCTGGACGCCAACGTGCAGTTCATGACCGTGATGGCTACCAAGATGCCGTTTATCGGGAGGGGATGAAGCATGTACTTTCGTCCCCACCCAGGAACACCATGATCCTGCCGTGGATCTGGTCCCGGATCCGGCGGAAAGCGGCCCGGCGGACCGCGTCCGAGCCTTCCACTGCCGCCGGGTCGTCGAAAGGCCAGTGAAGGCGCCTGGCGGCGCCGGGGAATACCGGGCAGGTTTCTTTGGCGTTGTTGCAGACCGTGATTACGTAATCGAGGTCTTGCCCCACGAACTCATCCACCGATTTAGACCGGTGCTTCGAGATATCGATCCCGATTTCCGCCATCGCCTCGATGGCCTCCGGCCGGACGCGCGACGGTTTGGTGCCGGCCGAGAATACCTCAAACCGGTCTCCACCTTCATGGCGCAGCAGGCCTTCCGCCATCTGGCTGCGGGCGGAATTTCCGGTGCAGAGAATCAACACTCTTCTCTTTGACATAGTGTCTATCCGGCAGTTTGGAACGGAAACCAATGACGGGTGCGGTTGCACGCGGCGCAAACGGAAAGCATGACGGGAACTTCCACCAGCACCCCGACAACCGTCGCCAACGCGGCTCCGGATTGCGGCCCGAACAGCGCGATGGCCGTCGCCACGGCCAATTCGAAGAAGTTGCTTGCACCGATCAGCGCGCCGGGAGCCGCTACGCTGTGCTCCACCTTCAGGAGCTTCATCAGCCCATAAACCAGCGAGGCGTTGAAGTACACCTGTAGCGTGATCGGAACTGCGATCAGGAGAACGTGGAAAAACCGGTTGGTGATGTTGTCCGCCTGAAAGGCAAAGATGAAAACCAGGGTGGCCAGCAACGCGGTGATGGTGACCGGGGCAAAGCGGGGCAATAGCGTCCGCTCAAACCAGTCCTTGCCACGCCGGCCGATCCACCATCGCCGCAGGAGGGTGCCGGCGGCGAGGGGGATCACGATGAACACGATTACCGAATACAGCAGCACCCGGAACGGCACCGTAAGGGATGAGGCTCCTGTTACAAGGAACTGAACCAGCGGCACGAAGGCCACCAGCATGATGAGATCGTTCACGGAAACCTGGACCAGCGTGTAGGCGGGATCGCCGTTCGTCAGGTGGCTCCAGACGAACACCATGGCGGTGCACGGCGCGGCGGCCAGGATGATGCACCCGGCAATGTACTGGTCCGCTTCGGCGCGCCCGATGAACGCGGAGAACACCACCCGGAAGAACAGCCACGCCAGAAACGCCATGGAGAACGGCTTCACCAGCCAGTTCACAATCAGCGTGACCACCAGCCCCGCCGGCTTCTTTCCTACGTTGCGGATGGCGGTGAAATCCACCTTCATCATCATGGGCGTAATCATGAGCCAGATCAGGACGGCGATGGGCGCGTTGATCTGGCTGCCCTGGCCGAATTCCAGGCCACGAAGGACCTGGACCAGGGAGGGTACCAGCTTCCCGAGGGCAACCCCCGCCACCATGCAGCCCGCCACCCACAGGGTCAGGTACCGCTCGAAAAAGCCGAGGCGCTGCGCCATGCTCGCACTCTCACGCGGGCTTCACGGCGCGAATGAACGCGCTCATGAACTTGCCGTCCACTTCCGATGCGATGGCATCCACATCGATTCCTTGGCCGGAAAGGAACTCGCGGGCGTCCTCGATGCGGTAGACGCGCGTGGGTTCCACGTCGATTTGCTCGAAGCCGGCCGCTGCCAGCTTGCCGCGGTATTCGTTCTCTTCGAGCGCTCCGGCCACGCATCCCACCCACAGCAGAACGTTCTTGCGGATCTCGGGCAGCACTGCGCCTTTGGTGACCACATCGGATACGGCGAAGCGGCCGCCAGGTTTCAACACGCGGAAAGCCTCCTCCAACACCCGGTCTTTGTTGGCGGAAAGGTTGATGACGCAGTTCGAGATGATGACGTCCACGGAGTTGTCGGGAAGCGGGATGTTCTCAATCTGCCCTTTCAGGAACTCCACGTTCGCCGCTCCGGCCTGGCGCTTATTCTCTTCCGCCAGGGCGAGCATCTCGTCGGTCATGTCCAGGCCATAGGCCTTGCCCGCCGGGCCGACGCGCCGGGCGGACAGAAGCACGTCGATGCCGCCGCCCGATCCCAGGTCCAGCACGATTTCTCCCGGATTCAGCCGGACCAGCGCGGTGGGATTGCCGCACCCGAGACTCGCCAGCACGGCGGTCTCGGGCAGTTGGCCGGTCTGGTCCGCGCCGTAGAGGTCGCTAGAGATCGGATCGCCGCAACAGCAGCTTCCGCCGCCACCGGTCACTCGCAGGGCGGCTTGCCCGTACTTCTCTCTTACGATTTCGGTGATATTCTCTGTACTCATATCAATTTCTCCTATCGGCAAATCCGGAAGATCTTTTTGGGCTTGACGGCTTTGTTCCGGGTGCAGCATTCGGCGTATAGAAAGGTCAGCAATTCCTGCAACGCCTCCGTATTGGCCGTGCATCGCAGGAAAGTTCCTTCCCGGCTGACTCGCACCAGGCCCTCGTTCTTCAGCTTCTCGAGATGGTGGGACAGGTTGGAAGCCGAGATTCCCAGCTCGTCCTGAATCTCTCCAACTACCATGCCCTCGGGATGCGCCGAAAGCAGCAGCTGCATGATGCGCAGCCGGGATTCCGTCCCCATGGCCGCAAACATGTCGGCGTAGCGGATGATCTGTTCGGGCGTGGTCCTCATGACCGATTCTTCTATAATTCAATTATGATTGAAATATAGAAATTGTCAAGCGGGGCGCCGGCGTTACGGCTTCACGAATGCCGGGTCGATGGAGGTCTCGATCGTATGTTGAAATGCCGTCCAGTCGCAGGGCGATCCCTCCTTGGCCGTGCCGCAACCCGGCACGAAGACCGTCGCCTTGGCCGGAGGCGAATCCAGCGTCAGCGGCAGCGCCTGACGCATCTGTTCGAGGGTCTGTGCCGTATAGTAAGTGCGGACCGAATACTCCCCGCCCGCGGTTTGGCGCCACAGCTCGAAAACCAGTGCGCCGCCGGGAGGAGTGTCATTGGGTTGATAACCCGGAATCAGCCACGTCAGATTCAACGTCCCTTGAATATTGGAAAGGTTGCTGTCGTGGCCGACGATCACCAGCATGCTGTCCCCCGGCTTGCCAATCGCGCCAGGCACAGCCTTGCCCGTGACCGCCTGCTCCATGGCCTTCACCACATGGCTCAACAGGTTCGATGCCGACGTGCGCCCGATCTGCGGCGTCCGCCGCGTCAGATCGGCGTGCGCAATATGGATCGTCATCATCTGCCGCAGGTTGGACTCGGTGAGGCGGCCCCAGCCGAGATCGTGGCCTTCCATTCCGTTGGTGTACTCGAGGAGAAAATCCTCCGCCAGCGTAGCGGCCGTGGCAAACGGCCCGCGCATCTCCACCAGGCCGCCCGCGGCCGGACCAAGCGACACCGGCAGTTCCAGCAGAGACTGTTTGACGGTCTTGCCCGCGGTAAGCACCTGCTGCATGGCCTCCAGGGCGGGGCGATACGCCACCAGCAAGGCCTCCGGGTGACCCCCGATCCGGCCGGAGACCGCGGCCACCGCCAAATCGGGGTCCGCGCGCACGACAGCGGCCGTTACGGGATTGAACAGCGGGTCGCGCGTCCCCGCCGGTGCCGAGTGCACCTCGACCGTGCAACCCGGCAGCATGCTTTCCGCCAAGGCGCGGCCGGTTTCGACGGTGCGCTCATCGGTGTCCGCCCAGAAATAGACGTGGCCGGCATCCGCGCAGCCCGATGGATTGAACAGCCCGGCGCGCGCGAATTGCGCCCGGTCATAAGCGCCGAACAATCTCATCAAGGCCCTGCCGTGTGCCGTGAGATACCCGGGAGGAACGTCCCACTGGGGCCATGGCTCGGCCGAATACGGATTGATCTGGTCGTTGCTCACCGTCGGAGGACGAACCCCGTGCCGGGTCACAATCGCCACGAACTTCAGTTCCTCGCCGCGCGCGGGAGTTCCTTGAGCCAGGACTCCCCTTGCGCTCCATTGAATCGACACAACCGCCAGCGCCAACGAAACAAATCTTGCCCGGTTCATTACGGGTACCAACCTCCTTTGATGAACATCGCCCGCGGCACACTCACGGCCTGTACGTCTTCTGGAAGCCATTGCGGCCGTTCACCACGGTGAATGTACCATCCTTCTGAGCCGTAAGCTCGATCCACTTGCCCTGACAGGGTTCGCTGGGGTTGGCGATGAAGTCCTCCGGAACATTGTGAGTTTTGCCGCCCTCGTTCGAGAAGTGCAGTTGCCACAAGTCGATGAGGCCGGGGGAGTCGTGAATCGTCTGCCAGGCACGCCTCGAGCCGCCTTTGTCAGCTCCATTATTCATGATCGCCACCTTGGGGTGCAGCGCGTCCACCATCTGCGGCGATCCCGACGTCTTGGTGCCGTGATGCGTAGTCATGTAGACGTCCACCACGCCGAGTTTGTTGTTCGGGCAAGCCAGATCGTATTCCTGGTTCCAATAGAGGTCTCCCAGATCGGCCAGCCGGAAATTACCGTAAGCGATCACCATGCCGATGGAGCGCGCGTTTTCTCCGGGATCCGGATCCAGAGCCTGGTAGCTGGCGCACACCGGGTTCGGCTGGCCCGCGCCGGGCAGGGCCTTGGCAATGCCTTCTCCGGCTGCGGTGACCACTTCCACGTGGATGCCCTGGATGGGGATGGTATCCCCGGCCTTCACAATGGTCCGGGGACCTTTTGCCCGGAGCGCGACGTAGGCATCGTAGCCGGCCTTGGCATCCGGGTTGACAGTGCCAAAGATGCTCCCGTGATCGAAGAAGGCGCGAAGGGGCATCATCGCGGCAAGCTGCGCCACACCCCCGACGTGATCTCCATGGTAGTGCGTGATCACCAGGTAATCGATCTGCTTCACGCCAGCCGCTTGGGCCGCGGCGGCAATGCGGTCGGCGTCCCGGTTGTTGTAGTCGCCGTACCCCGTATCCACCAGCATGGATTCGCCCGTTGGCGAAACGTACAAGGTGGACTTGCCCCCTTCCACATCGATGGCGTAGACCCGCAGGTCATCGGCCGCCAGCAGCGAAGCAAAAGCGAAAAGCAGAACGCCCGCGATCCGTGTGGCGTGAAAGGCTGTTCGCCGGGGCAAAATCGCGTTTACGCGGGACATCATCCTCCTCGGAGAATAGCACGCCCGTCTTTTCAGCTTGATGACACAGCCGTCCAGCGCAGGCGGTATCGCCCGCCCCCCCATTCCGGATGTCGAGATGCTAGAATCCGGCTTAGGTATAATTGCGCTAGTCTATGTAGGAGGTGCCATGAAACTCTCTGCATTGGGAATTGCGATTTTGCTAGTGACCGGACCCGTCGTGGTCGCCGACGAACTGGACGACACGTACCAGAATCTCCGAGACGCAGCTGCGAAGAAGGATGCCGCCCAGGTCAAGACACTGGCGGTGAAAGCGTGCGAGATGGCGCGCAAGGTGATTTCCGGCCCCGAGCCCACCAACGCGATCGAAAAGGAAGACTGGCCTACCCGCATTGCCTACTCCAAGGAAATTGAAGCGTTCACCGAGTATGCGCTGTATGCCACCGCCATCCAGTCCGAGCCTGCAACCCTGGTGGACCTGATGGGAATACTGGAGCGGCAGAGCCCCAAGAGCAAGTACCTGGACCAAGGTTACGAGCCCTACCTGGCGGCGCTCCACCAGGTAGGGAAGGACGATGCGATCCCAGCCCTCGTGGAAAAAGCCATTGTGAACTTCCCCAACAACCCGGACCTGTTGCTGGTGATGGCCTCCGGCGCGCAGGCGAAGAAGCAGTCCGACCGTGCCATCGGCTTCGCCAACCGGCTGGTTGCCGCGGCCAATTCGCGCCAAAAACCCGAGGAGGAAACGGCCGCCGATTGGGAGCGCCAGAAAGGCGTATGGTTGGGCCGCGGCTACTGGATCGCCGGTGTCGAGAATGGCGCAAAGAACCTGTACGCGCTCTCCAACAAGAGCCTTCGCGCGGCGCTTCCGTATATCAAAGGCGAACCGTCCTTGATGGGCCCTGCACTCTTCTATTTGGGCGTCGCCAATTACCAGCTCGGCGTCATGACCAACAATAAGAAGCAGGTGCTGGAAGGCGCGACCTTCAGCGATCAGTGCGCTGCCATCGAGGGATCGTTTCAGCAAGGATGTCGGCAAAACGCCCAAAACATGAAGGGCCTCGCCAATCAGATGCGCTGACCTCGGCGCCTCGCCCGCGGCTTGCAGGCGCCGAGGAGAGGCGTTTGCCTTGCTTCAGACGCCGGCCCCTCCGCCGGATCGAAGAGGTCAGTCCATGCCAGACTACATCGGAGCAATCGATCAAGGCACCACCAGCACGCGGTTCATTATATTCGACCGCACCGGAACCATCGTCGCCAGCGCGCAGAAGGAGCACCGGCAGATCTACCCCCGGCCGGGGTGGGTGGAGCACGACCCTGACGAGATCTGGCGCCGCACCCAAGAGGTGGTCGCGGCCGCCATGGAGCAGCGCTCCTTGGGCCCGCGCGACCTGGCGGCCATCGGCATCACCAATCAGCGCGAAACCACGGTTCTCTGGAATCGCACCACCGGCAGGCCTCTGAACAATGCCCTGGTGTGGCAGGACACCCGCGTGGCCGACTACATCCCCGAGCTCGCGCGCGCCGGAGGTCCCGACCGCTTTCGCGCCCAGACCGGTCTCCCCCTGTCGACTTACTTCAGCAGCTTGAAGATTCGCTGGGTGCTGGACTATGTCGCCGGCGCGCGTCACCAGGCGGAAGCGGGCGACGTTCTGTTCGGCAACATCGACACATTCCTGGTTTGGCATCTCACCGGCGGTCCCCGGGGCGGACTCCACGTCACCGACTCGACTAATGCCAGCCGCACGCAGTTGATGAATCTGCGGACGCTCGATTGGGACCCGGAATTGCTGGCCGCGTTCGACATCCCACGGCAGATCCTGCCCAGGATCTGTTCCAGCAGCGAACCCTATGGCGTGGCCACGCTGGAGGCCGTGAAGGGCGTTCCGGTGGCCGGCATCCTGGGCGACCAGCAGGCCGCCCTGGCCGGACAGGCCTGCTTCCGCGCCGGCGAGGCCAAAAACACGTACGGCACCGGCTGTTTCCTGCTCATGAATACGGGCCGCGAAATCGTTCAGTCCAAGTGCGGCTTGCTGACCACCGTGGCTTTCCAGATGAAAGACCAGCCGGCCAGCTACGCGCTGGAGGGAAGCGTGGCCATTACCGGCGCCCTGGTGCAATGGATTCGGGATAACTTCGGCCTCATTGGCAAGAGCGCGGAGATCGAGACGCTGGCCCGGACAGTGGAGGACAATGGCGGAGTCTATTTCGTCCCGGCGTTCTCCGGATTGTACGCGCCGTATTGGAAGCACAACGCGCGCGGCGTCATCGCCGGCCTGACCCGCTATACCAACAAGGGACACCTGGCGCGTGCGGTGCTGGAAGCCACAGCCTTCCAGACGCGCGAGGTGGTTGAGGCCATGGAGCAGGATGCGGGTGTCCGCGTTGATATGCTGCGCGCCGATGGCGGCATGGTGGAAAACGATCTCCTGATGCAGTTCCAGGCCGATATTCTCGACCGCACGGTGGTGTGTCCCGCGGTCAAGGAGACCACCGCGCTGGGAGCCGCTTACGCCGCCGGGCTGGCCATAGGCTTCTTCGAGAACCTCGAGGAACTGCGCGCCCAATGGTCCGCCGACCGGACCTGGAAACCGAATATGGATGCCGGGCGGCGCGAACACATGTACGGCTTGTGGAAGAAGGCGGTGACACGCTCGTTCGATTGGCTGGATTCCGAATAGGGAGAAACCGATGGACAAACAAATCTTCGGCGAGTTCATGGGGACCCTGGTGCTGATTCTGATGGGGAACGGCGTGGTCGCGAATGTCAACCTCAAGAAGTCTTATGCGGAGGGCGCCGGATGGATGGTCATTGCCACCGGTTGGGCGTTGGCGGTCATGACGGGCGTGTTTACGGCCATCGCCTGCGGCAGCCCGGGCGCTCATCTCAACCCCGCCGTCACCCTGGGCTTTGCCGTCAGCTCCGGAGATTTCAGCAAGCTGGCGCCTTTTGCCGGGGCGCAGATCATGGGAGCCATGGCCGGCGCCACGCTGGTGTGGCTTTACTTCCTGCCGCACTGGAGCGAGACCCCCGAAGCGGGCAAGAAGCGAGGTTGCTTTTGCACCTCTCCGGCCATCCGGCAGCCGGCCGCCAACCTGCTTTGCGAAGTCATCGGCACGTTCGTGCTGGTGCTCGTGGTGAGCGCCATCTTCTCCAAAGCCATGGCGGCCGGCGGTCCCTCGGCGGGTCTGGGACCTTACCTGGTGGGGAGCCTGGTATGGGGCATCGGTCTCAGCCTGGGTGGAACCACCGGTTATGCCATTAATCCGGCGCGAGACCTGGGCCCGCGGATCGCGCACGCCCTCCTGCCGGTGGCCGGCAAGGGCGGATCGGATTGGCGCTATGCGGCCATCCCCGTGGCAGGTCCATTGCTCGGCGGCGCCCTGGCCGGCCTGTTCGCGCGGCTGGCGCAGTTTTAGCCTCAGCTATCTCTTATAGGTCTTGGAAACGTTCGTCCGGCCGTTGGTCACGGTGATGTTGGCATCCTTGTCCACCGACACCTTGAGCCACTTGCCATCTTGGGGGTCCTTCCAATCCTGCACGATGTTGGCGATGAATTCCTCGGGAGGATTGTCCGCCGCGGCGCGCACCGAGTAATGCGACAGATAGAGAGCCTGCATCCCCGGCGCCGCGCGCAGGAGTTTCATCACCGAATCAGCTCCGATCTTGTTGGCGCCATTGTCCATGAGGGCCACCCGCCAGTGCAGCTCATCGACCAGCGCGGGCGAGTTCGAGATATCGTTGCCGTGGTGGCTGACCATGAACAGGTCCACCGACCCGATCGGGTTGTTCGGGCACATCAACTCCATTTCCCGGTTCCAAGTGAGGTCGGCGAGGTCGACCATGCGGAACTTGCCGTACGTGAAGAGCAGCCCGACGGCGTTGCCGTTCTCGGAGTTGTCCTCGTCGGTGCGGGTCCATTTCATCGGCTGCGTGTCTTTGCAGTACGGATTCGGCGCGCCCCCGCCCTTGACCGGAGTGGTGATGTGCTTGCCGCCGGCGGTCAGCACCAGCACGTCGATACCCTTGAAGGGAATCTTGTCGCCGGGTTTCACCACCACGCGCTTGGCCTTCGCCGCAAGCGCAAAATACTGCCGCACGGATTCAGTAGTCCTCGGATCTTTGACCGCGGCGTCACCGTGGTCGTAGAAGGTCTTGATCGTCACCCTGGCTGCGGTGGCCGCCACATTGGCCACATGGTCGCCATCGTAGTGTGAGGTCACCAGGTGATCGACTTGCTTCAGGTTTGCCGCCTTGA
Source organism: Bryobacteraceae bacterium (assembly GCA_049515735.1). Lineage (GTDB taxonomy): Bacteria > Acidobacteriota > Terriglobia > Bryobacterales > Bryobacteraceae > Fen-178. Next base: position 24,727 of record JBEKTU010000048.1, read on the forward strand.
CGGCCTCCGCAATACGCTTCGCGTCGCGGTCGTCGCTTCCGGGAAAGCCCGTATCGATCAACATGCTCTCGCCCGAGGGTGAGACCAGTAGCAGCGACTTGCCACCCTCGGTATCGATCAGGTACATGTCGAAGGTCTTGGGTGCGGCCGGCAAAACCCATGAGAGTGAAACCAACAGAAAGCCTGAGAAAAGGATTTTCTTCATGGCGAGATCGTAACACAAGCCGGAGGCGCCGGCGGTAGAATGACTCTTAGCGCCATTCTCTTATGTCTCTTTTTGTTCCCAACCGGTACCGCGGCAAGCTGATCGTGGTGGAGGGGATCGACGGTTCCGGAAAATCCACTCAAATCTCGCTTCTGAGCCATTGGTTGCGCTCGCAAGGCTACGCGGTGGCCTTCAGCGAGTGGAACTCTTCGCCCCTGGTGCGCCAGGCCACGCGGCGCGGCAAGAAGAAGGAGATGTTCACCCCCACCTCATTCAGCTTGATCCATGCCACGGATTTCGCGGACCGCATGGAAAGCTACATTCTGCCGCTGGTGAAGTCGGGCGCCATCGTGTGCGCCGACCGTTACGCCTACACGGCCTTTGCGCGCGACGTGGCGCGCGGGGTCGGCCGCCGCTGGGTGCGCAACCTCTACCGCTTCGCCATGCACCCCAACATCGCCTTCTATTTCCGGGTGCCGCTGGACGTCGCGCTGGGCCGCATCCTGGGCGGGCGCGACGCCTTGAAATACTATGAAGCCGGCATGGACCTGGGACTCGCGCGCGACGTGGAAGAGAGTTTCCGCATCTTCCAGGGCCGCATTCTCGACGAGTACGAAGGCATGGCGCAAGAGGTCGGGTTCCACATCATCGACGCCACCCTGTCCATCGAAGAGCAGCAACGGCAGATGCGCGACATCGTCATGAACGTGCTGGGCGACAGTTTGAAGAACGGCGTCTTGCATCAGCCGGCGGGAGGAGAGTTCAATGCGCAAGCCGCAGTCGCTCCAGTTCTATAGCGAGCCGCTCCCGGGCGTCGACACTTCCGAGCTCCAGGGCAAGCTGATTGTCATCGAGGGACCGGACGCGGTGGGCCGCAGCACGCAAATCGCCCTGCTGCGCCAGTGGCTCGAACAGGAAGGCCACGCGGTGATCGATACCGGTATGGCGCGCTCGGCGCTGGCGGGCAAGGGTATCCAGATGGCCAAGCAAGGCAACACCCTGGGCCCCATCACCATGACCCTGTTCTACACCACCGATTTTGCGGACCGGCTGGAGAACGAGATCATGCCCGCCCTGCGCGCCGGTTTCGTCGTGCTCATCGACCGCTACATATTCTCGATCATGGCCAGGGCCATTGCGCGCGGCGAAGACCGCCGGTGGATCGAGCAGGTGGCGGGGTTTGCGCTGGCGCCGCACGCGGTCTTCTACTTGCGCACCGACGTCGAGCACCTGGTCTCGCGGGTGGTGATGGGCCGCGGCGCGTTCGATTACTGGGAAAGCGGCATGGACCTTCGCTTCGGGCCGGATATGTACGAGAGCTTCGTGCGCTACCAGACCCGCTTGATCAAGGCTTTGGACACCATGGTGGAGCGCTACGACTTCAGCGTGATCGACGCCTCCCAGCCCGTCGACCGGATCTTCCGCGAGTTGCAGCGCCAGATCAAGCGGCTGCAATTGCTCCGGGTGCGGCCGCGCAAGCGTGTGGCGCGCAAGGCCAAAGAGTAATGCAGATTTACCTGTTGCGGCACGGCATCGCCGAGGATGCCCGGCAGGGACACGCGGATTCCGAGCGCGCGCTCACCAGCGAGGGACGAGAGAAACTGCGGCGCGTGCTGAAGCGCGCGCGGGCCGCCGGCGTGGCGCCGGACTTGATCCTATCCAGCCCCTACCGCCGCGCCGTCGAGACCGCCGACGTGGCCATCGAGACGCTCGGATACCAGGGCAAGGTGGTGCGCACCCCGGCGCTGCTGGCGGATGCGTCGCCAATCGACCTGTGGGAGGAGATCCGCTCGCGCCACCAGGAAGGCTCCGTTCTGCTGGCGAGCCACGAGCCTCTCATGAGCTCTTTGGCGGCGTTTCTTCTGGGCAGCCCGGCGCTCGAAGTGGACATGAAGAAAGGGGCGCTGGTGCGCGTGGATTGCGACCGCCAGGGATCCCAGCCCAAGGGCGTGCTGAAGTGGATGTTGACACCGGCGCTGGCCGGGGAATAGGTTCGAGGTCCGCATGAAGATCGACAAAGCAACCGCGAAATATGAAGCGTGGCTGGCGCGGCATTTGCGCCTTATAGAGGCCGATCTCCAGCTCAAGCACGAGCAGATGCGCCTGGCGCCGTTTCCGTTCATGCGCTCCACCTATTACCGCTGGGCGCAGACTTGGACGGAGGTCTGCGGCGAGGCGGCGCGCGCCCCCCGCGTGCTGGCCGTCGGAGATCTGCACGTCGAGAACTTCGGGACGTGGCGCGATATCGAAGGCCGGCTCATCTGGGGCATCAACGATTTCGATGAAACCTGGCGGCTTCCCTACACCAACGACCTCATCCGGCTGGCTGCCAGCGCGCTGCTGGCGAAGATGACCTGCGAGCCGAAAGCCGGAATCGCGGCCATTCTCGATGGCTATGCCGAGGCGGTCGAAGCCGGCGGTCGTCCGTTTGCGCTGGCCGAGCATCACGTGGCGCTGCGCACCATGGCCACCGCGCGCCTGCACCAGCCGGAGGCGTTTTGGGAAAAGCTGGACGCCCTCGAGAACGTGAAGGAAGAGCCGCCGGCCGGAGCCATCAAGGGCATTGCCAGGATGATGCCGGAGCGCGGTTTCACCTGGCGAATGGTGCACCGCGTGGCGGGGCTGGGCAGCCTGGGCCGCCAGCGGTACGTGGCCATCGCCGAGTGGCGCGGTGGATCAGTGGCGCGCGAGGCCAAAGCCCTGGCGCCCTCCGCGTGCGTTTGGGCGGAAGAGGGTAAAGGCACGGCACCCATTCTCTACCAGGAGATTCTGGACCGCTCGGTGCGCTGCCGCGATCCTTTCGTGCGCTTGCAGAAGCGTTGGATCGTCCGCCGTCTGGCGCCGGACTGTTCGCGCATCGAGCTTTCCGCGCTGCCCAAAGAGCGCGACGAGATCCGCCTGTTGCACGCCATGGGCTGGGAGACGGCCAACGTCCACCTCGGCAGCACGCAGCCGCGCGTCTTGCGCGCCGACTTGAAAAAGAGGCCGCGCGGCTGGCTGCTGGAAGCCGCGCGGAAGATGGAAAAGGCGGTGACCGCCGATTTTGAGGACTACTCGCGGGTCCGGTGACTGTACTGCTGCAATCACAAGCCTCGCAGCCTGCGACGGTTTCCTGGAGGGATGGGGACTTGCATCCGACTGGCCATTCGCGGACAATTGGAGCCGGTATGAGCAATATCAGGTGCACATTTCAAGCGTTCTGCCTTCTTGGCGCTGGCGTCGTGCTTGGGCGATGGACGACGCCTGTTTCAGCCGTGTCGGCCCAGGTGTCACCCGCAGGTGACGAAATGGTACTTGGGACTGTTCCAGTTCGTCTTGGGATGAGACAAGATGTCGTACTGAGCACGCTTGGCAAGCAGTACAAGCTTGAACACGTCGGGCAACTGGTGGAGGGAGTGCAGTTTTGGACTGTGAGAACGAATGCCGCCCCCTCGCAATCAGTTGGAAGCGTCCAATTCAAGCAAGACCGCCTGCTTAATGTCAGTAGAACTTGGGGTGAGACAGACGCCGATGATGCTTGGGTGTCTTTCTTTCGGAAGGCCTATGGAGCATTTGATAGTGCAAGCTCGCAAACCCGAATGAGCACACTGGTCTGTACAATCTCCCGGAATCCCACCGGGACTCTTACCGTCTTGACCTTCACCTTTGGCAATCGCCGTGTGAACTTATCCCTGAGCGAATACCTGGGCGGAGAACCGCTCGTGAAACCATTCAACTCGATAACGGTTGATGAAAGCGTGAGAGTCCCAGGTACGCCGTAGAAGGCGTTTCGGGGGTGTCGCCGGAATACGCAAGGAGTATCATAAACGAAGCACTGGGCGGCGGAGGCTTCTGGAAACGATCCGCGGGCGGTTCCAGACGCCGCGGTTGGAGGACGAGCAAATGGCAACGGGAATTCCGAAGCGACTCACCATTGGCGATATTCAGATCTATTTCGACGGCGACACTGCGCGCTATAAGTGCGCGCGTCCAATTGAATTGCCGGCAGTCGAGAAGGCGTTGGAGGTGTGGCAGGAATTTGTGGAGCGGTGGCTGGAACTGGCCGAGGCCCCGCGGCCGGTCACCCGACTACCGGAAGAGGTCGAGCTGCGGGCTGCGCTTGTGAAGGTTGGAGCATACATGAAACGGCTTAACGTCGATAAGGAACTGCTGGAGCAATTTCTCCGGAGTGCCGCGGAAGGGGCGTGCCGCACACGCTGGCCGCGCCTGACGGAGGAACAGCGCGAAGTGGTGTTAATGGAGGCCGTGGCCGCTCTATGAACTCCCACACGTTTCAGGCTCAGCTCCAGCTATGTGATCTTGGTTGAGGAGATGCCCGCGGGAGGTAGCTGGGTTGTCGGCATCTGCGGGCCTTGCCCGTTGACAAGGCACCACCAGCCTTTCATGGACCTCAAGAACGCCAAACGTGAGGCATACTCATTAGCGAGGCGACACTTCCTGGAAAAAGCCATCGCCGAGATTCCAATCGAGTTTGAAGACCTGAGTTGGATCTCGTATTAGACTTCGCACACGCGGCGCGGTACGTTGGTTTGAAGGGGGACATGTGCGCGATTACCGAGAGGTGGTTGTTTCCAATCCCGGCGTGATGATGGGCAAGCCCGTAATCGCCGGCACGCGTATTACCGTCGAGTCGATTTTGGGAAAATTGGCCGCCGGAGAAACTGTTGAACAGGTGCTTGAGGCGCATCCACGGCTCAACGAAGACGCGGTTCGGGCAGCGCTTGCATTTGCGGCCGACGCCCTCCGCGCCGATGTCATCTACCCGCTTGAGACGATTCCTCGATGACGTTCCTCGCCGATGAGGGCGTCGACCGTCAGATTGTCGAACGCCTTCGCCTCGATGGCCATCAGGTTGCCTATGTGGCCGAAATGTCGCCTGGGATTGTAGATGAAGCCGTCCTGATGGAGAGCCGGATTTCGGCGAGCGTGTTAATCACGGCTGACAAGGATTTCGGCGAACTTGTCTTCCGGCAGCGGCATGCATCGGCCGGCGTTCTGCTAATCCGTCTGTGGGGTCTGGGACCAGCTATGAAGGCAGAGGTGGTCGCCGGAGCGATCCAAGAACATGGGCAAGAACTGCCTGGCGCATTCGCTGTGCTCAGCCCTGGGAACATCCGAATTCGCCGCGAGATCCTTCCGTAGGAATTGAAACGCGATCGCTCCCCTGACACGCCCTCCTCGTCAACAACGCCCGTCGCATCGGGGTTCACAGACCACGAAAAACGATGGGCTACACCGCTACTCCACCCTGTAGTTGGGCGCTTCCTTGGTGATGATCACGTCGTGTACGTGGCTCTCGCGCAGGCCCGCGCTTGAAATCCGCAGGAAGCGCGCGTTCCTTTGTAACTCGCCGATGTCCCGCGCGCCGCAATAGCCCATGCCCGAGCGCAGCCCGCCCACAAGCTGATACACCATCTCGGAAAGCGGCCCCTTGGCCGCCACCCGCCCTTCGATGCCTTCCGGCACCAGCTTGGAATTCGGGTCCTGCGAATAGCGGTCTGAACTGCCTTGCTGCATGGCGCCGGTGGAACCCATGCCGCGGTAGGTCTTGAACGTGCGGCCCTGGTAAAGAACGGTCTCGCCGGGGCTCTCGTCGGTGCCTGCCAGCAAGCTTCCGATCATGACCGTGTCGGCGCCGGCGGCAATCGCCTTGGTGATGTCGCCGGAAAATTTGATGCCGCCATCGGCAATGAGAGGCACTCCGGCTTCCCGCGCGGCCCGGGCGCACTCCACAATGGCGGTAATCTGCGGGACGCCGGCGCCGGAGACCACGCGCGTGGTGCAGATGGAACCGGGGCCGATGCCCACTTTGACGCCGTCCACGCCCAGCGAAATCAATTCCCTGGCGCCTTCGTAGGTGGCCACATTGCCGGTGATCAGCTCGACTTCCGGCAGCTTGCTCTTGATGGCCTTCACCGCATCCATGACGCGGGCGCTGTGGCCGTGCGCGGTGTCGATGGCCACCACGTCCACTTTGCGCGCCACCAGTTCCTGGGCGCGCTCCAGGTAATCGCCGGTGGCGCCGATCGCCGCCCCCACCCGCAGCCGGCCCTGGCTGTCTTTGGCCGAGTTCGGGTACTTCAGCTTCTTCTGAATGTCCTTGACGGTGATGAGGCCCTTGAGCGTGAACTGGTCGTCCACCACCAGCAGTTTTTCGACGCGGTGCTTGTGCAGGATGGCCTCGGCCTGCTCAAGGGTGGTGCCCACGGGAACGGTCACCAGGTTCTCCTTGGTCATCACCTCGGAGATCGGCAGATCGAAGCGGTTCTCGAACCGCAGGTCGCGGTTGGTGAGGATGCCCACCAGCTTGCCGCCCTGGGTGACCGGCACGCCGGAGATGCGGTACCGGCTCATGAGCTCCTGCGCGGCTGCGATGGGCTGCTCGGGACCGATGGTGATGGGGTCCACGATCATGCCGCTTTCACTGCGCTTCACGCGGTCCACCTCTTCGGCCTGCCGCTCGATGGACATGTTGCGATGAATGATTCCAATGCCGCCCTGCTGCGCCAGCGCGATCGCCAGGTGCGACTCCGTGACGGTGTCCATGGCCGCGGAGACCACCGGAATGTTCAATGCGATCCGGCGCGTGAGGCAGGTGCGCGTGTCCACCTCAGTCGGAAGCACTTCGCTGCGGGCCGGCTCGAGCAAAACATCGTCGAAGGTGAGGCCCTCGGAAAGTATGTCTTGAATCATGGTAATTCCCCCCATAATAACGTAGGTCATCCTGTGGCGCGTGGTTTCGCCAAAGGCAACAACCTTGGTTATTGTAAGAGGAGAAGGAAAACACATGCAGAAAAAACGGCTGGGCAACAGCGATATGGAATTGACACCCATCGGCATCGGCGCCTGGGCCATGGGAGGCGGCGGCTGGGCATTCGCCTGGGGACCGCAGGACGACAGCCAGTCCATCGCCGCAATTCACGCCGCGCTTGACCACGGCTTGAACTGGATCGATACTGCGGCGGTGTATGGGCTGGGCCATTCCGAGGAAGTGGTGGCGCGCGCCCTGGCGGGGCGGTCCGAGCGGCCCTATGTATTCACCAAGTGCGAGCTGACCTGGAACGACAAGCGCGAAATCACAGGGTCCCTCAAGGCCGATTCCATCCGGCGCGAGTGCGAGAACAGCCTGCGGCGGCTCAAAGCGGAGGCGATCGATCTCTATCAGATCCATTGGCCGAATCCGGACGAAGATATCGAGGAAGGCTGGGGGACGCTCGCTAAGCTGAAGGAAGAAGGCAAAGTGCGGTGGATCGGGGTCTCCAATTTCAACGCGCCGCAGATGGAGCGGTGCCGCGGGATTGCGCCTGTCACTTCGCTGCAACCGCCTTATTCGGCGATTTCGCCGGAGGTGGAAACAGCCATTCTGCCGTATTGCCAGCAGCACGGGATCGGCGCGATCGTGTATTCCCCGATGAAATCGGGGCTGCTGACCGGGACCATGACGAAGGAGCGCGTGGCTGGTTTTCCGAAGGACGATTTCCGGCGGCGCGCGCCGGCGTTTCAGGAGCCGCAGCTTTCGCGCAACCTGGCGCTGGCCGAAATCATGCGATCCATCGGCGCGCGGCACGGGCGTTCGGCGGGCGAAGTGGCCATCGCGTGGACGCTACGCCATCCGGCGGTGACGGCGGCCATCGTGGGGATGCGCTCGGCCGGACAGGCCGAGGGGGTGATGGGAGCGCTGGAATTCCGCCTGAGCCCGGAGGAGATCGCGGAGATCGACCAGGCCCGAAGCGCCGGGTGACAGGCCGATGCTATAATGGAGAGGTTCTGCCCAGCGATTCGGGTCTTTCCCTATGTTCCTTAGTGTCAAAGAGTTGGAGCTGCGGAAGATTCGTTTCGATGAGACTTTCCAGCCGGGGCGGATCGATTTTGCGGGCGAGGATCTGGAGCAAACTTCTCCTCTGCATGTAGCCGGCTCAGCCGAGGTGCTGGCGCATTCGGATGGCGAAGTGCGAATCCAGGGGAAGTATACTGTGGAGATGGCGGCGCAATGCGACCGCTGCCTGGGGCGCGCGCGCTTCCCGCTGGATGCCGATTTCGACCTGTTTTACCGGCCCGTTTCGTTCATCGCGCGCGAGGAAGAAGTCGAGATCGGCGAAGACGAGGCGGAGATCGGGTTTTATGAAGGCGGCGGCCTGGAGCTGGAGGACATCCTTCGGGAACAGGTGCTGCTGGCTTTGCCCATGCAGCGGACTTGCAGCCAGGATTGCAAAGGAATTTGCCCGGTCTGTGGCCGGAACCGGAACGAAACCACGTGCGATTGCAGAATCGAGAGCAGCGACGATCGCTGGGGAGCGCTCCGAAAATTAGAGATCTGAGCGAACCGAACGGAATTTGTTGAGGTAGAGATATGCCGAATCCCAAACGCAGACACTCCCAAAGACGGACCAGCAACCGCCGCGCGCACGATGCGCTGAAGGCCTCCGGCCTGGCGGAATGTCCCAACTGCCACGAGCCCAAACTCCCTCACCGCGTGTGCCCGCATTGCGGCCAGTATAAGGGCCGCGAAGTGGTCGAAGTCGTCGAGGAGTAGCGGCGTCCCGACATGCTGACCATTGCGGTGGATGCAATGGGCGGAGAACACGCCCCCAAAGCCGAAGTCGAGGGAGCGGTTCGCGCCGCCAGGAGTCTCGAAGTCAAGGTCATTCTGGTGGGCCAGCAGGATGCGGTCCGGCGGGAGCTGGCGCAGCACGAGGGCTACCAGGAGCTTCCCATCGAAATCGTGCACGCCAGCGAGCGCGTCACCATGGAGGAGAGCGCGGCGAAAGCGTTCCGCAGCAAGCGGGACAGCTCCCTGCGCGTGGCCTCGCGGCTGGTCCGCGACGGGGCGGCCCAGGGGTTTGTGTCCGCGGGCAACACCGGAGCGGTGATGGCCACCGCGAAAATGGTGCAGGGCGTGGTGCCGGGCGTGGACCGTCCGGCCCTGGCGGGCATTTTTCCAACGGTGGAAGGATCGCCCGTGGTGGTGGTGGACGTGGGCGCCAACGTGGATTGCTCGCCGCGCATGCTGGCGCAATTCGCGGTGATGGGCGAAATGTATTCGCGCATCATTCTGCGGCGGCCCAAGCCGCGGGTGGGCCTGCTTTCCATCGGCGAGGAAGAGCACAAGGGCAATGACCTGACGCGCGCGGCCATGCCGCTGTTCAAGGCCCTCAACCTGAACTTCATCGGGAACGTGGAAGGCGGAGACATTTACGGCGGCAAGGTGGACGTGATCGTGTGCGACGGCTTCATCGGCAACGTGGCGCTGAAGGTGAGCGAGGGGCTGGTGGAGATGGTCAAGTACCTGTTGCAGGAATCGCTCGAGGCCACCATCGCGCGCAAGATCGGGTACGTGATCTCGAAGGCCGCGTACACCGATTTCAAGAAGCGCGTGGATTACTCGGAATACGGCGGTGCGGCGCTGCTGGGGGTGCGCGGCGTGTGCATCATCTGCCACGGGCGGTCCAACGCCAACGCCATCAAGAATGCCATCCGGGTGGCGGCGGAGTTCTCGGGCGGCAATGTGAATCAGCGGATCGAAGAGGAACTGCGGCTGACGGCGCGGGAAAAGTCGGCGATTCGCGCGGAATAGAGAGGTTTGGGCGCTAGGGTGAAACCGGCGATCCTAGTTCTGCTTCTGGTGGCGGGCTGCGCGTTCGCTCAGCAGGACGAGCACGTCCAATGGAGCCTGGCGCTGGAACCGGGATCGGCGCCGCCCGGAGCCAAGGTTCTGGCGCGGCTCACGGGACGCATCGACCCTGGCTGGCACCTGTATTCCATGTCCACGCCGGCGGGCATCCCGGCTACCATTTTGCTCGCGGACAGTCCGGTGGTGAAGCGGTACCGCGCGCTCCAGCCGCCGCCCAAAAGAGCTTTCGACCCGAACTTCAATTCCGATACGGAAACTTATGAGGGCCAGGTTGCGTTTCTGCTGGAGCTGGAGATCGCGAAAAACGCTCCCACGGGGCCGGCGCAGTTCACCGTGAATGTGCGCTACCAAACGTGTAGCGACAAACAGTGCGTGCCGGCGCGGTGGACGGGTGTCGCGAATTTGACCGTGGACGCCGCCGTGACGGCGCCGGCAGTGGCGATTCCGGCGGGATACGCGGAGGCCAAGCCGGTCCAGGAGCAAGCCCAGACGGGAGGCGCGTCCCGCTCGTTTCTGCTGGTCGCGTTCGGCTTTGGGCTGGCCTCCATCTTCACGCCTTGCGTCTTTCCGATGATTCCCATCACCATGTCCTATTTCCTCAGCCGGCCGTCGGGCGGGCGGCGGGAGAGCGTCGCGCAGGCGGCTGTCTTTTGCCTGGGAATCATCGTGCTGTTCTCGGGGCTGGGCCTGCTGACGACGGCTTTGCTGGGGCCGTTCGGCATCGTGACGCTGGGTTCCAATCCGTGGGTCAACGGCTTCATCGCGGCGTTGTTCCTGGCGTTCGGACTAAGCCTGTTGGGGGCATTCGAGATCACGATTCCCTCCCCCATTCTGACGCGCTTGAACCGGTCCTCGGAAAAGGGCGGCTTTGCGGGCGCGCTGCTCATGGGGTTGACATTTTCCCTCGCGTCGTTCGCCTGCGTGGGCCCATTCGTGGGCACGCTGCTGGCGGCATCGGTGGCGGGCGGCGGGGGTGCCCCCTGGGCCCGGCCGCTCATCGGGATGGTGACGTTCGCCACTGGCCTGGCCCTGCCCTTTTTCCTGCTGGCGCTGTTTCCGTCGTACCTGAAGCGCCTGCCGAGGAGCGGCGGTTGGCTGGCGCGCGTCAAGGTGGTGATGGGGTTCGTCATTCTGGCCGCCAGCCTGAAATACCTGAGCAGCGTGGACCAGGTGCTCCAATGGGGATGGCTGACGCGCGAGCGGTTCCTGGCGGCGTGGATCGTGCTGTTTGCCATGGCGGGGTTGTACCTGCTCGGTTTCGTGCGGCTCGAGGGCATCAAGCCGGACGATCCCATGGCGCTGGGGCGGCTGCTGGTGGGGATAGCCTTCCTGGTGTTCGCTCTCAGCCTGGCGCCCGGCATGTTCGGCGCCCGGTTGGGCGGTCTGGACGCTTACGTTCCCGCGGCCAGCGGCGATGCGGGCGGGGTGACGCCTGGTTCATCCGGAAGCGCGCTGGTGTGGATGAAAGACCAGTATCGCGCGGCGCTCGACCGCGCTCGGCGCGAGGGCAAGCGGGTGTTCGTAAACTTCACCGGCTACGCCTGCACCAACTGCCATTGGATGACGGCCAACATGTTCACGCGGCCGGAGATTGCCGCGGCGTTGAAGGATTTCGTGCTGGTGGAACTGTACACCGACGGCACGGACCAGGTCTCGCAGGCCAACCAGAACCTGGAGCTTTCGGAGTTCCACACGGTGGCGATTCCGTTCTACGCCATTCTGGATGCGGACGGAAAGGCGATCGCGACGTTTGCAGGCTCGACCAGCGACGCCAAGGAATACCGGGCATTCTTGCAGGGGCCGGGGGCCGGGGGCCGGGGGCCAGGGGCGGGAATTGGGGCGTTCACGAAACTCGACGGTGGGGCGCTCGATACGTCCGCGTTCAGCGGCAAGGTGGTGGTGGTGAACTTCTGGGCCACCTGGTGTGTGCCCTGCATTCAGGAGATTCCGGGCTTCAATAGACTAAACCAGCAGCTCGGAGGGAAAGGCTTGGTGGTGCTGGGGGTCTCCATGGACGAAGAGGGAGCGGGCCGGGTGCGGCCGTTCCTCAAGAAGCACCCCATGGACTACCTGGTGGCGCTCGGTTCGGAAGCGGTTTCCAAACAGTATGGACTCGATGAACTGCCGGTGACCATAGTCTTCGACCGCTCGGGGAAACAGGTGAAGCGGTTTGAAGGATTCACCGCGGAGGACGCGCTTCGCGCGGTGGTTCAACAATCGCTCTAAAAGGCTTGTGGGCATCGAAGACCTCGAGACTCGGCCCCCGGCCCCTGGCTATGCGGCCGCCCGCGCCGGCAGTTCTTTGAGGATCTCGGTCACGAACACCTTGGCGTCGCCGAACAGCATCAGGGTCTTGTCCATGTAGTACAGCTCGTTGTCGATGCCCGCGAAGCCCGGGCTCATGGAGCGCTTGATCACCATGACGGTGTGCGCCTTGTCCACGTCCAGTATGGGCATGCCGTAAATCGGGCTGGACTTGTCGTTGCGCGCCGCCGGGTTGGTAACGTCGTTGGCGCCGATCACCAGCGCCACATCGCATTGCGCGAATTCGGAGTTGATGTCGTCCATCTCGTAGAGCCGGTCGTAGGGAATGTCGGCCTCCGCCAGCAGCACGTTCATGTGCCCCGGCATGCGGCCGGCCACCGGATGGATGGCGAATTTCACGTCCACGCCGCGGCGCATGAGCGCGTCGAAAAGCTCGCGGATCTTGTGCTGCGCCTGCGCCACCGCCAGGCCATAACCGGGCACGATGATCACGCTCGAGGCGGCCTCCAGAATCGACGCTGCCTCTTCCGGGCTGGCGCTGCGCACGGGGCGCTTTTCGGCCTGCCCGTGAGCCACCTGGAGCTGCCCGAACGCCCCGAACAAAACGTTGGTGAACGAGCGGTTCATGGCCTTGCACATGATGATGGAAAGGATCAGGCCCGAGGAGCCGTCCAGCGCGCCCGCAATCACCAGCAGCTTGTTGCCCAGCACAAAACCCATGGCGCAGGCCGAAAGCCCCGCGTACGAGTTCAGGAGCGCGATCACCGTGGGCATATCGGCGCCGCCGATGGGAATGATCAGCAGCACGCCGAACAGCAGCGCGAGGCCGGCAAAGATGGGGAAGATCCACGTCTGGGTAGGGTTGATGATCAGCCACACTGCGAGTCCCGCGGCGATCACAAACAGCGCGAAGTTGGTGAGGTTCTGATTGCGGTATGTGATGGGGCGCTGGGGCAGCACCTCCTGCAATTTCCCCATGGCCATCAGGCTGCCGGTGAAGGTGAGGAAGCCGAGCAGCGTTTCGAGCATGAGCGGGACCATCACGAAGGTGGGCAGAATCTCATGGAGCTGGTTGGCCCTGTAAAATTCGGCCGTTCCCACCAGCGCGGCGGCCAGCGCCCCGCAGGCGTGGGACATCGCGGTCCGCTGCGGCACCGCGGTCATGGGCATGATATAGGCGATGGGAATGCCCACCGCAGTCCCGATAAAGAACGCCGCCAGGATCCACTCCCAGTTGAACACTTTGAACGCGAGCAGGGTGCCGGCGATGGCCATCAACATGCCGATTTCGCCCGCCAGGACGCTGCGCCGCGCCGTGACCGGCGAGTTCATCCACTTCAGCGAGAGGATGAACAGCGCGGCCGAGAAGATGTAGATGTAACTGACCAGGTGGGCCATTATTTCTTCCCTCCCGGCTTCTTGAACATCCTGAGCATGCGGTCGGTGATGAGGTACCCGCTGACGATGTTGGTCACCGCGGCGGTGATGGCGATGAACCCGAGCACCTTGCTCAGAGTAGTGGCCCCCTCCGCGCCGGTAATCATAATCGCG
>JBEKTU010000049.1:0-37857 GCA_049515735.1 Bryobacteraceae bacterium
GTTGCTCTTGCCGCTGCCGGTGCTTGCGAGTGCCCATCGCCATAAAAACATTCTACGGCCGTTATGTTTCAGGCTCCAGCACAATCGCCCCGCCAGACCGGATTTTCACCACGGGCTGTTAGGTGGCTCCCCAACGGAAAAGATGGTTTCGCTTGTGGGCCCTTGACGGGCTAAAGGCTTTGGCCATATCGGCGGTACTCCTCGCTCTGAACTGGTATGTGGAGCAACGGCCGCTTGGCAAGTACTTTAACAACTTCGAATATGCGCTCCTGCAACAGTCGCTGATTTCCGAGTTTGAAGCTGCCAGACCCTTGCGACCGAAGGACCCACAGATGCCAGTCGTCATTGACATCTCATCCATCCGACAAGACAAGTCGCAGCCAACCGACAGAGACAAGCTGGATAAACTGATTGGCAGACTGAGAGAGATGAACGCGGCGGCCATTGGAGTCGATATCGACTTTTCACCCGATGACCAAGGAAGGTTCGTGAATCCAAAGGACCCGCAGTTCTTTCTAAAGTGGGTTGGGCTGGACAACGTACGTGTCGGTGTCTTCCGGAGAGAGGGGGACGAACCGCGCCGATGGCTTGGACGCAGCGAGTTCGAGACCCTCGCTGCTGGGATGATGCTGCCTGAGGCCGATTCCAACTACGCCTATCACTACACTTCGAGAATTGATTCGACTGCACCGGCGGTTGACTTGCTGGAGATGCCCACCGCTCTCTTTGCGATTCTCCACCCGGGCATGGGCCCGGGTTCGGTGGAAGACCGACACTTGATTCGAACTGTCGAGGGCGGGAAACTTCTTCTCGGCGAGTATCCGATCGATTATTCCGTCCTTGACCACATTCAGAGGATTCCGTACCGGGATACGGAGGATTTACAGCAGTGGGAGAACGCAATCGCTCGACGTTCCGTTTTGATCGGCGATCTTAGCGACACCGAGGACTTGCGCTGCACCGCCCATCGCCAGGAGCCTGTGTCAGGCGTTCTGATTCACGCCTGCGCCCTCGCCACCTTGAACCGCGGCCTGCTGTGGCATGTCAACGAAGCTACTAACTTGCTGTGTGACCTTGGTCTTATCTTTGTGATTATTGCAACCACCGGATTCGTGCGCCATATCCAAGTCTTTACACCGCGGATGAGCGGCACCAATGCTCACGCCATGGAGATCTTGGTATGCGGCTGCGCGAGTTTCGCAGTCCTGACGGTAAGCATGTTGTTTATTCAAATCAGCCACTTCTTCTGGCCGGACTTTTTGTGGCTCGTCGCCGGCTATTTTCTGCACCCGTACTTTGGCGAAGTATTTGGCATCACCCTCACAGGCATCCGAGGTTTCGTCTCGGCAGCCGTTACATCTGGAGGTACGTCGGATGCTCATTAAGCGCATTGTTATAGTTGCTTCTGCCGTCGTCTCTTGTCTCGCCATGCTGGAGGGCCAGCCCTCGACCCAACAGCTACTGATTGAGAAGATGGGAGGCAGGTGGGACGTTCAGGAGCCGGGCCAGAGCGCCCGTCACATGGGCGAGAAATATGAAGTATTGACGACGGACTGCAAAATTCTCTGTCTCGAGATGCCGTGCACATTGTGGTACTCCACGGAGATAGAAGGTAAAGTCGTGATAGAGGAGCTTGTTTTTCCGGCACCGCCGAAACGGTTACTCAAGCATTGGATCTCCGTCCCGGCGCCGCAAGGTCCTCCGGTTGCTCGGATGGCCGCCGAACTGTAGCAGATTATCGGACGAATTGCAGTTCGCGGCGGTGCGTCCAAAGCGAGCCCTGCCTGCACCGGAGATCTGCAGCTCGTTTCGCCTAGTTGCGGTGAGACGATCGACGTTGCCGATTTCAGGCTTCGGTGGATCAATCGAACCACGGAAGCGGGCAAGGCGCTCACACTACTTGTTGGTAGCGCCGATTCTTCTGAAAAGCGGCGATGGAATTTCATTTCAGCCGACGCGGGTGAGTTTCGAGATAAGAGCTTAGAGGAGTACCTTGCGAGTCTCCGGTTGCCGGACCGGGTTAGCGATGTTACGATTCGGCTCATGCGGACCGAGGGTTTTGACGCGGTCCGCCTCCTCCACCTCCCGTCAAGGGCGGATGACGCTACGTATCGCAAGAAGTTGAGTGCCTTGTCGCTTCTGCCGGACCTGGCTAGGAACCTGGCGCTTCTCGATGAGTTTCTCCGAATGGGTATGTGGTCAAGAGCTGCGGACGTCGCAAGGGAGCTTCTTCGGGACGCGCCACAAAGCGTGGAGACTCGTAAGTACGCGTTGGTCGGCTTGTGCGGATCCGATTTCGCCGACGAGATTGCAAGGCTTCGCAGTTCCCTGAGGGATGCAGGCGTGACGGGTCTCTGCGAACCGGAGCCGATACCCCAATGACGAGTCGCGATTTTGGGATTTTAGCCTTATTTGCCGTTGTTTTCCCAGTCGGAGCGCAGACGCAGGCAACGGGTGCGCCCATCCGGGTCGGCATCGCACTCGTGATTGCGAACAGTAAGTACAGCCAGGCTGAGTTGCCGACAGTTCGCGAAGATCGAGCGGGGATGGCCAAGGCGCTTCAATCGCTAGGTTTTGAGGTTCACGAAGTCGAGGACCTGAAGCGGCCCCGGGACTTTGAGGACGAAATCCGCACGTTTTTGAAGACCGAGAACGCGGCGCCGGAAGACATCCTTCTTATTTATTACTCGGGTCACGGCCTACAGATCGAGGGTAAGGCATATCTCTTGGGAGCCGGGATCACGGGATCCAACGACATGAGCGGTGCCTTGCGAGAGTACTCCATCGACATCGACCGTATCATCGCAATTATGGAACAAGCGGCACCGGCGGCCCGAGTGCTGATCGTGGACGCTTGCCGCAACAACGCCTTTGCGGCCACACCACGGAAGGGCGGCGTTGCTCTTCAGAGCACCATCGAAGACACATATATACTTTTTGCTGACGAACCCGGAAAGACCATAGCGGCACGCTCGGAGGACAGCCTGCAAAGCCCCTTCACGGCGGGACTTCTGTACGCTTTCGAGAACTCCGACGCAGGTATTGAGAAGCGGTTCGAAATCGCACGAGCCAAGACGCAGGAACTAAGTCCGGACCAGCATCCGGAGATGGTGAAGTCCGAGTCGAGCAAGAACCGCCAGAGACCCTTTCTAGATCACGGTGGGCGATCAGCCCCAACTCAATCGGCGGGGCAGCTTCTCAATAGTGCGGAGAAGCTTTACGACGCCCGGTCGTGGAAGGCGTTCCAGGAGACGATCCAGGCGGCACGTTTTCTGTCTTCCGAGCCCGACCTAAGCAGCCGGCTCGACAAAGAGATGGAATTCTGTAAGCTCGTTGTGTCTGCCCAGGAAGCAGAAGCGGACTCTCGCGGACCCAGGTGGGCCGACGCAGCCACCGCATGGCAGGCGGCCGGCCTTGTATTCGCAGAGCGAGCCTGGGTGATCGAGAGGGCTGCGCTCTGCTGGCTGCTGGCCGACCGCATGCAAGAGGCCGTTGGAATGCTGGCTCGTCTGCAGGCGTATTCAATCGGCACCATGTCCAACCGGGCAGCCCAGATGCTTGCCGTTCTCATCCAAGCGGACAGTTCGCTCGAAGCAATTGCCAGGTCCTCCCTCAGGGACGTCGTACCACACACGGGCACCGAATTTGAAAGGTATTCTCCGCGATGACAGCCAAGAACACTCTCGCGGCCATCCTTTGGACTTGGATCTCCTGCTTTCCGTTGTGCAGTCCACTCGCCGCCCAACAGAAGGTACTGGTGCTTTGCACCAGCGACCGCTGCGACTACCGCCTGATAGCATCCCTTTTGGTCGACGGTCGCCCCCTAATCCGTGTGCTGGCCGCAGCGGCTGAGAAAGTTGGGCCCACGCAAATCAGGAACTCCAGGGAGATCAAGGTCGATCAAACTTCTGGTTTATATCACGATCCCCACTCAGGACAGTTCTATGACCTTGACCTCGATTATAGGCCTCGCCACCCAGTGGCTCCCGTTAAGCTTGGCGGAAAGGAGGCTATCTCCTTGGCTTCTATATGGCGTGGTGCGGCACTGGAGTATCGCGAAACTCAAAGCGCGAAGGCAGCAACCTCCGTCCCACCGGATACTTTCGCCTACCTGCTGGTGTCGCCAAACCCGGAGCAGGCCACCCTGCAACTACTGCGGCGCCTGCTCGAGCCCAGCGAGCCCGACAGCCGCCGCTTGTTGCTGATTCAGGGAGCCCTTCGGTTTTCAGCCCAGTCACCAGCCTTGCAGCAACTGCGCGACTCCCTTGTGGCGGGCATGACTGAGGACCTGAAGCGCTACCACGACCAGGAAGGAGATCCCACGACGCTGAGCGCCGCGCTCCACGATGCCATGGAGCTTCGGGCCAACTACCTGCAGATTGCCACCGAAGGTCAGAACAAGGACCTATTGGATACGATTGCGTCGGCCCAAAGCCTGTTGACACGCCGCCTTGCGATCGCCGAAGCGTTGCGCCAGGCGGGGTTTTGGGATGAATACCGGCTCAAGCTTGAACAGTTCGCCATGGCGAAATGGTCCATGCCTGATTTCTTGCCGAAGCTCCGGGAGGCGCTCCTGCAGAGTTCGAAGCTGCACCAGCAACGTTCGCAGAGCTTCGCCGCCGCTGGGCACTGGGATCGCGCCTTCGATGAGGCTGAACAAGCAGCTAAGAATAATTCCTGCGATGCGTCTGTTGTCGATTTCTTTTACCAGGCTCGGATCCAACTGGTCGACCACAACAAGATCGCCTCATCGATGAACTACTCTGGCCGCGACAGGGCGATTCTCGAACAGATCGTGCGTGAGCTCGAGCAGCTCGATCCCAAGAAGGAGCAACTCACTCTCGAACGTATTCGGCAAGGCGAGGCCCTTGACGCGACCTTTCTCCCCCTGCAGTGGAAAAAGGCTGAGTTCCTGGACCTTTTAGGTAAGTACAGCGAGGCTTTGGAAGTAGTCCGAAGGATCGAGCGTAACATCCCGCTCGACCCGAAGCAATTGGAAGAATGCCTCTTATTGGACGGCCGCATCAAGAATAACTTACTGGACACGCTGCAGAAGTCGCAAGCAGAGACCAGGTCCAATTTCGAACTTCAGCGATATCAGGCGGCTCTGGACTCCGCGGCGAAGGGGCTGCAGGCGGATCCGGACAATGCATCGTTACTTTACTACAGTGCGTTATCCGCCGCCTTTCTCCGGCAGCGTGACGCAGCAATCGGTTTTGTTCGAGCGTACCTGGGACGCAGCAACTTGCTGTGCACACCTGCCGGTGAGCCAGAGAAGCTACTGGAACTACATCGACTGCTCCTTGCGAGAGCACCAGTGCGCGGGCAACCTGGGGGCATTCCACACTGGATCTCGGGCACGCGCTACAACCTCGGGGACGTGTTTTACGATCCCGTCAGCCTCGGATTCTTACAGCCGATATCGCGGGTGGATTCCAAGGACGGTTCCGTAACAACATTTGAGTGGGAAGACCGTTCCTTTCTGGTCAGATCCATTGCTACTTCGATAGCTCACGCGTCGCGCACGGGTGAGAGCATTCCCAGCAAGATATTTGAGGCTGAACCGAAGTATGATCGGCGGGATCTTTCTATGTTGGAAATTGGTTCCCGTGCAACTTCGGTCGGTGAAAGAACGGCGTACGCGCTTACTTATCTGAACAGTCCCGGTGTCGATCCCGATCTCGTCTTGCGCTTCACTGGCAGACAGATCGCGAGAGGCTGGGCGGGGAACCCGTTTTTTCATCCATTTATTTGGAGCGGATTCTACGTGTTCGATCTCGTTTACGACCCGCTCGGACGTGTCGTAACGGCGACGCCGATCCGAGAGGAAGCGGGCGCGCGGCCGGATCCGTTTAGTGAACCACTCAAGTTCACGTGGGACGGTGACACTAAACGACTGGTTTCGATTCGTGGGACCCGGAGTGGGTATCTCCGGGAGCTGAACTACGACAAGAACGGCCGTCTGACTTCAGAGAGGATCACATATCCGAAGGGCCACGGTTCAATCTCGTACGAGTATTCGCCGAATAGCCGTCGGTTGAGCGGTGCCAAGTGCGAAGACAATTTCTATGATAGGCGCCAACGCCTGGTGCGGTTCGAACCAGACGTTCAACTGCGTTGAGTTCTTTTGAACACACTTGTCGATAGTGGGCCGCAATCCGGCTCGACGACTGCTGATTACAGGCGCTACTGGGTGCGCCCGGGATGCGGGCGATGGGAACCCTTCGGTCAGGGTTCGATGCGCGTGTCCAGAACCCGAAGGAATTGCGACAGCTAGGCGGGAGGCACGGGCCAGGCCGGCGCAAGTGACGAGTTTGCCGCAGGTGTGCGCCTGATCGATGGCGACCTCGGCGTACGTTTCGCCCGAAGCGGTGACGTCGGGCGCTACCGCGGGGTAGCAACTGCACGGTTTTCCAGCCAGCACGCGCACGGAGTCGCCGACCCCCGATTGGAACTTAGTGGTTATCGGCATATTGATCGCTGCCGGCATCCAGATTCGCATATCCTTTAAGGTATGAACCGACGGCATTTTCTGACGGCTTCGGCGGGCGCTGCCCTGCTCACGGATCCTCTTGCAGGGGTATGGGGCGCTGCCGACGCGGATGCAGCGGGGCCCGAATACCAGAAGCCGGTTTTCAATCTCCACAAGGTTCTTGACGCTCCTGTCAAGATTGCTTCCATCGAATTGCTGCAATCGGGAAACCGTTACTTCGTCCGCACGCGGTCGGCGGATGGCGCCGAGGGCGTGATAGAAACCAAGGACATAGAGGACTATATCCCCATCCTGCTGCGGCGGGTGATTCCGCAGTTTCTGGGGAAGGACGCGAGGGATCTCGAGAACCTGGTCGATGCGGTCTACATCGCCCATTACAAGATCGCCGGCCAGGCCTTCTGGTGCCCCGTAGCTTATGTCGAGCAGAGCCTTTTCGACCTGATGGGCAAGGCGGCCCACAAGCCCGCGGGCGAACTCATGGGCGGGGTGCTGCGCAAGGAGATTCCCGTGTATCTCTCCGGCTCGGGCCGCGAAACGACGGCTGAAGAAGAGGTCGATATCTACGTCCGGGGCGTGGAGTACACCGGGGCGAAGGCGGTGAAATTCAAGATCGGCGGGCGGATGAGCGACAACCGTGATGCGTCTCCCGGGCGCACCAACAAGTTGCTCGAGCTGGCCCAGAAAAGGCTCGGCGGCAAGGTCGCGCTGATGGCGGACGCCAACGGGTCTTACGATGCGGCCAATGGGATTGAGATGGGCAAGCGGCTGGAGGAGATGAAGTATCTGTGGTTTGAGGAGCCGTGTCCGTGGGAAGAGCTGAGCGAAACCAAGAAGGTTGCGGACGCGCTGTCGATGAAGGTTGCTCTCGGCGAGCAGGATACCAGCTTGTGGCTATTCCAGTGGATGATCGAGAACAAGGTCATGTCCGTGGTGCAGCCCGACCTGAACTACAACGGCGGATTCATCCGCGCCGCGCGCGTGGCCCGGATGGCGCGGAAGGCGAACATGTGGATCTGCCCGCACAACACGCAGACCAGCGCGGCGTCGGTAAATATCTTGCAGTTTGCAGCCACTACTCCCAACATCGGTCCCTACATGGAGTACGTGTGGCGCGCGCCGGCGCGGAAGGAACCCTGGTACTCGCCCAATTTCGAGATCAAGAACGGCGTGATTCCGGTCCCGGCGGGACCGGGGCTGGGTCTCGAGTTCGATCCGGACTTCTTGAGGAAGTGCACCGTGGTGAAGCTGTAGGGCGGGAGATGTCAGGCTTCCCGACGGGCCATGCGGGGACTTCTCCGATCCCGCCTATGTCTCCGCGTCCATGAAATAGTAGCAGATCATGTGCATCACCATCATGTGGACGTCTTCAATTTGTCCCATGTGCGGATGCGAGACTTGAATGTGGAGCTGGGCGAGAGGCCCCATCTTGCCGCCATCCCGGCCCGTGAGCGCGATGGTGCGGCAACCGATGGAATTCCCATATTCCAGCGCGCGAACCACATTGGGCGAGTTTCCCGAACCGCTGAATCCCATGACCACATCCCCGGGCCGCGCAAAGTTCTTCAACTGCTCGACGAAGACGGATTCATAGCCGACGTCGTTGGAATAAGCCATGATGGTGGGCCCGGAATCGGTCAGCGCCATGATGCGAAAGCGCGCGGGCCGGTTGTAGCTGGCGCCTTTGACCATTTCCATGGCGAAGTGCGACGCGGTGGCGGCGCTGCCTCCGTTCCCGCAAGCGAAGATCTGGCGCCCTTCCGCGCGCGCCTCAATGAAAATGCGGATGAGCTCGGCCACCTTCTCCAGGTCGACGGTTTCGATGGCCTTCAGGACCCCGGCTTTATAGACGAGAGGGAAGTTGGTGGCCATGATTTCCCGCGGAATGCCCGTGCCCGGCCGCTACTTGCGCGAGCCGCGTTGCGGGTTCTTCAACTGCGACTGCCGGACCTTGTTCTTCTTCCGCTTGGGCTTGCTGAACACGAAGGTGCCGCTTCCCAGATACTCGGCCCGGTAGGTCTTGTCGTCGGCCAAAAGAATTCTCCTCTGAATGAGTTGGATTGATCTCTCATTGTACCGCGCATTATCCTGGTAGAGAGGATGAAGTCTCAGGAGAAGTCCCGTCACCGCCTGGCAGCGGTTTTTTCGCTCCTGCTCCTGCTGTATGCTGGGCCGGCTCCCGCTCAATCCTCCCGCGCCAAAGAGATTTGCGGACTGGCCAACCGCATCGCCCTGGATCTGACCGAGATTTCGGGGATGAAGCTGCGCCACCCGGTCCCTTGCGATTACATCACCAAGGAAAAGGTCAACGCGTTCCTCAACCAGCGGATGAAAGACAACGCCAGCCCCGAGGAGATCCGCGCCGAAGAGCTGACGCTGAAGAAATTCGGATTCGTGCCGCAGGATTTCAACCTCGCCCAGAACACCATCGACCTGCTCACGGAACAGGCCGCGGCTTTCTACGATTACAACAAGAAGAAGCTCTTTATCACCGAGTCGACGCCCTCGGACACCCAGGAGCCGGTGCTGGCGCACGAGCTGTCGCACGCCCTGGCCGACCAGAATTTCAATCTGGCCCGGTTCATCCGCCAGGGACGCAAGAGCGACGACGGGTCCACCGCGCGGCTGGCCGTGATGGAAGGCCAAGCCACCTGGCTGATGACGGAGTACCTGGCGCGGAAGAGCGGCCAGTCGCTGAAGGACTCGCCCGCGCTGGCCTCCAGTTTGAGCCACCTGGGCGAAGGCGCCGGCGGCGAGTACCCGGTCTACGATAACGCGCCGCTATACATGCGCCTGACGCTGGTGTTCCCTTATGCCCGGGGCATGTTGTTCCAGAACGCGGTCTGCCAGCGCGACGGGCAGGAGGGCTTCGCCGAAGTCTTCCGCCGCGCGCCGCTCTCCACCCAGCAGATCATTCATCCCGAGGATTACTTCTCGAATGTCAAGCCGACCCAGCCGGAACTTCCCGACGCTCACCTGCCGCGCGGCTACAAGGGGCTTGTAGACGGCGAGCTCGGCGAGCTGGAGCACGCCGTGCTGCTGGAGCAATTCGCAGGCAAGCAGGCGGCCGAAGAGATCGCGCCGCACTGGCGCGGTTGTAACTTCGAGCTGCGCGAGAACAAGAAGGCCCGCCGAGTGGTGCTGCTGTACGCCGTCGAATGGGACAGCGAAGAGAGCGGCCGCCGTTATTTTGCAGCCTACCGCGAGGCGCTCGAGAAGAAGTGGCAGAAAATGTCGGTGGCTTCCGAGACCGCCGATTCCGTGACCGGCTCCGGCGACGACGGGCGTTTCGAGTTGCGCTTGAAAGGCGCCATCGTCACCAGCGTGGAAGGTCTCGATCCTGCGATAGACTGAGATCTATGTCGAAGCGTCGATTCCTGGCGCCGGCTCTGGCGTTGCTGTTTCTGACGGCGCCCGTGGTCGAGGCGATCAATGTGCCGCGCCAGTCGCCCGAGCTTGCCATCAACCTCAACAACGGCAAACAAGTGCTGCTGAGCCAGTACCGAGGCAAGGTGGTGGTGGTGGCGTTTATCCTGACCTGGTGCCCGCACTGCCAGAAGACCATCGGCTATCTGATCAAGGATCAGAACGCGTATGGCGCGCGTGGTTTCCAGGTGCTGGCTTCGGCCATCGAAGACGTTGCCCGGAACAATTTGCCGGCATTCATCCGGCAGTTCAATCCGCCGTTTCCCGTCGGATTCGACAATCAGACAGTGGCGATCGATTACCTGGAACATCCGCCGATGCTGATCCCGCACATGCCGATCCTGGCGTTTATCGACCGCCAGGGCGTAATCCGCGCACAATACGAAGGCGATGACAAATTTTTCGCCGAAGATCGGCAGGAGAAGAACCTCAGCGACAAGATCGAGGAGCTGCTGAAGGAGGCCGCCCCGGGGGCCAGGAAGAGCGTCACAAAGAAGAGCGCCGCCGCGGCCAAGTAGCGAAGTCAGGTCAGAGCTTTTCGAGGATCTGTTCGAGCAATCCCGCCTCGGCCACGCTGCCCTGCGCGATACGCGCGTTTCCACCGCCGCGGCCGCCGGCTTCGGTGAGGGCCGCCTTGAGGCCTTTCCCCGCGTCGATGCCGGCATCCGCCGAGGCCGCCAGCAGCACTGAGGGAGGGTCGGCCAGGGTGGCAACGAATACGGCTTTGGGCTGCGCCGTGAAATTCTGGGCGATGGCGCGGAGCTCTTCCAGGCTGCCTTTCACGACGCGCCGGGTGACGCGCCGCACGCCGTCCGCGCCCGGGACCGTCGCCAGGTAGAGTTCCTTGCCCTGGCAGGCTGCGAGGTCCAATTCCAGCTTGCGCCGCGCCTTATCGCTGGCGCGCGCGGTTTCCAACTGCGCCGCCACCATGGCCGGGACTTCGTCGAGCGGCGCCGAAAAAAGTTGAGCGGTCTTGGACAGCGCCTCGTAATCCGCGCGCGCCCGCCGCACCGCCCGTCCGCCGCACAGGAATTCCACACGGACGGTCTGCCGCACCCTCTCGAGCTTGCGGAGGAGGATCGGACCCACCTCCCCGGTGGCGCGCACGTGGGTTCCGCCGCATGCGTTGCGGTCGAGCGCTTCGATGGAAACGATGCGCAGGGTGCCTTCGCGGTCGGTAGGTTTACGAAGCCCCTGGACTTCCGCGGCATGCTGGAAGCCGACCGCGACGGGACGGTTCTCAAAGACGATGTCGTTGGCGCGCCGCTCGGCCTCGAGAACGGCGCCCGGGTCCATGGCGCCGCCTTCGAGATCGATGCTGGAACTTTCCGCGCCCAGATGGAAGCTGACGGTGTGCAGTCCGAACCACTCCTCGAACACCGCCGAGAGCACATGCTGGCCGGTGTGCTGCTGCATGTGATCGAAGCGGCGGCTCCAGTCGATGGCGCAATCCACCGGCCCGCTATGGAGAGGCGCCGCGAGGTAATGCGCGATGCGCTCCCCTTCGTCGGCGACGTCCACCACGCGGACGCCGGCGATGGCCCCAGCGTCACAGGGCTGACCTCCGGACGCGGGATAAAAGGCGGTGCGATCGAGGTAGACGGTGCGCCCGTCCGGGGAATGTTCGAGGATGCGCGCGGTGAACTCGCGCAGGTAGGAATCGGTGTAATAGAGGCGGTCGGTCATGGAGACACTGCTATTGTGGCAGATGGGGGTGTGCGGTTGCGCGACCCCGCGCGGTTGGCTACAGTGGAAGGGTTGGCTGCTTTCGCAAGCGCCCGTAGCTCAGTTGGATAGAGCGTCTGGCTACGAACCAGAAGGTCGCGTGTTCGAGTCACGCCGGGCGCACCATTCTTGCGGCTCAACGTAGCGCTTCAATGCTGTTACCATAGCTCTTGGCCCGAAGCGCAACTTGCAAAGGAGGGCCTCCCGAAATGCGTCTTCTGCCTGTCATTATTCTCGCCTTGGCCACGTCCTGTTCGACATTTGGCCAGACCTACACGATTTCCACCTTCGCGGGGAACGGCACAGCCGGTTACAGCGGCGACAACGGCCCGGCCACCAGCGCCACGCTCAGTCCTGCCGGCATCGCCGTGGACGCGGCCGGCAACCTCTACATCGCCGATAGCAACCGCATCCGCAAGGTCTCCAAGGGCGTGATCACCACCGTCGCGGGAAATGGGACCTATGGCTTCAGCGGCGACAACGGTCCGGCCACCAGCGCCCAGTTGTTCAATCCCCAAGGCGTGGCCGTGGACTCGGCCGGCAACCTCTACATCGCCGATACATTTAACGACCGCATCCGCAAGGTCTCGGGCGGAGTGATCACGACGGTGGCGGGAAACGGGACGAGTGGTGTCAACGGCGAGAACATCCCGGCCACAACCGCACAGTTGAACTGGCCCTATGGCGTGGCCGTGGACTCCGCCGGCAACCTGTACATCGCCAACACCTATAACAACCGCGTCTGCAAGGTCTCGGGCGGGATGATCACCACCGTCGCGGGAAATGGGAGCCACGGCTTCGGCGGCGACAATGGTCCGGCCGCAGCCGCGCAATTGAGCTATCCCGACGGTGTCGCCGTGGACGCTGCCGGCAACCTCTACATCACCGATACTGATAACAACCGCATCCGCAAGGTCTCGGGGGGAGTGATCACCACGGTAGCGGGAAACGGGCCGGAGGGTTTCAGCGGCGACAAGGGCCCGGCCACAAATGCACAGTTGGGCTGGCCTTACAGCG
Source organism: Bryobacteraceae bacterium (assembly GCA_049515735.1). GTDB lineage: Bacteria > Acidobacteriota > Terriglobia > Bryobacterales > Bryobacteraceae > Fen-178. The sequence continues at coordinate 12,659 of JBEKTU010000049.1, forward strand.
TCGCCGTGGACGCTGCCGGCAACCTCTACATCGCCGATACTTTTAACAACCGCATCCGCAAGGTCTCGAACGGAGTGATAACCACCTTGGGGGGAGACGGGACGTTTGGTTTCAGCGGCGACAACGTCGCAGCCACTAGCGCCGCGGTGAGTCCCAGCGGCGTCGCGGTGGACTCTGCCGGCCGCGTGTACGTCGCCGACAATGTTAACAACCGCATCCGGGTTCTGACGCCAGCCGGGTCTCGCTAAGCCTGCCCTAGCGTGGTAGTCTACGGCGCGGAGACAGTGTTCACCCACGCGCTGAGCAACCGTAACGCCTCCCCGCTTTCCGTGCTTTGGATGCCTTGCGCCTCGAGGGCGAGTTCCAGTGCCCGCTCTGCGTCTCCGGCGTTGAGCGCCCTCCGGGCTGACTGGCGCAATTGCCAGGCCTTCACTGTCAGCAGCATCAGCGGCTCCAGGTCGGCGCCGCAATGCGAGCAGATACGCGCGCCGCGAAAACGCGCCTGGCAGACCGGGCATCGGTTCTCGACACCGGGGCTGCGCAATTGCAAGGCAAGAGTCGCCGGTGGTGCGTCCGGGACCCGGCCGGAGGCGGCCTCGGGAGGGCCCTGCACCAGTGCCGACAAGAATGCCGATGCGGCGCGCACGAGCGCGTGCGCCACTCGAACGGGCGAGGTCAATTCCGGCCCTCCACGGCGATCAGGTCACCCATTTTCTTTTCCCGCCGGGGCGCACGAAACCTTCACCTGCGCCGGTCGAAACAACTCTCCATTCCATTCGTAACCACTGCGGTGAACCTCCATCACCGTGCCTTCGGGAAGGGCGCTCGATTCCTGGCGATCAATGGCATTCATGCACCGCGGATCAAAGGCCTGCCCCTCGCAGGGAATTTCGCGCGCGTTGAATTCCTCCAGCGTCAGATCCAGGCGCTCGAGTCCCAGTTCGTAGCCTTTCTGCAAGGCTGCGAGCGTTTGGCTGGCGGCATCCTCGCCCCGCCGCGCGAAGATGCGCGCGCGCCAGCCCCGCTGGGCAGTCCTCGAGATCTCCACCTGACTGGCCCGCAGCGATTCTTGACTGCGCTTCAGCCGGTCGCGCATATCTATCAATACGCCCAGGATTTCCGTGCGGCAGCGGCGCTCAGTCTCGCGCAGCAGTTCGCGCTCGCGTTCGGCGGCGGCGAGCGCGCCGTCCAGCCATTCCTCAAAACGCCGCAGAATGTCCTCGCGGCTCATCTCAGCGATCACTTTCCTTTCAAAACCTCCAACCATGGTCGCGGCCCGGCGCGTGCTGTTTTCAGATTTGTGCCACACGCGGTTCCAGGCTCTTTCTTCTCAGGGGATGTCACCCTAATTATGCCTGGATCGGTGCGGAAATGTCATCATCTGCCCCGTTGCTGCCCCGTTGCTCACTTCACCTTCATGACGAAGACCGTCTGGTCGTCGAAAGCGATGGTTGAGAACTTGTCCAGGTCGTCGAAGATTGCGGCGGTCAGTTCGACGGCGGGCTTCCGGGAGTGGGCGCGGACTACCTGGGCCAGGCGGCCACGGCCGTAGTCGTGGCCGGCGGCGTTCATGTGGTCGGTGATGCCATCGGAGTAGAGCACGATGGCATCGCCGGGCACCGCCTGAAACGGGACCTCTTCGTACTCGCGGGCATCCAGCAGGCCGAGCGGCACGCCTTCCACGCGGATTTTGAGGATCTCGCCGCCGCGGCAGATCATGGGGGGCAGAGCGCCGGCGTTGGCCATCACGATCTGGAGCGTGGCCGGGTCCCACAACAGCACGCAAAGAGTGACGTAACGAGCCTCCACCTTGCGCTCGATGAGCGCGTCGTTGAGCGCTCTCATGAGCTCCGCGGGGCGGCGGCGGCGCGGGGCCAGCGTGCGCAACAGGCCGCTCATCAGGCTGCCATATAGGGCCGCGGCTGCGCCCTTGCCGCTGACGTCCCCGAAGGCCACCACGGTCTGCCGGTCGCGCTGCTCGAAAATGTCGTAGATATCGCCCGAGATGGCGCGCGCCGGGCGCAGACGCACGGCCGCATCCAGGCCTTCGATTTCCGGCGCGGCGTCCGGCTGCAGGACCTGCTGCAATTCGCGCGCGGCCTGGAGGTCTTCTTCCATACGGCGCTCGCGCGCGGCCAGCTCCTGATACAGGCGCGCGTTTTCCACGCTGCTGGCCACTTGCGGCGCCAGCAGCGCCAGCGTGCGCACGTGCTCGTCGGTGAAGTAGCCGATGCGGTCGCTCTCGAGGTCCAGCACGCCCACCACGCGGTCCTGCACGATCAGCGGCACGGCCACTTCGGAGCGGATATCGGGGTGCGAGGCGATGTAGCGCGGGTCCTTGGTGGTGTCGTCGACGCGCACCACCTCGCGCGATTCCGCCGCGGCGCCGGTGAGTCCCTTGCCCAGCGGAACATTGTCGATGTTGACGCGCTGATCGTAGCGCATGCTGAAGAGGTGGCGCAGCGCCCTGGCGTCGTAGTCCGCCAGCAGGATGCTGAACGCGTCGTAATTGATCAGGTCGCGCATGGTGCTGGCAATCTTGCCCAGCAGCTCGTTGAGGTCCAGGATGGAAGAGAATTCGCGCGAAATGTTGGCCAGGGTTTTCAGCGTGCGGTTCTGCCGGTCCACGCGGCGGTAAAGCCGCGCGTTGTCGATGGCGATGCTCACGCGCGCGGCGATCAGGCGCAGCAGCGCGCGATCATATTCCGTGTATGCATGGAGGCGCGTGGATTGCAGGTCGATCACCCCCACCAGCTTGCCCCGCGCGGTCATGGGGACCGCCATCTCCGTGCGCACTGCGTCCACCGTGCTCAGATACCGCGGATCGTTGCGCACGTCGCCCACCAGCACCGGCTCGCCGCGCGCCGCGGCGGTTCCAGTGATGCCCTGGCCCAGCGCCAGCGCTAGGTCGCGCACCACTTCTTCGCGATGGCCCACACCGTAGCGTATGCGCAGATCCCGGCGCCGCTCGTTGTAAAGCAGGATCGCGAACAGGTCGTACGGCAGCACCTTCTTGACGATTTCGGCGACGCTGGCCAGGAGATGGTCCAGATCCAGCGTCTGCGTGGTGGCCGCCGAGACCTCCAGCAGGAAGTCCAGCAGCTCCGACCTTTCGCGGAACCGGACGGAGGTTTTGCGGGTGGCCTGCATGGCGCGCCTTTCAGGCGGCGGTGGCCTCGACAATCTTCACGCTGGCGCTGGCGCCGATGCGCGTGGCCCCCGCGGCTGTCATGGCCTTGAGGTCCGCCAGCGTGCGAATACCGCCGGCCGCTTTGACGCCCATCCCGGGACCCACCACGCCGCGCATCAGCGCCACATCGTGTGCGGTGGCGCCCGACGGGAGGAAACCAGTCGAGGTCTTGACGAAATCCGCACCCGCCAGCTTCGAGAGCGTGCAGGCTATGGCTTTCTGGTTATCGTCGAGCAGCGCCGTCTCGAGGATCACCTTGACGATGGCTCCGGCTTCGTGCGCCACTTTCACTACCTGCCGAATATCCGATTGGACGGCTTCGTGGTCTCCCGAGCGCAGCGCGCCGATGTTGATCACCATATCGATTTCCTGCGCGCCGGCGCGCAAGGCGACGGCGGTCTCCGCCACCTTGGCTTCGGTGGAGGTAGCGCCCAGCGGGAAACCAACCACGGTGCAAACCCGGACGGGCGACCCCGCCAGTTCGGCGCGCACCAGCGGCACCCAGTAAGAGTTCACGCACACGCTGGCGAAATTGTACTGGCGCGCCTCGCGGCAGACCTTGACGACGTCGTCGCGGGTGGCTTCGGGCTTGAGAATGGTGTGGTCGATGAGGGATGCAATGGCCGGGTCGATCTTGGTCAGCCGCTCGCTGGCGGAAACACGGTCGGCGCCGGCTGCAATGATCTCACGGGTGTTGCGCGCGCAGGTCTGGGCGCAACGCTGGACGCATCCGGGGCAGACCTGGTCGGGCAGGTTGAGGCCTTCGGCTTTCTTGGTGGCCGGAGCCGGCGCGGCGGGAGCCACGCGCGCCAGGATTTCCTCCCCAATCTGAGCGACAAGCCGGTCGAGTTCCGCTTGGTTCAAGACAGATCCTTCCTCAGATATTTCCGCTCGATATCCAGGATCTTCTGCACGCGCGCCTGGTGGCGTCCGCCGGCGAACGGGGTGGCGATCCAGGTGCGCAAGACGTCTTCCGCCTGGGTCTGGGTCAAGAGCCGTGCGCCGAGCGTAAGTACATTAGAATCATTATGTTCACGGCTATTTCGAGCGGAAGCCTTATCATAGCACAGGGCTGCCCGGATGCCCGGCACCTTGTTGGCCGCGATGGACGAGCCGATGCCCGCGCCATCAATGAGGACGCCGCGGGCGGCCGTGCCGGAAGCCACCAGTTCAGCCACCATGAGGGCCAAGTCGGGGTAGTCGGCCGGCTTCTCATCGTTCACACCGACATCCCGCACTTCGAAGCCGAGGCCCTCGAGGATCGGCTTGAGGGCTTCTTTCAGGAGGTAGCCGCCGTGGTCTGCGCCCATGGCGACGGTCTTCTCCGGCGGGGCCAGCGCGGAGAGTTGGTCTTCGGGCAGTTCGATAATCCGCACTCCGCGCCCCGCCGCGACTTCCCACGCCGATGGCGTCACCAGGGTCCCGATGGGAATCCGGAGCTCGCCCGAGGCCGGCACATCCTGGGCGGTGATCACGCGTTTCATCGCTGTACAATCGTAAGGACCATTGTAATGAACCGACGCCTCCCGCTGCCGGTTTTTCTGGCGGCTGCGCCCGGCCTGTCGATACCCGGCGATTACCTCGCCCGCCCGGCCGGTGCCGTCGGCGCGCCCACTCCCAGGTGGTCGAAATTCAGCATGGCGTTGAACAGTAGAAAGTAGCTGCCCTGCGTCTCATTGCGCCACATCGGATTGTTGGCGAACAACAACACGTGACCTTTGCCGCGCGGAACGTCCACCACGGCGGCTTGATTGGCCAGCTCGGAGCCGCCCGCCAACATGCCGGAAACCAGCAGGTCTTTCTCCTCGGCGAACCGCACCACCACGCGGGGCCTCAGCTCCGGCGGTAACGGAGCGCCGCGGCCGCCTCCTCCTCCGCCGAAGGCATCGCCCAAAGGCGCTTCCTCGGCTGGTTGGCCGGGGGCTTGCGGGGCCGGCGGAGAAGCCATCTCCAAGGGGCGTCCTTGTGGAGTATCGGGTTCGGTCAGGGTCCCGCGGCCGCTCGGACGGTTGGGGCCCGTCGTTGCGCCGCCAAATGCCGCTGCGCCGGCGCCACGGCCACCGCCGCCGAATCCTCCGAATCCGCCGCCGGCACTCACCGAAAACACGGGCGACTGATTGAAGTACACGGCCAGTTTGTCGCCGTAACCATACGCGATCGGGCTGCGCTTATCCGCCACCGTCGCGTTGATTACGCTGCCGCTGGCGCGCAACTGCGGCGTGCTGCCGATGGTGACGCCCTCGATGATGCCGTAATCGATGGGAATCGACGCGTTCCCCGTGATGGTAATGAAAAGGCCGCCCGCATCGATGAACCGGGCTACATTCACCAGCCCCTCGAGCCCCATGCCGCCGCGCATGTCGTCGGTGGTGTCCGGGGAGCCGCCCAGGTTCGGCGTAAGGTCGGTCTTCTTCCACGGCACGGGGTCGCCGCGCATGGGCAGGCCGTTGACGATGCGCTGCGCGGTCCCGCCCACCGGGCCGAACAGAATCACGTCCCACTTGTCGCGGAGGTTGGCCGTCGACCTCAGCTTCTGGTCGGAAATGTAATCGTAAGGGATTTGCAGGCGGTCGAAGGCCACTCGGAACCAGCCCTCGTTTTGCGTGTTGGTCCAGGTATGCACCAGAGCGATACGCGGAGCCGCCAGCTCGTGCATGGCCACCTTGGGAACTTCGGCCACGGCATAGACGGTCGTCCCCAGATCCGCCGCGGCGCCCTCCAGCCGCGTGCGCAGGTCGCCTGGATTGCCCTCCGTCCGGATGATGAACGAGCCGGCGGCGAAAGCGAGCTCCTCCGCCTTGAAAGCTTCTTCGGCGGCGAACATTTTGACGTCCTTCAGTTTGAAACGGAAGGTCGCCAGGGTGTTGTCGGCATTGTGATTGATGAGGTATGCCGCGGGGCCCAGAGGGCGCCCCGCCGGCCCCGCTATTCTGCCGGCGGGCTTGGCGGGATCGGCCACCAACGTCATGGAGGCTTGCAGAATGTCGGGCTTGGTCACGCGCACCGTGGTGATGTTATGCAGCGGGCCCAGGGTCCATCCGGTGTCGTCGTACGGCGGCGGGTCGTTGACATTGTAATACTGGGTGTCGAGCAGCATGTCGGCCATGCGGCTGTACGGCTGATCCATGCGGACTACGTAGCTGCCGGCGGGAAACTTCCGCTTGCTCCCATCCTGCACGACCGCAACTTCGGTGTCGCTCGCGAGTCGCTCGACCTCGACGCCCTGCATGCGCAGCAGGTTGACTACCTCGGCGCACTCCGCGGGGCGGGGATCGTCGCCGGGAATCACCCATGCCGCCGGTCCTTCATTCTTGGCCTTGTCCACGCTCCGCTTGCTCTTCAGATAAAAGTTTCCGAGGAACTCCTTGCGATTGGCCGCCACGTTGTTCATCGAGAACAGCAGAGCGCTCTGCTGGAGATTGATGTTGTCGCGGAGCGACCAGTTCACACGGGGCAGCGGCGGATTGGGACGGTACCAGGTCCGGCTGGTGGCATTCCCCGGTACGGTGCGTTCGCCGGTATCCGCGCCAACTCCGCCAAACGTCTCATAGAACCGTCCGATGGAGTTGTGCCCGTTGGCCACGTAGAACATGTAGTTCGGCGCCCATCCGTCGTAGTACCCGTGCGTCCACACGCCCGGCACGCCGCGCTTGGTCATTTCCTCGATTTCTACGTACGCCATTTTCTGCCACTCGTCGATCACCAGCGGATCCAGCCACGCATTGTAAGGGCCCATGCCGGTGGATACGTAGAGGAACGGCTGCGATTCGTGCAGATCGTGCAGCACCGTGGGGTGGTACTCGAGGAAGGCGCTCATCATGGTCCGGCTCAGCGCCAGCGCCATGCCCAACGCATCCCGATTGTTGTCGTGCGCCACGTACTTGCCCCAGTAGATCTGGGTGGGCGCCGTTTTGCCCGGGTTGGCCTTCCGGTAGTTGTACACGTCCACGGCGCGGTCGCGGCCATCGGCTTCGGAGACCGGCGTGATCAGCACGATGGAATTCTTGCGGATGTTCTGAACCAGCGGCGACTCTTCCACCGCCAGCCGGTACGCCAGCTCCATCAGCATCTCGGGCGAGCCGGTCTCGGGCGAATGGATGCTGCCCGAGGCCCAATAGAACGGCAGCGCTTCCGAGATCACTTGGTCCGCCTCCGGCTGCGGCGTCCGGCGCGGGTCCGCCAGCCGGGCGGTGAGTTCCTTGTAATGGTCCAGCCCGGCAATGTTGCCCTCGTCCGAGACCGCCACCAGGATGATTTCGCGGCCTTCTTCGGATTGGCCGATGGTGAACACCCTGACCCGCTTGGAGGCCTTTTCCATCTCCCGCATGTAGCGATAGATGTCCTTCGTATAAGTGAGCTTGTTGGGCGTGCCGATGGCGTATCCCAGCACCTTCTCGGGCGTAGGCACGCTATCGGAAGCGGGCAGGTGGTCCACCAGCTCCGTCAGGAAAAACGGCTCCGTGGTGTACTGGCGGATCTTGGCGGTGTACCCCTCGTCATTTCTCTGAGGCGCGGCGGCCGGAACCGGCGCCGGCGCTTTGGCGGGCTTCTTGTCGGCGGCAGAAAGCGTCAGGGCAATAAAGAGGCAAACGGCGATTCTGCGCATGATCTAGATCATCACACACAATCAAGGAAGCGGGGCAGACAAAGCGCTTTCGCCTGCCGGGTTCTACTGAATTCCGCTGCCATTCCACAGCGCCGCGCGCGCCTTGCTGGTGCGCAATGCCTGCGACTCCCGCTCCTCAAACTGGAAACAGTCGCAGAGCAGTTCCCGCACCGTGTAGGCCGCTTTGCCAACACCCGCCGATCCGTGCCGCACGGTATTGGCGAAGATGTGGTAGATCTCGTGGGCCAGTACCCGGCCGACTGCGCGGCCGAACGCCCCCTCGCGGCCGTCCCGGTCCAGCGCCATCAGGCCTTGCTGCACGAAGCTGCCGATGCGGTCGCAGTCCACATCGCCGAACGGAAGGATGGAGCCGTCGCTCACGTAGGTCCGGCCCAGTGCGCCCAGGCCGGGATTATGCGGCTCGTGGCTGGTGACGTCGCAGTTGCCTTTGAAGTGCACCACCGCCAGCTCGACGGAAACCTCACTCCCGCTCGCGGCGCTCAGACTTCGCCAAAGGAAGTGCAGACCCATCGGCGACATGATGGACTCCAACTCGGCCTGGATCGCTTCGAGCACGACCTTCGGCGGGTCTTGTTGAAACTGCGTGTAAAGCGTAATAGTGGCAACCGGGGCTTCGCGGGGTTCGCCCGCGGCGGGCAGCACTCCCACCGCCAGGCAGAACAACAGCCATTTCATTGACAAAGAGCGCCTACTGCTAATCTGCTACTAACTTGCGGCCCTGCGGCCGGGGTATTCTCCGGGCCTCGCTCGATCAATCGCCAGTTCCGGATGTTCCCGAACCAGCCTGTTGGCCATGTGACAAGCGAAGCACACCGGGGACGCGGCCGCCAACGTGTCATGCAGCTTATCGGCCGGAACTTCGCTCCATTCGACGGACACCCCATCGGCGCCGAGCAGCGCCGGTTTGCGCGCGGCCCAGTCGATTTCGCCGAAGGGTTGGCCGCACCACGCACAGACTTTGCCCTCGTACCACTTGGTCAGGATGTTGCGAACCAGGCAACCCTCCGGCGAGGCTTCAATCTGGCTGAGACATGCCTGCCCGCAGCCGGCGCGCTCCGGCCAGCGAGAGCACGAAGACAGCCGTAATTCCGGCGCCTTTCCAAGCGCCGTCGCGGCGGCATGCCGGGCATCCACCACCACACCCGCCGGTCTCTGGTTCTCGGGGCAGGTGATCACGCGCTGGCCGCGATACTTCCACCAAGCCCTTGCCAGGCGCTCCACGGCTATGGCCCCCAACACCACCGCGATCACCACCACTACCGTCTGAATCGCCACAGCAACTCCACCGGTGAAGAAAGCAACACTCAGGCCAATCGCCTAAGTTGCTGTTTCTAAACGGAGCTCTACGCCAATGGCCCGGATGCTACACTTCTTGATTGGGGACATATCCACAACCTCTGGGTGCTTTGCCCCTAATTGGCAACTGGGGCGTCTCGCCGAACGTCTATCCTGGCGTGACGTTTCGCCTCTGGTGGGCTATGGTGCAGCTGGGCCTCGCAACATTGGGCGCCGCTCCCAACGACTATCTTTCCGCCAAACAGAAGTTCGACTCCATCGAGAGTGGCCGCTTGCGAGCCGGGTCGCGGCTGGAACTGAGCGTCCGCGAGCTGGACGCCTATGCCGAGCGAGCGGTCCCCGAAGGTGTGCGCAACCCGCGCTTGCAGTTGGTCGCTCCGGGCATGGCGACGGGCATTGCCATGGTGGATTTCGGTAAGTTGCGCCGCGCGCTCGGATACCAGACTGGCTGGCTGATGTCGAAGCTGTTGGATGGCGACCGTCCGGTGAGCGTCACGGCGCGCATCCGTTCTGCCGGCGGCCGGGCCACGGTGGACCTCCAGCGCGTGGAGATTTCGGGCGTGGCCATAGACGGCCGGACGCTGGACTTCCTCATTCAGAATGTCCTGCTTCCCCTGTATCCGGATGCCGTGTTGGGCCGCCCCTTCGATCTCGGGCACCGCATCGAAAAACTGGATGTCGGTCCCGCCGCCGTGGCCGTGTTCATCGGACGATAAGCACCATTGCTGCATACCCTCCTGGCGTCGCTACTCCCGCCTTCAATTCCGCAACCTCAATACAAACCACATCATCCCGAACACCAGCAGCGCCGACGCCGACACCTCGACGGGGTGCAGCGCGCGCGCCGCTCGCTTCAAGCGCGAGAACACCAGCGCGAAAATTGCGATGGCCATAATTTCCGCCGCCGCCGCGCCGGCCAGCACGAAGCGCGGCTGGTAACCGGTGGCTTGCAGGAACAGGTGGAAGTAGAGCCCGTGGAACCCGCCCAGCACGCCCGCCACCAGCCATCGCGCTCCAGCTTTCGGCAGCAGGAGAATCTCCACCGCCAGGTACGCCACGGTCAGCGCCGCGGCGGCTTCCACGAAGCGCGCCGCCGGCTGCCAGCCGGTATACGGCATCGCCAGCGCCGACACCACTTGCCCCGCCAGGAACATGGCGGTCAGGGCCAACAGTTCCAGGCGGCTGCGCGCGGCCAATACCAGCGCCGCCAGAAACAGAAGCTGCACCGAGCCACCCAGCGCCCGGATGAACCCGGCCCCGGATTCGGTCGCCGCCATCTCCATCGGGGTAGGCGGGCGGAAGCGCAGGGTCGCGCGCGTGAAAGAGAGGTCGAAAACGGCCTGGTCCCGCTTGCCGGCCATCTCCGCGCGCAGCAGGTGCACGTGATTCGGCACCGTCACGGCGTGCAGGGTGCACTCCACATCCACGCTTTCCACGGGGGCGCCAAAGTCATAGTCGGCGGTGCACACATAGACGCCATCCGCCCGGTCCGTGCGGCAACCGTCCGCCACTCGTTTGGCTTCGCGGCCTCCGGTTGAAAAGCGGATGTGATCGAGCAGCCCGTGCTGGGGATCGGCCACGTGCGCCATCTCGTACAGCGGCATGCGCAGCTCGTAGTGGGCGCGCGCTCCATCCACAGTGAGATCGCCCGAACTCATGCTCATCACGTGGGCCCATCCGGGCCATGCCGCCAGCGCCAGCCAGACGGCGACTTTCATGGCGCGACGGCGCTGGTGGGAGCCGGGTGCCCGCTCAACCGCGCCTTGCGGATCCGCCGGTAAAGGATGCGCACCAGGGCCAGCACCGGCACCGACAGGAACGCCCCAGCGATGCCGGCCAGTTCCGCGCCCGCGAACACGCCAAACAGCAGCAGCAAGGGGTGCAGCTCCACTCCCCGCCCCATCAGGTGCGGCGAAGCCACGTAGTCCTGGAACACGCGGTAACCCAGAACGAAAATCACCACCTCCAGAACGTGGGAGCCGGACACGACCGTAACCAGCAGAATCGTGAGTCCCGCCGTCAGCGGACCGACCGTGGGGATAAACTCCAGCAAGCCCCCCAGCACGCCCAGCAGGATTCCGTACGGAACCCTCATGATCGAGAAGAAAATGCTGTAGGCCGTGAATGTGCCCACCGAGAGCAGCACCAGCGCACGCATATAGTGGGCCAGCAGCAGGTGGGTATCGGCCAGCACGTCGTCGAGAAGCGCGCGGCGCGGGCCTTCCTCCACCAAGTCGAGAATGTGCTGGCGGATCAGGCTGGCGTCCTTGAGGAAGAAGAACGCCAGGATGGGGATGAGCACCACGTAAATCAAATTGCTGGCCACCGCCAGGAATCTCATGCCGAATTGCGGAAGCTCAGAGATCAGGTCGCTCGACCGCTTGGCTACCTCCGCGCGCACTCTGTCCACTACCTGCGCCTGGAGCGATCCCACGGCCGGCTGCCAACCGGCCACCGTGTTGGGGAATGTCCTCTTTAGCGACGTAGCCTCCTCCACCACGCGAGAGCCGATCTGAGTTCCGATCAGAACGATCGCCGCCACGACGATCACATAAGCGAGGCCGAGCGCGAGAGTGCGCGTGCGGCTGCCCGGCAAAAACCGGTCGATCAGGTTCACCAGGGGCGAGATCAGGTAGGCGAACAGCATTGCCAGAATGAAAATGAACAAGGTCCCGCGCACCAGGTACACCAGCCAGAGCAGCAGCACCACCAGTGCCGCAGTCCAGGTGTGGCGAGCCGCCGAACGGTCAATCCCAAGCATGTCGGTCCAATTTTAACCCGGCGCCGGGGCGGGCGGCTCCGGCAGTTTCTCGATCCTCACCCGCGCGATGCGGTTGCGATCCATCTCGAGCACCGTGTAACGCCTGCCCTGGTACTCTACGGACTCCCCCACGCTGGGGATCCTGCCCAGGCGAAACAGCAGGAAGCCCGCCAGAGTCTCGAAGCCGGCGTCGGCGGGAATTTCGATGCCGAACTCGGCTTCGAGATCGCGAATTCGCGTGGCGCCGTCCAGTTCCAGTTCCGCGGCTTCGGGAGCACGGCGCACGCTCTTCTCGTCGTGTTCGTCCTCGATCTTGCCGACCACGTCCTCCAGCACATCCTTCACGGTCAGCATCCCGACGATTGTTCCGAACTCGTCCACCACCATGGCGATGTGGGAATTGCCCCGTTGGAACTCATCGAGCATCTGGGAGAGCGGTTTGGTCTCCGGGACCACCAGGTGCGGGCGGATGAGCCTGGCGATATGAAAGGCGCGGCTGGGCCGGCCCGAGCGAATGGCCCGGCGGCGCTCCTCCCAGACCGGCAGCAGATCCTTATAGTGCAGGATGCCGATGATCTTCTCGGGAGCGCCTTGGTACACCGGCAGCCGCGAGTGCCGTTTATCGAGCATGGTCTGCAACACGTGGTCGAGCGTGGCGTCGACCGGAATGGAAACTATGTCGTTGCGCGGCACCATGATCTCGCGAACCGCGACGTTGCCCAGGTCGAGCACGCGGTGGATCATGTCTTCCTGGGCCTCCGGCAAGTAGCCGAGGCCGCGGCTCGAGCTGACGATGAGCTTCAATTCCTCGGCTGAATGGCCGCCCTGGGATCCGCCCTTCAGCCTGAGCGCGCGCGTGATGGCGCCCGCCGAGCGTTCGATGACCACCACAAATGCGCTAGAGACCCGGTAGAACACCAGCAGCGCCGGAGCTACCAGCACCGCCAGGCGATCGGCTTTCGCAATGGCCAGGTTCTTCGGTACCACTTCCCCCAGCACCACGTGGAAGTAGCTGATTACCAGAAACGAAATCCCGAAACTCGCGCCGTGAAGGAACGTCGCGGTCAGCGGAGTGGTGACGGGATGGAACAGAGCGATCAGAATGCCATACAGCGTGTTCTCCCCTGCCCAACCCAACCCCAGGCTGGCCAGCGTGACGCCGACCTGCGTCACCGAGAGCAAGCGCCCGGGGTTGGAGAGAAGGCTGAGCGCCGCGTGCGCGCCCGCCTGCCCCTCCTCCGCCATCTGCCGGAGCCGCGAGTGCCGCACGGAAAGCAAGGCCACTTCGGCGCCCGCGAAAAAACCGTTGACCGCGATCAGCAGAATCACCAGCAGAATGCGAAATGGTGAGTAGGACAAGTGATCCCACATAATTCTATAGGTGTTATTCTAGCCCTTGATTGCGCGAATTGTTAGGTATGTGAATGTCGCCATCGCCATCCTGCTGGCGGTCGCGCTGGCCCTGGTCTACTGGTACGCGTGGCGGCCGCTGCCGCAACGGTCGGGTGCCATCGACGCGCCCATCGATGCCACCGCTTCGGTGTCGTTCGACGCACTGGGCGTGCCGCATATTCGGGCCGCCAGCCAGGAGGACGCGCTCTTCGTCCAGGGCTATGTCACGGCGCAGGACCGGCTCTGGCAGATGGACGGGCTGCGGCGTTACGCCGGCGGCGATCTGGCCGAAATCCTGGGCCCGGCCGGACTGGATTCGGACCGCGAATCGCGCCGGCTGCGGCTGCGGCGCATCGCCGAAGACGCGTACGTTACGCTGCCTCCGGAAGACCGCGCGGCCTTCGCGGCATATACCAGGGGCGTGAACCACTTTATCGCCACCCATCCCGGCGGCCTGCCACTGGAGTTCACGCTGCTGGGTTACCAGCCGCGCTCGTGGAGCACGGTGGATTCCCTACTGCTTTGCCTGCACATGTTTCGCACGCTCACCACCACCTGGCAGGACGAGATTCTCAAGCGCAACATGATGGCCGATGGCGATCCGCAAAAGGTCGGTTTCCTGTTTCCGGCGCGCGCCACCGGCGATGTGCAGCCGGGCTCCAACGCGTTGGCCATCGCCGGCAGCCACACGGCTTCCGGCAAGCCCCTCCTCTCGAACGACATGCACCTGGAGTACTCGCTGCCGGGCATCTGGTACATGACGCACCTCCAGGCGCCGGGCCTCGACGTCTCCGGCGTGGCGCTGCCGGGAGTGCCGGGCGTGATGGTGGGCCACAACCAGCGCATCGCCTGGGGCATCACCAACCTCCAGTTCGACGTGCAGGACCTCTATATCGAGAAGTTCGACGACCGCACCGGCCACTATCTCTACCGCGGCCAGGCGGAGCAGGCGAGCCCCGAACGCGAGCTCATCCGCATCAAAGGCCAATCCCCCGCCGAGATGGTGGTATGGGTGACGCGCCATGGCCCGCTGTTCGTCACCGAGGGCAACGACCGCATGGCGCTGCGCTGGGTGGCGGCCGAGCCCGGTATCATGCAGTTTCCGATTCTCGATATCGACCGTGCGCAGAACTGGCCCCAGTTCACCGCCGCCCTGGCGCGCTGGCCCGGTCCCGGCTCGAATTTCATCTACGCCGACCTGGACGGCAACATCGGCTATCACGCCGCCGGCAAGCTGCCCATCCGGCGCGGGTACACCGGCGACGTGCCGGTCGACGGCTCGTCGGGCAACTTCGATTGGGACGGCTTTATCCCGTTCGACCAGCTTCCTTCGGCGTTCAATCCGCCCAGCGGGATCATTGCCTCAGCCAATCAGAGTCCTTTTCCGCCCGGTTACCCGCGCGCCGTGAACGGCAATTTCGCGCCGCCCTACCGCGTCCGGCAAATTCGCGATCTGCTCTCCGCGCGCAACGGGTGGCGCGCCCAGGATCTGCTGGCTGTCGAGCGCGACGTCTACTCGGGTTTCAGCAAGTTTCTGGCCTCCGAAATCGTGGCCGCCTACGACAAGCGCCACGCCCACAACCCCGGACTGGAGACCGCCGTCGCCATGCTGCGCGGATGGAATGGCCAGATGGAGAAGGACCTGGCGGCGCCCTTCCTGATCGCCCTGGCCTACCAGCACGTGCGCACTTCTGTAGCCGAGAGCGCCTCGCCCGGCAAGGGCCTGACCTATGACTTCAAGATGGCCCCCGCGGTTGTCGAAAGGCTCTTTCGCGAGCGTCCTCCCGGATGGTTCCGCGATTACGACGAAGTGCTATTGCGCGCGCTGGCGGACGCGGTAGAGGAAGGAACCCGCATGCAGGGCCGCGACATCCGGCGCTGGCAGTACGGCGCTTACCTGAAAGTCTCCATCAATCACCCGGTGATCCACCAGATCCCCATGCTCGGCAAGTATTTCGATATCGGGCCTGTGCCCATGAGCGGTTCCAGCACCACCGTCAAGCAGACCACCGCGCTTTTAGCTCCTTCGATGCGCATGAACGCCGACCTGGGCGACTGGGACCGTTCGCTGCTGAACGTGCAAATCGGCCAGTCGGGGCAGGTCCTTTCCAGCCACTATCGGGATGAGTGGACGGATTATTACAACGGGCGAAGCTACCCGATGCAATTCCGCAAGGTGCAAGTCAAGAGCACTCTGGAGTTCCGCCCCGTGGCAAACATCGCGGTGCACTAATGTTCGCCTGGCTCTTTTCCGACCCGTTGCCCGTGGGAACGCCGGCGCCCGATTTTTCTCTTCCCGACGATTCCGGCAGCGTCGTCAAGCTCTCCGCTTTGCGGGGCTCGACGGTCGTGCTGGTGTTCTATCCTGGCGACGATACGCCGGGCTGCACCAAGCAGCTCTGCCAACTCCGCGACCACTGGGCCGAAGCCCGCGCGCGCGGCATCGAGGTCTTCGGTGTGAACCCGCAAAGCGCGCGCAGCCATGTGAAGTTTCGCGAGAAATTCCGCTTTCCCTTCCCGCTCCTGGTGGACCAGAGCCAGAAGGTCGCGGCGCTCTACCACGCCAACGGCCTGATCGTGAAGCGCACGGTTTACCGGATCGGCCCCGACGGAATCATCCGCTTCGCCCGGCGGGGCATGCCGGGCCCCGAAGAGGTGCTGGAGGCGTAGAAATAGGGTGTAGACTCGGATTATGAAGCCAGCGCAGCGCTTGACCGCGATCATCGAACGTGAGGACGACGGCTTTGTAGCGCTGTGCCCAGACCTCGACATTGCCAGCGAGGGTGCTTCGATCGAAGAGGCGCGAGCCAACCTCATCGAGGCGATCACGCTGTTCTTCGAGACGGCGACGCCGTCAGAAGTCGCCCGGCGCTTTCACAACGAGATCTTCGTGACCCAGGTTGAGGTTCCGGTTGGGTAAGCTTCGAGTTCTTTCAGGCTCGGAGATTTGTCGCATTCTCGAACAGAACGGATTCGCGGCCGTGCGCCAACGCGGGAGCCATCAGATCATGCAAAAGCGTTTGGAGACAACCACGATAACCGTCCCCGTTCCGCTTCACGATCCGGTCCGACGAGGCACGCTGTTGAGCATCGTTCGGCAGTCGGAACTCCCGAAATCGTTGTTTGAGACCGAGAGCGGGTGACCGCTCGGAGCGGCCTGGTTCCGGTTTGGCGGCCGCGTGGCGTCGTGTACTGACCAGATCGGCGGGAGCGATCCGGGATTTTCGCGGCGCAATGATCGGTCGCACCGACAAGGGCTTATTTATCACTACGGGGACCTTTACGGCAGAGGCCAAAAAGGAGGTCACGCGCGATGGCGCGCCGCCAATCGACCTGATCGACGGCGACCAACTCGGCGAACTGCTGAAGAGCCTCAAGCTGGGCGTTACGACGAAGATGGTTGAAGACGTTACTGTCGCGCCGGAGTGGTTCGCGGGCATCTGACCTGCGCCGAGGCGCCTGCCCTTCCCGCATATCCCCTTACCAAGTCAGCGTAGTTGCAGGAATGGGTTCACAATCTCAAGCGGCCAGCGAACAGCGCGGCCTGGCAGATCCTCGGAGTAGAGCCGCGTGACACCGCATTCCAGGCAGGCGGCCACGATCATCGCGTCCCAGAACGACCATCCGTCCTCTGCGTGGAGAATGCGAGATCGTTAAAACGCTCCGGCTGCCGGCAGGATGAGCGGAAAGATTGCCAGATAATCCGTCAGGCGGTCCCATGCGTCGACCATCGTAAAGCCCTGGGATCTCAGCTTCCT
The DNA here is from genome assembly GCA_049515735.1 of Bryobacteraceae bacterium. Classification (GTDB taxonomy): domain Bacteria; phylum Acidobacteriota; class Terriglobia; order Bryobacterales; family Bryobacteraceae; genus Fen-178. The sequence goes on from JBEKTU010000049.1 coordinate 29,683, forward strand.
CGACGCCGCCACGAACTCGCACGCGACCTGCCAGAGCAGCACACCATCGGCAGCACTTGAGACGAGATCGAGTGCCACTTGCTGTCGCTTAAGATCGGCTTTGTCGCAGGCGTAAATGAGAATGTTGGTATCAAGGGCGATCATGAAGTTCGTCCCGAGAGGGCAAACGTCCGGGGGAGTAGAACCTCATGCCCTCGATCCCCGCCAGGAGCCGCCGCAGGGCTGCGGGCCTGTCTCCGCGATCAGCGTCATCGTCGAGTGCCTCGATGATCAGTCGCACACGCTGGGCCTCACGCAACCCCAGTTCCTCCTTCGGTTTGAGAACACCATTTGTGTAGACAGCCTCTGTGAACTGAGCCATTCCATCAAGCCCTCTGTCATTAGATTAGCTCGCTCGGCTCAACGCATCAAGTTCCGGCCGAGTCCGCTGATGTATGGCCCCTCCTGCATTGCTATCATGGGCCATCGGCCCTCATGAACCTGCCGCGCCTCTACCCCATCCTCGACACGGAATCGCTTGCCGAGCGCGGCGTCAGCATCGAGACTGCCGCGGCGGCGTTCCTGGAAGGCGGCGCCGGCATTTTGCAAATCCGCCACAAATTACATTGGAGCCGCGAGGTCTTCGCAGCCGCCCAACAAGTAGCCCGCCTGTGTCGCGAAGCCGGCGCGCCGCTCATCGTCAATGACCGCGCCGATTTCGCCATGCTGCTCGAAGCCGGCCTGCACGTGGGCCAGGACGATCTCGCGCCCGGCGACGCCCGCCGACTCCTCGGTCCCGGCGCAGTGATCGGCTTCTCCAGCCACAACGTCAATCAGTTTTCGGCCGCCGCCACCGAGCCGGTGGATTACGTCGCGCTCGGCCCGGTGTTTCCCACCGCGTCCAAGCGCAATCCCGATCCCGTGGTCGGCGTGGAAGAGATACGCCGGTGGCGCGCACTGGTTGAGAAACCGCTGGTCGCCATCGGCGGTATCACGCTGGAAAATGCCCTCGAGGTTCTTCGCTCCGGCGCCGATTCCTTGGCCATAATCGCCGGATTGCTCCCCCAGGCTCCCACCGCCCGATCCCTGCGGGAACGCATGGAACAATGGCAACGGCTCGTGAAGACCGAGATTGTCTGATAGACTCTGAGGCGGTGAACATACATGGGCTGGCATACAATCGCGTTTTCCGGTTTGCTCCTCTCGGCCTTGGCCGGCGCGCAAACCCTCAGTTGTGATTTTCAAGGTTATAAAGCGCTCGACGGATTGAAAGCCGAAATGCGTTCGGGTTCTTTGGAACTGACATGGCAGGGCGAGCGCGGCCAGACGCTGCGCGCCACTTTGGGGGTCGACGGCGGCCAGCCCGTGGTGCGGGAACTGGCGGTCGAGAAGAACGGTAAGTGGGCCGTGCTGGGACACGACCTCACTCCCGAATACCAGGTAACCACCGGCCGGCGGCGCATCTCCGCCCAGCAGGAGGCGCCACTCCGCGCCCTGGGCATGTTCACGCCCGAAATCATCGAACGTCAGAAATGGTTTGCATTCTGGGACGCCCCGCTGAACATTCCTGGGCATCCCGGCGCCAACGCGGCCGTCGATCTGCCGCGCAAACCCGAAGAGGTCCAGCGCGCCTGGGCTGCATTTCAAATCACCGGCTGCCAGGTCGATACCGATGGCGCCCGCGTGGAAGCCAACTTCCCCGGCGTCGCGCTGGGCATCTTTTCCGGCGGCTTGCGCTACACCGTTTACCGCGGCGCAAACCTGATTCGCCAGGAGGTGATTGCCAAGACCGAAGCGCCCTCCGTGGCCTACAAGTTCGCCGCCGGCCTGAAGGGTTTCAGCATCGGCGACGATACTCGCCTGGTGTGGCGCGATGTCGCCCGCGGCTGGCAGCACTACCTCTTCGGCGGCCACGTCAACACCGACCCCGTGGCGCTGAAGGCGCGCAGCCGCGTAGCCATCGTCGAAAGCGGCGCGGGCTCGGTGGCCGTCTTCCCCGCATCCCACAAGTTTTTCTTTGCGCGCGAAGTGGAGTCCAACCTCGGGTACAACTACTACCGCAAGGACAGCGAGACCAGTTTCGCCGTCGGAGTGCGCCAGGCCGATCGCGAGGAATCCTTCAAACCTTACGGTGTGACCGACGCCGTCTGGCAGCGCCGCGTCTCCCAGGCGCGCGAGTTCGAAGAGAACTTCGCCCTCTACAACGCTCCCGCGGGCACCCTGCAACGAATGGCCGTCTATTTTTATCTGGATTCGGGCAACGCGCAGGCCACCCAACAGGCAGTGGCGGCCTTCACCCACGACGACGTCTACAAACCCATGCCCGGCTACCAGGTGATGGTCAGCCACTTCCACTTCCATATGAATGAGGCGCTGACCGACGCCGGCACCATCGACTACGAGCAGTCATGGATTCCCACCTTTAAGGCGCTCGGCATCAATATCGCCGCGCTGTGCGACTTCCATGCCGATTCGCATCCCACCGATACCGGCAAGATCCGTCTCGAGGAACAGCGAGTCTACTTCGAAGGCAGCGCCCGCTTCTCCGACCGCGATTTTCTGATCATTCCCGGCGAAGAGCCCGATGCCACTTTCGGCGGCCACTACATGTTCCTGTTCCCCAAGCCGGTCTACTACACGCATGCTCCGCTTCGCCGTCCGGGTTCCTCGCAGGCGCCGCCCGCGGAGCAACCTTATGTGGAAGACATCGCGCCTTACGGCAAGGTCTATCACACGTCATCCCCCGAAACCGAGATGCGGCTGCTCAACGATGAGCACGCTCTCATGTGGCAGACCCATCCCCGCACCAAGAGTTCCGATGGCTACCCGGACGCCGTCAAGGACAAACCGCACTTTCTCAGCGACCGTTTCGCCGGCGCCTCCTTCCAGTCACTGCCGGTCGATCAATCCCAGAAGCGCCTGTGCGAGGTGCGCTGCCTCGACCTGCTGGACGACATGAACAACTGGGCCGGCCCCAAGTACCTGATCGCCGAGGGCGACACTTACACCAAATCTCCGGAAGACGAGACTTACCCGCAACTGGACGTCAACTACGTCAAGCTCGACCGCCTTCCGAAGTTCTCCGACGGCTGGATGCCGGTGCTCGATGCCCTTCGTGCCGGCAACTTCTTTGTGACTTCGGGCGAGGTTCTGCTGCACGATTACTCCATCCAGGGCACGGGCGCCAGGCGCACTTTCGTGGTCGACGTGGATTGGACCTGGCCGGCCGAATTCGTGGAACTGGTCTGGGGCGACGGCAAGACCACCGGCCGTGAAATCACTTCCGCGACTGCGCTAACGCCGTTTTCCACCCATCGCTACCGCCTCCCGTTCGATGCCACCGGCAAGAAATGGATCCGTTTCGCCGCGTGGGATTCCGCGGGCAACGGAGCATTCACTCAGCCCGTGCATTTGCAGTGAACTGAGGAACACCCCGCCATCCCCGCGCCGTCTCCGGATATGGTATCTTTTGCGTTACTGTACCACTTCATCTGGCGGGGGAAAGCAACGAGATGAGTCTGTTTGCAACCAAGTCGGTCAGCTACATCATTTCCGAATCGGAGGGCGGTGAGCACCATCTCAGGCGAACCCTCGGCCCGGGCAACCTGATCGCGCTGGGAATCGGCGCCATCATTGGCGCGGGCTTGTTCTCCCTGACAGGCGTCGCCGCCGCGCAAAACGCCGGTCCCGCCGTCACCATTTCCATGATTGTGGCCGCCATCGGCTGCGCGCTCGCCGGCCTGTGTTACAGCGAGTTTTCCTGCATGATTCCCGTGGCCGGCAGCGCCTACACTTACGCCTACACCACCCTGGGCGAATGGATCGCGTGGATCATCGGCTGGGACCTGGTGCTGGAGTACGCGGTCGGCTCGTCCACCGTCTCCATCAGTTGGTCGGCATACGTGGTTTCCCTCCTCCATACATTCGGCATCAATCTGCCGCCACAATGGATCGCCGGCCCGTTTGAGCCCGTGACCCTGCTCGACGGCACCGTGGTGCAAGGCATCGCCAACATCCCCGCCGTGATCATTGTGTTCCTGATCTCCATGCTGCTCATGATCGGAATCAAGGAATCGGCGCGCACCAACGGGATCATCGTGGTGATCAAGCTGGCGGTGGTGGCGACCTTGATCGGAGTCGGCTGGATGTATATCAACCGGGCCAACTACGTGCCGTACATTCCCAAGAATACCGGTGAGTTCGGTCACTTCGGACTAAGTGGCATCATGATGGGAGCGGGGACCATTTTCTTCGCCTATATCGGCTTCGACGCCGTCTCCACGGCCGCGCAGGAGGCCAAGAACCCGCAGAAGGATATGCCCGTCGGCATCATCGGCTCACTGGCCATCTGCACCGTGCTGTACGTGCTTTTCGCCGTCGTCCTCACCGGAATGGTCCCTTACACGCAACTCGGCGTGGCGGCGCCGGTAGCGGTGGCCATCGATAAGACGCCTTACATCTGGATGAATAACCTGGTGAAGTTTGGCATCATCTGCGGCTTTACATCGGTGATCCTGGTAATGCTACTCGGACAATCCCGCGTGTTTTACTCCATGTCGCGCGACGGCCTGGTGCCCCGCGTCTTTTCCGATATCCACCCGAAATTCAAAACGCCCTGGCGATCCAACCTGCTGTTCTTCTTCTTCGTCGCGCCCTTCTCCGCGTTCCTTCCCTTGAGCATCGTGGGACACATGACCAGCATTGGCACTCTGTTCGCCTTCGTGATTGTGTGCGCCGGCGTGTGGGTGATGCGCGTGAAGAACCCCGACGCCCCCAGGCCGTTCAAGACGCCGCTGGTCCCGCTGGTGCCGATTTTGGGCATAGTCTGGAACTTCGCGATGATGTATTCGCTAGGCTGGTCGAACTGGCTGCGGCTGGTGGTCTGGCTGGTGATCGGCCAGGTGATCTACTTCACCTACAGCCGCCACCACAGCCACCTGCGGAAGGCGGGCCACACGACCAGCCGGTGAAGCGAACCGCTACGATGGATAACTCATGAAGCTGCCCAATGGCGCGCGCGCCATTGTCGAGATCCAAAAGCTGCGAGCGTACTGCCTGAACCCGCAGCACCCACGCGGTCGTAACAAAGCGCGGGTCTTCGCTTCGGCTGGTATCCGGGAAGCCGATGCGGAAGAACTCAAGACAGCACTCCGTACAGCGGCCAGGGATGGCGAGGCTGTACTCGGCGCTGCGAACCCTTATGGACAGCGCTACGTCGTCGATTTCGATATGGCCCGCGGTAGAACCGTGCGAATCCGCAGCACTTGGATCGTCCGGGCAGGAGAGGACTTGCCGCGGTTGACGAGTTGTTATGTACTATAAAAGAAAGGTTCGCCATGGCAGACATTGAGGTACTTTCCGTGGTTGCACTACTCCAGGACCTGCCCGAGGAGGGACTGGTCCGCGGCCAAGTGGGCACCATTGTTGAGAGCTGGGCGCCTGGGGTCTACGAAGTCGAGTTCAGCGATGACAACGGCAGAACCTACGCCATGGTGGCACTGAAGGCCGGGCAATTGATGCGTTTGCATCACGAACCCGCTAACCAAGGGGCCTAGCGGCGGTGGGCATTCGTTCGCTCCGTCCGTCATCACGGTTGGAATTGGACGAAGACATCCATGACCCTCCCGTTCTGGTATTGAGCCGCCTTGTAGCCGGCGGCAACGGCTCCATCGGGCAAGTCTGGGCGGAGATGAAATTCCGGGCGACTGCCAGCGGATACCAGTTTTTGAATTTGCTGGTCGCCAATCTTGGTGTCATTGGCGTCAAAGAATGCCGCGTCGATAGTCACGTAGGCATCTTTCCCGCAATCGTTGGTGATCGATCCAGATATGTCCGTTCCCACTGGGTGCCATAGGCTTGCCCGCTGAAAAGTGATGCCGCGAACGGTGATGCAGCCCCGTACTATGTCCGGCTGAGTCGGCGGAGGCGGTCCCTTTGATTTCTTCCCTCTAGGAAGCGGCGACGTTGGCGCGAGAATCCCTACTAGGGCTGAATCGAGGCTCTGCACCTTCCCGGCTTCCACGCGCACATCCTGGATTTGTTTCAGGATGCGTCCGTCCGGGCTGGCTATATTCACCGAATATGTCCCTGCCGGAAGGCCCACATGGAAGTGGCCCTGTTTGTCTGTTCTCCATAGGAAGCGGCTCCTGGGGGAATAGTCCTCATAACCGGTTCGGTTGATATCGACCGTAAGGCCTCGCAGAGGCCTGCGATCTTGGTCTACAACTGTTCCCTCCAGCACTCCCGTCCCTTTCTGGGCGAAGGCCGGAAACGTGAGGATTACGATGACGGCCAGCACAATGATCAACTTTCGCACAAGTGCTCCTCTTCCACCCCTGGCGCTCGCCTATTCTCGCGCACCCCGGATCGGCCAGCGGGAATCGCGTCAACCGCGCGGTGCCTATCCAGACTTTGCGGTCCTCTCGATCAGTTCTGATTCTAAACCCTGCAGGCGGTGTTTTCGACTGAAAAGTTGTGAGCGGGCGCGCCCTATGCTTGTGGCGGCGTCACAGGCCATGGATGCAGGACGTTTTCCAGCGCAGCCCAGCAGTTTTCAGTCGCCATGTATGCCGTTTCTGTACCGTCCAAGAATGGCTTCAGCAGCCTCCAATCGTCGATAGATGCCCATCAATCAGAGCATCGGCTCGAAATCGGACACGATCTGTCCGGCAAGCCTGAAAAACTGGTAGAGAGTCTGAATAACGGGATCACCCTCAATAACCTCAGGCTCTGCGAACGCTATTTCAAAGGTGAACCTCGTATTCTCGTCCCTATCAGACTCGGAGACGCAGTGTATTATGTCGCCTTTCTTGAGTGCGTGATTGACGACGTGGGGACGGCCGCGGAGGGATTTATAGTCGGGGATTGGCTCTCCGGGGAGTCTACGTGCCATGAACGCATCCAGCAGCTTGTTTCTGACGCTCGGCATGATGGTGCTCCCCCTGAGGGCGGAGCCTGCTGTAACAACCATGCGGTGCTTGTCGATAATGTCCAGCCGATGGAGCTGCCAAAGCCGCAGGTTCCCAGCCCTGTATGGCCTGAGCGCGCCGATGGCGTCTATAGCTGCTTGCCGCATGCCCCTTACTTTTCGCTTGCTTCCGGATTCGTATCCCGTGGCAGTGTCGAAAATCGGGAAAGAGGTAAATGGCCCTGGAGTGCTTCCGGTGGACGCGACAAGCTGCCATGCCAAGTGGTCAAGAGCGCTCCTGGTGTTGTGAAGCGCATCCCCTGCGATCAAGGACACGTCAGCCGGGACGTCTCGCACCGATTCGACGTACGAGATATAATCGCCGGTCCGTTGGTCCTGCCTGGCGACGATGACATATGGATTGGATTCAAAAAAGAGGCGGATTGCAGTGTCGATGTCAGCGATGTGCTTTTCGGCCCGTTCTAGCTTCGCCTGGATCAGTTTGATTTTGGACACAATCAAATATTTTATGCCCACCACGGCCAAACCAAAAGCCGACATCCGGCACCATTTGGCTTTTCGTTTTGGAAAACCCATTCTACCGTTCTGCGCTGCCGCCCTTGCACCCCAAGACGGCGGCGGCCGGTGTCATGCGCAATTGCTTGAGTATGCCTTCCGTGAAGGCTAGGGCCGCGCGGAGGTTCCCACGGCAACTGGCGGTGCGCCTGTGGGGAAGGTCTGGCGTGGTTTCGATCAGGTCGGTGTCGGCGACCATGTTCTTGGGGGCCAACATTGAAGGACGATCAAATGGCACGCCCTCGTCGTGCGGGGGGATCGGTTGGAAAGCAAGCGCTAGGCGTTTTCGTTTCGACACACATCTCATCCACTACCCCGTCACCGGCTTTCCTGGCCCCTCATGCTACGATGAATACTTGTCAGGTCTCGGGCTCCGTGCAGCGGGCGGCTGCAAACCCCGCCAGGTCCGGAAGGAAGCAACGGTAGCAGTGCGGTTCGTGTGCCGCGGATCACCCGGGGCCTGGCATCTGCCCGCCCCATGTACCAGGTAATCGCCCGAAAGTACCGGCCGCAAACGTTTCAGGACGTGGTCAACCAGGAGCACGTCAAGACCACGCTCGAAAACGCCATCGCGCAGAAGCGCATCGCGCACGGCTACATCTTTTCGGGACAGCGCGGCACCGGCAAAACCACCGTCGCGCGCATCCTGGCGCGCTGCCTGAACTGTGTCGATGGCCCCACCGCCGCGCCTTGCGGGGTGTGCGCAAGCTGCC
>JBEKTU010000050.1:0-48798 GCA_049515735.1 Bryobacteraceae bacterium
CGCAGGCGTCTGATCAGCTCTTCGCTCTTGCCCGAGAACATGGGCCCGCAGATCACTTCGATCCATCCGACGTTGCCGGTGATAATGTCCATACGAACCGTTCAGCATGGCACAAACGGGGGTGCGAATCCAGCCCTTCTCAATTGCGGGCGCGCCAGGCCACCGGCTCGACCGGCCCAAGCAGGAACAGGTACACCATTGAGCCGGCCAGCGCGACGCCGGCGGAAACGGCGAAGGCCCAAAAGAACACGCCGGTTTTGTCCACGACGAAACCGGTGATGGCGGGCGCAGCCACCCCGGCCAGGTTCCCCACGAAGTTCTGCAAACCAGACCATCTGCCCGCGGCCAGGGGCCCGGCGATGGTCTGCGTGATGGCCCAGTGGCTGGAGGCGTAGGTGCCATACGATATGCAGCCCAGCATCAGGAAGACCATGGATGCCACGGGATTGGAAACCCATGCCACCGCCAGAATAATAGTGGCCCCCCCCAACCCCGCTCCCGTGCAGGTCTTGCGGACGCGCGAAGGTGTGACGCCGGCGGTGATGGCGCGATCGGACAGCCATCCGGCCATAGTGGTTGCGGAGGCGGTCACAAAGTATGCGGCCGAGCCAACGGTGGCCATCAGGTTCATCGAAAAGTGCCGCTCCCGAACGAGGTAGAAGGGCAGCCAGGTAAGCAGAAAGTACCAGAAATAATTCCCGCTGAAGAGCCCCAAGAAGGTAGCCCATGCCGACCGCTGGCGCAGGATATCGGGAATACTCGGGATCCCGCCGAGGTGGCCAGCGGCGAGGCCTGGCCCGCGCGGCATCCATTTCAGCCAGCCAGGCAGCCAGAACAGGCTGCCCAGTCCCAGGACGATGAAGAACGGCCGCCAGCCAAAACGCGCCATGAAGATGCCGCCCACCAGCGTGCCCAGCGCGGGTCCGACTTTCGTGCCGGCGTCGATCAAGGCATTCGGCAGTCCGCGCTGATGCTCGAGGAAATGCGCGGCCAGGATCTTCGAATAACACGGGTAAGCCACCGACTCCCCGATTCCGAGCAGCAACCGCAGGACCAGCAGCACCGCAAATCCGTGGATCAAGCCGGTGGTAGCCGTGGCCGCCGACCATAGGAAGAACCCCACCGCGAGAACCCAATTCACATCAAAGCGATCCACCAGCCAGCCGGCGAGGATCTGGAACGCGGCGTAAGTCCAGAAAAAAGAGGAAAGCAGGATCCCCAGTTGCGACGCCGAAATTCCCAACTCGTCTTTGAGCAGCGGCGCGGCAATGGAGAGATTTCCGCGATCGATGTAGTTAATGGAGACGGAGAGAACAAGCAGGATTACCACACCCCGCAGGGCGCCCGAAAGTCTGGCTGGAAGTGGAGTCGAGGGCGCAGTCACTGGTCTTCCTTCAGTTGGTGCGGTAGTTGATGAACTGCGTGTCGATGCCGAAATCGGTCTCGCGCAGCAGCTTGATGACCTGCTGGAGGGTGTCGCGGTCGCGGCCGGCGACGCGCACGAAATCGCCCTGGATGGAAGCCTGCACGCGGAGCTTGCTGTCCTTGATCTTCTTCACGATCTCGCGGGCTTTTTCCGTGGGGATGCCCTGCTGCAGCGAGATCTCCTGGCGCACCGTGGAGCCGGCGGCGGGAATGATCTCTCCGTAGGTCAATCCCTTGAGCGGCACCTTGCGCCGGACCAGCTTGGATTCGAGGAGGTCCACCACGGCTTTGAGCTTGAATTCGTCCTGGCTGGACAACACGATCTTGTTTTCCTTCTCCTTGATCTCGATGTTGGACTTCGAGTCTTTGAGGTCGTAACGCTGGTGAATCTCCTTCAGCGCCTGCTGGATGGCGTTGACGACTTCCGGAATTTCGATTTTGGAGACTACGTCGAAGGTATTGTCGGGCATAGGCTACTCGGGGGGCTGGGAATCGGGCTCCTCCGGTTCCAGGTTGTCGATGTCTAAGCCGAGGATGGAGCCGGTGCGGACGCGCAGCGGCGTCACGCGGCGCACCATCCCACGCGGCGTGTGCGGGGGCGGAGGAAGCGCAGGCTCGGGAGGCTCGGGCTGCGGAGGCGCAGGCGCGGGTTGCGCCTGGGGCTTGCCGGCGTTGAGCGCCGCGAGCACGCGGCGCGCGATTTCATCGACCATCGTGCCCATGGTGGCGTCGAGCGCCAGGGTTACGGCGGCGCGCACCTGTTCGGCATCCACCACGGCGACGAACGGCGACGACTCTCTGGCGCCCGGCGCCCGATCGGCGGCAGCGGCTGGGGTGCCTGGGTCGGGACTACCGGGCCGCTCCTTCCGCGCGGCTTCCGCCAGGGGTTTCACGGCCGCCAGCAAGGCGCTGGCCTCAAACGGTTTCTCAATCGCGCCATCGGCCTGGACAAGCTGCGCCCGCGACTCGTCGATGGGCTCCTGGGCTCCGGACATGAGGATGACCCGCACGTGGCGGTGGCGCGGGCTCATCTTGAGGTACTGGCAGATATCGTAGCCAGTGCGGCCGGGCATCACGGCATCGGCCAGCACCACGTCGGGATCGGCGTCTTCCAGGCGGATCAGCGCGGAATCGGCGTTGCTGACGGTGACCACCTCGTAACCCTCATCGCTGAGGATGCGCTCACCCATGCGCTGGGCGTGCGGGCTGTCGTCCACCAGCAGAATGCGGCTCATTTTTGCGCCGGGGCAGGCGTCGCGGAACCTTTGGAGGCGGGCTTGAGGTTATTGATGGTTTTCTGCGGAAGACCCACCCGGATCAAATCCTGGATGGACAAGAACGGCCGGAAGGCAACGATCCTCTGCGCCTGAATCTTTCCGACACCAGGCAACTTCTGCAATTCCGCCAGAGACGCGGTGTTGATATCCACGCCGGTGCGCGTCACAGTGGATTGCTGGACCGGCGCCGGCGGCGGGGGCGCGGCCACGGGCTGGGTGGCGGTAACGGTGGTGGCGGTATCACCCGCGGCGCCGCCCGGCGCAGGGGGGTTGGCGCGAGCGTCGGGATTCCTGTCGATGGCGGAACTGTCGGCCACAGTGGAGACGGAGACCTCGGAGCTCACGCCCTGGGTGCCGGCGGCAACGGCGGGAACGCTGGCCGGGATGGTAGGCCGCAGACCGGTCATTTGCGGGCTTCCCGACTTGGCCGCCGTGTTCATGTTGGGGCTGGTGCGGAAAGCCCCAAAGAAGTGGTTCATCAGGCTGGTCTTGGTGTGGTTCTCGAGCTCATACTTCATGCGGGCGTAAGCCACGGGATCGGCTTCCGGCACGGGCCGGTTCATTTCCTTCAGCTTGGCCCGGGCGGCATCGGCGTGCATGCTGAGCGGATAGTCCTTGACGATCCTGGTTAAGGCCGCCACCTGCTGGTTCTCGAAGCGGTCGCCCATATGCTGGTAGGAATCGGCGAGCTGCCACAGCGATTCGTCGGCCCCGCTGTAAAGCGGAAACTGGTCAACCATGCCCTGGAACCGATTGGCCGCCGCGGGAAAGGCGCCCTTGGTGTGATAGAACATGGCGGACCTGAACTCGGCGTCGGCCAGCACTTCCTGGATGTCGCGCAGTTTCTGCTGCGCCTCGGGCGCAAACTTGCTGTTGGGGAACTGCACCAGCAACTGGCGGCATTCGTCCTCGGCGCGCAAGGCATGCATGGGGTCGCGGTCGGATTTCTCCATCTGCTTGTAGTGGATGTCGCAGACCTTGTCCTGGGCCTCGGCGGCTTCTTCCATGGCGGGGTAGAACAGGATGAAGTCCTTGTACTCGGCTTCGGCCTGGGCGAGACCGTGGGCGCCGCCCTCGCGAAACCAGCTATCGGCAATGGCGAGCTTGGCCTTGGCGAGGTACTCGCTGGTGTCATAGGTGTTGATGAGGGTTTGCAGCGTGAACCGCGCGACTTCGAAGCGGCTGTGCTCGACATCGTTGATGGCCTTGTCGAACAGGACCTTGTCGGGCTGCTGGGTGTCCTTGGTGATCGGGTTGTCGTACTTGTGACGTTTCGCGCACGAACTCGGCAGAATCACCAGCGCGGCGAGCAATGCGACGTAACCAACGGCGTTTCGAACCATATTTGAATCCCCTACACGTTCACCCCGGTGGCGCCGGCGGCAATTTGGCGCATGTCCCGCACGGCAGCCTCGGGGTCCGGACTGTGAAAGATCTCCGACCCTGTGACAATCCACTCACAGCCGGAGCGTACCACATCGGCAAGATTCCCCCGGTGGACGCCGCCATCGATTTCGATGGGCAGCGCTAACTTCTTCTCACGCCTCATCCGTTCCAGCTTGCGCGCCTTATCGAGCACGTAAGGGATGAACTTCTGCCCGCCGAAGCCGGGGTTCACGCTCATTAAGAGCACGTAATCGGCCACCTCGACAACGTCTTCGAGCACCGAGACCGGCGTCGCGGGGTTGAGCACTATGCCCGCCAGGGCGCCGGCGTTACGAATCAGCCCCAGAGTGCCATCCAGGTTGCGGCAAGCTTCGTAATGCACGGAAACGGAATCGGCGCCCGCCTGGACGAACGCGGCGACATAGCGGTCGGGGCTTTCGATCATGAGGTGGACGTCCAGGTGCAGGCGCGTGGTCTTGCGGATGGATTCGACCAGGGGCGGCCCAATGGTGAGATTGGGCACGAAGTGGCCGTCCATGACGTCCAGGTGCAGGATGGTGGCGCCGGCGCGCTCGACACAAGCAATCTCCTCCGCCAAGCGGGCAAAGTTCGCCGAGAGAATTGACGGAATAATTTCAACCATTTGCGGGCTGGTTCGATTTTATCACAGCGGCATAGAACCCGTCCCCGGCGTCGCGGCCGGGGATGCGGCGCATGGTTTCGGCGATGAGTTCCGGGGGAACCGCGGCGACCACCGCTTCATTCTCTTCCGGTTCCAGCGAACAGGTGGAATAGACCAGCAGGCCGCCGGGCGCGAGGGCCGCGCGCGCATTGGCCAGCAGCGCAGCCTGGCGGCTATGGAGATCGTCGAGATCGGCGGGAGTGAGCCGCCACTTGATTTCGGGGTTGCGGCCGAGGGTGCCGGTGCCGGAGCAGGGAACGTCGAGGAGGATGCGGTCGAATGGGCGCGCGAAGGGAAGCGGCTGGGTGGCGTCGAGGACCACCAGGTTGGGGGTGAGGCTCATCATGGGCGCGAGGCGGCGATGATGGAGATCGCAGGCCACGGCGCAAACGCCCGATTCGAGCGCCTGCGCGGTCTTGTTGCCGGGCGCAGCGCAGAGATCGAGGAATCGCTGGCCGGGGGCGAGGTCGAGCAGCGGGACGATGGATTGGGAGCCGATGTCCTGGATGCGGCCGCCGCGCATGTACTTTTCCGGTTCCTGGAGCGCGGCGCGGGCGATACCGGCGGCGGTCTCGGCGCCGTAGTGGCGTTCCCAGCGGGCCAGCATCCACTCGGGGCAGGAGAGTTCCACCTCGCGGCCCGGCCACTCGACGGGACTGCGATCCACCTTCCGCAGCACGGCATTGACGAAGCCCGCGGCGGAGCGCTTGCGCGCGCGCTTGACGAGTTCCACGCCGGCGGCCACGGCGGCGTGCGGCGGGATGCGCTCCAGGTAACGAAGCTGGTAGATGGCCATGCGCAGCGCGATGCTCACTTCGGGGTCGAGCTTTTGCCGGCGGCCGGAGTACTGCCCGATGAGCCAGTCGAGTTGCGCGCGGTATCGCAGCACGCCGAAGACGATGGCGGAGGCGAGTCCGGCGTCGCGGGAATCGAGAGCGGCGGTGCGGGTGAGAAGCAGATCGGAGGCGTAGCCGCCGGCTTCCACCTGGCGGAGGATGTCGAAGGCGGAGGTGCGGGCGGAGGAGGGCATGACGACGTGGTCCACCCCACTATAATCGAATCAGTGGATCTGGAAAAAACGCTGCTGCGCAAGGTTGGGGAAGCCATACACCGCTTCAAGATGATTCGCGACGGCGATCGGGTGGCGGTCGCGCTCTCCGGGGGGAAGGATTCGGCTACCCTGCTGGAGGCCCTTCGGCTGCTCGAAAAACGCGCGCCGATCGATTTCTCGGTGTGCGCCTTCACTGTGGAACAGGGCAAGTTCCTGCGGCCCGTCGAACCGCTGGGCGAGTACCTGAAACAGCGCGGCGTGGCGTGGACCTACTACCGCGACGCTCCTTCCCTGCGCCTGCTCGACGACCAGCCGGAGCACGGCTGCGACCTGTGCAGCCGGTACCGGCGGCGCGCGGTGTACGAGGTGGCCCACGGGTTGAAAGCCAACGTAATCGCGTTCGGCCACACGGCCGACGATTTCTGCGAAGCGCTGCTGCGCAACATGATGTTCACGGGCAAGCTGAGCGCGCTGCCGCCGGTGACCACTTCGCGCGATCGCGAATACCGGCTCATCCGCCCGCTGGTGTTCGTGACGGAAGACATCACGCGCGCTTATGCCGAGGCGCTGGGCGTTCCGGTGGTGCCGTGCGGGTGCTCACAAAAGACCGGGACGGTGCGGCGCGCGCTGCGCGACATGTTCGCGGAGCTCGAGCGCGAGTATCCGCATCTCAAGGAGAACATTCTTTCCGCCATGGGCAACGTGGAGACGGGGCGTTTGCTCGATCCACGGCTGCTGCACCTGGAAGGCGCGCCGCGGCGGGAATTGTTCCCCATCGTCACGGAACAATAGCCGGGCCCAAGGGGCGCCCCGGATTGACCCTCGGCGTTTACACCGATTAAGATGGGGTTCTCTCGTTCCAAGCCCGACTTATGAGACTACTGCCACGCGAGGAGCATTTCTACCACCTCTTTGTGAAGCAAGTGGAGATCATCTCGGAGGCGTCCAGGTTGCTCAACGACGGTGTCCGCGGCGGAAATTCGCGCCTGGCGGGCTGCGCCACGGAAATCCTCTCTCTGGAGCACCGGGGCGACGAACTCATCCACGAGATCTTCACGCGCCTCAACCAGACCTTCATCACGCCCATCGATCCGGAGGACATCCACAATATTTCTTCCGCGCTCGACAACGTGCTGGATGGGATTGAGGACACCGTGCACCGGATGGTGTCGTATCATATCGACCCGATTCCGGCCACCATGGCGACGCTGGCGGAAATTGTCGCCAGTTGCGCCCGGACGTTGAAGAGCGCCTTCGAGGCCCTGGAACAGAAGGATACGATCATGGCGCACTGCATCGAGATCAACCGCCTGGAGAACGAGGCCGACCTCATCGGGCGGAGCGCGGTGGCGGACCTGTTCAACAAGGAAAAGGACCCCATCACGCTCATCAAGCTCAAAGAGGTCTACGAGTTTTTCGAGAACACCATCGATAGCTGTGAAGACGTGGCCGACGTTCTGCAGAACGTAGTCGTCAAGAACAGCTAATCATGTCCACCTTCACGCTCGCCGCCCTGATCATCGCGATCGCGCTGGTGTTCGATTACATCAACGGCTTCCACGACGCGGCGAATTCCATAGCGACGATTGTGGCCACGCGCGTCCTGACGCCGTTTCAAGCGGTGGTGTGGGCGGCATTTTTCAATTTCGTCGCGGCCTTCGTTTTTGGCACGGCCGTGGCCAAGACGGTAGGCCAGGGATTCGTGGACCTGAACTTGGTGACGCCCTACGTCATCATGGCAGGCTTGGCGGGGGCCATCATTTGGGACCTGATCACGTGGTGGCTGGGACTGCCCACCAGTTCGTCGCACGCGCTGATCGGCGGGTACGCCGGAGCGGCCATCGCGCGGGTGGGGCTGCTGCGGGGATTGCCGCACAGCCTGGACGCGCTGAACGTCAGCCGGGGAGGCCAATGGCCACTCACGCTGACGTTCATCGTGGTGGCGCCGATGATCGGGATGATCTCGGCGTACGCGCTGATGGTAGCGGTCTACTGGCTGTTTCGGAGATCCAGCCCATCGAAGATGGACAAGTATTTCCGCAAGCTTCAGTTGCTTTCCGCGGCGACGTTCAGTCTCTCGCACGGGTCCAACGACGCGCAGAAGACCATGGGGGTCATTACCGGCGTGCTGGTGACCTCCAGCTTTCAGAAGACGTTCGAGGTGCACATTTGGGTGATTCTTGCGGCGCACGCGGCAATCGCCCTGGGCACGTTGAGCGGCGGGTGGCGTATCGTGCACACCATGGGCGGAAGGCTGACGCGGCTCAGGCCGCGCAGCGGATTCTGTGCGGAGACGGGCGCGGCGACGGCGGTGCTGTTGGCCACGCACCTGGGGCTGCCGGTTTCCACCACCCACGCGATTGCGGGCGCCATCGCGGGAGTGGGCAGCATTCAGCGCCTGAAGGCGGTGCGGTGGGGCATCGCGAGAAACATCGTGTGGGCGTGGGTGCTGACAATTCCGGCGGCGGCGGTGATTGCGTACGCGTCGTTCTGGGTGCTGCACCTGGCGAAGGGGGTGTAGCCTAGTTTCACCTTGCATGTAACTACAAAAGCAGCTACACTGCGAAATGATGACGTGCGCATGGGACGAAGCGAAGAGTCGTAGCAACTTCGTCAAGCATGGACTGGATTTCGCGGATGCTGAACAGGTGTTGACGGGGCCTTGCGTCACTTTCGTGGATAGCTCCATGAGAAAGGCAAATCGACGTGAGCAAAACATCTATCAAAAGCGACTTGGCGAGAATTGACCGCATGAAGGATGCCGGGATCGACTATTCGGACATTCCGCCGCTCGACAGGTCTTTCTTCACCAAGGCAACGGAAGCATGGCCGCTGCCAAAGCGACAACTCACCATCCGCCTCGACGCGGACGTGCTGAAGTGGCTGAAGGCCCATGGCAGGGGTTACCAGACGCGCATCAATCGTATTCTGCGGGCGGCCATGGAGAGCCAAGGCCCCCACGCCCGGTCGCGTTCCGCACCAACGCCGAAGAAGAACAGCCGGTCACGCGGTGAATTGAAGCTCGCCTGACGTACACGAAGGGTCAGTTGCCGGGCAGCTGAACCGTGTGATTAGTTGCCGCCCCTGGTTCATCGCCCTTGGCTAACGGCACGGCTGCCGGAACTGGGAGTCGAGGTAACTGCAAACCTCAGTCCGAATATCGGGGTCCTGGCTGGTGGCCAGCGCTTTCAGCCGCTTGACGGTTTCCTCCTCTCCCAGAATTGTGCGTGGGAGACTCACCACGTAATGGAACACCACCGCGTAGTGCGAAGGGGTCCAACCCAGGGCTGCGGGGTTGAGCATGAGCGACGCGAGGACCGTCGGGGCGTCCTTTTCTGGAGGATCAAACCACTTCCCATGGAACGATACGCAGAATACGCCGCCCCCGTCCACGACGGGCCGGATGTATTCACCCTCTTCCCGGACGAACCACACTTCCGTGAACGGGGCTTCGCTTTCATCGTACCCGTAGCGAAACCACTCGAAACCGCAGCCGGGCCGGATTGCCGCCCAGAGGAACTGCTTACCAGGAGTTGGGAGGCGACCCTTGACGACGGCGCTGGCGTGAAAGTCGGCTTTGCACCAGTAAATCTCGTGTACGTGCGACACTGGCCAGGGCTGATCCGGGATTTGCTCGGAGCCGAGAGCAACGACATTGCTTACACTGCCAACCACAACGGCTCCCGCGTCTACCGCCAGCTCCCAGGTTCCACTGAGCCCGATGGGAGCAACCTTCCACTGCGGGAATTGCTCCTGCGGCCGGCAGGGCGGCGCTAAAACGGCCGAAACTACAACCAAGAAGAATGCGCGCTGTTTGAGCGTTGTCACAACGGTTCTCCCTTGCGCACCAACGTGGGACAGATGATTCCGTCCGTCAATTCCATCATATCCGCGCCCAGCAAGCAGAGGGCTGCGTCTGTCCCCGGTTTCTTTACACCTGCCCCATCACCCACTCTGTCCACAATGCGCTGGCCCCCGATGACCGCAATTCGGTTTTCTCCAGCACCGCGCTCACGAAGTTCTCCACACAGGGGTAGTGCAGATTGGCGTGCGCGGGGATATGCTCGGCGCCGCCGGGATGGAGGAACTGAGGGCCGTTGAGCGGGGTGAGGTCAAGCTCGCCTTCTGTGCCGCGAATGCGGAATTCATCGCGGGCCACGCGCGAATGCCGGCGCACATCCACCAGGCTGCGCACGCCAGTCGCATGTTCGATCATCACCGTGGCGTTGTCTTCCACCTGGATGGGGTGGACCAGCGTGGAGCGGTGGCCGCTGGCGCGCATGGGCTGGCCGAACAGGTAGTTCATCAGGTCGATGCGGTGGGAGCCGACGTCGTATAGCGCCCCTCCGCCGGCACGGACGGGGTCGATCAGCCAGGCGCGGAAACCATCGGCGGGGTAGAACCAGTCGTGGGCCGTCGCTTCGGCGAAGACCGGGCGGCCAATCGCACCGGACTCCATCAGCTCCTTCGCCCGGGCCACCTTGGGGTACATGCGGCGGTAGTAGGCCACCCCCAGCGTGGCGCAGGTCTCGTCGGCGGCCTGCTGCATGGTGAGGGCTTCGGCGTAGTCGAGCGCCATGGGTTTTTCGCAGAGCACGTGCTTGCCGGCGCGCAGGGCCGCGATGGTCTGCGGCACGTGCAGGAAAACGGGCGTGGCGACGTAGACGGCATCGGCCGCGGACTGCGACAGGGCGGCGTCCAGATCGGTCCACGAGGGGACCGCGTAGCGCTCGGCCTTGGCGGGGCTCCGGGTGACGATTCCGGCGAGCTGGCTGCGCGGTTCGGCAAGGATGGCTGGGAGCACGCGTTTGGTAGCGATATCACCGACGCCGACGACCAGCCAGCGAAGCATGATCCCTCCTACACTTCCAGAATCACCGGCAGGATCAGCGGGCGGCGGGATGTTTCCTTCACGATGTAGCGCTTCAGGTCGGCGCGGATCTTCTCCTTCATGACACCCCAGTCGGTCTTCTCTTCGCGGTTGGAGCCTTCCAGCGTTTTGGCTACTATCTGACGCGCGTTCTCGATGAACTCCGAGCCGTCTCCGGCCAGGGCGAAGCCGCGGCTGACGATTTCCGGCGGGTTTTCCATGCGGCCGGTCTGGCGGTTGATGGCGATGATGGGCAGCACGATGCCATCTTCGGAAAGGTGGCGGCGGTCGCGGATGACCACCTCCTGCACCACGTCGTCCACCGAGCCGGAATCGATGCAAACACGGCCCACGGGAACACGGCTGGCTTTGCGCGCGCCGTGGTGATCGATTTCCAGAACGTCGCCCGATTCCATGATGAAAGTCTCTTCCAGGCCGGCGAAGCGCAGGTGCTCGGCCAGACGCGCGTGCTTGGTAAGCTGGCGAAACTCGCCGTGGATGGGCATGAAGTAGCGCGGGCGCACCAGGTTCAGGACCAGCTTCTGCTCTTCCACGCTGGCATGGCCGGAGACGTGCAACGGCGGGTTCATGCTGCCGTACAGGACGTCGGCGCCGCGGCGCGCCATGTGGTCGATCATGCGGAAGATGGCCTTTTCGTTGCCGGGGATGATGCGGGCGCTGAGCACCACGGTGTCGCCCTTTTCCACCGAGATGTGCTTATGGTTATCGACGGCCACGCGCGCCAGCGCCGACATGGGTTCGCCCTGGGTGCCGGAGATGAGGATGGCCACTTTGTCGGGCGGCAGGTCCATGGCATCCTGGGGGCGCAGCAGGATGCCGTCGGGGATGTCCAACAGGCCTAGCGAGTGGGCGATCTCGGTGACAGCCACCATGCTCCTGCCGATGACCGCCACGCGGCGGCTGAATTCCTGCGCCAGATCGAGGACTAGCTGGATGCGGTGAATGGAGGAACTGAAGCAGGAAACCAGCACGCGGCGCTCGGCGCGGTTGAAGATCTCCTCCATGCGCGGGCGGACGGCGCGCTCGCTCTCGGTGTAACCGGGGCGGTCGGCGTTGGTGGAATCGGAGAGCAGCAGGAGGACGCCGCGCTTGCCGTAGTCGGCGAGGGTGTGGAGATCGAACAGCTCGTTATCGGTGGGAGTGGGATCGACCTTGAAATCGCCGGTGTGAATGACCACTCCGAGAGGCGTGGTAATGGCGAGGGCCACGCTGCTCACGATGGAGTGCGTCACGCGGATGAACTCGATTTTGAAGGGGCCGATCTCGAGGATCTGTTTGGGCTTGATGTGGATGAAGCGAGGATCCTCTTCGAGGTCGTACTCTTCCAGGCGGCGGTCGACCAGGGCCAGGGTGAAATCGGTGCCGTAGACGGGGACTCCGATTTCGGAAAGGAAATACGGGACGGCGCCGATGTGGTCCTCATGGCCGTGGGTGAGGATGAGGGCGCGGACGAATTGCTGGTTTTCCTTGAGAAAGCTCATGTCGGGCATAACCAGGTCCACGCCCAGCAACTCGGCCTCGGGGAACATCATTCCGGAATCGATAACGATGATGTCATCGGCGTAGCGGATGGCGGTCATGTTCATGCCAAACTCGCCGCATCCACCCAAAGGGATTATCTGCAACTTCAGATCAGTCATTGTGATTCACTGCCCATCATAGGCTATTGCGGGCGATGCCGGCTGCCCGGTGCCCGCCAGGTTGCCATTTGCGCGCGAAATTCCAGCCCGCCAGAGCGTCCGGAACGAGTTTCGGGGCCCCAGAGAGCGGCGACGGAGGGCGAGAACACCCTCAAAGGCGCTGACAGTACCCCAGTTTTGCAGGTAACTCCAATGTTTTCTGTAAAATAGAAATGCTCACCCCGGAGGGTGAGCATTCTTTCCCCTGTTCTACCAGGGTGATGTTCGATGGGAGAATCAGCTTCGACGGAATCGCAACCGTCAAAACCTTGTAGTTGGATCGTATTTCCCAACGGCTCGCAAGTCAATTCAGCCGTAACCTCCTCGTACGGGGTGACTTGCGGGAACGTTCATTTTTCGACGGTAGGGCGGAGGGGCGGAAAAGCCCGGTTTCCAGGCTGAGGATTTCGCTCTAAGGCAAACAAAAGCGGGGTGTTATGTAGCGGGGTCAGCGTTGTTCGAGATGCAGGGTGATCATGGCCTCGGGTTCTTCCCCCTTGCGGAAGTGGCGAAGGAAGGCCCGGAAGCCGCCCACCGCGAGACCCGACACGAGACAGAACGCCAGTAGTAAACCAGTGAGAATAAAAGCATTTATCACCAGGTTGCCGATGTTATCCCGGAGCGTGGGAACATGCTCGTCGAGGGTCACTGCGGCCCGGTAACGCACCTGGGCGAGCAGGCGCTCGGCGGCGTCCGGGTCGGGCGGGGAGAGGATGACGGCCACCAGCGAGCCGCTGCGCTTGACGTCGGCACCAGGGATTTTCCCGAGACTGACAACTTGTTGCATGGCGATCTGGGGGGTAGGGTAGTCGAAGATGGCCAGCGCCATATCTCCTTTGGGGCCGTGAAAAACCCCCAACTGCGCCTCGGCGCCGAGGTGGAAAGCCGCCGCCGAGGGCGGGATGCCCGGATTGAATTTGCGGAGGCTGACGGGGCCGGTGATATAGCGCTCGCTGCCAGGGACCCGATCCCGCGAGGGAAGGTAGCCAAGGAGCGTGGGAAGGGCTGTGGTGTCGACGTTGCGGAGCGACTCGACGATGGGGTCCAGTTCGGGAGTAGTGGGCTTGTAACCGGTGAACGAGAGAAGGTAATTGCCGTGGACCAGCACCAGGCTGTCGGCGGTTTCGGCGGCCAGGACAGCCAGTGTCGAAGGCTGGGATTGGGCCGGACGCTGCCAGTCGTATGCGGCCAGCGCGCCAGTGGAATCCTGGAGACGCCAGGCGGTGGCGGTGAATTTGGCGGAGCCGTTTTGGTAGGTGGCGGCTTCGGATTCCTGGAGGCCGTACTCATCCCAGAGGGGACTGTCGGTGAGGACCGGCTTGGACGTGGCGGTAAGGTGCCAGTCGCCGATAACGTCGGGCCAGATGGCGGCCTGGGCAAGCGCGGGAAGGAGGAGGGCGAAAAGGAATCTGGTCATAGGTTGTTCAGGCGCCGTGGCATTTCTTATATTTCTTGCCGCTGCCGCAGGGGCAGGGGTCGTTACGTCCGACCTTCTGGCCGGCCACCACTTGTTTGGGGCCGGTGGAACCGTCACCGCCCACGAACTGCAATTCCGCCAATTCCTTTTCCTTCTTGCGCTGGATGTTGCGCGTGAAGTCCTCCATGGAGTTCTTGGCGGCCTGGCGTTGCTGTTCGCTGGGGTCCGGGCGCGGCGCCTCTTCCTCCTCTTCGTCTTCGTCGGTGGGGAACGGCAGGACCGGACCGGAGCCGGTGCTCACCTGAAGGAAGAAGAGGTAGCGGACGGACTCGTCCTCGATGCGGTCCATCATGGCGGTGAAGAGATCGAAGGACTCCTTCTTGTATTCCACCAGCGGGTCCTTCTGGCCGTAGGCGCGGTTGCCGATGCCTTGCTTCAATTCGTCCATCGACAGCAGGTGGTCCTTCCACTGGCTGTCGATGACTTGCAGCATGACGATGCGTTCGGTCTGGCGCATGACGTCGGGGCCGACCAGATCTTCCTTCTCCTGATACTTGTGCTGGAGCCGTTCGTAGATGAGGTCCGACATTTCCTGGCGGCTGAGGTCGGCAACCTCGGCGGTCTCCACCTTGTAGCCGAACTGGCTGAGGACGTCGGTGCGGAGGCTGCCGAAGTCCCAGGTGTCGGGGTGCTTTTCGTCGGGGCAGTGCCGGTCGACGAATTGATCGACGATGCCCCGCACCATATCCATGACCCGCTCTTTCTGATCGATGCCCTCCAGCAACTGGCGGCGCATGCCGTAAACGGCCTGGCGCTGCTTGTTCATCACGTCGTCGTATTCGAGAAGGTGTTTGCGGGCCTCGAAATTCTGCATTTCGACGGCTTCCTGGGCCTTCAAGATGCGCTTGGTGATCATCTTGCTTTCGATGGGCACGTCCTCTTCCATGCCGAGACGCAGCATAAGGTTTTGCATGCGCTCGCCGCCGAAGATGCGCAGCAGATCGTCCTGCAGCGAGAGGAAGAAACGCGAGCTGCCGGGGTCGCCCTGGCGGCCGGATCGTCCGCGGAGCTGGTTATCGATGCGCCGGGATTCATGGCGCTCGGTGGCCACGATGTGGAGCCCGCCCATGGCGGTGACTTCGTCGTGTTCCTTGTCGGTCTGGGCCTTGAAGCGGGCGAAAATTTCGTCCCATTTGTCGCGGCGCACCCGGTAGAACTGGTCGTGGTGGGTGAAGAAGTAGAAATGCTCGTCGGCCACGTACTGGGCCTCGTTTTCGGAGAGGCGTTCGGCCGCCTTGTCTTTGAGACAGGCGTCCTTGGTCATGAACTCGGGGTTTCCGCCGAGCAGAATGTCGGTGCCGCGCCCGGCCATGTTGGTGGAGACGGTGACGGCGTCTTTGCGGCCGGCCTGCGCCACGATGGACGCCTCGCGCTCGTGATTCTTGGCGTTCAGGACCTCGTGCCTGACGCCCATGCGCTTGAGGATGGCGGAGAGCCTTTCGGATTTCTCGACCGAGATGGTGCCCACCAGCACGGGCTGGCCGCGCTTGTTCAATTCCATGATCTCCTTGGCGGCATTGCGAAACTTCTCCACCTCGGTGCGATAGACCATGTCCTGATTCTCCTTGCGGATCAAAGGACGGTTGGTGGGAATGACGGTGACGTCGAGGTTGTAGATCTTCTGGAATTCGGCCGCTTCGGTTTCCGCCGTGCCGGTCATGCCGGACAGCTTCTTGTACATGCGGAAGTAATTCTGGAAAGTGATGGTGGCGAGGGTCTGGTTTTCGCGCTGGATCTTGACGCCTTCCTTGGCTTCCACGGCCTGGTGGAGGCCGTCGGACCAGCGGCGGCCGGGCATGAGGCGGCCGGTGAACTCGTCGACGATAATCACTTCGGGGCCTTCGTCGCCGTCCTTAATTACGTAATCGCGGTCGCGCTGGTAGATCACGTGCGCGCGCAGGGCCTGTTCAGCGTGGTGCTTCCACTCGATGGTATCGAGGCTGTAGATATCGCTGAGGCCCAGCAGCCTGGCGGCTTTGTCGAAGCCTTCTTCGGTGAGCGCGACGGCTTTGTGTTTCTCGTCGATGGTGTAGTCGCCGGTGGTGTACTTTTCGCCCGGTTCCCGGCCCTCGATGACTTCGCCGCGCACCAGCTTGGGGATGATGCGGTTGGCCTTGTAGTACTTGTCGGTGGATTCCTCGCTGGGGCCGGAAATGATGAGCGGGGTGCGTGCCTCGTCTATGAGGATGGAATCGACTTCGTCGACGATGGCGTAATTGAACGGGCGCTGAACGCAGTCGTCGATGCGGAACTTCATGTTGTCGCGAAGGTAATCGAAGCCGAATTCGTTGTTGGTGCCATAGGTGATGTCGGAGCCGTAGGCGTCCTTGCGCTCCTGGTCGTCGAGGTCGTGGACGATGACGCCGACGCGCATGCCGAGGGCCTTGTAGATGCGGCCCATCCATTCGGAGTCGCGTTTGGCCAGGTAATCGTTGACGGTGACGACGTGAACGCCCTTGCCGCCGAGGGCGTTGAGATAGCAGGGCAAGGTGGCCACGAGGGTCTTGCCTTCGCCGGTTTTCATTTCGGCGATTTTGCCGTGGTGCAGGACCATGCCGCCGATCAACTGCACGTCGAAATGGCGCATGTTGAGGAAGCGGCGGCCGGCCTCGCGGACCACGGCGAAAGCTTCGATGAGGAGATCGTCGATGGTGGCGCCCTGCGCGATGCGCTCTTTGAACTCGATGGTTTTGGCGGCGAGGTCGATGTCCGACAGTTGGCGGAGCTCGGGCTCGAGATCGTTGATGGCAGCCACCGTGGGCAACATGCCTTTGATCTCGCGCTCGGTCTTGGTGCCAAAGATCTTCGCCAGGATGGCATCAACAATCATGAAAGGTCTCGTTACGGGGGGAAGTCCGTCAGTTCCTATTTTACTCTGTCAGAGAAGACGGACGCGGGGACAAGAGTTTAGTTACGGCGTCACCGTCAGAGTTGCCGGAGCACTGGCCACGCCTCCGACAGTTACCACCACGGATTGCGGCCCCAGAGGAGCGGCCGGTGGAACGACGAAATTGATCTGCGTTACACCGACCGACCAGGTGGGAATACCGATGAACTGGAACGGGGTCTGGGCCGGCACTCCGCCGACGGTCACGGTAACGGGGAGCCTGGGCGCCGGCAGATTGGCCACCGGCGTGTTGGCTGGCGGCGGCGCTCCGGTCACGACGGGCGGCGAGGCGTCGCCGTCTCCGGTGATGAACAGCGTCAGAATTCCTCCTTGCGGGGCGGAGGTGACCGCCGCGTTGGTCGGATCGATGAAAGCGTTGGGGAAAATGCCCGGCCCCGACGGCGCCACCTGGAACGAGTAAGAAGCGATTTGCCCGTTGTTGTTCACCCCCAGCACGGCTGTTCCGGCTCCCGTTTGGTAAGGGATTTGGATGTTCATCTGCCCGGGCGAAACGTAGAGCAACGGGGCGGGCAGGCCGTTCACGGTAACCGAGACGCCTTCGATGGCCAGCGGGAGGGGAAGGCTGCCCGCCTGTTGAATCGCAGGCGCGAGCTGCGATCCCCAGACGGTGGCGAGGGCACCGGGAGCAACGGCGTTCTGGAACGACGCCGCGTTGGTCACAGCGCCGATACTGGTCGTGGACGAGGCTCCCACCACAAACACAACCGGCACGCTGATGTATTGGGGTAAGGCGTTCAATGCCTGAATGACGAGGGTGGCGCTGTACACGCCGTTGGCGAGGGTGGAGTTATAAACGCCGTTGACCAGCGTGGCGCTCGAAGCCTGGAGCTTCAACTGCGCCGGGCCGGAACCGGTGAGGGGAGAAACCTGCAACCAGTTTGCGGTTCGGCCGGAGAGCAGGACAGCAGCAGTCCACTGGGGCGCGCCGCCGGTGAAGCTCAATGCCACGGAGGCGGTGGGATTCGGCGATGAGGTCGTCGCGGACATCGACACCGCCGCCGGCGAGACCGAGAGCACGACCGCGGTAGCGGCGGGCGCTATAAGTGAAGCCGACAGTGTTACCGTCACCTGGCTTCCATTGCCGGCCGTGCCGTCGATCTCATAGGTCACCAACTGAGGCTGAGGGCCGTTGCTCCAGCAAACCGAGGCCTGCAACGAGCCGAAGGGAGCAAGCTGCGTGGTCCCGAAATACTGCTGAATCTGACTGCTGAGGTCACGGCTTCCGGCCAGGAAATTGGTAAGCTCGACGCCGAAGCCGGCCTGCTCCTGCAAATACAACTGCTGCGACCATTGGCAGGATAGATCAGCGCCGAGGTTCTGCTCTACCGTGGACGGCACGCCGGAGAGAGCCATCGAAGGCCCGTAGAGAACCGCGGAAACCTGCCGCGACCACGTCTGCCCGCTGGCATCGACTCCGGTGAATCCGAATGTGAGCGTGGCTGGTGCGCTGCGGCCGCTGAACTCCATGGTGGAGATGTGCACCGTTCCATTCGGAGATATGCCGAGCTTAACGAAGTACTTGGAGAGCGATTGTGGCTGGCCGTTAATGGTGAAACCCGTGAGGGTGGTGGAAACGCCGGCGGTTTCGGTCAGAGTGACGCTGCATAGCCAGCTATAACCCCCCTGTGCGTACGCGTACGCAAATACAGGATTAGGCGAGATGCTGGGAACCACCACCGAGCTGCCAGGCGGGTAGCCGACGGTCACGATGAGCGAGGCCGACGAACCGCTGAAGCTGGCGTCGCCGCTGTAGATTGCCCACACGTTGCCGGCGCCGATGGGCAACTGACTGGCGGAGAGCGTGAAGGTGGCTGTCGCCACGCTGCCGGAAACCGTCAGCGGAGCGGAACCGAGCGAGCTATCGGCCACATTGAGGCTCACCGTGCCGCTGGGCGTGGCGCTGCCGGCGGCGGCCCTCACGGTGGCCGTGAACTTCACGGTGCTGTTCACGGTTACAGTGGTGGAGTCGGCGGTCAATGTGGTGATGGTGCTCCCCGCCAGGGTATTCCACTGGGTGACCAACTGGTAGGCATCCACGGAGCCCAAACCGGTAACCAGGTCGTATCCCGGACCGGCCTGGTAGCCCATGGAGCCGTTTTGGCAATCCGGACTGCCCTGCGCGCACGGAACTATGTTGTTGCCGGTGGTGATGTCGTGAAATACGTTGGTGGTGCTTTGAGCGAGCCGATAGAGGGCGGGATTGATATTGCCCAAGCCCGGCTGGGCCTGGGTCTGGTTCAGCAGCGCCACGATTCCCGCAAAGGACGGGGTTGCGGCGGAGGTTCCGCTATAGACCACAGTAAGCCCGCCGGTGACGCCGTAATAGCCATCGTGATTGGCCGCGGAGAGAGCCACGTCCGGCACATCGCGAACTTTGTCGTTGGGCACTCCGGGACCGGTTTGCCAGGGAGGTTTGGAGAAGAGAACGCTGGCTCCTCCTCCACTGGCGGCCAGGCAGCCGGTAGGCGGGCAACTGGTGCTGGATTCATTCCACGCGGTTTCCGGAATATAGGAAAGAACCGAGCCGAGGTTGGGGCCATTGGGTCCCCAGTAAGGTCCGGTTCCGCTGCTCTCGTTGAACATGGTGCCGCCCACTGCGGTTATTTCCGGGATGCTGGCCGGAAAACTCACGGCCAGGCCTTGTGTGGCTTGCGGGTGCTCGGTGGAAAACGCCTCATCGCAACCGGCCGCGCCGGAATCGCCGGAAGCGGCCAGCCAGGTGACGCCTTGCGCGCTGGCCTGCTGGGCGATGGACCGGAATGCCGCGGGGGCAGACGGCTCGCAGCCGCCGAAGCTGAAGCTGATTACCGGCGCCAGATTCTGGTCGATAGCATGCTGGGCGGCGGTACTGACGTCTGTGGAATAGACGTAAATGATGGTAGCGTTGCGCGCCACCGCGCCGGACCATTCCAGGTCAAGGTCCGCCTCGCCCAGGTTGTCGCTATTGGTTCCGGGGTCGGGACCGTAGAGAACCACCTGGGGATCGTTGGCAGGCAGGTTGAAGCGGCGCCGGAAGTTCTGGATATCCGCGAGATCGACATCGGTGTCCCCGATGATGGCGAGTTTCTGGCCGGTGCCATCGATGCCGGTGAGGTAAAGCGGATTCAGGTCATAGATGGTAGCGAAATCGTCGGGGGCCAGGTAGTGTGCGCCGCTGCTACCGTTGTATGCAGGGTCGCCGGCGGGCACCGACCGATGCATCGGCTTCGGATAGAAGTCGTCGAGTCCCCGGAAGCCGCTCACCACGCCGGCGAGAGCGGCTGGAATGGAAGGCTCGGAGGCGGTCGCGAAATGCGTCTCGCCATCCACAATGTAGCGGTGAATGGCAGTGTGAAAAGTGCCGTCGATCATCCCTGCCGTGCCGCTGAACGCGATCCAGTGGCGGCCGCGGGCGACGTCGTTCACCTGCAGGCCTTGGGACTGCAACCACGAGACGATGATGGCGATGTCTCCGGGGCTGAGGCCGAAGCGCGCGGCGTATTGCTCGGGCGTCAGCCACTGGTGGTAATGGGGGGACGACGGATCCTGCTGTTGGTCGAGCAACTGCTCGAGCGCGGTCTGCTGGCTGGGCGAGGGTTTGAGCAGCAGGGTGACGTACGCCAGCTCGAAAGAAGGCTCGACCGGTCCCTGGTCATATTGCGCCTGCGCCCTGGGGTTGACGTTTCCCTTCAGGAGCACCGTCCGGCTCCGGTCGATGGGGCCGGCGATGCGGTTTTCCTGCGCCACAAGAGCCGCTGGCGGCAGCACTAACAGAGAAACCACCAAAGCGAGGCGTTGGCAGGTCACTAAGCCTTAGGATACCATCGGCTTATGGCGAGTTCGGCGCGCCGCTTCTCGCGCAGATCGTGGCTGATTGCCGGGCTGGCGGGGACGCGTCTGGCGGCCCAGGGACCCAAGGGGACCACGTTTCCATCGGACTCGCGGCGGTATTCCGATCCGGCTACGGAGATGGACGTCTACCGGCTGACCGACCCGGCTTATACCAGCACCATGCCGGCGTATTACAACCGCGCCATCGCGCGGTCGAGCGGGTGGATGCTGTTTTGCTGCGACCGCGGCGGATCGCCGCAGGCCTTCCACATGGATTTGAAGAGCGGCGAGACGTGGCAGTTGACCGAGGCCGAGGAACTGGACGGTGCGTCGATCACCCTTCTTCCGGATGACCGCTCGTTCTGCTATTTCGCGGGGCGCTCCTTGCACATTGTGAACCTTGCCACGCCGCGGGAGCGCAAAGTGTACCAGGTTCCGGAGGGTTGGGACCGGGGTGCGGGAATGAGCGTGGCGCTGGATGGAACGCACGCCACCTTCGCGGAGCGGCGCGGCGAAGGCTGGCGGCTGCGCGTGGTGACGCTGTCGCACGGAGCGGCGCGCACGGTGATGGAGGGGCCGGTCGAGATGGGCGATCCGATCGCGCGGCCCAGGCGCGCGCAGATCCTGTACCGGCAGGCGGACGAGGCGCTGTGGCTGGTGGGTTCCGACGGGAAACAGAACCGCCGGCTCAAGCTGGCAGCCGGACGCATCGGGGCGGCCAATTGGGCGCCGGACGGCAAGACCATCCTTTACCTGAACATTCCGGAAGACCGAACCCAGTTGAACGCCATCCGCGAATACGGGCCCGATACGGACACCGACCAACTGGTCGCCAAGACCAGCCAGTTTGCGCATTTCGGATTCAACCGCGACACTTCGGTGTTCGTGGGGGCAAGCCGCAATACCGCGTCGCCGTACGTATTGATTCTGCTGCGCGTAACCCGGCGGGAACTAACCCTTTGCGAGCACCGGGCAAGCCATCCGGAAACGGTTGCGCCGGTGTTCGCGCCGGATAGCCAGCGCATTTACTTCCAGAGCGATCGGGACGGCAAACCGGCAATTTACTGCGTACACGCGGAAAAGCTGGTCGAGAGGACGGAGGGCGCCTCGTGACAGAGTGGGCCGGCGCTTTCGCCTGCCGACCGGCCCCTATGGATTATCTTGCGACCGTTTCCTTGGGGGTCGAGAGGTAGCCGACGATCTCGTTCTTCTGGACCTGGTTGATGACCAGTTCGTACGGCAGGCGGCCACCCTTTGAGGTGTAGAACTGGACGGGTTCATTGATGCTCTTGTCCTTCTTTTCGGTGAGCTTATCGTCCGCCATCACGTCAACGGTGTACTTATTCTTCTTGACATTGACATCCTTGAGAAGAAGCGTGATATCGCCGAAACGTTGCGGCTTCTTGCTCTTGCCGAGTTTGATGTCGATGTAGTTACGCTCGCCCAGGCGCTTGAGGGCCTCCAGTTCCTTGGCATTGGTGGCCACCAGGCCGCTCTGCACGCCCAGATCGCCCGTAACGGACTTCAGGTCGGCGATGGTCTTCTGCAATTCGGCTTGGGTCGCGGACACCTGGGTCTTCACGTTGCCGACATCGGTGGAGACATCGGCGATCTTGGTGTTGGCGGCGGAAGCGGACTGTTTGACGTCGCTGATTTCGGAACTGACCTGCTGCTGCACCTTGGCTTGCTCGGCTTCGATCTGGTGCATTAACTGCTCGGTGCGGGCGTTGGCTTCGGCTTTGGCCTTGGCGGACATGGTCATGGCCTGGTCGCGGAGCTGGGCGCGGGAGGCTTCCAACTCCTCCTTCAGCGTATCGAGGTGTCGCTGCTGCGCGGCCGTGGTGACCGAGGAGGCGTCCCTCAGATTGCTCAACCCCGTCTTGAGCGCTTGGTCCATTTGGGCCAGGTCCGTACGGACATGGTCGATCTGGACGTAGAGGTAGATGTTGGCAGCCACGAGGGCGATTATGGCGCCGGCCACAAGCGCCGTGAGGAGAGGCGAGCGTGGGGGCTGCGGCTCCGTATATGTCGTTGGACTCACTTTGTCGAACTCCTTTTAGCTTCTTACAGTATAGATGGCCCGGGGGGGCGTTCCGGTTTCGCCTAAGCGAGGTCGAAAGATTGGCCGGGCGTCGGGATCACCACATTTAGATTGTACGTGGAATGGAGCAGTTTGGCGAGTGTCTGGGACTGCTGGGGCTCGCCATGGACCAGGAAGACCTGGCGCAGGGAGGGCGCCAGCGGCCGGATCCATTCCATCAGCTCGCCCTGGTCGGCGTGTGCGCTCAGCTCATCCAGGCTCGAAATCTCGGCCCGGACCCGCATGGGCTCGCCAAAAATCCGCACTTCCGGCCACTTTTCGACGAGCTTGCGGCCGAGCGTATCCTGCGCCTGGAACCCGGTGATGAGCACAGTATTCCGCGGATCTTCGATGTTGTTGCGCAGGTGGTGCAGGATGCGGCCCGCCTCGCACATTCCGGAGGCGGATATGACCACAAAAGGGCCGTGAAGGTCGTTCAGCTTCTTGGAGTCGGCGGTGTCGCGGATGTACTGGAGGCGCTCGAAGCCGAAGGGGTCCTCGTGGTGCAACAGGTACTCCCTGGTTTCATCGTCGAAGCACTCGGGGTGATCGCGGTGGACCGCGGTGACGTTGAGCGCCAGCGGGCTGTCGACAAAGATGGGGATATTGGGAATGCGCTTCTCGTTGGTGAGCTGGTGAAGCAGGAGCACGAGCTGCTGGGTGCGGCCCACCGCGAAAGCCGGCACGATGATACGTCCGCCGCGCCCGGCAGTGCGGTTCACCACGTCCGCGAGCTTGTTGACGACGTGGCTGACACCCTTGTGAAAACGCCCGCCGTAAGTGCTCTCCATGATCAGGTATTCGGCGGCCGGCATGGTTTCGGGATCGCGGATGATGGGGAGGTTCGGCCGGCCAATGTCGCCGGAGAACCCCAGGCGCACGGGCGAGCCGTTGGACGACTCGTGAAGCACGACGAAAGAGGAGCCGAGAATATGGCCGGCGTCGTAGCTCACGTAGTTCAGGTTAGGGGCCAGGATCTTAGGGTTGTGGTAGGGCATCGGCTGGAGCAACGGCAGGGTACGCTCGGCATCCTCCATGGTATAGAGCGGCACCACACGGCCGTCCTCCAGGCCCATGGACTTGCGGTGGTCGAGCCGCTTGTTGAGGAACTCGGCGTCCTTTTCATGGATATGGGCGGTGTCGCGCAGCAACCAGTGGCACAGATCGATGGTGGCCGGAGTGGAAAAAATGGGGCCGGAGAAGCCGTTTTTCACCAGGGTTGGGAGGTTCCCGCAATGGTCGATGTGGGCGTGCGAGAGAACCACAGCATCGATGGAGGAAGATGGGAACGGAAGATTTCGATTCTTGCGGTCGGCGTCTTTCCGGCGGCCCTGGTTCAGCCCGCAATCGAGCAGAAAGCGCCGGCCGCCGGATTCCACGAGGTGCATCGAGCCGGTGACCTCGCCGGCCGCGCCCCAAAACGTAAGCTTCATCTGTATCTGTAGTTGGCCAAGAAGTCCAAAGCCCGTATAAGTCAGGAGCCGCGGCCCGACGTATGTTTCTGCTGCTCCTTACGGCGGGCGGCCCAATACTTCCTCATCCTCTCCGAAACTTCCTGGCGTTCCCGGCCGTCCATGAACTTCCGGCCGCGACGATTGACGCTCTCAGTGAGAGGGGGGACAGCGCGGGCGCTTCGCTGCAATTCCTCCAGCGAAGCGATCACCCGCTCAAGTCTCTTCCTCTCGGCGTATAATTCCTGAATCGCTTTATCTAGGTCCATCGCATACTCGCCTACCGGGAACACATCGCACACTCTTCCGCCGCGATGCCGGACTGAAATGGTGGACGGCGCGGGATTCGAACCCGCGACCCCGGCGTTGCGAACGCCGTGCTCTCCCAGCTGAGCTAGCCGCCCACTCCAGCCGGCAACTACAATATGAATATAGCAAATGGCGATAACGCAGATCACCGAGCAACTCCGGCGAATGCAGCGGGATTGGGACCAACGAGCCCGCGAAAACGCGCGCCACCACGTGGTGACCGGGCAAGACTGCTGGTCCGACGAAGAGTTCTACCAATCCGGCCAGGTCACGCTGGAAGAGGATATTCTGAACGACATCGCCAACGTCTGCCAGGGCATGGACCCGAGAGACATGCGGGTGCTCGAAATCGGGTGCGGCGCCGGGCGCGTGACGCGCGCGCTGGCGGGCTTCTTCGGCCAGGTGTACGCCGTGGATATCAGCCGCCGGATGGTGCGCCAAGCCCGGCGCGCGGTGGAGGGGTTCCCCAACGTGCGAGTGTTCCGAAACAATGGCATGGACCTCGGCGCGGTGCGCGAACACTGGTGGAACCGCTTCGGCCTGGGCGCTCAACTGCAAATGGATTTCGCCTTTTCCTGTATCGTGTTTCAGCACATCCCCAGCCACGAGATCATCGAGAGTTACGCGCGCGAGGTCTGCCGCCTGCTGCGGCCCGGCGGACTCTTCAAATTCCAGGTGCAGGGTTCCTCGCTGGTAGAGGCCGAACCGGACAATACCTGGGTGGGCGTGCCGTTTAGCGAGCGGGACGCGCGCGAGATGGCGCAACGCTGCGGCTTCGAACTGCGATACCACTACGGCGCCGAGAGCCAGTACTACTGGCTTTGGTACTTCAAAAAAACGGATCCACGATAGCCGCGGGCCATGGCTCAGGAACCGTGAACCGACGCATGTTTCTGCTGCTCCTTACGCCGGGCGGCCCAATACTTTTTCATCCTGTTCGAAACTTCCTGGCGTTCCTCGGGGTCCATGAACTTCCGGCCGCGGCGCTTGACGCTCTGGGTGAGAGCCGGAACAGCGCCGGCGTTTCGCTGCAATTCCTCCAGTGAGGCAATTACCCGCTCGAGTCTCTCTTTCTCGGCGTACAACTGCTGTATCGCTTTATTCAGGTCCATCACAAGCCTGACTATCGACTGACCACACAAGTACTCTGAAATGGATCATTCCATCTTACACTCGTCAAGTAGCCTGATTCCACTAAAAAACAACTAATGAGTCAGAAATGGCCAGTATGGTACCAGCTTGATGGCATGCTTGGCAACAGCAATATAACCAACCACCGCCAGGAGGAGTAGTAAGGTTAGAACGATAGTTAGTGTCATGCGCCAGGGGAATCTCCGGTGCTCGCGATGCAGCACTAGTAAATAACCGGCGAAGATGCCCACGTAGAACAGCAGGCACATAGGCACCGCAAACAGCATCATGTTGAAAACGTCGGGGGTCGGGGTCACTACGGCGGCAATGATGAAGATGATCAGGATCGCGTAGCGGCTGTGCCGCACAAGAAATGCCGGGCTGACGATTCTCAGCAGTGTCAGAAAGAAGATGAGGACAGGGAGCTCGAAAACCAATCCTACCCCGAGGATCACGTTCACAAATAAATCGAAATACTCGCTGATGGAAACCATGGGCTCGACATGGTTCCCGGCGCCGATGCTCAACAGGAACGTGAGGCCATAGCGGAAGGCCACAAAGTAGGCGAAGAGGCCGCCGCCAATGAACAGGCCGGCGGAGGTGAGCACAAACGGAACCGCCCATCGCCGCTCCTTGCGGTACAGCCCGGGGGAGATGAAGGCCCAGACCTGATACAGAACCCAGGGAGAGCCGAGGAAGATGGCGACCAGGCAGGGCAGCTTGAACCAGATCACGTTGAAACTTTCCATGGGCGTGATCTGTTTGAGGGTGTCGGGGTAGTGCAGAGTCCTAAGGGCCTGCACGGCCGGCTGGGAGACGAAGCGCCAAAGCTCGTTGCTGAAGGTAAGGCTCACCAAGAAGGCCGCAACCACACCCCACAGGGCCCGAACGATGCGCGTCCTCAGCTCCTGCAGATGTTCCAGGAAGGACATGCGCAGCATGCCATCTTCTTCGTCACCGGAATCGCCTCCGGAGGGCGGCGGCGGTGGTGGCGGAGTCTTTCCTCCCCCGCCGGAGCGAGGTTTGGCTTTCACTACCGCGGTCACGGAGGTGGAAGCGGACGCGGAAGGCGCGGCGCCGGCTTGGGGATCGCCGGTCCCCTTTGGCTCGTCGGAAGAATTCATGTGTTACGCGATATGCTCAGCCGTGGGGGAAGCCGTCTCGGTCGGTTCGGCCGCCGTTTCGGCGCCGTGGGCGACAGTGCCCTCCGGCGCATCGGCTGCTGGTGACTCAGCGCCCTCAGGTGCGGATGCGCTTGCAGTGGATGGGGTAGCGGCAGCGGAATCGTAGGTTTCCGACCCGTATGAAGTCTCGGGCGTGGATTCATACGACGAATAATCGTAGTTGTAGGTGTCGTATTGATACTGGCTGGTGACTTCCTTCAACGATTCCGTTTCCTGTTCCAGGTTTTTCATCTCCCGTTCGAACGTGGACTTCAGTTCGCTCTGGGCGCGGCGAAACTGGGTCAAGGCCTTTCCTACGGAGCGGCCCAGTTGCGGCATCTTCTCGGGGCCGAATAAGATCAGCGCCAGGAAGAAGATGAAGACCATCTCCGGCACGCCTAGCGGGCCCATCGTTGTTTTCCTCCCATTCAGGCTTTCGAGACCATGATAGCACGCTGCAGCGAGCGGGCCGCGGCAGCCCGCTCATTTGGGCAGCAGCGACAGGACGCCCTGGCTGGGGCTGGGAATCACGTGGGCGGCGATGAGGCGGCCGAGGCCTTCCACTTTGGCCTTGCCGGCATCCACCGCGGCCTGCACGGCCGACACATCGCCCTTGATCAGCACGGTAATGTAGCCGCCGCCCAGCTTTTCGCGGGCCAGCACTTCCACCGCGGAAGTCTTCAACGCGGTGTCGATGGCTTCAAACACGGCCGTGAAGCCCTGTGTCTCAATGAGACCCACGGCGAAGGGCGATTGGCCCGGGTCGTTCATAGTTTCCTCCGGATACTGCACGGTCGGCTGCTCGATGAGCGGGCTGAAATCGACCTCGGCTTCATAGGCGGCTTGCGAAAAAGGCGAGGGCCCCGGTATCACGTGCGCGATCACCGCGGTGCCCATGGCGTGGGCGGTTTCCTCGGCCGCCCGCGTGGCCATCTGGATGTCGGCCAGGGGGCCGTAAAGCTTCAGGCACACGCCGGGGCTGTCGTTCAGTTCCGTCTGGAGCACGCGCACGCCGGCGGTCTTTTCCATGGCGTCGACCACCACCATGGCCGGCGACCATCCACCGATCTCGATGAAGGCGAGCGCGCCGTTCAGAGGACACCCCGCTTCTCAAGTTCGCGCATTACTTCGAAAATCACCTGCTCGACCTTGTCTTGCTCCGGCTGCCCGACCCGCGGCGCACAGCCCGCGGCGGGACGTTCCACCAGCTCGAAATCGGCCAGAATACACTGCAGCACGGAAGCCAGCGCGGTGCGGTCGGCCTGCTGCTTGCCGGTCTGGGGCTGGCGCGAGCGGCCCATGCGGAAACCCCGCAACTCGGCGGCGGCGCGGAAACCGTCGGGGAATTCGAAGGGGTACAGCATGGCGTCGAACAGTTCGAGGATGCGGTACTGCCACTGCATGGCTTCCGCGTAATTGCCGGCGCGGCAGAGATCGTAAATGCGGCGGGTTACTTCCGGGACGGCATTGCCGCTGGCGTGGGTGCCTCCGTCGCAGCCGATCATGAGCATGGGCGCGAGCACGGCCTCCCAGCCGGTGAGGAAGCTGAAATCGGGGCGCAGGGGGCGCACCGCGGAGATCAGCCGCATCATGAAGGCGAGGTCGCCGGAGGAGTCCTTGATGCCCACCACGCGCGGGAATTCGGCCAGCCGCCGGATGGTGGGAACGTCGATGGGGCTGGCGAACATGGGGATGTTGTAGAGCGTGAGGTCGATGGGGGAGTGGCGGGCGATCTCGGCGAAATAGGCGTACACCGATTCCGGAGTGAGTTTGTAATAGAACGGCGAGACGATGGCGACGGCCTGCGCGCCCATGCCGGCGTAAGCCTCGCAAGCCGCCAGCGTCTCCGCCACGTTGGCTTCGGCGGCGCCGGCCAGGATGGGAACGCGGCCACGGGCCTCATGGCAGACGATCCGGACGATGCGGCGGCGCTCTTCCGGCGAAAAACGCGTAAACTCGCCAGTGGAACCATTGGGATACAGACCGTGAACGCCGTGCTCGATCAACCAGGAGATGAAACGGCGAAGCTCGGGCTCGTTGATCTGGCCCCGCTCGTCCAGCGGAACGAGGGTCGGAGTGAAGATGCCTTGCAGCTTAGCGGGCATGAATGCGTCTTCATAGGTTTAACATCTTTCGTTCTTTGGGCGCAAACACGGTGCGCCGCGCGACCCCGGCGCTTACGCCTTGAATCCGCGGCTCCACTCGCGTACGGTCTTCACTTCCTGTTCCGGAATGTGGAGGAACTCGAGAAACTCCTGGTGCTCCTGAGGCGCCGACCTTTCGAACTCGGCGTGCCATCGGTGCATGTCGTCCTTCGTGAACCCGGCGGCGCTCATGATGGCGGTCCACTTCTCTTTCGTGACCATGGGAATTCTCCTTAGTTGATCCGTGCTCTTCAGCAGGCGCGCAATGGCCCGCTGGTGTTCCTGGAGGCGTTCGATGCCGGCGCTCAATTCTACAAGGCGCCGGCGCAGGACGGCGGCGGCGCCGGTGTGGGGAGCGTCGAGGATGGAACGAATGTCGCTGAGTTCGAGACCGGCATCCCGGTAAGCGCAGATCTGGCGCAGGCGGCCGAGGTCTCTTTCGGTGTAGACGCGATAGTTTCCGGGCGTACGGCACGGGCGCTGCAACAGGCCGATGGATTCGTAGTACAGCACGGTGCTGCGGGCGAGATCGCAGGCGCGCGCAAGCTTGGTGACGGTCAGCGGCATCGCTCTGCTCTCAGTGTCAACCCTGAAGCTGTAGACAGGTCAAGAGAAAAATTCGGGCTTTCGCAGCGTCACCTGGCGTGCCCGCGAAGACTGATGCCCAGCTCGCGCAACTGGCGCTCCGGAATGGCCGAGGGGGCGTCGCACATCAGGTCCGTGCCGCGCGCCGTCTTGGGGAACGGGATCACGTCGCGAATGGAACTTTCGCCTGCCAGAATCATCACCAGGCGGTCCAGGCCGAGAGCGATTCCGCCGTGCGGCGGCGCGCCGTATTCCAGCGCCTCCAGCAGGAAGCCGAAACGGCGGCGGGCCTCTTCATCAGTCATGCCGAGCGCGCCAAACACCTTGGCCTGCACGTCGCGGCGGTGAATACGGATGGAGCCGGAGCCCATCTCCACGCCGTTCAGCACCAGGTCGTAGGACTTGGCGCGGCAGCGGGCGGGGTCCGCGGTCAGCTTTTCGAGGTCTTCATCGTGCACCGAGGTAAAGGGGTGGTGCGCGGCGTTCCAGCGGCTTTCTTCTTCGTTCCATTCAAACATGGGGAAGTCCACCACCCACAGGAACTGGAGATTCCTGGGGTCGAGTAGCTTGTGGCGGTCGTTGAACTTCTGCGCGCAGTAGAGGCGCAACTGGCCGCACGCCAGGTAGACGGTTTCCTCGGGACGCTGGCCCTTGGGTTCGCCGGCCCACGCGGCCAGCACCAGCAGATCGTCTTCACCCGCGCCGCAGCGGTCGCGCACCTTGGCCATCGGGCCGGGATAATCTCGGTCCAGGCGCCTGGCATCGTCGTAGACGCGCAGGCCGCGTTCCAGGCCGAAGGCCTTGAGCTCGTCGCGCTCCTTGCGGCTGGGCGCGCCGGTCGCGGGAATGTGGATGGCGACCAGCGGCATTCCGGCATTCGCCAGCTCCGGCAGCAGGTCCTCCACCGGATGCATCGGGGGGATGCGGCGGTCGGGCTTGTCGCTGCCATAGTGCCACATCGCCTCGGCGTAGGTCAGGCGCGGGAAGGGCGTTTCCACGCGGAACCCGGCCACTTCGCAGACGCGCTGGACTAGCGGCTCGATCGCCTCGAAAATCCGCTCCTGTTGGGGAAAGGACATCTCCAGATCGATCTGGGTGAACTCCGCCTGGCGGTCGGCGCGGAAATCCTCGTCGCGGAAGCAGCGCACGATCTGAAAGTACTTGTCGAACCCGCTCACCATGAGGATCTGCTTGAAGATCTGCGGCGATTGCGGCAGGGCGTAGAAGGTGCCGGGCTGCACGCGGCAGGGGACCAGGTAATCGCGCGCGCCCTCCGGCGTGGAGCGCGTCATGAAGGGCGTCTCGATTTCGAGAAAGCCCTGCGCATAGAGAAACTCGCGCACCGCGAAGGAAATCTTCGAACGCAGGATAATGTTGCGTTGCATGCGCGGGCGGCGCAAATCCACGTAGCGGTATTTCAGGCGGACATCTTCGTTGATGCCGGCTTCCTCTTCCACGGGGAACGGCGGGGTGCGCGATTCATTGAGGATCCAGATCTTCGACGCCACCACTTCGATTTCGCCGGTAGGCATGTTGGGATTAACCGTCTCGGGCGAGCGTTGCTTCACCGCGCCTTCCACGGCGATCACGTATTCGTTGCGCACCTCTTCGGCGCGCCGGTGAACGGAGGAATCGATGTCCTCGTGAAAAATCGCCTGGGTGAGGCCTTCGCGGTCGCGCAGGTCGATGAAAATCACGGCGCCATGATCGCGCCGCCGGTGGACCCATCCCATCAAGACAACAGTTTGGCCCGCGTGCGCGGCGCGCAGTTCGCCGCAGGTATGAGTACGGCGAAGCTCGCCTAGAAAATCCAGTGCAACTGAGGTTTCCATATCCGATATTATCAATTCAAGACCGCGGCCAGCCTGGCGGCGATTTCGTCGCGGGTCAGGCTCTCCTGTTCGCCCGTGGACATATCCTTGAGCGCGTAACGGCCCGCCGCCATTTCGTTCTCGCCCACGATCAGCGCGAACCGCGCTCCCAACTTGTTGGCCAGTTCCATGACGCGCTTCAGCTTGCCTTCGGCCAGCTCCACGGAAAGGCCGCTTCTCCGGAAGTCGCGCGCCATCAAAGCGGCGTGCCGCAGAGCCGGCTCGCCGAGCGGCGCAATGAAAAGGTCGAG
This sequence comes from Bryobacteraceae bacterium, assembly GCA_049515735.1. GTDB lineage: Bacteria > Acidobacteriota > Terriglobia > Bryobacterales > Bryobacteraceae > Fen-178. The sequence goes on from JBEKTU010000050.1 coordinate 31,572, forward strand.
CGCGGCGGGACTGTGGGCACCCTCGACGCTCATCACCAGGCGGTCCTCGCCGATCGAAAAACCGATGCCCGGCGAGTGAACCTTCGATCCCAGCGCTTCGGCCAGGCCGTCGTAGCGCCCACCGCCCAGCACCGAATTCTGCGCGCCCAGCGATCCATGGACTACTTCGAATGTGGTGCGCATGTAGTAATCCAGGCCCCGGACCAGCCGGGGATGCACCTGGTATGGAAGGCCGCGATCGGCCAGCGACTGCTTCACGGCCTCAAAGTGCGCGTGGCACGCGTCGCAAAGGTGATCGACGATGCTGGGCAGCTTCTCGATGATGGGCTGGTCCGCTTCCACTTTGCAATCCAGCACGCGCAGCGGGTTGGTATCGGCGCGGCGCTGGCAATCGCCGCACATCCCCTGCGCCACCGATTTCAACTCTTGCCGCAAGCGCTCGACGTACTGCGGACGGCAGTTGCGGTCGCCCACGGAATTGATCAGAAGCTCGAAACCGGCCAAGCCGGCGCGCTTGAGAATCTCGACCACCATCTCGATCACCTCGGCATCCACCATGGGGGATTCCGAGCCGATGGCCTCGGCGCCGATCTGGTAGAACTGGCGGTAGCGGCCCTTTTGCGGGCGCTCGCGGCGGAACATGGGGCCAAGGTAGTAGAGCTTCTGCACGCCGGGGCGCTGGTCCAGGCGGTGCTCGATGTAGGCGCGGATCACCGAAGCGGTGCACTCGGGCCGCAGCGCGAGGGAGCTGCCGTCGCGGTCCTCGAAGGTGTACATTTCCTTGGTGACGATGTCGGTTTCCTCGCCCACGCCGCGCGCGAACAATTGCGTCTCCTCGAAGATGGGGGTGCGGATTTCGTGGTAATTATAGGCGCGAAAAACCGCGCGCGCGGCGGCTTCCACGCTGTTCCACACCTCGGTGGCTGGAGGCAGTAGATCCCTGGTTCCTTTGACGGCTCTGATCAAGGTAGTTGGAACGTCCATGCTACCATGACCTGAACTACCCCGCTCCCCGACGGCCGCGATCTAATTCTTGGGCAGAATGGCGCTGTCCATCATCCATTCCTGCAAACGCAGGGGCCAGCTCGAAATCGGAAGCGGCCGGGGACGGATGCCAAAACCGTGGCCGCCGCTATGGTATATGTGAATCTCCACCGGCACTCCTACTTTTTTCAGCGCCTGCGCCAGGGCGGGAATCGCGTTGGAAGGTCCCGCATCGTCGTTCGCACAGAGCATGAATGCCGGCGGCGTGTCTTTGGTCACCACGATGTTGGCGGGTTGCACGCCGGGGTAAATCAACACCTGGAAATCCGGGCGGGAGCTTTGATGTTCGATGGCGTCGGAAGCGTCCGGCTTACCGCGATCGAACTTCGTGGCGGCGAGCACAGCGACTTCACCGCCCGCGGAGAATCCGAGAATTCCCACCTTGGCCGGATTGATGCGCCACTCCTCCGCACGGCTGCGGATCAGACGGATGGCGCGCTGCGCGTCCTGATCGGCGTCTTCGACCGTGTAGTGCGAATTCTCCGCGCGGGCCAGCCGGTACTTCAAAACAAAACCAGCCACCCCGATACTGGCCAGCCACTTGCCGACGTCGTACCCTTCGTGATCGATGGAGAGGAAGCGATGGCCTCCGCCGGGAGCGACCACGATGGCCACACCGGTAGCCTTCTCTTGCGGCGGCAGGTACGCCGTGATGGTGGGATTGTGAATATTGGTGACGCTATGCTCGTGGGCGGCGTTCTCCGTGATCACTTCATGTTGGGAGGCGGCATCGGCGGCCAGATTGCCGGCCGGCCAAATGGGAATTACCTGCGGTTCCTGCGCCCACGCCAGCATCGAAAATGCCGCCGAGGCGAAGATGATCTCGTATCGCATAAGGGTGCTCCAGGCGAGATTTGGCGTCGTAAGATCCGGAAATGTTACTACGCGAATGCGCAGGAGCCGCCTCGGTTACCCACAGAGGCGTGTTGTATACTAGTTTCACCTGGGTGCCCCATGATAGATGTTCCCGGCCAGGAGCGCGACGCTCCTCTGGCCAGCGACGCTACCCGCACGATTATTGACCCGAACTCCGGCCGAAGGTTGACTCCGGCGCTGGAGCCGGCGATTCCCGCGGCCATAGGGCATTATCGCGTGAACTCGCTGCTAGGCAAGGGTGGGATGGGACACGTCTATCTGGCCTTCGACACGCGGCTCGGCCGACAGGTGGCGGTGAAGTTTCTGCCCCAATCCTCAGCCGGAGAGCAAGGCGCTATCGACCGTTTCCTGCGCGAAGCGCGGGCTGCGGCGGCGCTCAACCATCCGGCCATCTGCGCGATTTACTCGATTGAGGAGTACGAGAACATTCCCTTTCTCGTGCTCGAATACATTCCCGGCAAAACCTTCCGCGATCTCATGAACCACCCGCCGGAAAACTGGCCGCCATCGCCGGCGGAGGCCGCCGGATACATGTTGCAGGCGGCGGAAGCGCTCAAGGCGGCACACAGAGCCGGGATCGTACACCGCGACATCAAGTCCTCCAACCTCATGCTCACGGCGGACGGCCGCGTGAAGATCCTCGACTTCGGCCTTGCCAAGTTTACGGATGCCCAACTGCTCACCCAGGATGGAACCGTCGTCGGAACGCCTGCATACCTTTCCCCCGAACAGGCCGCGGGCGCCGCCGTGGATGCACGCACCGACCTTTGGTCGCTGGGGGTGGCGTTCTTCGAGATTCTGACCGGACACCTGCCCTTCCAGGCCGACAACCTGGGCGCTCTCATGTACGCCTTGCTGCATCGCGAACCGGAGTCCATCCGCCGGTACAGGCCCGATGCGCCCCCGGCCCTGGCCGGCATCTTCGAGAAACTGATCGAACGGGACCTCGGCCGGCGTTACCCCTCGGCGGATGCGCTGATCGCGGACCTTCGGCCGCTGGTTTCGCCCGGAAGCGCGGCCGATTCGACCGCGACGCTCGATCTGCCGGCGCTACAGGCCTCGCAAGCCGCGCTGGGCTCGTCGCTGGGATCCTCGGATCGCCGTCCCATCACGTTTCTGAACATCGAGCTACAGGTGGCGGCCAACTCGGAGGATCCCGAGGTTTGGGAGTCGGCGCTCGGCGGGATGCGCGATATCTGCTCCCGGATCATCGTCAGCCACGAGGGTTTCATCAAGGGGTGGGACGGAAGTTCGGGGTCGGCGTATTTCGGCTACCCTCGCGCGCGCGAGGATACGGCGTGCAGCGCCGTGGAAGCCGCGCTAGCCATTGCGCAGACGTTCCGCCGCTCCAGCGCGGGTTTTTCGGCGCGCCTGGCGGTGGAGACTTCGCTCGCGGTAGCGGATTTCAACGCGGCCTCGTCGCGCGTCATAACGGGCGAAGGATCGTCACTGGCCCGCAGCCTGCGCGAACACTCGGAGTCCAACGAAGTCCTGATCGGCGATGGGGCCCGAAGCCTTGTCGAAGGGCTATTCGCCTTCGGCCGGGAAGGCTCCATACCGGTGGCCGGCGGCCGCCGTCTCGGTTTTGCCAGCGTCCTTCAGCGCAGCTCGGCGCGAAGCCGTTTCCAGGCGGTCCGCGAGGCGGCCATGACGCCGCTGACCGGGCGCGAGAGGGAGCTGGCGACGCTCGTCGAGCGGTGGAAACAGGCCCGCGAAGGGCGCGGACAAGTTCTGCTGCTCAGCGCTCCGCCGGGCCTGGGAAAATCGCGCCTCGCGTACGAGCTCAAACGCCGGGTGGCCGAGGACCCTTCCGCGGCCCTGATTGAATGCTTCTGCGCGCCGCACTACTCGAACACCGCTCTCTATCCGGTGATCGAGTGCATCGAGCGGATCCTATTCGAGACGGATGCAGTCCCGATGTCCGACGAGAAGAAGCTGCGCGCCATAGAAGGCATGCTGGCGGGGCTCAACTTCCCGCTGCCCGAGACCGTGCCGCTGTTCGCCAAGCTTCTGGGAGTGCCAGCGCCCGAGTACCCTCCCCTCGAGGCGACCCCCGAGCGCCAGCGCTCCCTCACCCTGGATGCGCTCGCCGATATCGTGCTCGAACGCGCATCCCGGCAGCCGTTGTTGTTCCTGATCGAGGATCTGCATTGGGCGGATCCCACGACGGTGCAACTGCTCGGCCAGCTTGCCACTCAGGCTCCCGGCGTTTCGATGCTGGCCGTGTACACCCACAGGCCGGAGTTCATACCCCCATGGCCGTCGCGCAGCCACGTGTTCCCGATGGCCATCGACCGGCTGCCTCGGGAGGAATCCCTGGCGATCGCCGCGGCGGCCACGCGCGGCCGGGCGCTGGACTCGGCCGCGATGGCCCAGATCGTCGAGAACTGCGACGGCGTGCCGCTGTTCCTCGAGGAAATGGTCCGCACGGTCACCGAGTCAGGGAATGCCACAGGCGCGCGCCCCGGAAAGCTGGCAGTGCCTTCCAGCTTGCGCGAGTCGTTCCTGGCGCGTCTCGATCAGCTCGGACCCGCCCGCAATCTCGCGCGCCTGGCTTCGGTTCTGGGCCGCGAATTCCCCCAATGGCTGCTGGAGGCGGCCGCCGAGCTCGACCCCGCCGAACTGCGCGCGTGCCTGGAAAGGCTGGTGGAAGCCGACGTTCTCCACCTGCGCGGAGCGGGCCAGCGCCGCACCTGCGCGTTCAAGCACGCGTTGCTTCAAGAAGCGGCCTACGACTCGCTACTTACCAAGACGCGCGCTCATCTGCACCAGCAGATCGGAGAACTGATCGCGACCCGTTTCCCGGCCGTGGCGGCACGGGAACCGGAGGCGGTGGCGCGTCATTTTACGGAGGCGGGCCTGGGTGAGCGCGCCATCCCGTTCTGGCACCGGGCGGGAATGGCGGCGCTGGAACGTTCGGCGCACCGGGAGGCCCTGGCGCACCTGGAGCGCGGCCTGGGAGTGTACGGCGCGCTTCCTCCCGAACGCCGGGATCGCGCTCAGGAGCTGCTGCTGGTCGCCAGCCTGGGTCCGGCCCTGGTGGCAACGCGCGGGTTCGGCGCGGTCGAAGTCGGGGGCGCATACCGTAGAGCCGAACAACTGCTTTCATCGGCGGGCAACTCAGCGCTGACGCTGCCGACGCTGTGGGGCGTATGGGTCTATAACCTGGTCCGCGGAGACTTGGCGCACGCGCTCGAAATCGCCCGGCGGATGGCCGCGGCCGGCGACGACGCCATGCGGCTGGAAGGCTTATTCACGGCGGGCGACACCCTGTTCTGGATGGGAGAACTGGAGGAGTCGCGCGCGTGTCTCGAGGCAGCCGAGTCGCTCTACGACGCCTCGCGGTTTGGGCACCACGCGCACCTGTTCGGGCAGGATACGCTGGTCGCGACCCTCTGCTACCTGTCGTTCACGCATTGTTTCCTGGGCGACTTCGAGCGCGCCATGGCGGCCTCCGAGCGGAGCATCGAGCACGCCCGGGCCATCCGGCACCCCTTCAGCATAGGGTGGGCGCTGAATTTCCGGGCGACGCTCGATGGGTTTCTCGGCTATCATTCCTCGGCGCGGGAATTCGGGGAGCAGGCCATCCGCTATTGCCAGGAGCAGGCCTACCCGTTCTGGATCTCAGCCGCCATGGCCGCTTGCGGCGCCGCCGCGGCGCATCTGGGAGACCCGCAGTCCGGCGCCGGGCTTCTGCGCGAAAGCATCGCGCTGACGGAGGTCATCGGCTCGCTGGTCATTCAGCCGCTCTACCGGGGACAGCTTTCCGAGGCGCTTCTGTTGGCCGCGGTTTCGCCGGCGCCCGGGGAATCGAGCCCTGCCGCCGCGGCGCTGGCCGAATCCGAGGGCGCGCTCGCCCAGGCGGACAGCCTGGGAATCGGATTGTCGCGTCTCGACATCCTGAGAGTGCGCGGGCTGGCGCTGGCCCAACTCGGCCGCGCGGCCGAGGCCGCGGCGTCGGTGCGCCAGGCGATCGACGAATCGCGCGCCCGTAAGTGCCGCTTGGTGGAGCTGCGGGCGGCCGCGGACCTGGCGCGGCTCGCCGGAGACTTCGAGCCCCTGGCCCGGTGTTGCGGCTCGTTTCCCTCGGGTGGAATGTCTCCTCCGGTGCTGGCGGAGGCCCGCGGAATTCTCGAATCGAATAGGGGAACTTAATGGACATACCGTACATCGACTACGGCGGGACGCAGATGTTACGCCCGCCCTATGTGGCGGAGAACGTCGGCTTTTACGGCTTTCTCGTGCATGCGGACATGGAGGCGCTGCAAGCCCTCCTTGACGAGCGCCTCAACCGGCCGTCGGGCGGCGCGGTTCACTTCGAACCGGCCGGGCCATTCGTCCTGTTCGTCTTCGTCGCGCTCGGCAAGATGTACAGCCAGAATCCGCCCGATCGCGATAAGGGCTGGCTCGGCGAGCATGAGTTCGCCGTCTGGGTGCGGGTGATCGACCGCGACCGCAAACGCGCCTTCTGGTTCCACCCCTACATGTTCGTGGACGACTCCTACGCGCTGGTGCTCGGCCGCGAGGTGTACGGTTTCCCGAAGGCGTGGGGATGGATGGATATCCCCGCAAATCCCTCCACCGCCTCCGCATTCTCCATCGAGACCTTGATGCTGCCGCACTTCGATCCGGCCGAACAAGGGGTGCGCCGGACGCTGGTGCGCGCGGCGCGCGTCTCCGGTGGCGGCGACCCGGCTCGAGCTCTTCTCGACGACGCGGCCTTCCTGGCCGAGGTGATGAACCTGCTGGGAAAGGACGACAGCTTCCTGGATAAGCTGGAGGAGCTCAAGAGCGCTTTCGTCGACTTGGTGCATCGCTCCGAACCGTTCGTCTTCCTGAAACAGTTCGCCGCCCCCGACAAGCCCGGCGTTGCCTGCTATCAGGCCATCGTCGAGTCCGAAAACAACGCTACCGCACTCCACGGCGCCTGCGTGCTCAGCGGCACGTGGCGCATCGACATTACGCCCGCCGACAGCCACCCCATCGCTAAGGACCTGGGACTGGCGGACAACACGCTGGAAGTCTCAGCGCCCTTCTATATCAACTTCGACATGGTGGTCGGGTTCGGAAAGAACATCTACACGGCCACGAGCCGCGCGCCGGCCAAACCGCAGAAGATCGCCATCCTGGGCGGGGGCGTGGGCGCCATGGCGACGGCCATTCAGCTTACCGCGGAGGACGGCTGGCAGTCGCGCTACGACATCACCGTCTATCAGATGGGATGGCGCCTCGGCGGCAAGGGCGCCAGCGGACGCGGCGAGTGCAACCGAATCGAGGAGCACGGACTCCATATCTGGCTCGGATTCTACGAGAACGCTTTCCGGGTGATGCGGCAAGTCTACGAAGAGAATAAGGTGAACCGTCCGGAGGGTTCGCCTCTGCGCGACTGGACGGAAGCCTTTCATACCCACGATTTCATCGCGTTGATGGACCGCGACCCACCAACAGACTCGGAGTGGATGGTTTGGCCGATCCGCTTTCCCCCAGCCGACGGACTTCCCGGCGACGGCCGGCCGCTTACGTTTTGGGATTCGCTGGTGCAGGGTATCCGCTGGCTTCACAGCTTGTATCACGACTCCGGGTTTCACCAGCGGCATGCCCAGCCGGTGAATGACCCCGGATTCGTGGCTGATGTCAAGCGCCTTTTGGGCGGGGTGAGACACGAACTGGACCTGGCGGGGGATCTCCTGCTGGGCGCCCAACTCACGGCGATCCGCGTGGCCGCTGAAGCCCTGCATCACGACGCCAGCCACCACCACAAGTTCGAGCACGACCTGTTGGGCGGGCTTCTGAGACGTTTCCGCCAGTCCTTTCGGGAGCATATTCAGGAAGATCTCGCCGCGGGCGACGTCGAAGCGCGCCGTTTGTACGAGCTGATCGACCTGGGAGCCACGATCGCGATGGGGCTACTGCTCGATGGCTACATGTTCGATCACGCGCTGCTCGACAACCTGGAGACCGATCTCCAGGATTGGCTGAAAGCACAAGGCGCAGATCCGGTGCACTGCGAGGTCCGCACATCGGCCGTCATCCGCGGACTCTACGACCTTGTATTCGCGTACCGAAATGGAGAGACGGCCAGGCCGTCGTTTGAAGCCGGGGTTGCGCTGCGCTCCATGCTGCTGATTGTCGGAGCTTACAAAGGCGCGATTTTCTGGAAGATGCAGGCGGGCATGGGAGACGTGGTCTTCGGGCCCATGTACCAGGCGCTCAAGAGGCGCGGAGTCAAATTCGAGTTCTTCCATCGGGTCGAGGAACTGGCGCTCTCGGCCGGCGGCGGCGCCGTCGATTCCATACGCCTTGGCGTGCAGGCCGCCCTGAAGGACCCGGCCGCCGGCTACAATCCCCTGGTCGATTGCGACGGTCTGCCATCCTGGCCGGCCGCCCCGCTGTACGACCAGCTTGTGGACGGCGACGAACTGAAGCGCTCGGGGGACAATCTGGAATCGTTCTGGACCACTCGGCCATGCGTCGCTTCCAAGACCCTGAAGGCCGGCCAGGATTTCGATCAGGCCGTCCTGGCGATCTCCATAGGAAGCTTTCCTTACCTGTTCGCCGACCCCGCGCAATTGCCCGAGGCGTTCCGGTTGATGATTCAGAATGTGGAGACCGTCCGCACCCAGGCGATGCAGCTTTGGGTGAACCAGCCGCTCGAACGGCTCGGTTGGCAACTGGGAAGCGTCGTGCTGGATGCGTATGCGGACCCCATGAATACCTGGGCAGTGATGGACCAGTTGCTGGTGAGGGAAAACTGGCCGGCGGATGTGGTAAAGGGCATCCACTACTTCTGCGGCCAAATGGAAGGGGGAATCCCGCCGCAGACCGATACGGACGCGCCCCAGCAGGCCCTCGATCAGGTCAAAGCGGCCGGCAAGGACTTCATCGAGAGCCGGTTGCCCGCGCTTTGGCCTAAGATGACAGGCCCGGAGTTCCAGATCGTCTCGGATTATTACCGGGCCAATATAGATCCCTCCGAGCGTTACGTGCTGTCGGTCCCCGGCTCGACGCGGTACCGGCTGCGCGCCAACGAGTCCGGTTTGAGCAACGTCATTCTGGCGGGAGACTGGATTCGAAACGGCTTCAACGCCGGCTGCGTCGAGGCGGCCGTGATGTCGGGGATACAAGCCGCCAACGCCATCGCCGGCCAGCCGCTGGATGCGGGGATCGACGGTCCACTTCAGTCGCAGCTCCGCGAAGAAGACGCGGCTTCCTGACGGCCGCGTAGCGTATGCCCGGCCTAGGGCTTCTTAGCCGGCGGGTTCGGCGAACGCTCCACCATGTCATTGGGGTCCATGGAGACGGCATGGTCGCGCCAGAGCCAGCGCATCATTTCGGGCAAGATCGGGCCGCCCATTTTCTGGCCGTGGCGGTTCATGCCCCAGGTGTAGTTTACGTCGTAGCCCTTCCCGGTCAGCGCCTGCATCAGTCGCACGTTCTGCAAAAACCAGTCGCGCGTTTCATCGTAGGCGCTGCCGCCCCGTCCCTGGCCGCGATTGTCGTTGCGGCCGTCTTGCAGAAAGACGCGGAGGGGCTTCTTTTCGCTCTTGCGTACGATGTCGGGATATGCGTTCCCGCCGCGCAGGTTGACGAAGCTGCCGACGATGCTCAGCACCTTGTGGAATTGGTCGGGCCGCTCCCACGCCACCGTGAAGGCCGCGATGGCGCCCGAACTGGCGCCGCCAATGCCGTGCTGCTCCGGGTCCTTCGAGATGTTGTACTCCTTGTACAGTACCGGCATCAACTCTTCGGTGATCACGCGCGCATACTTATCGTCCAGCGAGTTGTACTCCGTGGGCCGGTTGGTGGTCCGGTCACCCCATTCGCTGGGGTTTGGTTCGGGCTGATCGGGCCGGCGGCCGGGATTGATGAAGACGCCGATCATCACCGGAATTTCCCGCCGGTAAATCAGGTTGTCCATTACGTTCGGCGCGCGGATGTCGCCTTCCGGATACTTGAAGGCCTGCCCATCGTTAAAGATCATGAGGCAGGCGGGAACCGCGGGTTCGTACTGCGCTGGGACGTACACCCAATAAGTGTGCTGCGTGCCGGGATACGCCTGGCTGGGCAGCGTGAAGGGCCCTCGGATTTCGCCCTTTGGCACGCCGTCCTGCGGAAGCGAATCCGGTCCCACGTGATAGAGAAGTCCGGGGTCGGGACCCTGATTCTGCGCCGGCCCGCCACCCTGGGCGAACGCATGCGCGCACGCCGCAATCCACACGGCCACCACCCCTGTGAGCGCTCGTTTCATACTGCAAACCCTCCTGGGAATTGCCCCTGGGCGTTAAGATAACATAACTTTCCCCAGGATTGCGCTTTCCGGCTCAAGCATTGCCCGGACCCTTTCTTGCTGTGATAGCATCTAAATATCGCGGTTCACCGGAGAGAGGGTATGCGTCGACGTGGCAACTGGGTTTTCGCCGTTTCCGTGGCTGGAATCCTGGCCGCTATTCCTGCGTTTGGAGCCGATTCTTTCGAGAAAGCCGTCTCTCCCCTGCTGGAAAACACCTGCTCCCAGTGTCACAACGGCCAGTTTGCGTCGGGCGGTTTCGATGCCGCGGCGTTCCTGGAGCCGGGATCGCTGGTCAGTAAGCGGGAAGGCTGGGAGCGGATTCTGCAAAAGCTCCGGGCTGGGGAGATGCCGCCCAAAGGCGTACCACGGGATCAGGCGGAGATCGACACCCTGGTCAAATTCGTCCAGGGTGAATTCGCCAGGGCGGACCGCAACACGCCGCCCGACCCGGGCCGGGTCACGGCCCACCGCCTGAACCGGAACGAGTACGCCAACACCATTCGCGACCTGCTGGGCGTGGAGTACCGGGCGCAAAAAGACTTCCCCACCGACGATTCCGGCGAGGGTTTCGACAACATCGGCGACATCCTGACCATCTCGCCCGTGCTCATGGAAAAGTACCTGGCGGCGGCTGAGCGGATCGCCTCGCGCGCCGTGGCGGCCGATCCGCTGCCCAAGCCGTTCTCGGTGGAATACGCCAGCAAAGATAAGCGCATCCGGCGCGTGGATGCCAGCTCCATCGAATGCAGCCACCGCATCGATTTCGATGGCGAGTACGCCGTCCACTTCCAACTGCCGGGCGAGCGCCCGGCGGATGCCAAGCCGGTAAAGCTCGGCTTCTGGATGGATGGCAAGCTGATCGGCAGCAAAATGGTGGAGACCAAACCTTCCGGGCTGGTCTTTTTCCAACCCTACTCGGAAGAGGAGTTGCGGCTGGTGCTGCCCGAAGGCGACCACGTTTTCCGGGCGGGCTTCATCGACGACGATTCTGTGAAGGGCCTGGCGCCACGCGACCTCCACAACTCCAAGACCAACAAGTTCGTCGACGGCATCGTGTTCGTGGGGCCCTACAAACCCAAGGCCGAACCGGCCAGCCGCGCCCGCATCCTGGTCTGCAACCCCGATTCCGGCCCGGCCTGCCTGGAGAGGATCGTTGGCAACCTGGCGCGGCACGCCTATCGCCGCCCGGTGTCCAGGGCCGAGGTGGGCTCGCTCGTGAAATTCGTCGGCATTGCCAAAGCTCACGGCCAATCGGCGGAGCAGGGGATTCAACTGGCGCTCCAGGCCATGCTGGTCTCGCCGGACTTTTTGTTCCGTATCGAGCACGACCCCAACCCGACCGACCCCACCGCAGTCCATAGAATCTCCGACGTGGAGCTGGCCTCGCGGCTGAGCTACTTCCTGTGGAGCTCCATGCCGGACGACGAACTGCTGGACTTGGGCGAGGCCGGCAAGCTCCACGTCCCCGGCGTGCTCGATGCCCAGGTGAAGCGCATGCTGGCGGACGAGCGCTCGTCGGCGCTGGCCGGCAACTTTGCCGCCCAGTGGCTGGAAACCCGCAACCTCGACGTAGTGAAACCCGATCCGCAGAAGTTTCCCGAATGGGACGCCGAGTTGCGTGACGCGATGCGCACCGAGACCAGCCTGTTCTTCGCCTACGTCCTGCGCCAGAACCGGCCGATGGCGGATTTTCTGGACGCCCGCTACACGTTTCTAAATGAACGCCTGGCGAGCCATTACGGGATAGAGGGCGTGAAGGGCCCCGAGTTCCGCAAGGTTGACCTGGCCACAGACCAGCGCGGCGGCGTGCTGGGGCAGGCGGGCGTTCTCACGGTTTCGAGCTACGCCACGCGTACCTCGGTGGTGATTCGCGGGAAGTACATTTTGCAGGAGATTCTGGGAACGCCGCCGGACCCGCCGCCGCCCGACGTTCCGCCGCTGGACGAGGCCGCCGTGGGAACCTCGCTTTCCCTGCGCCAGCAAATGGAAAAGCACCGCTCCAACGCGGTGTGCGCGTCGTGCCACTCCAAGATGGACCCGCTCGGCTTTGGCCTGGAGAATTACGACGCCGTGGGCAAATGGCGGACCCTGGACGGCAAGTTCCCGGTGGATGCCAGCGGCACGCTGCCTAACGGCCAGACCTTCGCCACGCCCTCGGAAATGCGAGCGGCGCTGGTCTCGATGCTGCCGCAGTTTGCGCGTGCAGTGGTCGAGAAGCTCATGATGTACGCGCTCGGGCGGGGCATCGCGCCCTACGACCGGCGCGCGATCGATCAAATCACCGGCAAGCTGGCGGACGAAGGATATCCGTTCCAGACGGCCATTTACGAAATCGTGCGCAGCGCGCCCTTCCAGATGCGGCGCGGCGAACTCATCCAAACACAAACGCCGGTAAAGACCAAGGAGGTAGCTCAGAAATGACGATCACGCGAAAGGCGCTTCATCGAAGGTCGTTTTTGCGCGGCATGGGCGCGGTGGTGGGACTTCCTTTCCTGGAGGCGATGGTTCCGGCAATGGCCATCGGCCAGGCGCGGGCCGCCCGGGCGCCGCTGCGCATGGCATTCGCCTATGTGCCCAACGGCATCATCATGAACCAGTGGAACCCGGAATGCGAGGGCAAGCTGGGTGAGTTGCCGCGTATTTTGAAGGCCATGGAGCCGCACCGCGACGACATCCTCATGCTGGGCAACCTGACCCACAACACGGGGCGCGCATTGCTCGATGGCGCGGGCGATCATGGCCGCTGCTCGGGGTCGTACCTCACCGGCATTCAGGTCAAGAAGACCACGGTGGATATCAAGGCCGGCGTTTCCTGCGACCAGATTGTCGCGAAACATCTGGCCGACAAGACGCGGTTCCCCTCGCTCGAGGTGGGCCTGGAAGATGCGCGGCAGGCCGGCGACTGCGATTCCGGCTACTCCTGCGCCTACACCAACAACCTGGCCTGGAAGAGCGAAACCGAACCGCTGCCGCCCATTCTCGATCCGCGGGCGCTGTTTGAACGGCTGTTTGGCAACGGCGTGATACTCAGCCCCGAGACTCGGGCGCGGCAGGCGGACTATCGCCGCAGCATTCTCGATTTTGTCAGCGAGGACACCCGGAAGCTCGAGGCCACCCTCGGTCCCACGGACCGCCGCAAGCTGGACGAGTATCTTTCCTCCATCCGCGAGGTGGAGGGGCAGATCGAGCGCGCCGAGAAGACCAATGCCCAGATCGACCCGCACATGGAAAAGCCCTACGGCGTGCCGGCCGATTTCGCCGAGCACTTTAAGTTGATGACCGACATGATCACCATCGCGTTCCAGGCGGACCTGACGCGCGTGGTCACCTTCATGATGACGCGCGAAGGAACGTCGCGGCCCTATCGCGAGATAGGCATCTCCGATGGCCACCACCCTTGCACCCACCACCAGGGCAAGCCGGAGCTTATCGAGAAGGTCACGCAGATTAATACTTACCACGCCACCCAGATGGCGGGATGGGTGGAGAAGTTGAAGTCGGTTCGGGAGGGCGACCGCCGATTGCTGGATAACATGATGCTGGTTTACGGCGCCGGGCTTTCCGACGGCAACATGCACCTCCACGAGGATTTGCCGACGCTGATGATCGGCAATGCCGGCGGCGCAATCAAGACCGGCCGGCGTGTCGTGTATCGCAAGGAAACGCCGATGTGCAACCTGCACCTGGCGATGATGGAGCGAATGGGCGTCCACATGGAGCACTTCGGCGACTCCACCGGACAACTCAGTTTCGCGGATCTCACTTAGCGGCTATGCAGTTTCCGGGACAAGGCAAGCCGTCGGTCGGAATTGTGTTCGATTCCGATTTGGGCAACGGAGTGGATGCGGCGCTGGCATTGGCACTGCTCTATGGCCTCGAAGGCAAGGGCGAAGCGCGGCTGGTCTCGAACAGCACAACCATCTCGAATCTAAAATCGGCGGCGTTCGCCGATGTGCTGGCGAGGTTCTACGCCGGCCCTCCGCCGGCCGCAGGCGCGTTTGGCGGTTTTCAGCGCCCGCTGCCTCCCATCGGCATGGCCGGCAACGGCAACCTGTCCGGCGACACTGCGGTTCTGAAGGCCGTGCTGGATAAGACCACGGCCGACGGCATGCCGGCCTATTCGCACGGAATCAACAGGCTGAACGACACGGCCGACCCCGTACCTCTGATCCGCAATGCTATGACCGCGCAATATGACGAAAACTGCATGGTGGTGCTGGCCGGGCCGGCCACTAACCTGGTGAAGGTGATGGACCTGCCGGGTGGCCTTGAGTTGATCGGGCGCAAGGTGAAGCTGCTGGCCTTGGCGGCTGGTTCGTACCCGGATGGGCGCGCCGATCCCCGCGTAAAAGCTGACGTGGCCGCGGCCAAACGCCTGCTGGCTGAGTGGCCCACTCCGATTGTGGCCGTGGGCACGGAAGTGGGCGATGGCCTCCCGTTTCCCGGGTCGAGCATCGAGAAGGATTTCGCCTGGGCGCCTGCCCATCCCATTGTCGACGCGTATCGCGCGTTTCAGAGCATGCCCTACGATGCCCCGGCTCCGGCCATGGCAGCGGTGCTCTACGCGGTCCGCCCGGATGGTTACTTCAAGCTGTCCGCGCCGGGCATCATCGGCGTTCTGGAAGATGGCCGCACGCGCTTCACACCGGCGGCGGACGGGCCACACAGGTACCTGGTGATCGACGCGGCGCAAAAGGAAAGAGTCATTCAGACCTACGCCGAACTGGCCAGCGCCAAGCCGGTTCCTCGGCAGAACCCACGGTTCCGCAACAACCAGAAGAAGAACGCCGCACCCGCGCCGCCGGAACCGGTGAAGTAGTAGTGACGCTGAATCGACTTCTGTGGATTCTCTTGTTGATCGGTTGCCAGACCTCGGTACCCGCGTTCGCGCAGTTCACCCCGATCGTGCAACCTATGATGGCGTACACGGACGGCACAACACTGTTCCCATCGAAGGCTTTCATTGCGCTGCGAATGTGGGCGCTGCGCCAATCGAATTAAATTAAGAACGTGGGCTTCACGGCCGATGGCGGCCTTGTAGGGCAAAGCCTGCTGCGAATTCTGGCTGAGGACGGTACTGGACCTCTCGCCGTACCGCTGGGACTTTCTGGCGCTGCAATTCCGGCGCAATATCGAATTAGAGGCTGAAAGGAACCTCAACGATGCGATATTTGTTTCTAATTGCGTTTACCGTGCTCTTGATCTTTGCGCCCGGCGCATTTGCCGATGACACAATTTATTTCAGCTCCCCGGGTAACAACGTCTGGCAGGGCGTCTATGTTAATCCGTATGTTGGGGTGGATTTGTCCCAGACCCCGGAGACGACATTGACGCTGTTTTGCGACGACTATAACACCGAATTCTCCGGGAACCCGACTTGGGAGGCGGCAATCAATCCTCTGAATCCCTCCAACGCAGGGAGTTTCATATACGGCAACATCAACACCGCGTACGATTTCACGTATTCCTCCGTCACCGACCAGATTTCGGCGTCGCTGGTCCCTGTCTCGGATCCTTACTATCTGTATTTGCAGGTGGCATTTCTGTTCGACGTGGTTTCCGACCTGGAGGGCCAAACCCAAACCCAGACAAGACTCGTTAAGGAGCAGGAACTTAGCGCCGCCGCATGGACCCTGTTCGTCAACAGCAACAACTACACTCAGCTCACGAACGCTATTAATAATAGCGGTTCGACCTTCGCATCCGATGTGGCCCTGGACTTACGCTGGGCCGCGCATGAGGCCGGAACGCCACTCGACCCGAACTCCGCGATCGGCTCCGGATGGTCTGTCGTCACGCCCGCTCCAGGGTATGTGATGCAGGAATTCCTGACGTACTCGCCGCCTATCGTTACGCCTGAACCGGCGAGCATGTTTCTGCTGGGGCTCGTCTTGCTCGGTTGCGGCAGAGGCCTCGCCAGGCGCTGGAGGTAACCCGGGTTGAACTGGCCCGTAGCGTTCCTGCCCTTCAGCCGGAAGGTGCGCGCGGAGAAGTTCAGCGTCGCGGCTAACTCGCCGCAGCTTAACACAGCGTCATAAGTAATTGCAGCATGATCGCGAAGTGTGCTGTCATGGAAAGCATGCGAGCGCTGACGATTGCCGATTCGGCAACAATCATTCTTGGATTACAGGATGAGATCCGACGATCAGAAGAATCCCGCTACGACCACCGACTTCACGGTGTGCTATTGGTTGCGCAAGGCATGAGGTGCCCGGAAGTCGCGAAGCTGCTGGGGGATGCTCCGCGGTCAGTCGAGTATTGGGTGCGGGGCTTCGAAGAAAGTGGCTTGGCCGGGTTGCGGGAAGGTGAGCGATCCGGCCGGCCCGGGCGCCTCAACGAGAAGAACCTCCGGGGCATCAACGTTGCTCTGCGCCAGATGCCGCGAGATGTGGGACTGGGCGGGAATCTGTGGGATGGCCAAACACTGGCGGCCTGGATCGCCAGAGAATATGAGATTGACCTTGGCATACGGCAGTGCCAGCGTCTGTTCCGGCAGTTGGGCTTTCGGTTGCCCGAGCCACGGCCCAGCATCGCGCAAGCAGACCCCGCACGGCAGAAGGCGCATAAAAAAAACTCCAAGCGCTGATGGCAGACGAAACGGTGGACCTCTGGGCCACCGACGAAGTGCACTTCCAGCAACATGGTTCGCGGTGTCAGACGTGGATTCCGCCGGAAACCAAAGACCCGGTCTAGCAGCATGCTCCCACGCGACATAGCGTCGGATACTTTTCCGCGCTGCGGTTGCGGACGGAAGGTTCCAGTATCGTAGGGAAACGGACCAGTTCAACGGGGCGACGTTCTTCGCATTCATGAGAGGCCTTCGGCGCACCAGCATCCGAACCGGTCGCCGAGTGCCTCGGGGGTCACCCAAAACCGGCCAGTGAGGGTCATCTGAAAAAGCCACCTGGCTCAGGCCATCGGTCAGAGCGCCATCCAACAGGGCTATCGCGTGATATACCGCGAAACGCACTTGCTGCTGGATGATCTGGCCGAGGCCGTTGTCGACGGTACGCGCAA
>JBEKTU010000051.1:0-37674 GCA_049515735.1 Bryobacteraceae bacterium
ATCCTGGCGGACGCTCTCAGCTACGCGCGCCAGCAGGGCGCGACGCACCTGGTGGACGCGGCCACTTTGACGGGAGCCATCGTGGTGGCGCTGGGCCACCTGAACGTGGGGCTGTTCGCCAATGACGAAGCCATGCGCGATCGCGTGCTCCAGGCCGCCAAAGCCGAGGGCGAGCGCATGTGGCCCATGCCGCTCGAAGACGATTACAAGGAATACCTGAAGAGCGCCTTTGCGGACCTGGCCAACGTCGGCGGCCGCTGGGGCGGCGCGGTCACCGCCGCGGTGTTCCTGAAGGAATTCGCCGGGGACACGCCGTGGGTGCACCTGGACATCGCCGGCACGGCCTGGCTCGACGAAAGCAAGCCGTTTCTGGCGAAGGGGCCTTCCGGAGTTCCGGTGCGGACGCTGGTGCGCCTGGCCACGGAGTGGAAAGATTGGTAATGCACGTGCTGTATAAAGGAAATATGATCAGGACGGCTATTCTGGGCGCGATAGTGCTGTTATTGACGCCCGGACCAGACGCCGCGCAGACCGGCGCAAAATCTCCCCAACCATCGAAATCTCTGGCCGAATTCAGCACCGCCATGGAAGGTCTCGCCCAATCCGCCAGCCCGGCTGTGGTCCAGATCCTGGTACAGACATTGGCGCCCCTGGGGAATGGAGAATCGGAACGCGCGGGGTTCGTCTCGGAGCAGGAGGCCACCGGGTCGGGCGTGATTGTGGACCCCGACGGGTATATCGTCACCAACGCTCATGTGGTGCGGAACGCCCGCCGCATCGAGGTCAAGATTCTTCGCAGCGACGAAAGAGGGGAGGCGCCGCACGGGCACCTGATGCCCGCGAAACTGATCGGACTGGACCGGCAGGTGGATATCGCGGTGGTGAAGATCGAGGCACATAATCTCCCGGCGCTCTCCTTCGTGGATTCGGACAATCTCCGGCAGGGCCAGTTGGTGCTGGCTCTGGGCAGCCCGCTGGGATTGCAGAACTCCCTCTCGCATGGGGTGGTGAGCGCGACCTTCCGGCAACTCGATCCGGACAGCCCGATGGTCTATATCCAGACCGACGCTCCCATCAATCCCGGGAATAGTGGGGGACCCTTGCTGGATATCGCGGGGCGCGTGGCCGGCATCAACACCATGATCTACTCGCAATCCGGCGGTAACGAAGGGCTCGGGTTCGCCATTCCCGCCAATCTGGCCAAGGACGTGTATCAGAGGCTTCGCAAGGAAGGGCGGGTGCGGCGCGGCGCCATCGGAGTGATTCCCGCGACGATTACGCCGACGCTGGGAACGGCCCTGGGCCTGGACCGGGATTCGGGCGTCATCCTTTCGGACGTGGCGCCGCATGGCGCGGCGGAGGCCGCGGGACTCGAGCCCGGAGACGTGGTGCTGTCAGTCGACGAAAAGCCCATGCGAGAGGCGCGGGACTTGGTTCTGGCGGTGTTCCAGCGGGAGCCCGGAGACCAGGTGACCATGGAGATCCAACGCGGCAAGGAGCGGAAGTCCATAACCGTCGCCGTTCTCGAGCGGAAGAACCAGCCCAGCCAACTGGAGGACTTCGTCAATTATGACGCCGCGCTGGTTCGCCGGTTGGGGATTCTGGCCATGACCGTGGACGAGAAGGTGACTGCCATTCTGCCGGACCTGAGGCGTCTTTCGGGTGTCGCGGTGGCGGCGGTTCCGGCGGAATTCGCCGGGCTGAATCCTGGCCTGCTGGCGGGCGACGTGATCTACGAGCTGAACAACCAGCACCTCACTTCGCTCGACGAGCTGCGAGCCGCGCTGAACGACAAAAAATCCGGCGATCCCATCGTGCTCCTGGTGGAACGGGACGGGCAACTCATCTACGTGACGGCGGCACTGGAATAAATCGGACCTCGCTCTGCTTCTATTCCTGCCGCACAATGGGCATCCGCCAGCCGGTGCCGAACGCGCGCGAGGTCACTTTCAGGACCGGGGCGGCTTGTTTTCGCTTGAACTCCGCAATGCGCACCAGCCGCAGGACGCGGCGAACCGTTGGCTCGTCGAAGCCCTGGGCGATGATTTCCTCCGCCGACTGGCACTGCTCGACGTGAAGCTCCAGAATCTGATCGAGCACGTCGTAAGGCGGGAGGCTGTCTTGATCGGTCTGCCCCGGCTTCAATTCGGCCGATGGCGCCTTGGTGAGAATCGCCTCGGGAATGTCCGGCCGGCGGCGGTTTCGCCATCGCGAAACCCGGTATACCATCATCTTTGGCAGGTCCGCGATCACCGCCAGACCGCCATTCATATCGCCGTATAACGTGCAGTAGCCCACCGACATCTCCGACTTGTTGCCGGTGGTGAGCAGCAGCGAACCGTACTTGTTGGAAAGCGCCATTAACAGGTTGCCGCGGATGCGCGATTGAATGTTCTCCTCGGTCACGTCGGACTGATACCCGCGAAAGGCCTCTTCGAGCGCGGCATCGTAAGTCTGCATGATGCCGGCGATGGGCAATGTGATGGTGCGGATTCCGAGATGGCGTGCGAGCTCGGCCGAATCGTCCACGCTGCCCGGGCTCGAGTAGCAGGAGGGCATCATCACGCCGAGCACGTTTTCGGGGCCCATGGCATCGGCGGCGATCGCGGCCGTAAGCGCCGAATCGATGCCGCCGGAAAGCCCCAGCAACACTTTACCGAACCGCGTTTTACGCGCGTAATCCCGAACGCCCAGCACCAGCGCGTTCCAGATCTCGGCTTCAGGCTCGAAGTCGTCCTCGGCGAGCCCAGAGGGCACCCCGTCCGGCCCAAAGAGCGGCTCGGCAGCGAGGTCCACCACCACCACGTCTTCCTCGAAACCTTTGGCCCGCGCGAACAAGCGGCCCTGCGCATCGAAAGCGGAGCTGCGGCCGTCGAAGATGAGGTCATCGTTGCCGCCCACTTGATTCACGAAGACCAGCGGCAGGCCATGTTTCCGAGCCAGGTGGCCGAGCATCTGTTGGCGCAGAAGCTGTTTCCCGACGGTGAAAGGCGAAGCCGAAAGGTTGACGATGGCCTGGGCCCCCGCTTGCGTGAGCACCTCGATTGGATCCTGGTGATAGCGCCTGCGCTTCCAGAAGTCACGGTCGTTCCAAACGTCTTCACAGATGCTGATGCCTAAACGCCAGCCGCCTAATTCCAGAATCTGCGGCGCGTGCGCGGGCTCGAAGTAGCGGTCCTCGTCGAAGACGTCATAAGTAGGCAGCAGGGTTTTGTGGAAAGCCGGCCCGACCGCTCCGTCTTTCAGCAGCACGGCGCTATTGAACAAGGGGCGGCCCATGTCGGAGGGATTGGGTGTCGCCACGCCGACGAGCAGAGGCGGAGCGCCGGCCAGCTCGGCGGCGATGCGCGCGAGCATCTCGCCACCGCGGCGCACGAAGCCCTGGTTCATCAACAGGTCGCGCGGGAGGTATCCCATCAGAGCCAGTTCGGGTGTAACCACGAGGCCGGCCCCCAGGGACTGCGCTGCCCGAGCTCCGCTAACGATCAGCGAGGAGTTCCCGTTAAGGTCGCCCGCAGTAGGATTGATTTGTAGAAGTGCTACTCGCACAACCAAATTCACCCGCTCGTCGGAATAGACTTCCAGTATAGTGGACGCTTCACGAGAATCCAGGAAGCTCGCGGCGCTTCAGCGACGATCGAGCCTTGCTGGTTCCCCTACCCGTAACTTGCGCAGCTCCGCACGCAGCGGTTCGACGCTGCGCGCGTAGATCATTTTGTAAGCCTGGCAGAAATAATCGAGATCTGCAAATCGGCCGTGCGGCCCGTGGCGGAGCTTCGGGCATCCGCCGTGGCAAATGGACTGATACTGGCATGCCTGGCACTCGGGGTGGGCCAGCGTCTTGGTGGCGGCGAAGCTGTAACGGCGGGTGCGGCGCGCGATCTCCGGCCACGAGTCGAGGACGATGTTGCCGAGTTTCCAGGAGCGTTCGACGAAGAAGTCGCAGGGGTAGACATCGCCGTTATACTCCACGACGACGTAGCTGTCGCAGGTCTCATGCATGGTGCAAGTACCCGGCTTCTGGCCGGCCAGAGCTTCGGCAATGTTGTCGAAGAGGCGGATGCGCACCTTGCGCCGGTCCGGCCACCACTGGTCGAACAGATCGCACAGGAAGCGGCCGTACTGTTCGGGAGTGATGGTGAATGGCAGGGGATTGCCCTGCTGGTCGAATTCCGCCAGCGGGATGAACTGGATGTGCTCGATTCCCAGGTCGCGGTAGAACCGGTACAGCTCTTTGGGACGGCCGACGTTGGCCTGGCTGAGCACGCACAGAATGTTGAATTCGAGTTTGTTCTTCTGCAGCAATTCGACGCTCTGGATGACGCGCTTCCAAGTGCCGCGGCCCTGCTTGTTGACCCGGTACCGATCGTTGAGTTCTTCGGGCCCATCGAGCGAAACCCCCACCAGCCAGTTATAAGCGCGGAAGAGGTCGCACCAATTCTCATCCAGCAGCAAGGCGTTGGTCTGGAGCGAATTGCCGACGGTCTGCCCGTTGCGGCCATACTGCTTCTGCAGTTCAACCAACTTCGTGAAGAACGGCAGACCGGCGAGTGTCGGCTCACCCCCCTGAAACACGAACACGCTGTTGGGATAGGAATAGAAGAGATAGGTATCGACGAGGCGCTCGAGCGTTTCCAGAGTCATGCGACGGGCCGGCAACGCCTGGTAGGGATCGGCTTCCCGGTCCAGGTAGAAACAGTACGCACAATCGAGGTTGCAGACCGCGGAAGCAGGCTTTATGAGCAGCGAACTGATGCGCGGCGTTGGGCCGGCCGCCGGTCCAGCGTCGTTGGCAGCACCCCTGTACATCGGGAATGGGTTTGCACCGCTTCCCATCCCTGAAGTGTAGCATCGGCGGTTCCAATCTCGCCTAAGCGCACGGCCAGCCGCCCGAAGGGCAATAGGTCCCCGCAGTGCTCGTGATATTATTCCAGAACGACTGCACGTTGTCTGGAAACGTCAGAATCAACGCATTCATGCGCGCGCGAATCGACGCCACGATGTCCGGATGGTCGCTGGCCGCATCATAGCTTTCTTCGGGATCGGCCTCCAGGTTGTACAGCTCCGAAGTCGCCAGGAGCATGTTCTGCCGCCAATTTGCAGGAATCGGGATCCAGGGCGGGGTATTATACCGCGTCACATGCAGCTTCCATGGCCCCAACCGGGCGCATTGCAGATTCACGGAATCGAAATAGAGAAACGCGTCGCGGTCGATGGTGTCGCGCTCCCCCGCCATCAGGGGCCAGATATCGATGCCGTCGAGCGGATTGGAGGGCAGTGTCGCGCCGCAGAGGCGGGCCACTGTGGGCAGGATGTCCATGGTGCTGGCGAAGCCCGTAGCTACCCGGCCGGCGGGAATCCGTCCCGGAAAGCGGGCGATGAACGGTACCCGCACGCCGCCTTCCCAGGTTTCCCCTTTGCGCCCGTGCAACCGGCCGGCACTGCCCAGAAACCAGGGCCCGTGATCGCTCGAAAACATCACCAGCGTGTTGTCGTCCAGGCCGTTGTTCTGAACGGCGCCCAGCACTTGGCCCACGCTCCAGTCGATTTCCTCCACCACATCCCCAAACAGTCCAAACCCGGATGTGCCCTGGAATGCCGGCGACGCAGCCAACGGAATATGCGGGAACGTGTGCGGCATGTAAAGGAAGAACGGTCTGTCCTTGGAACTGGTGATGAAGGAGACGGCCTGGCCGGTGTACCGTTGCGTCAGCGTGCTGAGGATGGCAGGTTGCTCAATGACGGTTGTGTTCTGGATGAGCGGCAGCGGCGACATGTCATTGCTGTACGGAAGGCCGTAAAACGCGTCGAAACCCCGCTGTGTGGGCATGTATTGGGGCACAGAGCCGAGATGCCATTTGCCGATGCACATGGTCGCGTACCCTTCGGCTTTGAGCATGTCGGCCATGGTGGTCTCGGACAGCGAAAGGCCGGTAGTGCTGTCCGGTTGCAGCACATCCGGCACGCCGACCCGCGTGGGATAGCGGCCGGTCAGAAGCGCGGCGCGCGCAGGCGAGCAGACCGGGTTGGCCGAACCGCATTGCTGGAACCGCACGCCCTGCGCGGCCATCCTGTCCAGGTTCGGCGTGGCCAGATCCGAGCCGTAACAACCCAGGTCGCCATACCCGAGGTCGTCGGCGTAAATCAGGATGATATTAGGCTGTCCCTGGCGCGACGCGTAGGGCCTGTTGGGGCCCGAACGCTGCGCGGCGAGAGCCGCAGGGCCGAGCGCAGCGCCGAATTTCAGGAAAGTCCGGCGGTCAGCGAGATCGTCTCCCATGATGCCACTCCAGGTTACGGGGTCGTATACAGATCGCGCATTCGAAAGGACCGATATTCGATCTCCCCAACATGCATATCGTACACGAAATTTCCGGCCGGGTCCACTTCGACAATCCGCGCCGTGGTGTTCTTCGTGATATAGCCCAGGTGGAAGTGGTAATTCCCGTCGGGGAGGCTTTGGGCGGAGCCGAGCGCAATCGAGAAGTCTCCCAGATACGCGTTAACCAGCAGCGTTGCGGTATGGTTGACCTCATCGACTTGAATGACCTGTCCCCGGCTGGGAGCGGTGGAGTCGCTGGCATTCCGGACGTTGCCGTTGTCAAACACCGTCAGAACGCCGTTGGCAGAGATGTTGGCGTCGTGCTGGTGCGAGAACCACGGATACGGATCGCTGGAAATGAATTGGAAATCGCCGTCCTTGCCCAACCGCCAGAGGATGTTTCCGGTTCCTTGCCCGTTGCCATAATCGATCTTGATGACCCAATCCTGGTGTCGCGCCGAGTAGAGAATACTGCCGTCGGAAGTCAGCTCCAGACAGTTTCCGTGAGTCCAGTCGTTGGCCTGCGGAGCCAGAAGGATGGGAGGACAGCCGCCATTTACGGCAGTGCAGGTTTCGTTCAGGGTGGCGAGCCGGTGCGGATCCAGGTGATCGAACGTGTCCCACGCCCAACTGACTTGCAGGTTAGGATCAAGCACCAGGATGATGTCGCCGAGCACATCCACCGGTCCCGGGCCCTGGACGTCGGTCAATATCCGTTCCGTCGCCCCGAGCACCAGGAGGCTTCCGTCCGGCAGGGCTCGGACCTCGTGATGAAACGAGGTGATGGGGTGCATCCCGATGGCCGCCAGTTGCTGGTTCACGCGAGCCGCGTTGGTTTCGCGAAGGACCGTCCCGGCCAGATCGAACTCTTCAAGGATCTGGTGCGCGGTATCGTAAGTCGAGCCTTCGAACCACCCCAGAAACAGACCCCCCTGTTCCGGGCGCGACATAATGGAGATGCTCTGCGCGGAATACCAGAGCAGGTTCCCCATGAGGTCAGTCGCAACAGGCCACCCGAACCGGGCCTGAAGAACGACCGGATTCGGCGCCGTGGCGGGCGGCAGCACCACGACGGTGTACGGCCCATCGGTCGTCGACGCGTTGGGGGTTGCCTGCGTCAAAACCGGGCCGGTCACCGCTTGCGATCCGTTGTGGATGGTGTGCTGGATGGAATACAGCGTCTGCGCCCGCATACCCGCAAGATAGAAGTTCATCGTCGTCCGGCCGTCGCAGGGCTTCGAATTCGTGTTCTGAAGGAAACCATCCGGCGCCTGGAATTGCACACTCATGGTCCTGCCGGCCGGGCAGGACGGGGCGCTGTAGAGAAACACCAGGGGATTGGCCGTCGTGCTGACTACCGGCGTCGAACCGGTGACGCGAGGCGTGAACTGGAATACGGCACTGGCCACGGCGGTGGCGCCGGAATCGTTGTCCGTGGCCGTGACCTGGACCTCGTACCCGCCTTCGTGGTCGCTCGCCGTCCAACTCAGGGCGTTGACCGGCCCAAAGTCCTGGACCATCGAGAAGTCCGTGGCGCAGCCGTGCAGCGCCACTAAGCCTCGAACGGCGTGGCAAGGTCCCAGGGTGGTTGCGATCTCGCGCGCCTGAAATCGATACCACAGATTGGTAGACGCGGTGCCGGCGACACCTGCGGTCCAGGTGACGATGGTGCCCACGGGCGCCGGAGATGTCACCGAGGCGGCGAGAGACACCGACAGCCCGACGGCCGGGGGACCGTTTGTGAATGGTTGAGCCGCCGCTGTGCCAGCCAGTAATAGGATGGCCAAGCCGCGGAGGCTGAGAGTTCGTCGATTTTTCATTCGGACTGCCTCCACGCGCGACGAAGACACTCGTGCGCGATGAACGAAATACGATTGCAGGGCCGGCACCGTACCCTCAGTACGCCGAGGCGGTGTAGGCCTCTGCTCCCTCCGCTAACATAGATGTTCCGCGGGAAGCGGAGGTTTCAGGGGCCGGGGTATTATGCCGGCTCATTTCCCGATCGGAATCGTGGCCT
Source organism: Bryobacteraceae bacterium (assembly GCA_049515735.1). Lineage (GTDB taxonomy): Bacteria > Acidobacteriota > Terriglobia > Bryobacterales > Bryobacteraceae > Fen-178. Next base: position 8,340 of record JBEKTU010000051.1, read on the forward strand.
GAATGTTATCGCCGTCGTAAGTCGAAATCTCCAGCGGCTGATTACCGGTGCTCAGGCCCGAGGGGATAGTTACATTCAACTGGTAGAGCCCGCCTAGAGTGGGCGCCAGACCCTGGTACGCGACCGTGGCGGCGGTGCCGTCGATGTACGCATCCACCGGGTTGACCACGGTCGCCAGCGGGCTCGACGGCCCAGCCGCCCCAGCCGCGACCGTGGAGTTCACCACTCCCAGCCCGGTGAGGAAGATCTGCACCGTCTCGCCCGCCTTGGCCGGGCTCGCGGAGGAAACCGGGCTGTAGTCGGCGTGCAGGATGGCGCCGTTGCCGACACCTCCTGGAGGCTCCGTGAACACGCCCGGCGAGGTGTTGCCGCTATAGACCAGGGCTTGGTTGGAGGTGGCGCCGTTGTCGTTCACCTGGAACGTCAGGAAGGTGCCGTCGGTCGGCACGTTGAACGGCACGACGACGGAGATCTGCGTGGGGCTCACGGCGCAGATGGGAACAGCGACCGCTGCCGACGTCCCCGGCGCCATGGTCACCTGCACGCCTCCCAGAGTTGTGGGGAAGGGCAGGTAAGATGCCGTGGTGGTTTGCGTGGTCAGTCCGGTTCCATACAGCGTGACCATTTCGCCCGGCGCCACCTGGGCCGTGAAGGGCGCGTTGTTGGCGGCGTTGACAATCCCCTGCGGGCTCAGAAACACGCCGCTGCCGCTCATCGCCGGCGCTTTCAGATACAGCACAAGCTGGTAGGTGGTGCTGTTGCCCGCGCCGATTGCAATGTTGCCGCCGGCGCACACCGCGTAAAATGAATCGGAGTACGAGGCGGTGCCGTCAGCGGCGAAACTGAACGTGTCGCTGAAGGTGAAATCGTAGGACGCGTATCCATCGGGGTTGGTGCGCTGATGGGCGAATTCGGTGTTCTGCGGGCTCAGTTCGTTGACCGCGCCCTGGGTGCTGTAGATGCCGTCATAGGAGGTGCCGGCAGCGTAATTTTGCAGGTAAGCCGTAAAGTAAATTCCGCTGAGCGCGCCACCCGGGGCGGCCTTCGCCCCGATGATCATGTCGTACCCCGAAGTCGAGCCGGCGATGAAGAAACTCCCGTCGGAGGAGACATACAGCACCTTGTTCCCGGACAGCAGCGTGTTGGCCGCGGACTGTCCGCTGGGCGCGGGCAGGGTCAGGGTGCCGGTGCCATTCGCGGTGACCGTGTAGCTGGCGCTAGTGCTGGTCTGAACCGCGGCCGCGCTACCGAGATTCTGGGCCGTGCCCTTCACCGTGACGTTGCCCAAACTGCCCTTGCCGTCGGCCGACATGGAAAAGAAGGTGTCGCGGGTCTGCGTAAAGTCCGCGTTCAGGAACTCCAGGCTGGCCACCTGGTAGGTTCCGCTTAACGTGGCGCTGGAAGCGCCGGTCGCCGCCGGGATGGCCACAAACAGGTCGCAGTAGAGCGTGTCGGTGCTGCTGGCCACGATCGCGCCATTGCTTCCGAGACCGCCGTACAAGTGGGTCTGGTCGCTCGTGGCCGGGTCGAACGGGTTGCTCATGTTGAGCGATCCGCTGCTCAGTACGTCATAAGTGCCGGAAGTCAGGAAGGTGAGACTCTGGTTGGAAGCGGCGGCGGAAGCACCCTGTCCCGTTACGGTGAAACCTCCGTTGCCATCGAACGTGATGGTTCCCGAAAAACTCACGGCGCTGTCCGCCGGGTCGGTGAGGACCCCCAGATAGCGGACATAGTACGCGCCCCGAAGCGAGGCGTTCGAGGGCAGTTGCGCCGCTGCTGGAATGGCCAGCAAAGCGATGCTGGCCAGAATGCCCATCGGAAAGCGAAGCCGGTTGCGTTGCATGTCCGAATGATAGCCCAATATGCGAGGCGCTGGTGGGCTGCCGATACAATGGACGCCTGGGGTGGAATCCTCGCCCGATCTGCTAAACTTCTTAGTTTCATGAAGCTGTCGATCCTGATGCCGGTCTATAACGAGCGCGCCGTGGTGGAACTTTGTATCTCGCTGGTTCTGACTGCTCCGTTGCCCGAGAACATGGAGCGGGAACTGGTGATCGTCGACGACTGCTCGACCGACGGCACCTACGATATTCTCCAGCGTCTGGCTGCGGGATACCCCGAAATCCGCCTCTTCCGACATGAGCGGAACCGGGGGAAGGGCGCCGCCGTGCGCACCGCAATCCAAGAAGCGTCGGGCGATTTCTCCCTGATTCAGGATGCCGATCTGGAGTACGATCCCTCCGAATACTCGCGCCTGCTGCGGCCGCTGCTGGACGGCCACGCGGACGCCGTCTTCGGGTCGCGCTACATGGCTGGCGAGCAGACCCGCGTCCTGCTGTTCTGGCATTCCATGATGAATAAGGGCCTCACGCTGGTTTCCAACATGTTCTGCAACCTCAACCTCACGGACATGGAAACCTGCTACAAGGTCTTCCGCACGGACCTCCTCAAAAGCATCCCCATTCGCTCCAACCGGTTCGGCTTCGAGCCGGAAATCGTCATGAAGAGCGCCAAGCGGAAGCTGCGCATCTACGAAGTGCCCATCAGCTATCACGGCCGCACTTATGAAGAAGGCAAAAAGGTCGGCTGGAAGGACGGATTAAAGGCGTTCGCCGTCATACTTAAGTTCTGGCTTATCGATGACCTCTATGCCGCCCCATATGGCCGCGGCGTTCTCAACAATCTCACGGGCACGCCGCAGTATCTGAGCTGGTTAGCGCGAAAACTCCGGCCGCATATTGGCGACGAAGTCCTGGAGGTGGGCGCGGGAATCGGGAACATCGCCGGAAGGCTCATGGCGAGACGGATTCTCTACATGGCCGCGGAGAAAGATCCGTTGCATCTCCACGCGCTGCGCAATCGCTTTCTGCGCACGCCGAACGTGGCGGTCGAGCGCATCGACCCCGAAGTTCCGGCGGACCTGGCCGGCCTGAAAGGCCGCTTCGATACGGTGCTTTGCCTGAATGTGCTCGAGTACCTGGACGACCCCGGCCGCGTGCTGGATTCTCTGCGCTCCACCCTGAAGCCGAATGGCGTGCTGGTGGTGCTTGTGCCTTGCGGCCCGCGTTTGTTCGGGACGCTCGATCGAAGCTTGGGACACAAGCGCCGCTACCGCTCGCCGGAAGCGCGCCAGTTGCTCGAATCCCATGGCTTCGCGGTGGAAACCGCTTACAGTTTCAATAAAGTCGGTGCGCCGCCATGGTGGGCGTATAGCCGGCTGTTCGGCTCCAGGAAGATCAACAAGCTGGTGCTGAAGGTTTTCGACAAGACTGTATGGGTCTGGAGGCGGCTCGACGGGCTGATGCCGTGGCCGGGGCTCTCTCTCGTAGTGGTGGCGCGCAAGCGCGGCGGCGAAACTGGGAATGCAAGCTGAATCCGAAATCATGCGCTTCAACCGGTTGTTGACGGGGTTCGCCGGCAAACGGATCCTGGTAATCGGCGATCTCATGCTCGACGAGTTTATTTGGGGAAGGGTGTCGCGCATTTCGCCCGAGGCGCCCGTTCCCGTGGTCAACGTCACGGGAGAATCGTACTATCCGGGAGGCGCCGCTAATGTGGCGCGCAACGTCCGGGAGTTCACCGATCGGGTCGCCGTCATGGGTGTCGCGGGGGCGGACTCTCATGGGCGGCAGTTGCTGGATCTGTTGGAAGGTTCCGGTATCGATACGTCCGGGATTCAGCCGGACGCCTCCTTTTCTACCACTGTGAAGACCCGGATCATCGCCCGGAACCAGCAAGTGGTGCGGGTGGACCGTGAACGCAGGACGGTGCTGACTCCCCAACAGACGGAGCGTGCCATGAAGCACCTGGACGGCATGGCCGGGGGCCTGGATGGGATCATCGTCGCCGACTACGGCAAAGGCCTGCTGACCCAGCCGCTGGCGGATTATATCTGCCGGACGGCGCATGCGCACGGCAAAATCCTGACTGTGGACCCGCATCCGCACACTTCGCTTTCCTGGCAAGGCGCCACCGCCATCAAGCCGAACCGGGCGGAGGCGTTCATGGCGGCGGGCCTGCCGCCCTCCGATCCCGTGGTGCCAGTGCTTTCGGACCAGCCACTGCTCGAGGCTGGGAACCGGCTGCTTCAGCTTTGGAAAGCCGGGAGCGTCTTGATTACCCTGGGAGAGCACGGCATGTTGCTGTTCCAAAGCGGTTCTCAGCCGTACCCCATTCCTACCCGCGCCAAGGACGTATTTGACGTTTCCGGCGCCGGCGATACGGCCCTTGCGGTTCTCACCCTGGGTCTGGCCGCTGGAGCCACTCCCGCCGAAGCCGCCGAACTAGCCAACCGCGCCAGCGGCATCGTGGTAGGCAAGCTTGGTACTGCTACCGTGACAGCGGCGGAGCTGCAGGCGGGCTGTGCCCAGGTATGAGCGGGGCAAGGGCGGTATTCTTCGACCGCGACGGCACCCTCATGGAAGAGGTCCATTATTGCGGCGATCCCGCCAAAGTCCGGGTCTTCCCGGGCGTTCCAGAGGCGTTGCGGAAGCTGAAGGAGGCGGGCTTCCGCACGTTCGTCATTACCAACCAGAGCGGCATCGGGCGCGGCCTGATTACGGAAGCGCAATACCACGCCGTTCAGGAGGAACTGTTGCGCCAGGCCGGAGCAGGCCTGATCGATGCGGCTTACTTCTGCGCCGACCCGCCGGCGGCGCCCTCCACCCGGCGCAAGCCCGAGCCGGGCATGGTGTTGGAAGCAGCGGCAGACTATGACATCGACCTGGCGCGGTCGTATTTCATCGGCGACAAGAGCGCCGACATCGAATGCGGCCAGCGCGCCGGCACGCGTACCATCCTGGTCCTGACCGGCTACGGAGCGGAACAGGATTCCCACCCCGACTTTACGGCCCACGACATCACTCAGGCTGTCGAAATCGCGCTCAGCGGCGCTGCAAGCTGAAAGCCGACCGCTACCAGATGCGAAGAGGGACGTCGCCAGGCGCGTACCCCACGCCCACCCGCACATCGTATATGAACCGGTTGTAGAGACTGAAGGTGCCGCTGCTGTACTGACGGGCGCTGAAGCTAAAGATCCCATGCAAGGTACGCACGATTTGGCGACTGGCCGTCAATGTTCCGCTGGTGTTGCCGTAATTGCCGACGACATTCCCAATCGAGGTGCTAGACTGGTACGACGCGGAGAGGCCGAGGCTCCATCGGCGGACCCCGGTGTAGCTGTACCCCGCCATTGCCCTGTTCATGATGGAGGTCAGAAACAGACCATTGCCGGGCGTCACACCCCGCCCTCCGGAAATGAACACGACCCCCTTGGGAAACGTCCGCGACAGCCGGCCGCTAAAGCTCATGCTATGGTTGATATTGTCGAGCAACACGGTTCCCTCCGGCGTTCCGATCAGGGCCGCAATCGCCGGATCAATGGGCACGTTTTGGATGAATCTTGTTTCGATTCTGATGATTCCGCCATACCCGGAGAACTCCAGCCAGCGGCTGAGACGCATGGAGTATTCGCCGAACACTCCATGCATGTCCGAGCTGCTGAGTACGCCGATATAGTCGTAGTGGGTAAATGAGTAATTGACGCCGATGGTGGATCGGCGCGTCAAACGGTATTGCACATCCGCGCGAGCGCTGGCGCCCGTAGTCCCGTAAAGCGCAGACGAGCTTGGGCGGACCAGAAAACCGTCGCCGCCCAAACTGAAGGAAAGCCGCGCGCTCTTCTGATAGATCAAATTGGCCTGCGTGCTGAGATACTCCGTGCGGTTATCGAAAAAGTCGGTGGTGGGGACATAAGTCGTGGACGGATCGAAGGGCACGGTCTGCGGGAGACCGGGAAGACCGTAATTGCGCTCGAACAAGCCGGCGCTTTCGCTCAGCGTCAAGGACATATGACGCGAGAACTGCTGCGTAATCCCCAGCATCAGGGTTTGATCGGTCGCATCGAAGCTTGTGTTGTGGGCGTAACGCCGAATGGAGCCGCGGTAATTCAAGCCAATCCTGGTGTGCTTCCAGCTATGCACCCCGCTGATGCCGGCCGTGACTTCCAAGCCGTAATACGCCTCGTCCCCCAACTGGCCCTGCGAATTCACCGCCACACCGGAAAGTCCGGTGTCATAGACCGTGTTCAAATCGACGAACGGACGAAAATCGATCTCTGGCGACGCCATGGCCGCGGGTGCCTCGCCGCGCGAGAGAATGGCGGGGCCTGCGAATTGCGCAAATACGGGCATTGCCCAGGCCAATACTGCGAGCACTCGTCCCAGATTCAAAGAGTTTTCCTCCCTCTGCCTGCGCCAATAGCCTGCCGCAGGCCGTAACTCAAAGTCTGACGCGATATTCTCAGGTCTGTCAAGCTGTCAATGGTGCGCATCCTGTTCCTTTCACCCCGCGAGTGCCGGTCCCCGGATCTGCGAGCGCGCGCGCAATGCGCTCGCAGGCATGGCCGTCGCCGTAAGGGTTGTGAATACGCGTCATGCGTGTGTATTCGTCCTGGTCCTCGAGAAGGCGGGTGGCTTCCGCCACGATGCGGTCCACGCCGGTGCCCACCAGCTTCACTGTGCCGGCCTCCACCGCTTCGGGGCGTTCGGTCTTTTCACGTAAGACCAGCACCGGCTTGCCCAGCGAGGGCGCTTCTTCCTGGATGCCGCCGGAGTCCGTAACGATCAGCCAGCAACGGCGCATCAGATCCACAAACGCCGTGTAGGGCAAGGGATCGAGCAGCACCACGTTGGAAAGGCCGGAGAGTATTCGGTGCGCGGGGCCGAGGATGTTGGGATTACGGTGGACAGGGTAGACGATCTGCACGTCGGGGCGCGAGGCCACCAGCGATAGCGCACGCAGGACCCGCTCGAAGCCCGGCCCGAAATTCTCGCGCCGATGGCTGGTGACCAGCAACAGCCGCTTGCCCGGATCCATCCAGGGCCATAGAGGCGCGCGCAGGGCGCCGCGGTCCAGCGCATCGCGAACATACAGGACGGCATCGATGCCGGTATTCCCCGTGACGAAGATTCTCTCACGGGCGACACCTTCGCCGGCAAGCGCCGCCTCGGCCCGGGCCGTGGGAGCAAAGTGCCACGTCGCGATTCGCGAAGTCAGGACGCGATTCATTTCTTCCGGGAATGGCTGCATCATGTCGCCGGTTCGCAACCCAGCCTCGACATGCGCCACCGCAATCCGGTTATAAAAAGCCGCGATCGCGACCGCCAGCGTGGTGGTGGTGTCGCCTTGAACCAGGACCAGGTCCGGATGCTCGGTTTCCATGACGGGTTCGATCGCGGCCAGAATGCGCGCCGTAAGGCCGGCCAGCGACTGGCCCGACTCCATCAGATCGAGATCGTAGTCGGGGGTGACGGAAAAGGCCGCGAGAACCTGGTCCAGCATGTCGCGGTGCTGCGCCGTCACGCAGACTTTCACCGCGAATTCATCCGGTCGCGCGCGCAACCGGTGAATCAACGGACAAAGCTTGATGCCCTCCGGGCGCGTTCCGAAGATGCAGAGAATGCGGATCATTCAGTGCCGCACTTTCACCCGGGTGGGCCGCCACAAAGTCTCGGGTGGAACCACGAACACCCCGATGGCAAGCAGCGACGCCAGGTTCATGGTGAGGAAACTTCTGGCCGGAGAGGAAACACGCTTGAGGAAAAAGCCCTTAGGCACGAAGTGATCCAAGACCGCCAGGGCCACCAGGGCCAGCTCGTCGGTCAACAGGAGGCTGCGGAACTGCGATGCGGGAAGCGCCATAGTGGCGGCGCACATCAGCAGAATAGCCCAAGGAAGCGCCAGCCGGGCGAACTTGTGCGACAGGAAATGCAGCCGCATCCGATTGGCGGTGGTGAACAGCTCGGGCAGGCGAACGTACACCTGCCAAAGGCCCGCCAGGGTCCTCAGCTTGCGCTGGAACTCCTCGCCTTCAGACGTGGGGTGATCGAACGCAATGGCTTCCGGATCGCAGATCACGCGATAACCGCGAAAAAAGGCCTTGAGGGGAATCACGGCGTCATCCGCCAGCGTGTCCGGGGGGATCGGCGCGGCCAGGCTGCGGCGAATCGCGTAGATGCAGCCGGTGGTGTTGAAGATCGAGTCGATGCGGGAATGACGGCGGCGCGCCAGGAGTTCATACCGCCAGTACAGTTCCATGTCCGCCTCTTCGCCCGTCCTGTCCGGACCGAGAAAGCGGAGCTCGCCAGTCACGGCGCCGATGGACGGATCGGCGAAATTCGCCACCAGGTGGGAAAGGGCGTACGCATCGAGCGCTTGCCGGACATCCGTCAAGAACAAAACCTCCCCGGAAGCGTGGCACAGCGCCGCATTGACCGCCGCCGCCTTGCCGGCGTGAGACGTGCGGATCAGGCGCACACCGCGATCGGCGAACGATTCGACGATCGCCTCGGTGGCATCGGTCGAGCCATCCGATACCACCAGAATCTCCATCAGATGCGCCGGGTAATCGAGACCCAGGAGACACTCCAGCTTCCCACGGATGAACTCCTCTCCATTGTGAACCGCTACCAACACCGAAACCGTGGTGCGAAAACCCATGTCCTTCTGCACCGGGGGAGCCGTGCGCCGCGCAAAAACCGCCAGGAGAATGGGATAGACCGCAATCACGTAGAAAACCATGGCGGAAGCGACGACAAGTAGTACCGCGGCCAGCATCAGCAACTTACCACGGCCTCCCCGGGCTTCGGCGCCCCTCCGAAAGAGGATGGGATCCGGAATATCGTTCGGATAGCGATTTCCAAATCGAGCGAAGGGCTCTCCTCCTTCACGTAATAGAGGTCGTACTCGAGACGGACGGCCTCGTCCGGCGTCGCGCCCGCACCGCGCAGGTTCGTCTGGGACCAGCCGAGGATGCCGGGCTTCACTGTGAAACGGTGGGAATAGACCGGGATGATCTGGCTGAGCCGGTCCGCAAACTCTCTCCGCGCCGGTGGCGGCCCAAACAAGGCCATTTCCCCCCGCACGACGTTGATGAGCTGCGGGAGATTCACCAGGTGGAGCATGGATAGGGCCTTGCCAATCCAGGAAAATTCGCCGTCCGGCCGGCGCGTGCGAAAGCGCCGCGCGCGAAACGGTATCCCCTGGAATCCCATGCACTCGATGCGCTCCAGAACCGGGCCGCGGCCCGAAAACAGAGTCGTCAGAACCGCGATCGCAACCAGAACGGGGGATAACCCTATCAGCAGGCCCAGGCCGATCAGGTTTGTGTAAACGGCCTGAATGGCCATCGCCGAACGATTGGCGCTCATGGACGATGAGAACAACAGGTCGAAAGGTTGCAGGCGGTCCCAACGCACGCGGCACAACGTGTCTGCGTACAGAGCCGCCCCCTGGTCGATGGCAATTCCGGAGTGCCGCAGATTCAGAAGCACCCTGGGCGGCACTCGGGAGCGCCCGTTCCTTTCGCTTACCACAATGCGGCCCGGGCACCTGGCCTGCACGGCTTCAGGCAGCCTGGGGGAATCGCCCAAGAGAGGCAATTCCGGCGGGAAATCTGCCGCATCGCCGCTGAGAACGCCAATGATCCGCCGCCCCAGAGGCGGCACCAGCGCGCGTGTCATGGAATCGAAACCGACCAGCAGAATCCCGGCTGGCTCGCGCCTCAGCGCGCGGTCGAGCCGCCGTTCAAGCGGCACAATCAGCATAATGGCGATGATGGTGCCGAAGAGAATCACCCACAAAGGAGCGGGAGTGATCGGAAAGACGTAGGCAAGCCCATACTGCACCATCAGGTTGAGGCCGGCCGCGGAGAAGAGTTGTTCGATCCGCGGACTGAATCCTTCGCTCGGCAGGTTGGAAGAAAAGGCTATCGCCAGCCAGCACGTCGCCGCCGAAACCGGTATGGCCAGAATCCCGCCGGTTCCGCCAGCCAGGGCTTGATACGGCCAGGAGACCAATCCAAAGCCGGCGGCGCATGCCAGCAGATCGAGCAGCGCAAGCCGGTATGGGACGCGATTGTGAACAGGCGCGCTCATCGTAGGACATCCGCCGTCTTCCCACCCACCGCCCGCTGCCGGCCCCGTTTTGCGGAAAAAGTGCAGCGGATCATGTCCGCAAAATCAATGAGTTCACTGGATGCCATGGCCGCGTCGAATGCGCCCTCCAGCTCCATCGAGTCCGTTTCCGAGAGCGGGACACGGAATGACCAGGCGGGCGCGGCGTCCGGTATCAGCAGTTCGTAGCGCAGGCTGCCAGCGCCGGTCCAACGCATCCCCACCAAGCCCAATGCTCTCCCTTCCCGGGCCAGCGCGTTCCACCAGTCCTCATCGTCAGTGGCGTGTTCGAGCGCGGTAGTCACGCGCTCGAGTTGCAGCCTGGCGACCATGGCCCGATGGTACTCCCCACGAAACAGCAGCCGCCCGACGATATCGAACTCGGCGTATCGCAACCGGCGGACTCCGAACCAAGCCGCGACGCAGAACAGAAGGATGACGAATCCCTGATAATTGCCGCTGATCGACGAGCTGGCCAGCAGAGCGAATGCCGCCACCAGCGCGGCCACCAGAAGAAGCACCCCAACAGCCTGCCGCGGGGACAACCCGAGATCCAGCAGCCGGTGGTGAATGTGGCCCTTGTCGGGCGAAAAGATGGGCTGATTGCGAAGGAAGCGCCTCAAAACCGACAGGGACACATCCATCAGGGGAATGGAGAGCGCCAGGAGCGGCACCAGAAAGCTCAAAAGAGTGGAGGCTTTTTGGGTCCAGATCATCCCGTAACAACCCAGCAGGAATCCGATCAGCAGCGCGCCGGAATCGCCCAGGAAGACCGTCGCGGGGTTGAGGTTATAACACAAGAAACCCAGCAGCGCGCCGGCCAGCGGAAAGGTCGCATACGCCAGAGGAAGGTTGTGGTGCAGCAGAGCCGCCAAAAACAGCGTCAGAGTGGCCACCAGGCCCATTCCGGCGCAAAGCCCGTCCAGTCCGTCAATCAGGTTGAGGGCATTGCTGGTCAGCAGCAGCCACAACACCGTGAGCGGGTAGTCGAGCCACACCGGAAGCGACTTTTGAGCCACACCTCCGATGCTCACCCCACTCCAGAACACGAGGGAGGCGGCCGCCATCACGCCGAGAACTTTGATGACGGGTTTCAGAGAAAGGAAATCATCGACTAGACCGGTAAAAAAGACCAGAAAGGCCCCGGGGATGAGCTTCCACGCCGGCGGAATGGAGGCCGCCAGGGGGTCGCCCGATCCGGCGATCGAGAGCAGGGAAACCCCGTAGGCAATGGCGATTGAGATTCCCCCGACCCGCGGCATGGGATGGGCGTGAACTTTCCGCTGCCCCGGACGGTCGACCACGTCATAAGAGCGGAAAACATCCCGAATGATGGGGGTGAGGATCAGAGCGATCAAGAAGGCCTTGCCGGCCAGCCACAGCAGTTCACCCATGCGCGCAGCCTTCTGAGGGATTTACCCCCAGGCATCCTGCATTGAAGCCAGCTTGGCGCGGTCCACAAAATGTTCCACCAGGATCCTGGCGGTTGATCCGCTCCCATGCTGCAACTCACCCAGGTACAGCATCGATCCACACTCGATTTCGAGCGGCGCCCCCGGTGAAAAGCCCTCTCTTCCGCCCAGTAGATCGACCTCTAGAACCCGCCCCTCCCAACCGACTTCCGCCCCCTCCTGAAAGTCGCCATCAGGCAAACAGCGCAGCTTGACTCTGGGCCGCTCGGGCACACAAGTATCATACTCTATCCGCTTGAGGATTGGGTACTTCCGGGGTCATCACCGCAGTACCAGCAGTTTGCCCCAGTCCGTACCGATCAAGAGCCTGGCCGAGAGCCAGCAGTCCCGGGGCAAGGGCCGGCGCGGAATCCACGGGCCGGTGTTCAACCCGCCGTGTGGCAAGGGGTTGCCAGCCTGTTTCGGAGGTCTCCTCGGGGCGGCGGACAATGTAGTCCAGGACAGCCAGGGAGATCAAGAAGAGCAAAAAAGTCATGGCGTAGTACTCTTTCCGGCGGAGTACGCCGCTGGTCCGGACCACACCCGGCCGGAAGGTCGCGCACCACACCGTGGTTCTTATCGGCCGTGATACCGGTTTCCTTTACAGATTCCGCCGTCCTAGCTGCCGAGAATCCGCCGGCAGGCACTCAGCCAGGACCGCATATAGTAAGCCACCTGGTGGAAATAGCCGCGGGTCGGATCCGTCCACAAACCGCCGTGAAAGCGCTCCACTGCGGCTTCAATCTCGAAGCTGAGCGACGCGTAGGCGTCCATAAACGTGGCGCCTGACAAACGCAATTCTCGAAGCCAAGGCAACAGCTCTTCCAGAAGCAGAATGCAGGCCAGTTCGTTGGCGGCGTCCTTTAGATAGTTGTGGCTGTTTCGCCGGTGCTCCGCGACGGGAGTACCCACCCGAACGGCGCCACCCAAATGCTTGATACAGGCCTGCGCGAAATACCCGGAGAAGATATCCCCGTAGCGGTCAATCGGCATTCCGGCAATAGGATACCCCATCTTGATGAAGTAATAGGCCGGGATCGCGTCGCGAGCGAGCGCTGTGTTCTGCGTGTTGATCGGCGACCAGGTATCCCGCGCCAGGACGATGGAGGCGCCCTTAAACGACTTGATATGCGGCAGTGCGACCAGCCAGGTTATGCCGTCGATATCGGGATCAAGAGTCCACAAGCCGGCGTTCATGTGCACCGCTACAGACTCCCGCGCCAGCAGGGGATTCTCCTCCTTGTGCCGCGCGAAATACGGAAACCCGCGAGGGTAGACCGGCGCTGGCTTATCGAACTCAAGCAGCGAGCAAATGTTAAAAAAGCCGGTAGCGGATGCCGTCACAGTGTGCTCAGCCGCCCCCCCACAGACTACGGCATGCTGTCCGAAGATATCTTCTTCTTCCGTGCAGTAATTGTCGTCGTCGATCGAAATCAGAAAGTCCGTGCCGGAGGCAAGGGCCAACAGGTAGCCGACGTTACGGCGGTTATCGCTGTCGAACGGCACTAACTCTGGAGGGAGCCCGACGCTTCGAAGGAAAACTTCTTGCTCCTCAAGCGTAGGGCAGTGGACCTTCAAACGTCGGTCACAGAGAGATCGCGCACGCTCAAAAACGGCTCGCGGCGTCTTACGATCCGGAATAGCCACCACTTCTATGTGTTCTAGGTGGCCGAACTTCTCGAGGTTATGATGATACGCTTCTAAGACCTCTGCCTCGTAGATGGTAGTAATTACGAGAGTGGCAGTTGGCTGTCCCACTTCCCTGCCAATATACCACGGTTGGCGAGCCCACCCGGCAGCAGCAAGCCTGAACAGTTGCGGGGGTTGTATACTGTTAGGCTATGTCTGCTCTGCCGGCGTCCCCGGTCCCCTTCAGGCTCTGGACTTCAAAAGATTGGGCACATCCGGCGCGGCTGGTGCTTGGCGTCGTCTTTCTCCTGTTGATGATTCTCACAAAATCGGCGGCCATTGGAGCAGATACGTATTGGTACGTACTCGATATCAGGGCAACGCTGGGTCGCCGTTGGACAGATTCCAGCCAAATCTGGGAATTCGCGCATGTTCTCTGGCGCCCATTGGGGAAGATGGTTTCGCAACTTTTCCTCTCTGTAGTGTCCCCGCACTTCGATGGCGACCCGCAGACGTCCATCACCTTTCTGTTGGTGTGCCTGAGTGTCATTGGCGCATTGGTGTGCTGTTTCATCGTCCATGCCGCGGTATGGCGAATGACTGGGAAACCCTGGGTGGCAACGTTTGTCACCTGTGCTTTCCTGTGCCTTAACCCCATATTGAACCACTCACGCAACGGCACTCCCTATCTTTGTGGGCTGGCCTGTAGCACATGGGCGTTCTATCTGGCCGCATTTTGTCCTAAGTCCTCCTTGAGGCTGGCTGTGTTCTCCGGGGCGGTGGCGGGACTCGCAGTGCTGTTCTGGGTTCCTAACCTGGTCTCGTTGCCGGCCGTGCTGCTGGCCCGTCCCATCCTCGACATCTTCGGAAAGAAGCCAAGGGTCGATCTTCGCTTTGCCATGGTCATTGGTCTTGCGGCCGGTATCACCGTGGCTGCGTTCTATTTCGTGGCAATGGCGGCCGCGCACATATCCAGTTGGTCGGGATTGCTGGCATGGATTCACGCCTCCGGCCAGTACTCTCGAGATCGAAAGCTGCTGCGCATGGCCACTGGCATGGCGCGCGGCTTCTACCAGCTAGGAAACGACGCCGTGTGGTTCAAGTGGTTCGTCTTTCGCGATCCGTACGCCAACGTGGGCCTGGCGGACCTGATGCGGGCCGTGCTGGTCAAGCTGGCCCTGTTTTACGTCGCGCTGGCCAGCCTGGCAGTTGTGCTTTGGAGTTCCCGTACTGGCAGAAGGCTCCTGCTGTTCATCGCGGTGGCCGCACTTCCTCATATCGGCATGGCCATGGCTTTTGAGAGCGGCTCCCCCGAGCGTTATGTGGCTGCTCTGCCGGCCGTCTCCCTTGGATTTGGATACGCCATTGGAAGCGCGGAATTCAGCGGCAGAATACGGATTCTGATGGCGGCCCTGTTTTGCGCGCACGTCCCTGCAAACCTGGTGCTGACCGATGCGAACCACGCGACTCGGGAAGATGCGAATCGGATAGCTGCGTTCGCCGCCTGGCCGCCGGTCAGCCGGGTCTATGTGCTGAATTACCAGGATGAATTGCTGGGCTTGCGTTATTCTGCTCCGTTTGACCCCGTCAACCGGCGGCCGACCGCGGAGGTCGTCTTGATTGCGCCGGCGATTCGAGAGCGGGCGCCGCTTTGGCGAGCCGACTTTGCGTGCTCGGCGTTGGCGGCCTGGCGCAATCAAGGAGAGGTCTGGGTCACGAAAAGAGTCTTATCCGATCGGCCTGTCCGACATTGGTGGTGGGTGGAGGGAGACCACCCTCCCCTTACGTGGGAAGCGATGCACCGCTTCTTTCAGGGGTTCGATAGGGGCCCGGATGCAGGCGGTGAAGACGGTTTCTTTCTGATACCAAGCGCAGCCGGGAACCGGCGCATCCTGCTCGCCGGTATTCCGGGAAGCGACCCGAAGAACTGTTGGGCGCCGGCGGCCGCCTCCCTTCACGCGCCGGAATAGTAGCGATCATTCTTCCCCCTATTCCCAGGCCCCACCGCGTGCAGTGCGCTTCAAATAATTGCCGCGCCCGGCCTTCCCCAAGAACTTGCCGCCATCCACAATCACCTCGCCGCGCGAAAGCACGGTGCGCGCATTGCCCCGGACCTCGAAGCCTTCGAACAGGGAGTAATCCACGCGCATGTGATGCGTCCCGGCGCTGATGGTGTGAGCGGCATTAGGGTCCCAGACGACCACATCGGCGTCGCTCGCGGGCGCAATCTCTCCCTTCTTCGGATACAGGCCGAAGATGCGTGCGGGCGCGGTGGAAACGATCTCGACGAACCGGTTCAGCGAGAGCTTCCCCGAGTTCACGCCGTGGTGGTAGATCAGTTGCAGCCGGTTCTCGATGCCCGGCCCGCCGTTGGGAATCTTGGTGAAATCGTCCTTGCCGAGCGTTTTCTGGTCGGCGAAGCAGAAGGGGCAATGGTCGGTCGCAACCACTTGCAGGTGGTCGTGCTTGAGGCCGTCCCACAGTTTCGGCTGGTGCTCCTTGGGCCGCAGCGGCGGGGTAAGCACGTACTTGGCGCCTTCGAAACCAGGCCGCTCGAGGTCTGCGATGGAGAGCAGCAGGTACTGCGGGCAGGTCTCCGCGAAAACCGGAACGCCGCGGTCGCGGGCCTCGCGCACCTGGTTGAGCGCGTCTTCCGAAGCGACGTGGACGATGTAGACCGGCGCGCCCGCGATCTCCGCTATGGCGATGGCGCGGTGCACGGCTTCGGCCTCGGCCAGCGGCGGGCGCGTGAGCGCGTGGTAAACGGGAGCGGTCTTCCCCTCGGCCAGCGCGCGCGCGATGAGCACGTCGATCACACCGCCGTTTTCGGCGTGCATGCAGATGAGCGCGCCGTTCCTGGCGGTTTGTGAAAGGGCCTTAAAAATGGTGGCGTCGTCCACCATCAGGGAGTTGGGATAGGCCATGAAGAGCTTGAAGCTGGCCACGCCCTCGCTGACCATGTCATCCATGTCCTCGAGGCCGGAACCGCCCAGGCCGGTGACGATCATGTGCAGGCCGTAGTCGATGGTGGCGCGGCCCTCGGCCTTCTTCCACCAGGTATCCAGCGCGTCGCGCATGCGCGTGCCGCGGTCCTGAATGGCGAAATCCACGATGGTGGTGGTTCCACCGAACGCCGCGGCGCGGGTTCCGGTTTCGAAATCGTCGGTGGATACGATGCGGCCAAGGGGCATGTCGAGGTGCGTATGGGCGTCGATGCCGCCGGGCATCACGTACATGCCGGTGGCGTCGATCACATTGTCCGCGGAGTGCGCCGGCAGGTTGGGGCCGACCTCCTGGATGCGGCCGCCTTCGATCCGGACGTCGGCCGGCTTGGTCTCCCGCGCGGTCACCACCGTGCCATTGCGAATGAGGGTATTCACGCCGCTCCTCATCTGGCTCTCCCGTAACAAAGATAGCAACCGGAAACGATAGGGTGTGCACGGCACTGGAATTTGTGCGACGATTCTCTTTGGAGGAAACGAAAATGAGTAAAGGGGCTATCATCGCTGCCATTGCCGGTCTTGTGGGCGCCGCTGCTGTTTACGCCGCGAGCAAGCCAGTGACCGTGCAGCTAAAGGACGCGAAAGGACAGAGCGTCGGAACTGCCGTAGTGACCGAGAGTAAAGGCGGATCCGGCGTGACCATCAAGCTGAACCTCAAGAACCTGCCGCCCGGCGACCATGCCATACACATCCACTCGGTGGCCAAGTGCGAAGGGCCTGCATTCACGTCGGCGGGTGGGCACTTCAATCCAGACCAGAAGCACCATGGCCTGGATAACCCGCAGGGACCGCACGCGGGCGACATGCCCAACTTCACGGTCAAGGCCAACGGCACGGCGAAAGTCACTGTGGCCGACCCGAGGGTGAACATGGGCGCTGGCGACCATTCCGTGTTTGTCAATGGCGGGACGGCGCTGGTGATCCACGCCAAGGCCGACGATATGAAGTCGGACCCCGCGGGCAACGCAGGCGACCGCATGGCTTGCGGCACGATCACGAAGTAGGGCTGCGCTCGCTATAGCGGCACTACCAGGGACAATGCCGTTGTCTGTTGCAGCACTACCGCCGTCTGTCCGGACGACGTATCGAATATCTCCATCGTCGGCAGCACCGGGCAGGACCCGTATAGGGGGGTAACCGGCGTAACCGGCGTGACGACCGGGGACGAGATGACCAAAGCGGCGCGAACGGTGCCGCGAATCTCGGCGCGATTCGTCGGAGGGGTGGTTGTCGGAACTGTGATTTCCGTCCATGCCAGGTCGTAGGAGACCGCGGCCCCCTGCGTCACCGGGAGTGTGGCAGTCTTCAGGGATTTGCCCGTGGCGTCATAGAAGTCGAATGTGACCTGGCAGGATGCGCCCGCAATAATCGGGCCTCCCACGGGAAGGGCGAGGGCGTTCAAACGGGCTGTCTGGCCCGAGGCGAGGCCCACCATTCCGAACGTCACGTATTGGGGATTAATGGCCAGGATCGCAGGTTGAGCGCCCGCACGGACGGTCAGGAACGCCGCGCAGACCACTATCAATGCGCAACCGGCTACGAGCAGCGGCTTCATCGGAAAACCTCCTTCAATCTATACAAACCCGGCGGCCGGACGGCTGTTGCGATAGATTAACTTTTGGCCGCGAGTTCGATCTGCATGCAAAGGTTCATCGCGGGGGTCACTTCGCGGAACACCGCCAGCATGGATTCGACCAGGTCCAGGCCCGTCGAGCCGCGCACTTCGCTTTCGCGCATCGGGTAGAAGAGCTGGAAGCCCGCCCAGCCGCTCTTAGGCGCGGATTCGAGTACCTGCCGAAGCTTCCGGACTCCCGGATAGCCGGCGCGCGCGAAGTACACGGGATGCTCCTCCCAACCGCCCGCGTGCAGCATGAACCCTTCGTGGAGCACCAACCGTTCCAGTTCCCGTTCCATGGCGCCGGCGGGCTTGAGCGCCTCGATCAGCCGATGCCAGTCCCAATCCGGGCGCAACTGGCAGTAGCCCGACTCGGGTGGGGCTTTCACGTAGCCGCGCTCCACCTGCAAGCCGCACTTGAAGAGCTGCTCGCCGGTATCCACCGTGAGGAAGAACTTCGAGCAGCCGAAGCTCACGTCGGCGGAGATGGGCTTGGCGGTACGATTGGCACGCGGCAAATAGCCGATCCACTGCCAATAGACGCCGCGCCCCCAGCGCTCGGTGACGAATGGCTGCCCGTAACGGGCCTCCAGCGCCAGCTTCAGGATGCGCGTGATGCGTTCGTTTTCTTCCAGATTCCCGACGTGAATCCCGCGCTCGAAATCCAGGAACTCAGGGCGGAATCCCACGGCCACCCCCAACCCAGGGAGGACCACTGGCGGATTGCCATGCCGGCTGGTGGTGCTAGGCTTTTGAGGCATTTGCGACCATCTTAAAACATCCCGGCCGAGTCTTCGGCGGCGGTGTGGGGTTGGTATAAGAGGATTCTGCTGTGAATGCCGTTCCCATTCTGATCCTGACGGCGGCCCTGGCCAGTGCGGCCACGGACAAGCCGTTCGTGGCTCCCTTTGAGAGCCGCGCCGGGCTGACTGGACACGGCAGAATAGACGAACTGGCGTTCGACCAGTGGAAGCGTCTGGGGATCCAGCCCGCCAATCCGTGCTCCGACGAGGTGTTTGTCCGGCGCGTGTATCTCGACGTCATCGGCACGCTGCCAACGCCGGAGGAAGCGTCGCAGTTCCTCTCGGATCAGGATCCCAATAAGCGCGGCGCCTTGATCGACCGCCTGCTCGAACGCAGTGAGTTCGCGGACTACTGGGCGATGAAGTGGAGCGACCTGCTGCGAGTCAAGTCGGAGTTTCCCATCAATCTGTGGCCCAACGCGGTGCAAGCCTATTACCGCTGGATTCGGACCAGCATCAAAGACAACCTGCCGTACGATCGCTTCGTGCGGGAGCTGCTGGTTTCAAACGGCAGCAATTTCCGCGTGCCCGAGGTCAACTTCTACCGCGCCGTCCAGAGCAAGGAACCGCAGACGATCGCGCAAGCGGTGGCGTTGACCTTCATGGGCGCGCGCGCCGGGAACTGGCCGAAGGCGCGCCTGGAGGGGATGGCGGCCTTCTTCTCGCAGATCGGCTACAAGTCCACCGCGGAGTGGAAGGAAGAGATCGTCTACTTCGATCCCCAGAAGAGTGCGCCGGGGAGCCCTCTGGGCCCGGCCGTTTTCCCCGATGGCACGCCGGCTCACCTCGCTCCGGGCCAGGACCCGCGCGAAGTTTTTGCCAACTGGCTCCTGGCGCCGGAGAATCCGTGGTTCGCGCGCAATATCGTGAACCGCATCTGGTACTGGCTGCTGGGGCGCGGCATCATTCAGGAACCGGACGATATCCGGCCGGACAACCCCGCAAGCAATCCTGAATTGCTGGCCTACCTGGAGAGGGAGTTGGTCGCGGCCCACTACGACCTCAAGCACGTCTACCGTCTGATTCTGAACTCACAGGTGTACCAGCTCTCTTCGATTCCCAGGACCGGCGATCCCCAGGGCGCGGCCAGTTTCGCGTATTATCCGCTGCGCCGCCTCGACGCGGAGACGCTGATCGACGCCGTGTGCCAGATCACGGGCACCACCGAGGAGTATTCCAGCCCCATCCCGGAGCCGTTCACGTTCCTGCCGGAGGGCCAGCGCGCGACCGCGCTGCTGGATGGCAGCATCAGCAGCGCTTTTCTCGAGATGTTCGGCCGCCCGCCCCGCGACACGGGCCTCGAATCGGAACGCAACAACAACCCGACTGCCGAGCAACGCCTGCACCTGCTGAATTCCAGTCATATTCAGCTTAAAATTCAGCAGAGCGCCAAGCTGAGGACGCTGGTGCAGGCTCGGCCCGGAGGCAAGCCGCGGGACCCCATCGACCGCGTCTACCTGGCGACGCTTTCGCGTTACCCCACCGACGAAGAGTTGAAGACCGTGGCGGCGTACTATCAATCCGTCCAAGGCAATAAGTGGCCGGCAATTGCGGATCTGGCGTGGGCATTGATCAACAGCGCCGAGTTTTTGTACAGGCATTGAGCGAGGAACAACTATGGCAACAGTATGGATTTCGAGACGCGAGGCGCTGCACCGCGGCCTGTTCGGAGCGGGCGGCCTGCTGCTGGCCGGCGCCGCCGGACGTCCGGCCCGCGCCACCGCGCAACCGGGGAAAGCCAAATCGGTCATCCAAATCTGGATGTGGGGCGGCCCGGCGCACGTGGACACCCTCGATCCCAAACCCGCCGCCGGCTACGACTACTGCGGTCCGTTCGACAAGCCGATCTCGACCAACGTGAACGGGACCGTGATCAACGAGCTGCTTCCGCTGCTGGCGCGCCAGGCCGACAAGTACTCCATCATCCGCAGCATGACGCACGGCGTTTACGCTCACGAAACGGCGTCTTATATGGTTCAGACCGGGCGCAGGCCGGGCGAACGCCTGCTCTATCCGTGCGCCGGCGCGGTGGTCTCGCTGCTCCGGGGCTACAACGCAGGATACAGCGGATTGATTCCTCCCTACATCGTGCTGACGCAACCCCAGGGCCGATTTTCCGAGAACGGATTCCTGGAGGAGCGCTACCGGCCCTTCGCCACCGGAGGCGACCCGGCGCAGGCCCGCTTCGCCGTCGAGGGCGTCGTCGCGCAGGGCGTTTCCGACCAGCGGCAGAAGGATCGGCGCGAGCTGCTTCACAATCTGAACACGCTCGAGAAAGCCCTGACGAACGATCCCTCGCTCAAGGCTCTCGACGAGACCGAGCGGCAGGCCTATGAGCTGATCCTGGGCGATGCCGGCAAGGTGTTCGATCTGTCACAGGAAACGGATGCGATGAGAGACCGTTACGGCCGCAACACCTTCGGGCAGTCCTGCCTGGTGGCGCGGCGGCTGGTGGAGCGCGGCGTCCCTTACATCACCATCAATTACGAAGGCTGGGATACACACCGGCAGAACTTTCAGGTGATGCGTCAGAAGCTGCCGCAGATGGACAAAGGCATGGCCACCCTGCTCCAGGATTTGTCGGAGCGCGGCTTGCTCTCGAGCACCATCATCTGGTGGGGTGGCGAGTTCGGCAGAACGCCCAAGGTCATGTGGGAAGCGCCCTGGAATGGCGGGCGGAATCATTGGGGAGACGTTTTCTGCGCCCTCGTCGCCGGCGGCGGTTTCAAAGGCGGCCACGTGGTGGGGGCGTCGGACGCCAAAGGAGAAGCGGTCAGGGACCGGCCCGTATATCCGTGCGATCTCATCGGCAGCATCTATGAACTGCTGGGCATCGACCCCGACGGAAAGCTGCCCAATTCCCAGGGACTCGACGTCCAAGTGACGCCCACCGTGGCGGACGGCATCAAGATGGGTGGCCGCCTGAAGGAGATCATGTGACGCTCGGAACATGCTGGCTGGCCGCTGTTCTGGCGGCCGTTCCGGTTGTGCGGGCGCAGAACGCTCCGCACCTCGCGTATGTCCTGCCTGCCGGCGGCCAGCAAGGTACCACGTTCCAAGTCAAAACCGGGGGACAGTTTCTGCCCAATGTCTCCGCAGCGTACGTTTCCGGCAGCGGCGTTCGAGCCACGGTGGTGGATTACGCCAGGCCCATGAATGCGACGCAGGCTGCCGATTTGAGAGACCGGATGCAGGCGTTGCAGAAGCAGCCTATGACTGCGGCCGTCCAGAAGGAAATGGTCGATACCAGGGTTACCCTTCTCCTCTTCAACGCCAGGAGGCTCACCAGTCCAGTGCTTGCCGAATCCGTGACGCTCCAGATCACCATCGCTCCCGGCGCGGCGCCAGGCAAGCGCGAGTTAAGGGTGGCAACGCCGCAAGGGTTGTCGAATCCGCTGGTCTTCTGCGTCGGCCAACTGCCTGAATTCACGGAGAAGGAATCCATCGGCGTGGTTCAACCGAACGCCAATCAACCGGCTCAGGTACAAATCAGCCAGCCTCCCACCGACATGCGCATCACGCTGCCGGCCACGGTAAACGGTCGGATCAAGCCCGGTCTGCCGCGGCCCCAGGCGCGTTCGGGCGAGCCGTTCACACCCGGCGAAGCCGACCGGTACCGGTTCCAGGCGCATCAAGGTCAGGAGCTGGTGATTGCGGCCAGCGCACGCGAATTGATCCCGTATCTGGCCGACGCGGTTCCGGGCTGGTTTCAGGCTGTTCTGACGCTTTACGATGCCAACGGCAATGAACTGGCGTATGACGACGACTACCGTTTCCATCCCGATCCCGTCCTTCACTATGCCGTCCCCAGGGATGGCGAATACACCATCGAGATCAGGGACGCCCTCTACCGGGGGCGTGAGGATTTCGTGTATCGCATAGCCATCGGCGAGCTGCCGTTTGTGACCAGCGCCTTCCCGCTGGGCGGCCGCGCCGGCGCCAAAACCAAAGTCCAGCTTGCGGGCTGGAACCTCCCCGTGAGCAAGCTGACGATGGATGCCAAAGGCAAAGCGCCCGGCATCTATCCGCTGACCCTGCAAAAAGGAAAACAGATTTTGAACTCTACGGTTTTCATGGCGGACACTCTGCCCGAAGGCTTCGAGAAGGAGCCGAACAACTCCCCATCCGCCGCGCAGCGCGTCAAGCTTCCCATCATCATGAACGGGCGCATCGATCGACCGGGCGACTGGGATGTCTTCAGTTTCCAGGGCCGCGCCGGCCAAGCCATCGTCGCCGAAGTTTATGCGCGCAGGCTCGATTCCCCGCTCGATTCGGTGCTCAAGCTGACCGACGCCAAGGGCACGCAACTGGCGTTCAACGACGATTACGACGATCCGGGAGCGGGATTGGAAACGCACCACGCGGATTCCCGAATTCTGACCACTCTGCCCGCCAAGGGAACCTACTATCTTTACCTGGGCGACGCCCAACAGAAGGGCGGCCCGGAGTACGCCTATCGCTTGCGCATCAGCGCGCCACGGCCCGATTTCGATCTGCGGGTGACACCGTCGAGCATCAACGTGAGCGGCGGCTTGACCGTTCCCATCACCGTCCATGCCCTGCGCAAGGATGGATTTTCCGGCGACATCGCGCTGGCGTTAAAGGGCGCTCCGAAAGGATTCACCATGATCGGCGGCTTGCTGCCGGCCAGCCAGGACGAGGTGCGGCTCACGCTGACGGTTCCGCCGCAGCCCCAGCCGGCGCCTCTGAGCCTGAGCCTGGAAGGCCGCGCGACCATCCAGGGACGCGAGGTCAGCCGCCTGGCGGTTCCGGCGGACGACATGATGCAGGCATTCGCTTACCGCCATCTGGTTCCCGCCAGTGACCTGAAGGTCGCCGTCCGAAGAGGGGCCATGCTCAGGGTCCCCATCAAAGTCAGTTCCCAGGAACCCTTGGAAATTCCTGCCGGTGGCACAGCCCGGTTTCAG
The DNA here is from genome assembly GCA_049515735.1 of Bryobacteraceae bacterium. Classification (GTDB taxonomy): domain Bacteria; phylum Acidobacteriota; class Terriglobia; order Bryobacterales; family Bryobacteraceae; genus Fen-178. Next base: position 31,721 of record JBEKTU010000051.1, read on the forward strand.
GTTCACGTTCCGACCCTACCAGCCAATTTCGCGCCCAGGGTCCAGTACGAGCTGAGCGAGCCGCCGGAGGGGATCGCACTGCGGGGTGCATCGCCCGGCCGGGATGGGACCGAGATCGTGCTCGCGTGCGATGCCGCCAAAGCCAAACCCGGCCTGAGAGGGAACCTGATCGTCAATATCTCCGCGGAGAGAGTGGCGCAGGCCGCCAACGGAGCGCCGCCTGCGAATCGGCAGCGCGTTTCTCTGGGCACTCTGCCGGCCGTCCCGTTCGAAATCGTCGCGCGGCAAACGCAGTGACACTTCAGGCGCGCCAGCGGATGCCGTCCACCGTGCCGCCGTCGTTCTCGGGCGCGGCCAGAAGCACGCTCAGGTCCACCTGCTCCGAAACCGGCTTCAGCTCGAATACCAGCAGGTTCTCGCCGGAGCCTGGAGCGGCAGCCCGATCATCCCACCCGCGGCGATAAACTCACGTCTCATCATGACCCAGAGTATAGCTCCATGCTAGAGTCGGAACTCTATGGCTAGTCGCACGGGCGAAGCTCCTGCGGTTCGCTGGGCGGTCATCGGGGTCTTGAGCCTCGGCATGATCATCGCGTATGTGTCGCGTTCCGCCCTGGCGGTTCCCCTGGCACTGCCCGAGTTCATCCGGTCCTTTCATCTCTCCATCACCGATCGGGGGGTAATAAACTCGGCGTTCTTCTGGACCTATGCCGTGCTTCAGATACCGGCCGGCTGGGTGGTGGACCGGTACGGCGTCAAGTTTCCCTATTTCCTGGGCTTCGCGATTTGGTGCCTGGCATCCGCGAGTACGGCACTGACGCGGTCGATCCCGCAGTTGATCGTGGTGCAAGTTGTTTTGGGCGCCGGCCAGGCGGTTGTGGCCCCCGCCAGCTACCGGTGGATACGGTATCACTTCGTGGAGAAAGAGCGCGGCCTGGCGGTCGGTCTCTACATGACGGGCACGAAGATCGGGCCGGCTGTCGGAGCTCCGCTGGCCGCGTGGCTGATCGGCATGTACGACTGGCGGATGATGTTCGTGCTGATCGGGTTGGGCGGCCTGCTGTGGCTGGTGCCCTGGCTCCTGCTGGTCGGGAATGACGACCGGCAAATCGAGCGGGCGGCCGTGAAGAAGGACGGCACAAGGCCCATCCCGTTCGGCAGGATCATGGCAAGCCCGGTGATTTGGGGCACCATCGTCGCGTCGTTCTGCTACATGTACTTCGTCTACTTCTCGATGACCTGGATGCCGGCCTATTTCATGGAGAGGCGTCACCTGTCTCTCGGAAAGATGGGCCTTTACACGTTCTTCAGCTTCGGCGGTATGGCCGCGGTGGCTACGCTGGCAGGATGGGCGGCGGACCTGTTGATTGGGCGCGGGCACAACCCCGTGACTGTCCGGAAGTGCTTCACCATCGCCGGCTTCTCCATCGCCTGCACGGAACTGATAGGCGCGCGCGCGTCGTCGCTGGAAACGGCGCTGGTCTTCGCGGTGGTGTCGCTCTCCGGCCTGGGGTTGGCCACGGCCAACTACTGGGCGCTCACGCAGACGCTGATCCCGGGCGCGGCCATCGGGCGAATCTCCGGGATTCAAAACTGCGCGTGCAGCGTGGCCGGAATCGTCGCTCCCCTCCTGACTGGCTGGCTGTTGCAGAAGACCGGCAGCTACGAAGCCCCCATGTTGGCGATCCTGGTCGTGCTGCTGGCGGGCGTACTTTCTTACTTGTTCATGATACGGGAGAAGTATGCTCCCAAGGCCAGGGACGCTGTTCGTTGAACTGATGGCTTCCAGTTCGGCGGCTTGCGGAACACGCGCCGGGCTTGCCCCGTCGGAACAAACCTCTATCGGGAGTGAGCGTCGTGGCCGGCAAAACGAAAACGTGCTACTGGTGCGATAGCTGGCGGGCCGTCAAGGGCATACGAATCGGTCTTCGCACCGTGAGCCACGGTGTACTGCATAGCGGCGAGGTCGACGCTGACGACGGTCGTGCCGCTGATTGTGTCCCATCCAGGAACAGGCGTGGCGCCGTTGCCAAGCTCTGTCCAATATGTCTCGGCGCCGGCGTTATGCAGGCGTTCAAGGCAGTCATAGGCGGGATGGCCGTACGTGTTTCCGTCTCCGGCGCTGATGATGGCGATGGTCGGCCTTGTCTGGGCAAGCCACGCGTCATTGCTGCTGTGGCTGCTGCAGTGATGGTGTACCTTGTACACGTCCAACTTCCCCACGGCGCCGGCCACACCGGTTTCGACGTCGATGTAGTCGTCCGTATTGTCGCCGCTCAGGTCGCCTCCAATCTCCGCGCGAAAACTGCCGTAAGCAATGCGCACGGCGAGACTGAGGTCGTTCTCGTTGGTCGTGGCCATGCCGTTGGCGTTCACGGCGTACACCTCGATGGTCACGGGCGTCGGCGACGTCTCATCCAGGACAATCGTGTCCCCCACGTGCGCGGTCGTGCGCAGCCCCCTGGTGGCCCGGGCGTACTCATCGTAGAACGTGCCGTCGTACGACTGTCCACGGTCCTCCACATGGTCCGCGCTAACCGAGGCCAGTACGCTCGGGACGCACCCGATGTGGTCTTCATGGTAGTGGCTGACGATCAGGTAGTCGAGCTTCCGGATTCCAAGCTCGCGGTAGTACGCCACCGGCTTGTCGCAGCTCCCGCCGACCATGTCCCGGCCGATATCGAAGGCGACGGTCTGGCCACCGGGCGAAATCAGGATCGCCCCGTCGCCCTGGCCGACGTCGATGAAGTGTATCTGTAACTTGCCATTGGCCTGCGCCCACATGCCGGCGGCAGCCAGGAATACGCAAAGAAGAAGACGATGTAGTGTCGCGATCATAGGCCAACTCCAACCGGGTCGCTCAGACGCACCTGGGGTCCGTCCCACGAGCGGAACCATTGCGCTGCGGACCGGCAGCAGGCGGGCCAGGAGACAGTGGAGCAACCTCACTCCCATATCTTCGGCGGTTTGGGTGAATCGCAACAGGGCTGAACAGGAAGTATTTGCCGGCACCGTTTACTGAATGTCGACAGCGCCATTGGTCGCCGTCAGCTTCTGCCCCTCTGCATCTCTGACCACCAGCCGGATCAGATAGGTCCCCGGTTTCACGTCGAAGCTGGTCCGCACCGTGATCCCTTGGCCCAACCGCTCCAGCGTTTCATCCTTGAGGCGCAATTCCACCACTTTCTTGATCCCCTGCGAGTAGTTCCCATTGCGATCGAACAGACCGTACACCAGGGTCACTTCGTTATGGTTCCGGCCTTCCACTTTTTGAAACTTGAATAGTCTCAGATTCAAGTGAGCCAGAACGGCGATTCTGGCAGTCTGGTCGCCGGCCTTGAAGAACTGAGTGTGCATTTCGACGGGGAGTTCGAGGATCTCATCCCGTGAGAAGAGCGCCGATTCAATCTCCTGCCGGGCATTCTCCGCTTCATCCTCCAGATGTTTCGGAGCGTAATAACCCCGCCGCGCTTGTATGCTGACACCGGCCTCATTCTTCAACGTAACCTTCAGACTGTGAAAGCTGCCGTCCAGCTTCAGGTTCTGCGGAGAGAAGCCCAGGAGATAGATATACTCCGGCGCGGCCGCCAACCGCCTGAATCCTTCATCCAGGTCGTTGCTGTTCTGGAAGAATGTTCCGCCCGTGCCCGCGGCCAATTCCGCCAGAACATCGGCGCGGGCAATCGCCGCGGTGAGCGATGTGCCGCTTCCGCGGGTGCTGACATCAAAAGCGGGATCGGTATAAAGCCCGCGGGCATCCAGAGTGCTGATGATCACGTTGGCCTTGATGGCGCGCTCCAGAATATCCGTTTTTTCCTGCATGTACTCCGGCGCCAGGGTGTTGAAGCCGGGAGAAATAAACATGATCGTGCGCTGTCCCGGCGCCACCGCCATTCTCCTTATGAGTTCCTTCAGATTGGCGAGCGAGGCGAGCGTTCTCAGTTCCACATCGTTGAGCGCGCCCGCGCGAACCATGACCCCGGGCCGCACGCGCAGCAACGCCTCGTGCAACTTCGTTCGGTCATCCGTAAAATCCAGGCTGACCTCGCCGGACATCGCATAAACCGCCGCCCGATCCGCGGGTTCGAGCGTTGCCATGTGACGGTCCGCGGCGTCCCGCACGCGAGCCAGATCGCCCGGCGCCCCTTTTTCCTCCGCCACCGCCGCCGGCTGGTCTCCCGAAGCCTTCGATTCGTGACCACCCGGCGCGCCTATCTTTTCCACTGTGAACCGGGAGATTTCCTGCGGCTTGCCCTTATCGAAAAGCTGAAAGTTCTCCTTGCTGAGGTTTCCGATGGCCCGCCCCTGAGGATTGCGCACCACCACCGGCACCATGACCAGATTCACCTTGGCCTGGAAAGCCGTGGGCTCATCGCGGGTAGCCATCTCGGGTGCATTCTGAGTCGCCGTTGTTTGCGCCGTAGCGGGCGCCGGCGACTGCCCGATTGCGCCCTGCGCGCGCAGCATCGCGCACGCGGCCCAAACCAGCACCAGGGAATGAGGCAGCGACCTCATGTACCTTCAGCTTCGCACTGTTTGCCGCTTTTGAAAAGGAAGAGCCCCTCTGGCAGTTAGCCGGCGCCGAGCGCCTCGCTGTGATTGAACAGACTCTGTGGTATCGGCTAGCCGCCTCGGCCGCCCCTGGTGGGAGCTTTCCTACCCCCGCCCTTTTTGCCCCCGCCCTTCCCATGGCCCTTCCTTTGTTGGGCTCCTTGAGGGGCGGAATACATCAGCGGCGTCGCCAGCATGATGCCGAGTAAACCAAGTCCGAGAATCCTGCGAAGCATGAATAGGTACTCCTGTATGTGATTGCTCTACACCGGACCAAAGTTCCATGAATCTCGCACAGGATAATCCCGCTCGGTCACTTTCGGCCCTCCCGCAATCGGTTCACCATTTCCCGTAGCTGCGGATCGGGCCTGATCCGCAGCGCGGCTTCATACTGAGCGAGCGCGTCCGGCAACCGGCCGGGCATTTGCGATAGCGCGTTTCCCAGGTTGTAGTGCGCCTCGGCAAGGTCGGGATCGAGACGCAGCGCGGCTTCATACTCGGCAATCGCCTCCTGCAAACGGCCGCCGGAATTCGCCAGCGCGAGTCCCAGGTTGGCGTGCGCCTGGGCGTAATCGGGATCGATCCGCAACGCCGCTTCATACTGGGCAATGGCGTCCGGCAGCCGGCCGGGTAGTTGGAACAAGACGTTTCCCAGGTTGTAGTGCGCCTGCGCCGAATCGGGATAGATGCGCAATGCCGCTTCATACTGGGCAATGGCGTCCGGCAGCCGGCCGGGTAGTCCGGAAAGCGCGGTTCCCAGGTTGTTGTGCGCCTCGGCAAAATCAGGATTGATCCGCACCGCTGCTTCGTACTCGGCAATCGCCTCATGCAAAGGTCCTCCGGAATTCACCAGCGCCAGTCCCAGGTTGTTGTGCGCCTCGGCGTAATCGGGTTCAATCCGCAGCGCCGCTTGATACTCCACCAAGGCGTCCGGCAGCCGGCCGGGCACCTGCCACAAGGCGTTTCCCAGGTTGTTGTGCGCCTTAGCGCTTTCCGGACAAGCGTTCACGGCGCTGGTCCAGAGACTGCGCTCGTCGAGCCAGTCGAAGTTCCGGGCGTAGGTCCGCGCGGCACAGGCGAGGCACAGGAACACCAGCGCAATCCATGCGGTTCGCATGACCAAAAGCCGCTGGCGCCAGACTTGCCGGCCAAGCGCGTAGATGGCCGCAACCACGCACCCGGCCAGGCCAATCGAAGGCAGATAGACGAACCGCTCGGCCATGATGCTGCCGATGAGAATCGCCAGGTTCGACGTGGGCGCGAGAGCCACGAAAAAGAAAGCCAGGAAGAAGAACAGCGGCTTCCGCGTGCTGTACCAGCGGACAGCCAGCAGGGCGGCGCCCAGGCAAAGTGCCAGTGCGATCAACGCCTTGGCGTCCTCCCACTGCGCCGGATGCCAGCCG
>JBEKTU010000052.1:0-80642 GCA_049515735.1 Bryobacteraceae bacterium
GGAAACTGGTTCCTTCGTGCGATCATCTTAGACAAGCTTCATCAAGTGAAGCCCGCCCTGGAAGCCTACCAGCGGTTCCTCTCCATGAGCCAGGGGAAGAATCCGGACCAGGAGTTCCAGGCACGGCAGAGGGCCAGGATCTTGCAGAGAGAGCTGGAGAAGCAATGATGCGGATGCGATTGCTGCCGGCGGTGCTGATGTTCTTCTACTCGTGGGCGGGGTCCTTGCGGGCGGACCTGAAACCGGCGCTCGCGGAATCCAACCTGGGAAAGCGCTCCAAACTGGCGCTGGATAACGCCGCCGTGGCCTTGAAGGCCGCGCGGGAAGCATACAGGAAAGGCGATAACCAGGCGGTCGCCGCCGCGGTCGACGAAATCCAGCAGTCCGTGGACCTGGCCTACGATTCCCTCATGAAAACCGGTAAGAACCCGCGCAACAGTCCGCGATGGTTCAAGCCGGCCGAGATCTCGACGCGCGACCTGTCGAAGAGGCTCGAAAGTTTCCAGCGGGACATGGATTTCGCGGACCGGCCGCTGCTGGATAAGGTGAAGGTCCGGGTCCAGCAGGTACACGACGAGCTGCTGCTGGGATTGATGGAGGGCAAACGAAAATGAAGACCCTGCTGTGGTGTCTGTTGCTGGCGGCGCCGGGATACTCTCAAGGTCTCGCGCACCGCGATTTTCTCACCGCCGACGAGATCGACCAGATCAAGGATGCGCAGGAGCCCAACCTGCGGCTCAAGCTCTATGCCGGTTTCGCCAGGCAGCGCGCCGAAATGGTCAAGAGCCTGCTCGCCAAGGAAAAGGCCGGCCGCTCGATCCTCATCCACGACGCGCTCGACGATTACTCCAAGATCATCGATGCCATGGACGATGTGGCCGACGAAGCCCTCGGGCGCAGGCTGGACATCAAGCTCGGCCTGTCGGCCGTGGCATCCGTCGAGAAGGAAACGCTTCCCATGTTGCAGAAGGCCCAGGACAGCCAACCCAAAGATATCGAGCGTTACGGTTTCCTGTTGAAGCAGGCCATCGAGACCACCGCCGACAGCCTGGAGGCGGCCCAGGAGGACCTGGGCAAGCGCGCCAAGGACGTCCAAGCCCGCCAGCGGAAGGAACGGAAGGCGCTGCAAGAGGCTATGACGCCCACCGAGCGCGAGGCCGCGCAGGCCGCCGATAAGAAGGCGGCCGAGGACGAGGCAAAAAAGGAGGATCAACAGAAACAAGCCCCGACGCTCTTGCGGCCGGGCGAGAAACCGCCGCAGTAGTAGGGGCCGGGCACGCCCGGCCCGCGCGGCGCTACTTCATCGGAATCCAGTGCTGGTATCGCAACCGTTGCTTGCGGCGAGGACGTGTTCTTTCATGAGCCATTCGTGGTACGCAGCGATCTCCCAGCTGGACCCGCACGCTCAATAGGTCTGCATTACCACGTAACACGCCTTGGATGGTAGGATCATACTTCGAAGCCCGTGTATTTTCTCGGAGCTCTGGGGATGTAGCCCAATGCTGATTTCCGGCAGCGTTCTGGCCGCGCGGGCTCAGAGGATCGTCATGCCCGTCCCCGATATCGCCCCAAAGAAAACCGGCAAGGTGCCAACGGAGTTGCTGGATTTCGATCCGGAGAACCCGCGTCTCATTGAAGACGGCATCAAAAATCCGACTGAGGCCCAGATTATCCTTTCGCTCGCCGACACAGCGGATCTCTCCGAAGTCGTCCAATCCATCGCCGCAAACGGATACATCGACATCGAGCCGCTGATAGCGCGGCGCATCAAGAACCGCTGGCGGGTTCTGGAGGGTAACCGCCGACTCGCAGCTATTCGCATTCTGCAGAAGCCCGAACTCGCAAAGGGTACCGGCATTTCGGTTCCGGAGATCAGCAAAGAGAATCTCAAGACCCTGAAGGAGGTCACCGTATATGCGGTTGCCAACTCCGATCAGGCGAGAGACTTCATCGGGTTCAAGCATATCAACGGTCCTCACAAATGGGATGCGATTGCAAAGGCGCGCTTCGCCGCGGACTGGTACAAGAAAGAGCGCAACAACGGCCTGACAATCGATAGGATCGCCCAGCGCCTCGGTGATCGTCACGACACAGTGGTTCGACTAGTGAACGGCATGTTTGTTCTCGATCAGGCGCAAGAATCGAAGGTATTCGACATCAAGGATCGGTACCCGGGCAAGAGGTTCGCATTCTCTCATCTATACACTGCGCTGACGCGGCCCGGTTACCGCGAGTTCTTAGGTCTTCCCGATGAATGGCGCGATGAAGAACCGAAGCCAGATCCCGTCCCCAAACAGAATCTTGAAAACCTCCAGAGGGTTATGGTCTGGCTTTACGGCTCGAAATCCGATGATATCAAGCCCGTCATCAACTCCCAGAATCCCGACATCAAGGATCTGGCGGCTGTCCTCACAAACCCCCGGGCACGGACAATCATGCTGTTGCGCAATGACCTCCGGGAGGCACGCGCTGAGATAGAGCGTAAAGGTACGCGTTTCGAGGGCGCACTGATTAACGCCAAGCAGGAAGCCGAGACCGCTATGTCGCAAATCGCCGGCTACGATCCGACCGATTCCACGCTGCTTGAGATAGGCCATGATCTCCGCGATACCAGCGAGCAGCTCTATTACAGTATGTCTTCGATGGCAAGGAAGGGCGCATTGCCGAAAGGCAAGAAATAACCCTGTGCTTGCGATACCGGACACGACGGTCCACAGGACAAAGCTTGCCGATTGGCTTGAGTTGAACGCCATCAGTTCACCCGATGGACGGATCGGGTTCGGAACGCTGGTTTCCGCTGCGCTGGTCGCCGAAGACGAACAGCTTCAGGATATCTCGGACGAAGACATCCGGGAGGACAGGATCGTGCTCTACGCACAGGAGGAGATTGCGCGCAGGCTTAAGAATATTGGAGACGACTATCCGTTCAGGATTGACGCCAAGGGTCGATCCATGCAGTTCGTCACGCCTCTGACAAGGGCCGGGTCGGTATATCTGTTTTGCCTGTTTCTCTCCCATGCGTACGATCGCACGATCATCCCGAAATCCCTTGCTCCCAAACTCACCAATAGAGTCCGCGATCTGTTTCAGGCATGTGCAACCGTCGCAGCGGGCGGCTTCGTCCAGGGGCCATCGATATCCTTTGGGTTTCCACGTCCCGATGGGGCAACCTTCCTCAAGGCACTCCGTCGCGCCTACAGGCTTTTTGGTGACGGGGAGCCCCACGCGAGACCCCGAGCTTCCGCCACACTAAATGTCAAGGACAACGGTATCGATGTCATCGCATGGCGGCGCTCGATAGACAATCTCCCCTGCACTTTGTATTTGATTGGCCAGGTTGCGTCCGGTAAGGATTGGGAAGGGAAGAGCGTGGTAACGGACCGCAGGCATTTTCACGATTACTGGTTCACCCACAAGCCGGCATCTCCACCTCACGACGCGATGTTCATGCCCTTCGGCCTTGAACCTCACGATCCCGGAGATGGCACCACTTACGAAGTTGTGCTGAAGGACTACATGTCGAGCAACGGCTACCGGTACGGCAACCTGTTCTATCGGGATCGCATCGCGAAGCACGTCGCCGATGGCCTTCACGTAGCGGCAAACGGCGAACAGGACATCGAACGTGTGTCTGACATCACTAAAGTCGTAACGTGGGTCAATAAATACACGGAAAGGCTGCGTGAAGCATGAGCGCGCGCCACCGGTTCCACTCTATCTGCCCATACTTCGCGATGTTTCCAGAAGCGTTCGTGCGCCGCAATGTGCTGGCCTGGTCGAAGCGCGACGATATCATCCTCGATCCGTTTTCCGGGCGAGGCACCACGGTATTTGAGAGCCTGCTCAACGGCCGCCGCGCGATTGGCTGCGATACCAACCCTGTTGCGTTTTGCTTATCGAAGGCCAAGGCCGATCCCCCGGCGCTTGCCGACGTCCTCCACCGTTTGGTCGACCTCGAAGCGAAGAGCCGACGGTTCACGCCAAAGACGCCGGAGGTCGAAGACGAATTCTTCACCCTGTGCTTCCATGGAGAGACGCTCCGCCATCTGCTCTTTCTGAAGAGCAAGCTCGATTGGCGGAAGGAGCGCGTAGACTGCTTCATTGCCGCCCTCGCACTGGGCTGCCTTCACGGCGAGAGCCACCGAACGGAGCTATGCTTCAGCAACCGCATGCCGCGGACGATTAGCACCAAACCAGCCTATTCCGTCCGCTGGTGGCGGGAAAACGGCTGTGTGCCTCCAGAGCGCGACGTCTTCCCTATTCTACGGGCCGCTGCAAGATATCGCTATGAGTCTCCGCTGCCGCTCTTAAGGGGCCGCGTCGTCGAGGGCGATGTCCGCCGCGTCGGCACGCTGCTGCGGTGCTACCGGGAGAAGGTGAAGCTTGTCATCACTTCTCCGCCGTACCTTGACATCACCGACTACCACGAAGACCAATGGCTCAGGCTCTGGTTTCTCGGCGGCCCGTCAAAGCCAGTCACCCGCCAATGGAAAGACGACCGTCACCGCGGCACTGGGGCATACTGGCAGTTTCTGCGTGAGGCATGGGCAGGAGTCGTGCCATTACTTCATCAGTCGGCGCAGATCGTCATTCGCATTGGAGGTACTCGACTGGACCAAAAAGCACTTCTCACGGGCTTGTTGGAATCTCTCAATTCTACGGGACATAAGTTCAAGCTGGCCGAATCCCGCCAAACGGACATCAAGAACGGTCAGCGGCGAATCTTCCACCCTCTTCCCGCCGCACCAAGCGTAGAGCACGATTTCAGATTCAGGCTCGCCTGATTCGCATCCGTAGGCGTGCGCCAGTCAAATGGGAGCCGCATGTCCCGTTGTGGGGCATGCACGTCCTCGACTCGCGAAAACGGATAGCTGTCGCCAACAGCCCTTCTCACCACCGCCCGGCGCCCGCCCCACAAACAGCACACGGGAAGCGTCGGGGCGCCACCCCTTCCAGCGACCCCTATCCCCCTAATCCATGGACGGCCCGAAGTACCCTTGCGCCAGCGCCGGCTCTGCCTCCAGCGCTTTGCTCCAGCAGGCGCGCGCTTCCTCGGATCTGCCGTTGGATTCCAGAATGCGGCCCAGGTTGAGCAGCGCTTCGGGCATGTCGGGCTGCTGCGCCAGCGCATCCCGGTACAGGCGGACGGCCTTGTCGAGCTGGCCCGCCTTTTCGTACATCAGGCCGGTGTTGTAGAGCACCTCGGCGGAACGCTCGCCCAGGTCGATCAGGCGTACGTGAAACTCCAGCGCGGTATCGAAGTCCGAGGCCTGGATGGCCAGCGCGGCCAGCCCGCGGAGGGCATCCATGGACTTCGGATCGTTGTCGAGCATCTTCTCGTAGAGGCGCTCGGCGCGATCGCGGTCGCCCATGCCGCTATAGGCCAGCGCCAGGTTGGCGTAGGCTTCGGGCCACTGCGGGCGGTATTTCAGGCAGCCTTCGAAGGCCTCGGCGGCGCCCCGGTAGTCTTCCCGCTGGAGGCGCAGGTAGCCCAGGCGGAAGCGCGCTTCATCCTCCTTGGGAGCCTTCTCCAGCACCTGCTTGTACCAGCGCTCGGCCTCCTCGTGCTCGCCGGAGTGTTCCAGCAGCAGGGCCACGTTCCAGACCGGGGCCAGCGCCTCGGGGTTGGCCTTGATAGCGCGGTCGTAGGCGGCGCGGGCGCCGACATCGTCGCCGAGCTGTTCGCGCACGATTCCCAGGTTGGTGTGCGCCTCGCAGGACTGCGGGCGCAGCTTGAGCGCTTCCTCGTAGGCTTCCGCGGCCTGCTCCCAGCGGCCGGATTTCTGGTGCGCCAGCGCCAGGTTGAACCAGCCTTCGAAATGTCCCGGCACGGCTGAAACCAGCAGCGTGCAGAACTTGGCCGTAAGCCCGTGCTCCCCGGCGGCGCTGGCCCAGGCGGCCAGGCCTTCCAGCGCCACGGTCGATTCCGGATGCAGCTCCAGCAGGCGCTCGGAATGCTCACGCACCATGTCGAAATTCTCTTTCGACAGGCCGATCAGGATGAGGTTAGAGAGCGATTCCTCGGACTCCGGATTGTGTTTCAAAATGCGCTGGTAGATCTGCGACGCTTCGTCCGCACGGCCCAGCGACTGCACAGCGACCGCCTTCCCGAAGAGCGCGTCCTCGTGTTCCGGCGAGAGTTCCAGGCAGCGCTCGAAGGACGCCAGCGCCGACTTCGGGTCGTCCAACCGCAGGTGGCAGACTCCCAGGCCCAGTTGGGCCTCCAGGTGCTTGGGATCGAGCGTCGATGCCTTGTAAAAGGCTTCGGAGGCGCCGTCCCAAACGCCGCTGCGCTCCAGCGAGACCGCCAGATTGAACCAGCCCATGGCGTACTGGGGCTTGAGTTGCGCCAGCGTGCGATAACTCTTGGCGGACTCTTCGAAGTTGCCCAGCTCGAACTGGATGTGCCCCATGGCGCGGTAGATCTCGGCCGATCTTTCGTTAGCCGCCACGGCGCGCTGCAACTGCTTGAGGGCTTCCTCGCGTTGGCCGGCCAGGTGCAGCGCGACCGCGCGCGCCAGATAACCCGGTCCGTTGGGTCCGGCTGCGCTCTTTTCGGGACTTTCCGGTGGAGGTGTCCGGAGGCTCGTTACCTTGGCGGTGGTTCTGATTGCTACGGTGCTCATTTCTCTTGGTACTCCTTATATCCAAACGGCGAATTCTGCGGCGCGAAGGGCGCCAGAGTCACGTGAGGCGCGCCATTGGCGCGGGACGGCGCGAGCGGCAGGGCCACCAGGCAAGGGGTTGGCATGCGCCGCTCCGTCGCGGCGGCGAAGCGCCTCGGATTGGGAAAGCCGGCAAGTCGAAAGACGTTCCAGAGTGTGCCCCACTCGCGGACAGCCAGCGCGGGCCCATTGTAGGGCTTGCGCCTCCCGATCCGGGCCGCGCTGGGGCACTTCATTCCGGTTGCGTTCACGCGCGCCATGAGCGACGGATACACTAACCGGTGAGTCGAGATGCTGCGGCTGATGGCACGAGGCGCGGCGGGGCCGTTGAACGTCTTTCGGACGTACAGGAACTGCCGCGCGGGCAAGGCCAGCGATGCCAGCGCCGCGCGCGCCTTCAGCGGCCGGGCGGAAACGGCGCCCCGGCGCGCCGGCCGGCGAAATCCGAAGCCGCGAGACAATCCCTGCCCTTTGCCGGTCCTTTGAGGCGCCTCGATCCCCCGCAGCCGGTGAGTATTAAGGAAGCAGGCTGCACCCGGCAGTTCGATCCGGGACGGGGCGATGCCGCCCAAGCCGGCATGGGCGCGAATGCCAGCGTACCGGAGGGCGCCGAACCATTGGGGTTCGCCGCCGGTCCCGAGTATGCGGTCGCGGAGCAGCGCGGCTCGAGCCCGCGGGATTCGCGCCGGCAACGCGACGCTTCGCGCTGGCGCCACAGGCGCGGTATCGCGCGCGGAGAGACGGAGCAACGAGGAATCCGGCCGCCGCGGCTCGGAAAACCCGGCCAGCGGCGGCAAACGCGGCGGCACATAGCGCTCGGAGACCGGCGCGATTCGCGGCGTCGAAGACACGGAAAGCGGTCGCAAGGACGGGAAATGCGTTTCGCCGGCGGCCGCAATTTTCAGCTCCGGGAAATCGCGGCGTGTGGAGGCGGAATCGAGCGGCAGGCTGGCGGACGTAATCGGCTTGGGATTTTCGCGCCGGCGCATCAGGCTCGAGATCTTGTTGGCTTCCGTCAGGCGGTCCATCCCGCGTTTCAGGCGGTACTGGTTGCCATGCTCGCGCGAACAAAAATCGTCGCCGGCTCCGACCCATATTCGACCTAGCGGCTTGCCGCAAAGCAAGCAGGTTCTCACGCTCATTTTCCGCTTAATTATAGGCAGCTTATTTTAAAATTACTAGAATATATGGCGGGAGTATCCGAATATTATCGAAGGCCACATTCTTTTGATAACTAATGTTATCGAATAGTCGGATCAAATGTTAATCATCGTAAATTATCGAAAAAGAGTAGTCTCAAACGAAGAAAATCGCGTAAAATCATCGTGGGTCGGTGCCGCCCCGAGGGGATGGAACCGACGGAGGCTATCCCATGACTGAGTCCACTGTGCGTGCTGAACGTTTCGAGCCGCAGTCTTCCGCGCCGCTCTGTTACACCTGGACAGTTCCGCAAAAACCGGTATCGGTGCGAATCCCCTTCGCGCTGATCGACCGCCTCGACCACGAAGCGGTGGAGAGTTTCCGTTCGCTGCATTCGCGGGGATCGGAAATCGGCGGGTTGCTGTTGGGGTCCGTGTCGCCGGGAGATCCGGCGGCGGTCTCGATCGAAGATTACGAACTGGTCGCGTGCGACTACAGCCGCGGACCGCTGTACCGGCTATCGGATGCCGACATGGCACGGTTAGAGCGCGCCGTCGAGCAGCGGCGCGCGGCCGGCGGCCTGGTGGTGGCCGGCTTCTTCCGCAGCCACACGCGAAAGGGACTGGCGCTGGACGCCGACGACCTGGCCCTTTTCAAGGCTCGCTTCTCAGATCCGAGCCACGTGGCGCTGCTGATTCGGCCCTTCGCCACCAAGGCCAGCACGGCCGGCATTTTCATCTGGGAAAACGGCGCGGTGCAGGGAGATGCCAGCTATCTCGAGTTTCCTTTCCGGTCTTCGGAACTGACGCCTTCGAAGCCGGTTGAAGAGGCCCGCCAGACCGTTCAGGAGGTTGCCCAGCCGGCGCCTCCCGAGGCCGCGGTTCCGAAACCGCAGGCGCGCGCGCAGATCGTCCCGATCGCCTCGCGGCGGGAGATCGCGGCGCCGGTTCCGCCTCCTTTTGTGGAAGTGCCCGCTCCGGAAATCGCCCCTGAGAAGAACCCGGAGCCTGAGGCCGCGGCCCCAGCCCCAGCCCCGGCACAGGAGAACAACGCTTTGGACCCGTTTCCGGGCGTTCCCATTCCGGATGTGGAAGCGCCGCCGGCGGCCGACCCGCCGGCCGCGAACCGCAGCGTCAAACTGGCGCGCATGGCGGCGTTCGCAGCGGCCCAGTTGGTGGTGATCGTGGCCCTGTTCGTGTATCCCGGCTTCCTGCATCGCAGCAGCAAGCCTCCGATTTCCCCGCAGCAGGATTCTTCGCCGCTGGCCTTGCGCGTCGAGAACTCGGGTGCGGAACTCATGCTGACATGGAACCGCGAGTCCAACGCCATCAAGAGCGCGACGCGCGCCGTGCTGTCGATCTCCGACGGCGCGCAGCACGAGAACGTCGATATGGATCTCGCCCTGCTCCGTAGCGGCAGCATCGAGTATTCACCCTCCACGTCCGACGTGGTCTTCCGGATGGAGGTCACGGGAGCCGACCAGACGAAAACCACCAGCGAATCGGTGCGGGTATTGCGTACGCGGCCGTCGCCCATGCCGGAACCCGGCCAGGAGGCGCAGGCTTCAAAGACCGCGCCGGCGCCAAGCCCGGCCAAGACCACGGGCGCTTCGAACGACGCCGGCGCTCCCGATTCCGTGTCCGGCGAGGAATCGGCGGCCCAAGCCGAGGCGCGGCCCAGCCCCACGCCAGCAAAGCCGTTCAACAGCGAGTCGCTTTCGCAGAGACTGCGCCCGGTGCGTTCCACGGATTTACCCGATGCGCCGGACGTGGGCCGCGGAGGCGAAGTGGTGTCGGCGTCGGTCCCCGTCGGTGTGAACAGCATGCCGCCGCCTCCGTCGATTTCCGCTCCGCCGGCGGCCGCGCCGCAGAGTACTCCCGCCCAGGCGGCGAATACAGCCAAGAAAGGCATTAACGGAGGACAGGTGCAGCAGGCCCAATTGCTTGTTCGCAGAGACCCCGAATATCCCTCCATTGCCAAACAGGCGGGCGCGCAGGGTGAGGTGGTTCTCACGGCGATGATTGGCTTGGACGGCAAGGTCAAGGACGTGAAGGTGGTTTCGGGCCATCCGCTGTTGCGGAATGCCGCCATCGCAGCGGTGAAGCAGTGGGTCTACAGGCCGACGATTCTGAACGGCACGCCGATAGAGGCGGAAACCAGGATCTCGCTGAATTTCATAGCGCGGCGGTAACGCGCGCTCATGCCGGCAGCCGCAGGCGCGCCACGCACCCCGGCCCGTCCGTCCGGTTTTCCAGCGACAGCGCTCCGCCATGGCTCTCGGCGATCTGCCGGCTGAGCACCAGTCCGATTCCGGAGCCTCCCGGCTTGGTGGTAAAGAAGGGCACGAAAAGGTTTGCGGTGCCCGAGAGTCCGGGACCTTCGTCCTTCACCCAGATCTCCATCATGGTCCCATCGCGGCGCCACCCGATGCGCACCGCGCCGCCGGTGGCCAGCGACGCGTCCGTGGCATTGCGCAGCAGGTTGATGAGCACCTGTTCGAGTTGGTCCGGATCGCCCCGGACGGTCAGCGGAGGACCCGGTTCCACCTCGGCCGCCAGCCGCGTCTCGGAACTCACCGCGCGTCCCACGCAGTCGGCGACGCGGAGCGGCTGCAACTGCGGACGGGGCAGCTTGGCCAGGCGCGCATAGGCGCCGATGAAGCGGGTGAGACTATCCGACCGCGACGTGATGACGTTCAACCCGCGCTGCATGTCCTCGCGCCAGTCCTCCGGCAGGCGGTCCCGCGCCAGGATGCTCTCGAGGCTGCCGGCGATGGATTTAATGGGCGCCAGCGAGTTGTTGAGCTCGTGGCCCAGCACCCGCACCAGGCGCTGCCAGGCTTCGAGTTCCTGCTCGCTCAAGGCCTGGGTGAGATCGGAGACGACCACCAGCTCGAGCGGCAGCCCGCGCTCGCGAATCCTGCTCCGGCGCACTCCCCAGCGCCCCGCGCCGCCGGGAAACGCCGCCTGCAAGGTGCTCTGTTGCGGGCCTTCCAAGCACGCGGCCAAGCGAAGTTCCGCCGCCGTCTGGCCCAGCAGGCGTTCGGCTGTGGAGGCCAGCAGGCGCTCGCCCGCGCGGTTCACCAGCCGCAGCCGTTGGCGCTCGTCGAACGCAAAAATGGCCACGTCGATCTCGCGCATGACCGTGCGCAGCAGCGTGGTGGCTTCCATGGCGCCCAGGCGCTGCTCGCGCAAAGTGCTGCCCAGCGTGTTCACCTCGCGCATCACTTCGCCTAAGGCGTCGTCGGGACGCGGCGAACGGCCGCGCACCGAAAAGTCGCCCTCCCTCAGCGCGGCCAGCAGGTTGGAGAGCGTTTGCAGCGGAAACACCACCCGCTCCCGCACCGCCATGGCGAAGCCCAGCCACGCGCACACGATCAGGATGGTGAGGGTCCACTGGGTTCGGGCGGCGTAGTCGCCGGTCCACAGAATTGTCAGAGCGCAGGCCGAACCCGGCAGCCCCGCCAGCAGAGCCAGCAGCACCACGCGGCCTTCATAGCCGATCCTGGCGGATTTGCGGTGAGAAGGCATGGGATTGCCGGGGTCACAACCCGTATCTTTGCAGCCGCCGGTAGAGGGCGCTGCGGCTCAGACCCAGGGCATTGGCGGCATGGCTCACGTTTCCATTAAAGCGCGCCAGCGCCTTCTTGATGAGCAGCGCCTCCACGTCCTCGAGGCTCATCTCCTCGATGCGGGGCGGTCCTTCGCGGCCGGCGCGCAGCCCCAGGTCGGCCGCGCGAACGGTCTCGCCCTGCGCCATCAGCACGGCGCGCTCGACGGCATGGTCGAGTTCGCGCACGTTGCCCGGCCAGAGGTGCGCCAGCAGCGCCTTGACGGCGCTTTCGTCGAAGCCCGCGAGGGGTTTGCGGTAGTGTTCCGCGTGTTGCCGCAGGAAGTGCGATGCCAGCACGGGAATGTCTTCGCGGCGGTCGCGCAGGGGCGGCAGCCGGATCTCGATGGTGTTCAGCCGGAAGAGCAGGTCCTGGCGGAACCGCGCCTCGGCCACCGCCGCGTGCAGGTCGGCGTTGGTGGCCGAAAAAACGCGCACGTCCACGCGGCGCGTTTTCGAGGATCCCACGCGCTCGAACTCGCCGGCCTCGATGGTGCGCAGCAGCTTGGCTTGCAAGGCCTGCGAGATATTGGCGATCTCGTCCAGAAACAGGGTGCCTCCGTCGGCCATTTCGAAGCGCCCCACGCGGTCGGCTTTGGCGTCGGTGAAAGCGCCCTTCACGTGGCCGAACAGCTCGCTCTCGAAAACGCCTTCGGCCAAGCCGCCCGTGTTGACGGTCACCAGCGGGCGCGTGGAGCGCAGCGAGACCGAGTGCAGGGTCTGCGCCACCAGCCCCTTGCCGGTGCCGTTTTCGCCGGTAATCAGTACGTTGGCATCCGACGGGCCGACGCGCGAAATCACGTCCAGCACCGGCCGCATGGCGGCCGATTGCGCAATCAACTGCGGGAAACGCTCGGCGCGCAGGGCGCGGTTTTCCGCCTCCAGCCGCTGCCCTTTGCGCAGCGCGCGCCCCAGCTCGATCTGGGTCTTGAGAATGGCCGAGAGCCGCGCGTTGTCCCAGGGCTTCTGAATGAAATCGCGGGCCCCGCGCCGCATGGCTTCCACGGCCAGCTCGACCGACCCCCAGGCCGTCATCACGATCACCGGCAAGTTGCCGTCGAGGGTCTGAATGCGGTTGAGCAGGTCGAGCCCTTCCGCGCCCGAGGTGGTGTCGCGCGTATAGTTGAGGTCCATCAGGACGGCGTCGAAATCGCGCGATTCGACGGCGTCCAGGACGGCCGCGGGCGAAGTCACAGCCTCCGCCTGGTAACCTTCGCCCTTGATGAGGAAGCGGAGCGCCTCCAGAACATCGGCCTGATCGTCGGCGATGAGGATGGAGGGCGTTCGGGGGTCGGAAGATTTCATCTAGATTCTATTCATAGCGCAAAGCTTGGCTGTGCACTTGAAGGGTCACCGCGGAATCTCAGAAGGGCGGCGTCGAATTCTCGACACCCGGCAGCTATTTGCCAGATGCCTTAGCGTTCGAATGCTGCCAGCCGGGCGGTCACGTTGGCGCGCAAGTCCTCTTCCAGGAGCGCGGCCTTACGTGGCCTTCGCGGCTTCAGCGTCGACAGGGCGTCCCGATAGGAGGGTTGCTGCCGGCACTTGACGGCCGGAAAGCCGATGGCATCCGCGAGGCTACAGGCTGCCTTTACCAGTTGGAGAATCTCGGAATCGTTCGCGTTCGGGGCGTCGTGGTGATGCTCGCAGACTTCGGAGAAGTCTTTCGGCAAACACCAGTTGCCGACCAACCACGAGCCGGCGCGCGCGTGGTCGACATTGAGCGCCTCCCGCTCGGCCTGGAGAACTTCCTGCACGCTCGTGTACTGGCCGTTCAGGATCGGCGTCATCTCCTTCCCATAGCTTCTAAGCAAACCCAGCCGGCCGACATCGTGCATAAGCCCGGCCGTATAAGCCCAATTGCCGGAGAAATCGAAAATGGCCGAGATCTCTTCGCATACCAGGGCGCAAGCCGCGCTGTGCTGCCAGCATTGATGGACCGACGGGGTTCGGGTGCCGAGAAAGCCCCGCATCGCCACCGTCACGCCCAGCGCTTTGATGCGGTCCAGCCCCAGCAGAGCGATCGCGTGGCTCAGGGAGTGCGTCCGGGATGGGAATCCGAACAAGGACGAATTCGCCAGGAAGAGGATGTCGGCCGCGAAAGCCGGGTCGGCCTCGATCACTCTCGCTATGCGCCTCAAGTCGATGTCGGGATCCGCGGTCAAGGCCAGCACCTGGCTCGCTATCGGATTGAATGGAGGGAGATTGCACAGCCTGACTGGTATGGTGACGACATCGGTCTGGAAATCAATCTCCGCGGCGGTTTCGTTCGGCGGACTCGCAGGCCTCGACCTTGCGCCCGTGACGGTGGTCGGCATACGTACTTTATCGGCGGACGCAAGCCGTTTTTCGCTGCTCGCTTTGGTTAAGAATCGGAAGCGGATGGAGAGATTTTCAGCGCTTCGGCGGTCTCCTCAAAGCTCAGGTCACTCTTCCTTTTCCAGCAGCAGCGTGATGGTGCCGATGGCGAACTGCATGCGCACCTGCACCCGCACCGGCAGTTTGCGCCGGTCGTCCGTGAGCCAGACGTAGAGATGCGCCGAGCGGCGGTAGAGCACATCATTGAAGAGGTAAACCTCGTAGCGGATGGTCTTGAACGTGCCCTCGGACGTTTTGACGTCCTCGCGCTGTTGCGCCTCCACCTTGGCCATGACACTCTTCTTCCCATCGCTGGCCGGCACCTCGGTGCTCTGGCCGGGATCGAGGTTCAAGGTGCGGAGAAAGTAAAGCCCTCCGATGACATCGTGCACGCACGGCGGGATATCGATCTCGTGCGCCGCGAGCACGGTATTCTTCGCGCGGTCGCGCTCCAGGTAACTGGCCTTGCGGCTGGCGGAATCGAACGTGACTTTGGTTTCGCGCTGCCGGCTGCCCTCGAGCGTGGTCATCTGCAAAGATTGCCCGCACAGCGCGGAGTTGAGGTTGGTGCTGTAATCGTCCTCCACCTTGAAAAACTTGGACACCAGTCCGACCGATTCCAGGTGCAGATTGACTTGCGGACCGGTGCCGGGCCGCGGCTCGGAGGTCCACTCGAGTTTGGCTTTCCCGGCAGTGATCAGCCGCCACTCGACCGTGTAATACAGCGTCTCCCTGGCGGGCAGGCTCTGGGGCGATGCGAGCGGGGCAAAGACCAGGAGCGCCAGCAGGGATTTCAAAGGCATGAAACGTCAGTTTCGCAGATGCACTAATGCGGGCGCAACGCCGGAACGTTTTCCGAGGCACGCCCGTATCGGATAATACAGGACAGATGTCGTCAGGCGCGTTCTTTCGCCGTCCAGTAGTTTTGCTGGCGCTAGCGCTCTGCTCGGTAGCCGCAATGGTGACCCTTCTGGGACGGCTGGCCAACGGGCCGCAGGCGGAGCAGAAGCGCGTGGCGCTCTCGAGCGATGCCGGCGCCAACGCCTACCCGGCGTTTTCGGCGGATGGCAAGCGTGTGGCGTACAGCGCGCGCGGTGCTTCCAAGGGGGAAGCGTTTCACTTGTTTGTGCGGGCCTTGCCGTCCGGCGCCCCTTTGCAGTTGACCAACGGCGAGTCGAGCGACATCGGCCCGGCATGGTCGCCGGATGGCGCCCGGCTGGCCTTTCTGCGAGTTGCCGAAGGGCGCACGGAATACATTTCGATTCCCTCGGACGGAGGCGCGGAGCGCAAGGTGGCGGAATTTGGCGGTGCTCCCGCCGATACGGCGCAGCCCTTGCCCGCGGTTTCGTGGACGCGGGATGGAAAATCGCTGGCGGTGGTGGAGACCGGCGAAAAACAACTGTCCGCCATCGCGCTGGTCTCGCTGGCGGACGGCGCGGTGCGGCGGATTACCCAGCCCCCGGAAGGCTCGGAAGGCGATTCCACTCCCGCGGTTTCGCCCGACGGCAACACCCTGGCCTTCGTGCGAGCGACTGGCCCCGACAGCGCCGATATCTACCTGTGCGACCTGGCGGGCGGCAGCCTGCGCCGCCTCACCTTCGACGACCGCGCCATCCGTGGACTGGCGTGGACGCCGGACGGGCAGGACGTGGTCTACGCCGCCAATCGCGCCAACGGGTGGCGGCTGTGGCGCTTGCCTGCGTATGGCGGCAGCCCGCGGGAGATCGCCATGGCCGGCGCGCAGGCGCACTATCCCGCCATTGCGCCCACGGGGCGCCGCCTGGCTTACACCGACAGCCCATCGGTCTCGGCTATCTGGCGGGCCGCGCTGGGCGCTCCGGATTCCGACGAGCGCCCCATCATTCGCTCCTTAGGCCGCGAGACTGCGCCCGCGTACTCGCCCGATGGCAAGAGAATCGTGGACGTTTCCGACCAGACCGGCGCGGACGAGATTTGGCTGAGCGACGCCGAGGGCGGCAATCGCGTTCAGCTCACCAGCCTCAAGGGGCCGCGCATCAGCCGCCCGCGCTGGTCGCCGGATGGGCGCTTAGTGCTCTTCGAGGCGCGCGCCGATCGCGGCGCCGAAGTCTACACCATGCCGGCGGCGGGTGGCAAATCCGACAAACCCCATCGAGTTCTGCTGGGCGGCGGCGCTTCCTGGTCGCACGATGGAAAGTCGATCTATTACCAATGGCGCGGCCAGATCTGGAAGGCCGACGCCAACGGCGGCAATCCGCGGCAGCTCACCAATACGCTGGGCAGCGGGGCGGCGGAGGCGTCGGTGGACGGCAAGTACGTGTACTACCGCAATCGGCGCACCATCTGTCGCATCCCCGCGGACGGCGGCGCGGAGGAGCAAGTCGTCATTCCCGAGCACGACCTGCTGTGGGTCGTTATTCAGCCCACTAAGAAAGGCATCTACTACCTGGAATTTGCCCGCGGCGCGCGCGCCATGGAGGTTTCGTTCTACGATTTCACGACGCGCAGGAACGAAGTGGCGTTCCGCACGAAAGACGCGGACTTCTTTCAGGCGATGTCCTTTTCGGTCTCACCGGACGGCAAGTACATCCTGTATCCGCGAGTGGACCAGAGCCAGACCAACCTGATGCTGCTGGAGAATTTCCGGTAACGCGCGGCTGTGGACGCGGGTATTACGGCTTGTCGTCGTCGGGGAATCTGACGCCGATACTCTGCAGGAACAGCGCGTCGGCAGATTGATAAACGGATTCCGCCTCTTCCTCCCTTACATCCGGCTTCGGGCAGTCTCGCCAGCAGTCGCTAAGGGGCTTGGAAACGTAAACCACCCTTCTACACCGCAAACACCACCAGTGGATCACGAGTTCGTGTTCGTCTGTAAAACCGACTTCGTCGATGCGATCGGGAGGCTCTCCACAACCGCAGCACATCTCCATATGGCGGTAGGTCATGTGGTATTTATCGCATGGCGCTCGATCTCAAGCTAGTCCCATTAGTCACAATTTGTACTGCCGGGGTACCGCATGGAACTACTATGACCGTCCGGCCAATATAGCTCAGAACCCGGTAGGCGTAACCCAGAAGCTTTCTTTCCACTCACCGCCGGCGGGAATGCTTTGCAACTCCTTGTAGACTCCGGCGTGTGCCAGGCTGAAGGCGTTGGTAATCGCCGCCATAGGCTCGAAGCAGACGGAGTCGTTCCGTGCCGGCGCATACACCACGGCTACCGCATATTTTGGCCCGTAAGTGACCGTGACCCTTTCCTTGTTGCCCTCCACCCAAAACTGGGCGCGTCCGTCCGGTCCGCGGACCAGGTTGGTGAACACGTCGTCAAGATGCACGCCCTGCATGGGAAGTGGGTCGGCAAACTCCATTGGCTTGCGCTCGCCTGTAGGCACCAGCAGGTTGGTCAGCACGAGGTGGTCGCGCGCCCCCAGGTGTACCTTCCATTGGTCGCGTGGGGCGTCGTGCACCTGGTAGCAGGGGTGATAGCCGATGGCCACGGGCATCGGCTCGACGGACTCATTCTGTAACGTGGTCTCCACTTCCAGCGCGCCGTCTGCCAGCCGGTAGGTCATGGTGATGGTGTGGGCGAAGGGGAACTGCGCCATCATCTCGGGGTGTTTCCAGAACTCCAGCCGGCTGGTGGAGGAGGCCGAGTGCTTATCCGCACGAACCGAGACCAGGGTCCACGCCGTCGAACGCATGAGAAACCCATGGCTGGCCAATCCATGGTCGTCAGGGCGCACGTTGCCGAGGCCGGGGTTCAGCAGATACTTCCTGTCATTCAGCCAAAACGCATCCGTTTCGACGCGGTTGGCCCACGGCGCCAGGAATGGAATGCTGCACAGCGTGGGCTTCGTCTTGAGATCGCCGGGGCTGAGGGAAGGAGAGCAGAAAACGTCTTTTCCGCCGTCTTTCATCTCATAGGCCATGTTGCCGACCGAGACTGCGATCGACACTTCGATGTGGCGCGCGGCGTCGGCTAGTTGCACCACTTCGACGCCGTCAAGCACGACTCTCTTGGCGGAGTAGTCGGCAGCCTGAATTATGAGGGGGAAAAGCAGCACGAGCGCTGCGAACTTCAGGGTTCGTCGGGGTCGCGCAAATCCAGCGTGGTCTCCCGCTGGCAGCACACGCAGGGTCCGGGAGTGTAAGAGCGAATGGAACATGTGTCGCACCAATAGGTAATCATTCTGAGCTTACCACCCTGCCGGACCAGCAAACCGCGCGTGTGAATCGGGTCGATCAGGAAGCGATCCGGTGCGGTGAAGCGGCCCTTGGCCTCCACCTCGAAGCCGTTCAGCCGCCGATCGCCGAGGACCTGGCGGGTAGGCTCGTCTCCATCGAGAATCACGCGCTTGTGGTCCGCCGTTTCCACAGCCGGCGGCTTGCCGTTGCCGAGCACCAGCTTGCCGCGCAAGGTCTCGCCCGGGTGCGAATCGGCGGCCGACACGGAAGCCGCGGAGAACATCAGAAGACACAGACAGAATCGCACTGATTCAAGTATAGCGGATAGCGAGGCGGCGCAGTTCGTGCCTGCATAGCCTCAGTATTCCACGCTCACCAGGAAGAGTCCCTTGGCCGGCGCGGTCGGCCCGGATTCCGCGGGCAGCACTCTCAAATCCGCAACGTTGCCCTTGCCCGCCTCAATCAGCGTGCCCACGATGTTGCGCACCATGTGCTTCAGGAATCCGCTGCCTCGGATGCCATAGATCAGCCGCGGGCCGCGCCGCTCCAGAGCGGAAGAGAACACCGTTCGCACTTTGGTTCTTGCCTCGGCATCACGGTCGTCCGACGCGGAGAACGGCGTGAAATCGTGCTCGCCGTTGAAAACCGCGGCCAACTGAATCATGCGCTCCTCATCCAGCGGATAAGGATAATGATGCACGTAGGGCCAATCGAACGGGCTACAAACCTCATCGCGCAGGATGCGGTACTCATAAGTTTTGGCCTTGGCATCGAAGCGCGGATGGAAATCGGCGTGAACCTCTTCGGCCGAGAGTACCCGGATGGAGGGCGGCAGCAGCCGGTTGACGGCTCGCCGCAAGTTGGCGAGCGGGATGGGGTTGGCGATGGTGAAGGCGGCCACCTGCTCGAGGGCGTGCGCTCCGGCGTCGGTCCGGCCGGAGCCGGCTACATCGACCGGCCGGCCTTCCATTTCCGAGAGGATCTGTTCGAGGCTTCCTTGAACGGTGGGCAGGCCGGGCTGAACCTGCCATCCATGAAACGCGCCGCCGTCGTAGGCCAGCTTGATCTTGATGCGGCGCATCATGCCGGACGCGACCCGGGTTTCACCAGCGGAATGCCGCGCGCGCACAGGGGGCAGTCTTGAAGATGATGGGCCGCCATCTGGAGCGTGGCCAGCGCTACGCGGGGCACGCCCACGTCGGCGCGGCCGCCGCTGCGATCCACGATGGAGCCGGCAGCCAGGACCTTTCCGCCGGCCGCGCGCAGAACGTCGATGACATCCGCGGTGCTGCCGCCGGTGGTGATCACGTCTTCCACCACCACCGCCGTCTCGCCGGGCGCCACGGTGAATCCCCGGCGCAGCGTCATCTTCGCGGTTGCGGCATCCCGCTCGGTGAAGAGAAAGCGCGTTCCGAGCGCGCGCGCCACCTCGTGGCCGATGATGAGGCCGCCCAGGGCGGGGGAGGCGACCAGGTCGATTTTTCCGGGCGCCAGCGTGCGCAGTTCCTGGGCCAGCGACCGGCCGAGTTGTTCCGCGGCGGCCGGATGTTGCAGCACCAGCGCGCATTGCAAGTACTCGCCGCTGTGCAGGCCGCTGGTGAGGCGGAAGTGGCCTTCGAGGTATGCGCCGGTGGACCGGAACAGCTCCAGGACGGACTCGGCTTGTGGCGTCACAGACGCCTACTATACCATTGAATTTAAACAGGACCCTAAATTGCCCCTCGACGCCGGGACCCTAGGAAACATTCATGGACCGTAGAAGATCTTATATCGCTTCGCTGTGTACTCTTTTGATGCTGGCTCCCTCGGCCGGTTTGGCCGCCGATCAGCCGGGACCGGGGAGCGCCGCTCCCGACCAGATCAGTCATCCGCAACCCGTATCCACGGGGAGCCATGGTTTTCTGGGTTGGATCACCGGGCCGTACCGGCCCAAAATGCCGTCTCCCGTCAACGTGAGCAACTCTGGGCGGCTCGAACCGTTATTGCGCGGTGGCAACCTGTACCTTTCGCTGCAAGATACCATCGCGCTGGCGCTGGAGAACAACCTGGATATCGAACTCCAGCGCTACGGGCCGCAGGTGGCGGATGCCAACCTGCTGCACGCGCTATCGGGCGGATACACCAACCCGGTCTCCACCAGCGTGTTCGCCCCTCCTGCCAGCGTCGCCGGCGCTCCGCCCTCCGCCGGCCTCCAGTCGTATGTCATTCCCGGTAACACCCAGATCGGGTATCTCCCTCCGAGCCTCGATCCCTTGCTGACTGGCGGACTCGGTATGGCGCACATTTCGACGCCCCAAAGCGCCTCGTTCACCACCGGCACTGCCGCGCTGGTCCAGCACGTGGACACTACGTCTCTCGGCATCCAGCAGAATCTGGTGAGCGGCACACAGGTGAGCCTGGGGCTCACCAACAGCAACCTGAACACTAACAGCCCGCTCGCTCAATTGAACCCCGCCACCAGTTCGGCTCTCTCACTCACGGTGACCCAGCCTCTGCTGCAAGGGTTCGGCTTCGCGGCGAACAAATCCCAGATCCGCATCGCCAAGAACAACCGGGAAGTATCCGACCTGGTCTTCAAGGCGCAGGTGATCACCACTGTTTCCGCCATCGAGGATCTGTACTGGGACCTGGTGAGCTACGACGAAAACGTGCGCGTGCAGCGCGATGCGCTGGCTGCCAACGAGAAGCTGCTCGACGAGAATAAGAAGCAGGTTGCGGTGGGCACCATGGCGCCCATCGAAATTGTGCGGGCGGAAGCGGAAATCGCCGCCGGACAGCAGGCCGTGACGGTCGCCGAGACCCAGGTGCTCCAGCAGGAGACGATTCTCAAGAATGCGCTCAGCCGGACCGGTGTGCTGATCCCCGCGGTTTCGAGCGCTCATATCATCCTCACCGATCACATTCAGATTCCGGAGGTGGAACCGATCGCGCCCATCCAGGACATGATGGCCCTGGCGGAATCGGCGCGGCCGGAGCTGGCGCAGCTCCGCATCCTGCTTCAGAACCAGGAGATCGCCATCAGGGGGATCAAGAGCGAGCTGCTGCCGACCCTGGATGTGGTGGGGCAGCTCAGCAACAACGCGCTGGCCGGCCAACTGGGCCCGGGGGCCGGCAGCAATCCCTTTTTCATAGGCGGCTACGGCACAGTGCTGGCACAGCTTTTCGCGCGCAATTTTCCCAATTACTCCATCGGTCTCAATTTGAACATTACGTTGCGCAATCGCGCCGCCCAAGCCGACTTGATCAATGGCGCGCTGGCTTTGCGCCAGCAGCAGCTCGGTTTGCAGCGTCTCGAAAACCAGGTGCGCGTGGACGTCCAGAATGCGCAGATCGGGTTGCAGCAGGGGCGGGCGCAATACCAGTCGGCCATCAAACAGCACATCCTGCAGCAGCAGACGGTGGATGCGGAACAGAAGAAACTGGCGGTGGGCGCCTCCACCACTTACAACGTCATCCTGACCCAGCGCGACCTGGTGACCGCCGAATCGAACGAAGTGGCCGCCATGAGCGCGTATGCCAAGGCCAAGGTGGAGGTGGACCGCGCCACGGGCCAGACGCTCTACAACAACAACATATCGCTGGAAGAAGCGTTCCAGGGAGTGGTATCGCGCCCGCCCAGCCCGATCCCCGTGACGCCTCCCCCGCAGCCGCGACGGTAGCGCCGGCGGCGGCGATCTCGATTACGATGGTTCTATGGCTAAAGCTATGTTCGAGGTCGAATGTCCGTGCTGCCAGGCGATTCTCAAGGTCGACCCCGAGACGCGCGCGGTGATCGCGCACACCGTGCCGGTGAAGCCTCCTCCGATTGAGGACCTGGCGGCCGAGGTCGCCAAGTTGAAAGGCGAAGGCGCGCGCCGCGAGCAGCTCTTCCAGAAGCAGTTTGAAGCCGAGAAGACTCACGGCAAAGTGCTGGAGAAGAAGTTCGACGAACTCTTCAAGCGCGCTAAAGAGGACCCCGACCAGACGCCGCGCAAGCGCGACATCGATCTGGATTAGATCCGGCCAGCCGCTGGAGCTTACTTATAGCGGTACACCGTGACCTTCTGGATACCGCGCTCGCCGGCCGAGAGGCGCACGCCGCTGCCCGACTGGTTCAGGGCCGCGACCGTGACCATGTCGTACCGCAGCACCGAATCGTCGCCGCCCAGAATGTGATTTCGAATCCACTTGCCGTTTTCGAACTGGCCCGATTCCTGCCAGGCAAGTCCGGCGATGGGCGGCCCGGGCGTAGCGGGAGTGAAAGTGACCTGGAGGTTGTTTCCGGCCATCAAGTACTCGTCGGGCCCTTCCAGCATGAAGATGCCGTAACCGGTGAGATCGGGCACCACGTTGTACGTGCGGGGATCGCGTTGCAGGCTGACGTTCAGGGTGTAATCCCCCAGCTTGACCCGCATGTCCGGATTCTCCTTGTTCACCGACGCCGCGGCGATGGTGCCCTGGCTCTGGTGCTCCAGAATGAAGGGGGCGAGTTGCCCCAGGGCCGCATAGGCCATGGGAAGCGGGCGCACCTCGATTGGGGGCAGCCCACGCGTCGATTCCTGGAAAAAGTCGGGACCTTCCACCTCGACCCGCCCCATGGAGTCGATCCCCATGGCCGAGAAGCCGATGGCGCGGTGTTGGCCGATGGCGTAGAAGGCGGCGGCGGCGCCGCGGATGTCGCCCGGCGACTCAGGCACGAACAGCGGGTTCCCGGAGCGGCTGTACATGGCTGACAATTCGACGAAATTGGGCAGGTAAATATCCGGGCACAGCAGGTCGATCCGGGGACCACCCGCGCGCCAGATATCGTGCATGTGGGCTTGCGGCCCGCCGCTCGGATAATCGCCGGGTACGTTGTCGGTGGGCTGGACGATCCAGGCGTTCACGTACATCGGAATGGGGTATTCCTTCTTGCCGGCCTCCGCCACGTGGTTGATGTAGCGCGAGTAGTTCCAGCCCATGAAGATTTCGTCCGCCTTGCCGGGGCCTTTGCCGAACACCTCTTCCCACGTTCCGGAGGTCTTGAAGCCCGTCGCCTCCCAGATCTTGCGGAACTCGGGCAGCAGGTTATCCTTGTTCTTCTGGAGGTAGTCCATCAACTCCTTGGGGACCGGCCTGCCGAAGGCGGCATTGCCCAACGGAGACCGGTCGCGCGAGTCGCCGATCAAGCCCACTTCGTTCTCCAGTTGGACCATGACCACCCGGTGGGTCTTGTCCACTTCGCGAACGTGGCGCATCAGAGCCGCAAAGGCGCGGGCGTCGGCTTGCCAGTTGTTCTCAGCGAGGGTTGAAAGCACTTCCACGGTCTTGCCGTCGGTGATCTGAGCGCGCGGGAACCGCTCCTGGTCAGCCTTCACCCAAGGCGGGGCGAAGCTCGAGAGCCCGTTCTTCCAGCTTGCGAACCACAGCCACGCGATGCGCACGTTGTTCTGTCTGGCGTTCTCAATGGCCGCGTCCGCGATGCTGAAATCGTACTTGCCTTCCTCGGGCTCGATCCAGTTCCAGGCCATGCCCGTCAGGACGAGGTTCAGGTGAACCCGCTTGGCCAGCATGGGCCACACCGTTTTCATGTACTCCAGGTTGGAGGAAATGGTATTGTTCAGCTCGCCGGAAAGAGCCAGGAAGGGTTGGCCGTCCACAATGAGTTGTGTGGCCATCCCACGCTTCTCCAGATGGGGGATGCTCGGGTCGGCGGGCGTGGTTTGCGAGCGCAGCGGAGCCAGCGCGCAGAGGATCGCACAGGGAAAGAGGGTTAGCGGTTTCATAGTCGTGCGAGATTATATCATCCCGCGCGGCTGGCCTTCAAAAAAGCAGCCCGATGTGATAGAATTCAGCAGCTTTTGGCAGTTTCCAGGAAGGACAACAGGCATGGTGCTTACGCGACGCAACTTTCTGACGACCGCGCTGGCGATGCCGATCGGCGCATCGCTGGCCCACTACGAAGCCCTTGCGGCCCCCGCCCAAGGCGAGGTGAAGATCACCGCCATCAAGACCATACGTTTGAACCAAAAGAGCCGGGGAAATTCCCGGGCTCTGATCAAGATTGAGACCGATGCCGGCCCGGTCGGGTACGGCCCTTCCGAGGGCGGCCCGGAGGCGCGGGCGGCGATCGCCGCGCTCGAAGGCGGCGAGACGGGTTTGATCGGCAAGGATCCGCTGGCAATACGCGTTCACTTCCATAACATGTTCTATGCGCATGCCCAGCGCCCGCGTGATGTCAACGTTTACAGCGGGATCGACATGGCATTGTGGGACCTTGCCGGGAAGATTCTCAACCGGCCGGTTTCCAGGCTGCTCGGCGGCAACTTCCGTACCGAGATCGATACTTATTCGCACTTACTGCCGCCCGGCCGCGACCTGACCCCGGAGCAAGCGCAAGAGGATTACCTCAACAAGGACGCGTGGCGAAAGAGGGCTGAATTATTGAAAGGATACAAAGGCGGTTTCAGGGCGTTCAAGATCGATATTCACCCTTCGCTGGGCGCTCGCAACGGGGAGTTCTTTCCGACCATCACGCCTCGAACCGCTCGCAAGGTACAGCAGGTCTATTCGCTGGCTCGCGAGGCGCTGGGCCCGGATTACGACATCATCGTTCACGGCCACAACGAACTGGATGTCTCGAGCGCCATCGAGTTTGCCCAGGCCGTGGAGGAGATCAAGCCTCTTTTCTTTGAAGATCCCCTCTCTCCCGAGTTCTCGGAGTCTTGGATGGCCGTCCGGCGATCCTCGCGCATTCCGATCCTGACAGGAGAAAGCTTAGCGCTCATAGAGGGGTTCAGGCCCTTTATCCAGAATCAGGCCGTCGACTGTCTGCAACCCGACCTGGTCCACGCGGGCGGGATCACGGGAACCAAGATCATGGCGGATTTTGCGGCTTCCTATCGCATGCCCATCTCACTGCACAACGTGAGCGGCTATGCTCTCAATCTGGCTTCACAACAATTCGCGGCGAGCGTCTTCAATTGTCCGCGGATCGAGTGCCGGCCGTGGTACGACGAGGCGCCGGAGGCGGCGGGCAACATTCCCGTGGTCAGGAACGGCTTCATGCAGGTGGCCTCGCTTCCCGGCCTGGGGATACTGCTGGATGAAGGCTATTTGAAGGCCAATCTCGCCGAAGGCGAACCCTGGTGGGGTTGAGGCTGGGTGAGACACCGATGAGCCTGACACGCAGAGTTTTCGTCGCCGCTGTGGTGGTGCCCGGCACTACGGGCGATGAGGTCTATCCGCCCCCAGTCCAACCCGCGCTTCTCCAGATGGGGAATGCTGGTATCTGCGGGCGGGGCCTGCGAATACAGCGGCGTCAGCGCGCAGAGGATTGCATAGGGAAAGAGGGATAGCAGTTTCATTTTCATCACCTCGTAAGAATCTGTAGGTCGTGCGAAATTGTATCATCCGGCGCGGCCGCCTGTGGTGAGTTGGACAGGCCTGCCGGACGCCGGCCCCCAAACGGGCTAATTCTCGGTGGGCCGCTCGACGTGATCGATCACCAATATCTCGCTCGGACCTTTGCCCGGCTCGAACTTCAGCCCGAGCTTGGTCTGTAAAACTTCAAGAATCGACGGCGCTTCCGGGCCGGCCGGCTGCTGGCGCGCGCCGGCGTCGCCGGTGCCGCCGGTGTCTGGCACGTACTCGAACTCGATCTGAAAGTCATATCGCCCGGCGAGTCCCGTCTTATCGATAACCGGGCGGTCCACCATCCGGGAGAGAATAGCCTCCGTCAACTGCTCCATCGTGGCCCCGTGCGATGTCACGGTCACGGTCGACCCGCTGCGTTGAAACCTCGGCCCGCAGTAAGTAGGGCGAGGCTGGCCCGGCGTCGCAATGGCCGCCGGCGGATGGTTCGGATCGATCGGAACGCAGCTTCCTTCTTTGGCCGGTTCCAACCCAGGGCCGTTCTTCGCCACTGTCAGGAAATACACAGGAACTTTTTTCGTTTCCCGATGGACCCGCAGTTTGAATCGTTCTTCCAGAAGTGCCCGCAGCATCGGCCCGGCCATCTGCGGAAACGGCGCGTTGCCTTCGGCCTTGGCCGCAACGTCATAAGGGTCGGAACTTACCCAGCCGGGGCCGCCGGTTATATCGGGTATCCTCGGACTGACCGTCACACCATCCGCGAAAACGCCATAGGCGGTCATCATGAGACCCAGCAGCGTCTGGCATTCCAGGTTGATCCGGCCGGGAGAGGGAGGCAACGCTCCGCCCCGCCGTGCCCCGCAGGCAGTGTTCCGCTTAACGGAGGCCACTTCGAATTGCGGCTGGCGGGACTGCGGCTGCGCCCCAGATTGCGCTCGACTCTGTGGCGGATTCATCAAACCGATTACCATCGGCCCAACCATGGCCAGAATTGCCGCGGAGGCGAGTAGCGCCTTCCTTGCGCGACTCAGCCTTTCCGCCATGTGGTTCGCCATAATGCCCTCGATCCTTTTCTTAAGCTGTCCGCCCGTGACGCCGGCCGTACAAGGCGCGAGCGACGCAAGATAGAATTCGCAGACCCTCAGGATGCTCTCTGCATAGACTTGCGGCTCACGCCCCATTTGCACCACTTCTTCGTCGCAGGCGCGCTCGCGCTCCTCGATCAGCCGCAATCTGAGCCACCACGTAAGCGGATGGAACCAGAAGATGGTCTCCACCAGCATGTGAATCGCGGCTGTGAGATTGTCTTGCCGCTGAACGTGGCGCAATTCGTGCGCCAGAATCGCCTCTAGCTGGGCCGGCGTCAGGCGTCCCATGATGCCTTCCGGGAGTAACAGAGTCGGCCTGATAACGCCGACAACGCCCGGCTCCAGACGCCCGCCCGAGGACATCACTCGTATCGGCAGGTTCAAGTCGAGCGGCGTCGCCGCGCGCCGGATGGATTGAATTCGCCGCCAACGGCGCAGCCAGAAAACAGTGCCCATCGCGATGCCGCATAGCCAAACTCCGAGCACGATGGCCGGCACGGGGTTCACGGCAGTTGCTCCAATACGCGGTAGAGGCATTGGGGCCGGTGCCGCGAAGGGCTGACTGATCTGTTCCATTGCCAGGGGGAACCGAAGCTGGCCAATAGCGGGAGTGGTTGGCCATCCCAAATGGCCACCGGCGCCCACCAGCAGCGAAAACGGGACCAAGAATTTCACCGATGCCGCCAGCCAAACCCAATACCGCGCCGCTGCGCGGTTGTTGCGGAGCGCCAACGTCAGCAGCCACGCCACGGCGACGCAGAGGGTGGATTGCCAGAGGTGATTCGCCAAAGGCGACAGATCGGGAGCAGTCATCGCGGTTGCTCCTTCCGCGAGGTCTTTCGCAGAGCCTTCTCGGCCTCTTTCACGTCATCCAACGTGATCTCGCCCGCTTCAATCAGATGCGTCATCACCAGTTTGCCTCGGCCCCCAATTAATGCCAGCATCTCGTCAATCAGCCGTCGCTGCGCGTCTTTGCGGGATATCGCAGCCTCGAAAATATTCGCGTTGCTGATCCGCTTGACACAACGGAGGACCTTCTTCCGCTCCAGGCGATAGACCGTAGTCTGCACCGTGGTATAGGCCGGCCTGCCGGACTCGGGAAACGTCTCCTGGATCTCCCGAACGGAGCAGGTGCCCTTTTGCCAGAGTGCTTCCATGACTTGCAGTTCCAGCCTTGTCAATTTTGGGTAGGCCATGTCGATTAACTGCGCTCAAGTTTATCCTACTACCGTGATCGTCCGCTTACAAGAGTTTTTTTGGCCTTGCGCAAGTCGCGGAGAATTTGCCGATCCCCGGCACTCCGGCAGCAAGGTCTCGCCGAGATCTTGTTTTAACGCCTATTGAGGTCTACCCCGGCTCCCCCGCGTGCGGCTTGTACCCGTTCCGCAGCATGACCCCCCGCGCCGCGTCCACCGCGTTCGGAAGCACGTAGAAGAAGGCGCCCACGCGCACAGCGCGAAAGATCACGCCGCCGCGATATTCGTCGGCCTCCACACCGTAATCCACGCCGGCTGCCGTGAAAATTGATTCCAGCCGCAAGGCGTCCCGCAGCTTTTTCGCGATGTAGATCAGGACTGGCTCCTCTCCTTCGAAAAACGATGGTTCTTGCTTCATGCGCGCGTTCCCCTCAGTGTAACCGGGTTGCGCCAGGCGCGCGCGGCTGTTAGAGTCGAAGGCAGCAAGCAGCCCAACCTCATGCCTTCATCTGTCCTC
Source organism: Bryobacteraceae bacterium (assembly GCA_049515735.1). GTDB lineage: Bacteria > Acidobacteriota > Terriglobia > Bryobacterales > Bryobacteraceae > Fen-178. The sequence continues at coordinate 28,073 of JBEKTU010000052.1, forward strand.
AGCCGGGAAGAGGAACTTCACTGGCTGGCTCTGAAACTGGTCCCCGGTCTGGGCACCAGAACGTCGGGAAAATTGCTCGACCGCTTCCGGACTCCGCAGGCCATCTTCCGCGCCTCGCGCACGGAACTGGAGGCGGCCGGGGTGAGCGGCGCGGTGGCGCAGTCGATCTCCAGCGGATGCACCTTCGAAGACGCGGTGGCCCAGCAGGAGAAGATGGCGGAGACCGGAACCGTGGTGGTGACCATGGGAGACCCGCGCTATCCGCAGCCGCTGCGCGAGATCTTCGATCCGCCCATTCTGTTGTACGCGCGCGGGCGGGTGGAGCTGTTGCAGTCCATAACGCTGGGAGTGGTGGGGACGCGCCGCCCCACGCCCTATGGCCTGGCGGTCACCGAGCGGCTCTCGGCCGACCTGGCGCACGCGGGCCTGACCATCGCCAGCGGCATGGCGCGCGGCGTCGATTCCGCGGCGCACAAAGGCGCGATGGCGGCCGGCGGCGACACCATCGCCGTGCTCGGCTGCGGCGCCGATGTGGTGTATCCTTCGGAAAACCGCAAGCTCGCCGCGGAGCTGGCGGTGAAGGGTCTCATTGTTTCGGAATTCCCCATGGGAACCGTGGCCTTTCCGCAGAATTTCCCCATCCGCAACCGCATCATCAGCGGCATCAGCGTGGGCGTGCTGGTGGTGGAAGGCGCGCAGTACAGCGGCTCGGCCATCACCGCCAAGCTGGCCATGGACCAGGGCCGCGAGGTTTTCGCCGTCCCCGGCAACATCACTTCGAAGCTGAGCTGGGGGCCTAACTTATTGATTAAGCAGGGCGCCAGACTGGTGCAGGACTGGAACGACGTGATCGCGGAGCTTCCTCCCGAATCCCGCCGGCATCTAATCGATAGAGGGCGGGAACGGATCCTGGCGGAAGGCGGTGCAACTCCCCAGGCGGCGCAGGCGTCCTTATTAGAAGGCGCTCCTCCGGAGTTGGGCGAGGCCGCCCGGCGCGCTCTCGAAATCCTCCAGGTGGACGCTCCCGCACATTTGGACGATCTGCTTGAAAAGGTGGAAGATACCTCGCCTTCGGAGCTGATCGCCGCGCTGTTCGAGCTGGAAATGCTGGGCCTGGTGAAGCAACTGCCGGGCAAGAATTTTGTTAAAGTGTGGTAGCGTCATCGGGGTAATCCGCAATCATTTATGCCAAAGGCTCTGGTAATCGTGGAGTCGCCTGCAAAGGCGAAAACCATCAACAAGTACCTGGGTAGGGAGTACGTGGTCAAAGCCTCGCTCGGCCACATCAAGGATCTTCCCAAGAAAGACCTGGCGGTGGATGTCGATCACGGCTTCGAGCCGCGCTATGAAATCATCGAAGGGAAGAAGAAGCTCATCAACGATCTGAAACAGACCGCCAGGAAGGTGCAGGAGGTGTACCTGGCGGCCGACCCGGACCGCGAGGGAGAGGCCATCTGCTATCACCTTCAGGAGGAACTTGGGGATCGCAAAAGCGGCCCGCGCATTTACCGTGTGATGTTCAACGAGATCACCAAAAAGGCCGTCCAGAAAGCCTTCGAAAAACCGGGGCAGGTGGATATCAACCTGGTGGAGGCGCAGCAGGCGCGGCGCGTGCTGGATCGGCTGGTGGGCTACAAGATTTCCCCTCTGCTGTGGGACAAGGTCCGGCGCGGCCTTTCCGCCGGCCGCGTGCAGACGGTGGCGCTACGTCTGGTGGTCGAGCGCGAGCGCGAAATCCGCGCGTTCCTCAAGAAGGAATACTGGACCATCGATGTGGACCTGGCGGCGAAGAAGCCGCCGCTCCTGACCGCGCGCCTCATCCGGCAGAACGACGAGACGCCGGAGATCGGTGCAAAAGAGGCTGCCGACGGCATCGTGGCGCAGCTCGAGGGCGCCGATTACATCGTCAAGTCCGTGGGCACGCGCGAGAAAAAGCGTAACCCGGTGGCCCCCTTCATCACCTCCACCTTGCAGCAGGAATCTTCGCGCAAGCTGCGCTTCAGCGTGAAGCGCACCATGATGCTGGCGCAGCGGCTGTACGAAGGCGTGGAGATCGGCAAGGAAGGCGCGGTGGGCCTCATTACTTACATGCGCACCGATTCCACGCGCGTCTCCGACGACGCCGTGAGCGACGCGCGGCACTACATCGCGGAGCGCTACGGCCAGGAGTTCCTGCCGGATTCGCCCAACATTTACAAATCGAAGAAGGACGCGCAGGACGCGCACGAGGCCATCCGCCCCACTTCCATGGCTTTCGCGCCGGAAATCGTCGAGAAGTATTTGGCCGAAGACGAAATGAAGCTCTACCGGCTGGTCTGGAACCGCTTCGTGGCGTGCCAGATGATGCCGGCGCTCTACGACCAGACCACTATCGACGTCGCCGCCAAGGGAAAGAACGGCGCGGACTACCTGTTCCGCGCCACCGGATCGGTGCTCAAGTTCGAAGGCTTCCTCAAAGCCTATCAGGAAGGCAAGGACCAGGCCGACGAGGAAGACGAGGAGTTGCGGCACCGGTTGCCGGCGGTGGCGGAGGGCGAGCGCCTGCGCTTCCGCGCCATCAAGCCCGAGCAGCACTTCACCGAGCCGCCCCCGCGCTACAACGAAGCCACCCTGGTGAAACGGCTGGAGGCTGACGGCGTGGGCCGGCCCTCCACCTACGCTTCCATCCTCTCCACCATCCAGGAGCGCGAGTACGTCAGGAAGGAGGGAGGCCGCTTCGTGCCCAGCGAGCTGGGCATGGTGGTCACGGACCTGCTGCTCGAGAGCTTCGACGACATTTTCGACGTGACCTACACGGCGCGCATGGAAGAGGAACTGGACGAAATCGAGGAAGGCAAGCTCGACTGGCGCGCCGCCATGTCGGATTTTTACGAGCGCTTCGACCGCGACCTGAAACATGCCGAAGAGCACATGACCGACATCAAGCGGATGGAGAAGCCCACCGACTTGACGTGCGAGAAGTGCGGCAAGCCCCTGGTCATCAAGTGGGGCAAGCACGGCAGTTTCATCGCCTGCACCGGCTACCCCGAGTGCACTTACACGCGCGAGCTCACGGTGGACCTGCCGGATGTCGACAAGGCCGACTTATCGGAGCAGGCCGACGAGGAGTACTGCGAGAACTGCGGTCGCCCGATGGTGCTGAAGAAAGGCCGGTTCGGCACGTTCTACGCGTGCACGGGGTACCCCGACTGCAAGACCACCAAGCCCATCGGCGGCCAGCAGAAGAAGCCCGACCAGCCGCTCGACGAGAAGTGCCCGCAGTGCGGCAGCCAACTGGCGCTGAAGACCGGCCGCTTTGGCGAGTTCACGGCGTGCAGCAACTACCCCACCTGCAAGTACGTGAAGCAGAAGACCATCGGTGTCAAGTGCCCGGAGTGCTCGGAGGGCGAAATCACCGAGCGCCGTTCGCGCAAGGGCAAGACTTTCTACGGCTGCAACCGGTATCCGGACTGCAAGTTCGTGGCCTGGGCCAAGCCGGTGGCGGAGAAGTGCCCCCGTTGCGGCAGCCCCTACATGCTGGAGAAGTGGCTCAAAGCCGGCCCCATGTGGCAGTGTCCCAACCCCGAGTGCAAGCACAAGCGGCACGCGCCGCAACCGGCGGAATTGCTGGCACGGTAACCAATTCAAGCTCTGAAACTCCGAAACCGCGGTAGAATGGACGGAGTACCTTGGAGGTCGATTGTGCGACTTTTGAAGTGGAGCAAGATGCACGCGGTTTTTATCCCTGAAATCGACGCCGAACACAAGAACATATTCCGGCTGGCGGATGAGCTGCACCAGGCCGTTGTGGGAGGCGCGCCAGCGGACCAGGCACAGGCCATTCTGCGGGAACTGATCGCCCGCGGAGAAGATCATTTTGCGCACGAGGAGCGCCTGATGCGTTCCACCAACTACCCAGCCTCGGCGTGGCACAAAGGGCAGCATGACACCGTGCGCAAGAGGGTGAAGGAATTCGCGCCACGCATCGAGGGCGGCGAGAGCGAGGCGGCGCTGCTGCTGCTGGAGTTCCTTTCCGGCTGGCTCCGGGACCATATCCGCCTGGCCGATTGCATGATGGCCGCCCACGTGCGGAACTACGAGCGGGCTCAGGCGATCCTGGCGTCGTAACCATGCCGAGAACGTGGGGGATGGCACTCGGCGCGCCTCTGTGCCTGATGCTGGTGGCGTGTTCGACGCCCGACCAGACCAAGAAGGCGGAGGCGCCCGCCGCGGCGAAGGAGGAGCGGGTTCCGGACGTGTTCCAGGTGAACCTGGACACTTCCAAGGGGCCGGTATTGATTGATGTGCACCGCGACTGGGCGCCGCGCGGCGCGGACCATTTCTATGCGCTGGTCAGGACCGGTTTCTACGACGGCAACCGCTTCTTCCGCGTGGTGCGCTTTTTCGTGGTGCAATTCGGCATCAACGGCGATCCGCAACTCAACCGGCTATGGGCCAACGCCAACCTGCCCGACGACCCCGTCAAGCAGAGCAACGTGAAGGGCACGCTGACATACGCCCACCTGGGGCCGAACAGCCGCTCCACCCAGTTGTTCATCAACCTGAAGGACAACAAGGCGCTGGATAAGCAGGGCTTCGCGCCCATCGGCAAGGTGATCTCCGGCATGGACACGGTGGAGAGGTTTTATAGCAGCTACGGTGAAATGGCGCCGCGCGGGCAGGGACCCGATCCGTCGCAGATCGAGGTGCAGGGCAACGCCTACCTCGAAAACAATTTTGCGCGGCTGGACTATATCAAAAAAGCAGCGATTCAGTGATATAGTAGTGGAGACCCTGACCCCGTCGAGAAGGGGACCAGGAAGTTACCAATACAGGGTCAAACTTGAACGACGCGGCCCGGCGGGAAAAAACCTCCCGCCGGGTTTTTTTGCTAAACCCCGAGGAGAAAAAATGTCCAACCGAGTTGCGTTTGTCACCGGCTCGAGCCGCGGAATCGGCCGGGCAATCGCCCTGTCGCTGTGCCGTGAAGGCTTCTACATCGTCGTCGCTTCGCCCGAAGTCGAAAATAACGAGCTGGTGGCCGGCGAGATTCGCTCCGGCGGCGGAGAGGCGATGACCCTGGATATGGACATCAGCTCGCAGGAATCGGTCAAGGTAGGCTTCGGCCAGGTGCTGGCGGCCAAGGGCCGTGTCGACGTTCTGGTGAATAACGCCGGCATCACGCGCGACGGCCTGGCCGTGCGCATGAAGCCCGCCGACTGGGACCTGGTGCTCAAGATCAATCTCAGCGGCGCGTTCTTCGCCGCCCAGCAGGCGCTGCCCGGCATGATGAGAAACCGCTGGGGGCGCATCGTCAATATTTCCTCGGTGGTGGGTCAGGCCGGCAGCCCGGGCCAGGCTAACTACGTGGCGTCCAAGGCGGCCCTGATCGGTCTGACCAAGGCGCTGGCGCAGGAGATGGGCAGCCGCGGCATCACGGTGAACGCGGTCGCGCCGGGCTATATTGAGACGGACATGACCAGGGTTCTGCCGGAGGCCGTGAAGCAGAAATACCTGGCGTCGATTCCGCTGGGCCGGGCCGGAACCATGGAGGATGTCGCCGCGGCCGTCAAGTTCCTGGTGAGCGACGACGCCAGTTACATCACCGGCCACGTGCTGGCCGTCAACGGCGGCATGTACATGTAGGGGCGTGCGCTACCGCGGTTTGCGCTACCTGCTAGACTCAGATTCTCGGCACATGGCGGCAATTCCGGAATCGGCAAGACTCTTCATGGCGGGGCTTATCGAGCGGGCCCGCAAGCTGAAAAAGACGATCGCATTCCCGGAGGGAGGCGACGCGCGCGTGCTCGAGGCGGCGGCGCGTCTGGCGCGCGAGGGCGTGGTGCGGCCGGTGCTGATCGGCGCCAAGCCCGGCCACGCGCCTGCGGGCGTGGCCTTCGCCGACCCGCCGGATTCCCCGCTGCTCGCGAAGTACGCCGCGCTGTACTACGAGCGCCGGCGCGCCAAAGGCATCACCCAAATCGAGGCGCTGGAAATCGCCAGGAAGCCGCTGTACTTCGCCGCCCTGATGGTGGCGGCGGGCGACGCCGATGGGAGCGTGGGCGGGGCGGCCAACAGCACCGCGGAAACGGTGCGCGCGGCGCTCCACTGCGTAGGGCCGCATCCGCGCGCGAGGCTGGTATCGAGCGTTTTCATCATGGCACTCCAGGACCGCGCGCAGGGACACAACGGGCTGATGGCGTTCGCGGATTGCGCAGTGGTGATCGATCCCACCTCGATGCAGCTTGCGGACATCGCCATCGCCACGGCCGAGAGCGCCCGCGTACTGCTGAATACCGAGCCGGTGGTGGCACTGCTCAGCTTCTCGACCAAAGGCAGCGCCAAGCACGCGCAGGTGGACACGGTGGTGGAAGCGCTGGAAATGTTGCGGGCGCGCGAGCCGGATCTGAAGGTGGATGGCGAACTGCAGGCCGACGCCGCAGTGTCGGAGCTGGTGGGCCAATCGAAAGCGCCGGGATCGAAGGTGGCGGGGCGCGCCAACACGCTCATATTTCCGAACCTGGCGGCGGCCAACATCGGGTACAAGCTGCTCGAGCGGCTGGGCGGCGCGGCCGCCATCGGGCCGTTCCTGCAAGGACTGGCGAAGCCCGCCAACGACCTGTCGCGGGGCTGCTCGGCGGAAGACATCTTCAACGTGGCGGTGGTGACGGCGCTGCAGTCGGAGACGGCGTAATGCCATGCTGCCGTTCCGGCTGGTGTACCACGAACAGTACGACTTACATCTCGGACACCACGTCTTCCCCTCGAAAAAATACGCGTGGCTGTACGACCGGCTGATCCGCACGCGGTTCGCAACGGCTGAGGATTTCGCGTCGCCGGAGCCGGCGGCGGACGAGGATGTCCTGCTGGTGCACGATCCACAGTGGGTTGCGAAACTGAGAAGCGGCACCCTCACCTACCAAGACATTTTGCGCCTGGAAATTCCTTATTCCCGGCAGATGGTGGAGGCATTCTGGCTGGCGGCGGGCGGCACCATACTGGCGGCGCGCCTGGCGCTCGAATCGGGCGTGGGGTTCAACGTAGGCGGCGGATTCCATCACGCGTTCCCGGACCACGGCGAGGGGTTCTGCGCCATCAACGATATGGCGGTGGCCATCCGGCGGTTGCAGCGCGACGGCGCCATACGGCGGGCCATGGTGGTGGATTGCGATGTCCACCACGGCAACGGCACCGCGGCGATTTTCGCCGGCGACGATTCGGTGTTCACGCTCTCGATTCACCAGTTCAAGAATTATCCCAGCGAGAAGCCTTTCTCGAGCCTGGACATTCACTTGGCGGACGGGGTTGGCGATGCGGAGTATCTTCACCGGTTGGGGGACGGATACCGCGCGGCGCTGGCGATGTTCCAGCCGGAGTTGGTGATGTACGTGGCGGGCGCGGATCCATTTTATGCGGACCAGTTGGGCGGATTGTCGCTCACCTTCGAGGGGCTGAAGGAGCGGGACCGGCTGGTGATCTGGACGGCGCTGGCTCGCGGGATTCCGGTGGCCATTGTGCTGGCGGGCGGGTACGCGGAGAGCGTGGAAGATACCATCACGATTCACGCCAACACCGCGGCGGTGGCCAAAGAGGTGCTGGAGAGGCCAGCCCGCATGAGACTACAATGGTTACATGGTTAAAACGTTACGCGAGAGTAAGGCGAAGTTGTCGGAACTGGTGGACAGGGCCAGTCGCGGGGAAGATGTCCTGATCACCGTGCGCGGCACGGTGAAGGCGCGTCTCACCAAGGTGGAAGCGTCCCCGGCCGGGTTCGAGGGCCGCGCGTGGGCTCGCGAGTTGCGCGCGCTGCAGGGAGCCATCGGCAGCCGAAAGAAGCCGAAGCTGGTGACCGAGCGCATTCTCGCCGAGCATCGCGCGGACCGAAGCTGAACCGTGAACTACTGGGACACTTCCGCGCTGTTGAAGCTTTACGTGCCGGAGGACGATTCCGGCTATTTCCTGGATTTGGTTGTCTCATCCGAGCAGCCCATCGTTTCCTCAGCCATTGCAGCGGCCGAGATGCTGTGCGCGGTCTACCGGAAGGAATGCGTTGGCGATCTACAGAGCGGCGGTGCCCTCACCGCGTATCAGAGATTCCTCGGCGATTGCAGAGAGGGCCGGATCGTCCTGGTTCCGTACGGCGAGCAGATCTTCACATCCGCGGAAGGGATTGTCCGGCTGGCTTTCCGGCGGGCGCGGCCAGTAATGGTCCGGAGTCTGGATGCGATTCATGTGGCTTCCGCGATGACCGCCCGGGCCAGAGTTATGGTCGCAACCGATGCCCGATTGCGGACGGTGGCAGCGATGGCGAAGTTGAAGCTGGCGCCGTGATACTCAAACGCTTTGCCGCTCTCCTAAGGTCATGGAATGGCCAGGACAGAAGGACAGCATGCCTGGGTGCCGAAACCGGCAGACGCGAAGGGCCTAAAATCCAAGGCTCCGGCTACCCATGGTTTGTGACGGTTGCCGCTTGACGGCGCTGGCTCGCGGGATTCCGGTGGCCATTGTGCTGGCGGGCGGGTACGCGGAGAGCGTGGAAGATACCATCACGATTCACGCCAACACCGCGGCGGTGGCCAAAGAGGTGCTGGAGAGCCGGTTTTCCAGCAGCCTATTTCGCGTGTGACTTGTGAGCTTGGTGCTCGCCCCCGCTGGCTTGTTTGGGAGCTTGAGCGGGAGCCTGTTTAGCGTTCTGCATAGAGGCCAACATGGCCTGGGCGGTGCTGCTTAACTGAACCGAGTCCTCGCTGGTAGCGGACTGGGGCTTGGACTGAGTGGGCTTATGAGCCGATGATCCCGTGGACTGGGCCACAGGTTGGGGTTGCGTCACGTTGGATACGGCACCTACCATCTTGTAACTCCTTCAATAGGCATATCGTCCAATGGGAGAATTTCTTGAACCACCGCGGTTGCCGGGGAGCGGCCCGGTGCGCTATTCTAAAAGCTCGAACACTTTGTAAGGACTCGATTTAGCAAAGATGGCAAACACCTATTCTGCGCTTAAGCGGGTGCGCCAGACCGAACGGCGCACGGAATATAACCGGAAGAACAAGACCCGCCTGCGTCACCAGATCCGCGCGATGCGGCGCGCAATCCTCGGCAAGGATGCCAAGGCCGCGGCGGATCTGCTTCCGCAGACCTTTTCGATTATCGACCGTTCGGCGAAGAGCGGGATCATCAAGATGAATACCGCAGCGCGGTACAAGTCGAAGCTGCATCAACGGGTGAAGGCGCTGTCGGCGTAGAAATACGGCGCTGCCAGCACGATCCATTATCCCCAACCTGGAAGCGCACTAACCAACCAACTGCAAAATGAACCGCTCCATGACGATCCGGTCGTCGGGGCGGGCGTCGCGGAGGCCTTTGTCGGCGTTGTAGATCAGGCGCATGGCGCGCTCGAGTTGCGGCTGGCTGAACTTGGCGGCCGTCTGGCAGACCTGCTCGGCGCGCGATCCCCACATGGGCACACCCAGGCGCGAGAAGTGCCCCACAACCTGCTGCGAGCTCTTCAGGCCGGCCTCGCGAGCCACCAGCGCCATGCGGAATTGGGTGGAGAGAAAAGCCAGCGCGAGCGGGAGGTACTCGCCTTCGCGCGTCAAGGTATCGAGGAATTCGAGGGCGCGGGCGCGGTCGCGGCGGGCCAGCGCGTTCACCAGGGCGAAGATGGTGGTCGAGCGCGCATCCGGCACCAGCGCGGCGATATCCTCGACTCCCACCACGCGGCTGCCGGCGTAGAGCGCCAGCTTTTCAATCTCGACGGCGATGCGTGCGACATCTGCGCCGAGGGCCTCGACCAAAAGATCGAGCGCCGCCGGATCGATGTGGAAACCCGCGCGGCGCGCCAGCCCTTCGGCTTCGGTGCGGGCCTCGTGGCTGGGGAAACGGCGGAGTTCGACAACTTCGGGGATGGCGCTGTAGAACTTGCGGACGCGCTCCTGCTTGCGCTTGTCGTCGCCTTCGAAATCGAAGCGGATGGCTTCGAAGACCAGCAGGACGCCGGGCGTGGGGTCCTGGACGTACTCGGCGAGCGGGGTAGCATCGCCGGCAGCGGATTCGCCTTCGGAATCCTCCTCGGACCGGCCGCGCGGCAGGGCGGCTTCGGCGTTGACCACCCAGATGAGACGCTCGGCGGCAAACAGGGAAAGACCTCGGGCGTCGTCGATGACTTCGGCGAGCGCGGTCCGCGAAAGGTCGTGCTCGGCGACGGCGCCTTCGGGAACCGTCGCGAGGAGCGCTTCTTTCAGACGGAGACGCTGCCAGGCTTCGGGGCCGAGCAGAAGGACGGCGGGCGGCGCAGGTCCCTTTTTCACCCTGGAAAGAAACTGCCCGGGAACCACGTCTAGAACCCCTCCAGAATGGCGCTGACGGCGCTGCGGGCCACGTCGCGGCTGACACGCTGCATGGCGGTTCCGCTTTCGTCGAAATAGGCCGCGGGGTCGACGGAGATCTCGTAGCGCTCGCGGAATTCGGCGCCCATACGCGAGAAGAGGACCTTCTTGGTGGCGCTGTCGGTCAGGGTCAGACGGAGGGTGACCACGACTTGCGCGGCGGTGGCGCGGCCGGTAACAGGATCGTTGACCGTAGGATAGAAAGCGAAGTTAGTCACCGTGCCGGCCAGCACGGCGTCGGCCTGGCTGGGGTCGGCCACGATGGCGTAGTGAGTGCGAGAGAGGAACTCGCGGGTGATGTCGGCGGGCAGCAGGCGGGCGAGCTGGTAGCGCACGGTGATATTGGCGAAGGCCGGGATAGCAATGGTCTTGATGTTCTTGGGCATCAGATCGCCTTGGCCGGCGACGTGATAGCCGCAGCCGGGCGCAACGAGCGCCGCGGTTAACGCGATGGCAAGCTGAACGAGTTTGCTCATGTGAGTTGCCGCGCTATAGCGACGGCGTTTTCGGCGGCCAAACGGAGATTGTCCGCCACCAGCCAGAACCAGCAGGCTTGGGGATGGTTACGGTCGAGTGCGATGGCCCCCACGGCGATGCCACCCTGGCCCGCCTGGCCGACGTTGGTGGGCGGCTCGAATTCGCTTCCGCGCACTTCGATGGAACCGGCCACCAGACCGCTCTCCAGCGCTTCGACGCCGGGATTGCCGTCGAATTCCACCCATGCGGAGAAGCTGTAACCGTGGAAGACCGGCGCCTGCACCAGGCGCAGCGACGGCATGGGCGCGCCGCTGCCCTCGCCGGGCAGCCCGAGCAGCGTAGCCAGGTGGTGTTCGATGCGCAACTCGGAATCCTCGAGCGCGGTGGGGGCCTCCTGGCCATAACTGGCGAGCAGGTTGAAGCCGAGCTGCGCGTCGAAGATGGCCTGCGGGAGGGGTTTGAACGAGAACAGGCTGATGGTCTGCTGCTGGAGTTCTTCCACGCCGGGAGTGCCCTGCTCGCTGGCGGGAGCAAAGACCTGGACGACGGAGCGGCGGATGGGATCGTGCGCCTGGAGCCGGCGGAGAAAGAGCGAGAGAGCGATAGCGGCGGGATGCGCGACCACGTGCACGGCGGGGGCTTCGGCGTCGGCTGCGGGATCGGCTTCGTTTTCGACGAGCGGCGCACGCAGGCGGGCGTCGGGGCGATCCTCGGCGGCGCCGGTCAGGTCGATGATGACAGCGCCGGGTTGGCGATCGAGGAATTCGAGCGCCTGGCGGCTCGATTCCGTGGAGCCGGCGAGGAACACGGCGCGCGCGCCGGCGAGGCTCTCGGCGTCGAGAGCGCCGATGAGGGCAGGCTCGTCGCCGACGAGCGTGAGTTTGCCGGGCTGCTCACCGGCGGCGGCAACCAGGTGAAGTCCCAGAGCGGGCGAGGAGGTGGCGGCGATGTCGCGGATTTCGCGGCCGAGGAGAGATTCGCTGCCGATGAGCGCGAAGGTCATCGGACGCGCCTGAGGCGGCGGCGAACGATGCCGCCGATGCGGATGACGATGCCGCTCGCGACGTAGCCGGAAGCCACGGCCAGAAGCACGGGCTGCGGCCAGTTCCAAATGCCGTAGATCAGCCCGCCCAGCAGGACAAAAATCAGAGGAGTGTAGGGCTTGCTGAGGTTGATGCCTTTAAGGCTGTGGTAGCGCCAGGTGCTCACCATCAGGAAGCTCAGCAGCACCAGCAGCGCCAGCCAGGCCACGGAAAGGGGCCACCAGGCGAGCGGCTGGGCGTCGAAGGCGAGAACTACCGCGGCCACCAGCAAAGCCGCGGCGGGAATCGGCAGGCCGACGAAATACTTGCGATCGGGGTTGCCGGGGTTCTTGGGAACGGGGTTCTTCTGGACATTGAATCGCGCAAGGCGGGCCGCGCCGCACAGCAGAAAGAGAAACGCGATGAAATAACCGGCCCTGAAGAGATGGCTGCGGATGCTCTCCGCGATGGAGGTATCGACAAACTGCACGCCCCAGGCGAAGGCCAGGACGGCGGGCGCAATGCCGAAGCTGATGACGTCGGCGAGGGAATCCATCTCGCGGCCGAAATCGCTCGTGGTATTGGTCATGCGGGCGATGCGGCCGTCGAGGCCATCCAGGAACCAGGCGGCGCCAATGGCTTCGGCGGCAATGGTGAAATGCTCCGACGCGCCGGCGCCGCCGGAGGCGGCCAGCATCGCGCCATTGAAGGAACGCAGAATGGAGAGATAGCCGAGGAAGATATTGCCCGCCGTGAACAGCGTGGGGAGCGCATAAGCCACGCGCCGCGGCCGGCGGTCGGGAGAGCGCGGGCCAATCAGACGGTCTCTAAGTCCCATGCGCCTCTCCTGGGTCCCGGCGGCGCGCGATGATGCTGGAGCCGGCGGCTACGCGCATGCCGGGCCGGACCGCGATTTCCCATTCGGGGCCGAAGAGGATGTCGACGCGCGAGCCGAACTTGATGAGGCCCACTCGTTCGCCGGTGGAAACGCGGTCGCCGGGTTTCTTGTTGAAGACGATGCGGCGCGCGATCAGGCCGGCGATCTGCTTGAAAACCACGCGGGAGCCGTCGCCCTCGACGGTGACGATGTTCCTCTCGTTTTCGGTGGAACAGGCTTCGCGGCTGGCGACGTGAAACCGCCCCTGATGGTACTCGACGGCGGTGATGGCGCCGCCGATCGGAGCGCGGTTGACGTGGACGTCGAAAATGTTCATGAAGATGCTGACGCGGTTGACGGCGGGGCCTTCGGGTTTGACGGCGACCACCTTGCCGTCGGCGGGCGCGACGGCCACGGGGCCGGCGGGAATGGGACGATCGGGGTCGCGGAAGAAATACAGGCAAAAGGCTGCCAGGAGCCAGAGCGGCCCGGCGAACCAGGGGCCGGCCACCCAGCGGACGAGGGCTCCGGCGCCGGCCAGAGCGGCCGCGTAATAGATGCCGTCAATGACAATCACGAAGCTACTATTCTCACATAGGCGGGGAAGGGGCAATTCACCGGCGGCCAGGGCACTGCCGAGCATTGCGCGCGAGAAGTTCGGTACGGTACCGTGGTAAGGATGTTGAGACCCAGGCTCGCGTTATCGTGGCTGATCGTCGGCGCTGCCATGCTGTTGGGGACCGGCCTGCGCCTGCAGCACGTCGGCGATCGCAGCATGACGCACATCGAGATGTACGTTCCCAACATCCCGATGGGGACAGATCTCTCGGTTCCGAAATCGCGCATGGATCTGTGGACCGTGGTCACGGACACGCTCTCCAGCGATACACATCCGCCGGGTTACTACGTCTTCATGTGGTTTGTGACGAAATGCTTCGGGAGCGGCACACTGGCCATCCGTCTACCTTCCGTTCTGTTTGGGGTCGGCTCCATCGGTCTGGTGTTCTGGCTGGGAGTCTTGATCGGACAGCGAACGCCTGCCTGCGTGGCCGCCGTTTTCCTGGCCTTGAACGGCTACCTTATTGTCTGGAACAAGACTGGCCGCATGTACTCCATGGTCTGCTTTCTCGGCCTGCTTACCACCATTCTCCTGTTATTGCTGGCACGGAGCGACAGACACCGCAGGACGCTGGAAATCGGCTACGCCGCCTTGACGCTCCTGGGCCTTGCCACTCACGTTTTCTTCTGGGCGATGCTGGCCACACAAATGTTATGGGTTCTGGGAAATGCCTGGGCTCAGAATCGCCCCATGCCCCGCCTCCTCAATGTTCAGATTCTGATTGTGATCCTGGGTAGTCCACTGTTGGCCTCTGCCGCTTATCAGAGCGTCAATCAGGTCGCATTCGTCAGCAGCGTGCCGGTGATGGCGAGGGAGTATATCCAATTCGTATACCTGATTCCGGGCTGGGATGATACCTGGGCTCCGGGCGGGGCACCAGCGTTGGCCCTCGCTCCGCAGTTCTTTCTTCCACGGGTGATCCTGTTCCTCCTTTGTGTCCTGCTCCTGATTGTGGGAATCCGGCGGTTGAAGCCCGCCGGCGAGCGGTTGCTGGGCGAACCGGCCGGATCTTTCGGCGGCGCGTGGCTGGCTGCGGCCGTACTGGCGGTAATTACGATCCTCGCGCACATCGCGATCGCCGTGCATCACCTGCAGCCGAAACCGACGTTGAAGTATACCAAGGCGATGACAGTTCTTCCGCTCTTGCTGGTTTTTGCTGCCACTCTCTTGCGGAAGTCATGGGATGGCTTACGGAACTGGTGCTCTCGGTGGAGCTTCAAATTCCTTCAGGGCGGGCCTCCACTGGTTTGGATGCTGGCCGTGGGACCATTCGCATTACTAGTAATAGCGTCGGTCGTCTTCCGGCCGCTGACGGACCCGCGCCGTCTCTTGTTTCTGGCTCCGTATCTGCTGCTGACACTCGCCATTGGCGCGGTTCGTCTGGGACAGCGCAGCCGCTGGCTGGCGCTCTCTCTATTCCTGATTCTGGGGGCCCTCCATGGTTTCAGCGTGTGGGCCTACAGTAACAGGAGCGTGGGTCCAGTGGACTATAAGGAGTTTGCGGACAAACTGAAGCCTCACCTCCAGAGTGACGACCTCATTTTCTTGCGCCGCGAATGGGACACCACTCCCATACTCTATTACGTGAAGCCGGACCATTATCATCTCCTGGCCAGCAACTTCGTGGACGCCTGTCGCCGCAATCCTAATGCACGCGTGTGGGCACTGCTCTTCCACGGGGAAGAGCTCCCTGCCGCCATGGAGCCGGCACTGAAAGAGTATCGAGAGGTTGAAACGGTCGAAGTCTACCTGGCTCGTGGGGTGCTGTACTGTCGGGGTCCCTGCCGGTGAACAGGCGGGGGCGTCCCGATCTCTAAGCCGATCAAGGCTTGGAGCGAAGGCTTGCTACTTTCCTCAATCTGCCCGAAGATCCGCTGGACTGCGCGATAGCCTGGCGAAATTAATCTCCTCCTGCACCAGAAAAATCGGCCGTCCCTTCACCTCATCGAACAGGCGCCCCACATACTCGCCCAGAACCCCTATCCCAATCAATTGAACCCCGGAAAGGAAGAGCATCGCCAGGATTAGCGATGTCCAGCCTCTGGCTTCGTGCGGGTTATATCCTAGTACGGTTATGTTCCCCACGTATTGGGCAAGAACCAATAGCGCCAGAAGGAACGTTCCGAACGCAATCACAATGCCCAATATCATCAAGATTTGCAGAGGCTTATACGAGAAATTGAAGATACCATCAAAGCCCAGCCGCAGCAGCTTCGAGAAAGTATATTTCGCTTCCCCGAACGCGCGGGCCTCCCGCTCGTACTCCAGTCCGGTCTGTCTGTAGCCGATCCACGCCCGCAGGCCCCGCAGGTAGCGGCGCCGCTCGGGCAAGCTATTGAGCTGGTCCACCACGCGGCGGCTCATCACGCAGAAATCACCCGCATCCAACGGCATCTCTATGAAGGCCAGCTTCCGCAACAGCCGGTAGTACGCGAAGTAGGCGAATCGCTTAACGAACCCTTCCTTTCTCTTGGCGCGGACGGCGTAAGCCACATCGTAGCCTTCCTTGCACCGGTCGATGAAGCGCTTCAGTTGCTCGGGCGGATCCTGGAGGTCGGCATCCAGAACGGCTACCCAATCGCCCGCTGCGTAAGCCAAACCGGCCGACAATGCCGCCTGATGGCCGAAGTTCCGCGAGAGACTAAGAATTTTGAAGTGTGGATCGTCCCGGGCCAGGTTTTTGCAGACGGCCAGGGTGTCGTCCCGGCTGCCGTCGTCGACGACGATCAACTCGTAATCCTCGGCCCAGGCACAGGCGGCGGCGGTGACGCGGCTATGAAGCTGAGCGATTCCGTCGCCTTCGTTGAAAGCCGGCACCACCACCGAAATCATGACGACGGGACCCGTTCCGCTACCAGTAGCCAGCGAACAGCCCCGGCGCGGTTCATAACTGGGCCGCCAAGTTCCTAGCCTGCTCCCACTTGAGGGCGGTCTGGATGATGGCGTCCAACGAGTATTGTGGGCGCCATCGCAGAAAGGCGGCGGCGCGAGTGGCATCCGCCACCAACTCGGGGGGATCGCCAGGCCGTCTACCGCATTTGCGAACCCGCACGGGCCGCCCGGTAAGCCTCTCGACCGCATGGATGATTTCCTGCACGGACTGCCCTCTGCCCGAACCTAAATTAAAAGCCGAGCTCTCGCCGCCCGCCAGCAGATACTCGAGCGAGTCGAGATGCGCCTTGGCAAGGTCGCACACATGGATATAATCGCGAACGGCGGTTCCGTCGGTTGTGATATGGTCGTGGCCCAGCACGTCGAGGTGATCCCGGAAGCCAAGCGCCGTTTGGATGGCGATGGGAATCAGGTGCGTCTCCGGATCGTGCACCTCGCCCAGTTCGCCGTCCGGGTCGGCACCGGCAGCGTTGAAATAACGGAGCGCCGCCCAGCGCCGCGAATAAATCTTGCCATACCAATAAAGCGCGCGCTCCGCCGCGAGCTTGGATTCTCCGTAGGGGCAAATCGGCCGCTGCGGCTGGTCCTCGGTAACCGGGAGAGCATCCGGAATGCCATAGGTAGAACACGAAGACGAAAAGACTATGATGGGAACTCCGTGTTCCACCATGCAATCCAGCAGATTGAGAGTATTCGTTACATTATTGTGAAAGTAGGCAGAGGGTTTCTGGAAGGACTCAGCGACCAGTGCCAGCGCGGCAAAGTGAATGACAGCTTCGAATCTGTGTTTGCCGAATATGTTGGACAGGAACGCGCGGTCGGCCAGATCGCCTTCGAGCAAAGGACCCCAGCGGACAGCCCAGCGGTGCCCCGTGGATAAGTTATCCACAACAAAAACGTCGAAACCAGCGGCAGCCAGGGCTTTAGCTGTGTGGCTGCCGATGTAGCCCGCTCCCCCGGTAATCAGGACACGCATATGTTTGGATGCGCCCCCTACAAGGCCGCGAAAGTCCTATTCTACACGATTGTTCCGGCAGCGGCTTCCAGATTCGCCGTCCCTCAACTCATCGGGAAGGCGCAAGTTCCGCGCGATCTGAAGAGTCACAAGGTCTATGATGTGGTCCTAGGCCGTTCGGATGCGGGACTGGACTGGCGGAGAGGGGGGGATTCGAACCCCCGGTAGAGGTTTAAGCCCCTACGACGGTTTAGCAAACCGCTGCTTTCGACCACTCAGCCACCTCTCCGGAAGATGAAATGGTCCGTAACCGCATCGTACCATAAGGAGAGGCGGTTTGACGCCTCCGGGAGGCGGAGATTACAATTGAAGTGCAGTGCGGTGATGTGCGCCCGTAGCTCAGCTGGATAGAGCGTTTGCCTCCGGAGCAAAAGGTCGGCAGTTCGAATCTGCCCGGGCGTACCAGTTTTCTATCACTTAGCCGCCTCGCCCTCCCCAAAAACACGCCACAGACCTTTTGCTCAGCGAGGTTTTTGTCCACGTATCGTCCATTTTGGTGGGCTGCGTGCGCCCCGCCGATTGGCCCAGAATCGCGGCAACTTCGCCCGCACGATGTGGTCCGCTGGTGTGCGAACGCGTTTCCCGGCTCGCCGTAAGTATGTTCCAGGGGTTTGCAGGAACTGGGAGGCCGCCGCAGGGGTTTTGATTATCCCTCGGGCGGCGCAAAGTGCGCCACCGATCCTCGACGTGGCAGCGCGGTGGCAGCGCACGTCCCCAAAAACTGACATGAGATCGCCTCCTCAGCACCCCGTGCGGAGCTGTCGATAAACACACGAAAGGCGCCGCTGCGAACGGCGCCTGATGCAAATCGGAAAGGACCTAAATGAGTGATCCGCCCAATCAGGTCGAACGTTCCAATCATACTTCCCAATCCGCGTTGAGGCAAACCGCGCATCAGAACCTTTTTGGCGGCCCACTCTCTACCGCAGACTACGACCGCCTCGAACAGCGGTGGATTTGCCGCGATTATGCGGACAGTGCAAGGCTCCGGCGCGTGACGTCCATCGACGGCGCGGAAATCGTCGGTCGCCAGGGCAAACCCGGCGACTACGCCGGTATCATTATCCCCTACTTCAACCCGCTAGACGGTCGGCTCCGCGATTACCGCTTGCGACGCGACCATCCAGAAATTGAATTGGACAATCATGGAAGCCGCAAAGAATGCCAACGATACCTGGCTCCGCCCGGAAAGGGCAACATGCTCTATGTGCCTGTTGGCGCGGACCCCGAGCTTCTGCAGAACGCAGAATTGCCACTGGTCATCACCGAGGGTGAATTCAAAACAATTGCCCTCTGGCGCGCAGCCCGGCACGCCGGAGGGGAGTCCTCAGACAGACCGTCTTATCTTCCGATCGGGTTGTCCGGCGTGTATAACTGGCGGACCAGGACACCGAAGACGGTCGACCCCGAGGGCCACCGAGTTGATGCTCCGGGGCCAATTGCCGATTTGCTTTGGATTGTTTGGTCCGGCCGTTTGGTGATCATTTTGTTCGATTCGGACATCAAGATAAAAATTGATGTCCAGACTGCCCGCGACCGCCTGACCGCGGAATTACAGGGACGCGGCGCAGAGGTGGCCTGGTTCCCATGGGCGAAGGACATACCACCGGAACAAAAGGGCGTCGATGACTACCTGGCTGCCCGGGGTCCTGACGAATTCCTCGCGTTGCTCGCCACAGCCAGGCCGGTTCGGAATCGAAGAGCCGCCGCGACTTCATGGGCCGAGGGGAGCGGGGAGAACGCCGAACCCAAAGCCCGCTCATTCGAGATTCGCGAAGACGGCGTTTACTGCCGGTGGTCGGACTGCACGAAGCCACCCTTATGGATTTGCCCGCCTCTTGAAGTCGCTGCCCGCACCAGCGACTTCAACGAGGAAGGATGCGGAAAGCTAGTCAGGTTCCGCAATCGGCAAGGCCTGGAAAAACGGTGCGTCATCGCAAGCGCAAGCCTGATTGGTGAAGGTCCGGAGGCGTTGCAGCGATTGATCTCGATGGGCTTCAAGCCGAGGCGTGACAGGAAATCATTGGAACTGCTGAAGGATTACGTATACGAAAGCGAGCCCGAGAAAGACGTTCGGTGCGTATCGCAAATCGGCTGGCACGGCCAGTACTTCGTGTTCCCAGACGCGAGCATTGGGCCGGATGGTTCTGACCAGGTCCTCTTTCATTCCGAGTACGCGCCCGAACATCTGTACCGGACAGAGGGCAGTCTGGAGGAATGGCGCTCGTCAATAGCCAGTCGGTGCGTCGGCAATTCTCGCCTTGTGCTTGCGGTTTCGGTTGCGTTTGCCGCGCCGTTACTCGATCTGCTTAAGGCAGACGGTAGCGGCTTTCACTTTCGCGGTCTTTCCTCGACGGGAAAGACCACGGCGCTACTGGTCGGAGGCTCCGTCTGGGGCGGAGGCGGGCAGAATGGCTTTCTCGACACGTGGCGCGCAACAGCGAACGGCCTGGAAGCGAGGGCGGCTCTTCACAACCACGCCCTGCTGTGTCTTGACGAGTTCGGTGAAGTCAGTGAGCGGGAGGTGGGCGAGATTATCTATGCACTCGGCAACGGCGGCGGCAAGGGCAGAATGACGAAGAACATCATGAGCCGGCCATCGAATACGTTCAAGCTCCTGTATCTGTCCAGCGGAGAACGCAGTCTCTCCGATGCAATGAAATCTGCGGGGAGGCATGCGAAAGGCGGCCAGGAAGTCCGGCTTGTCGACATTGAGGCGGACGCCGGCGCCGGAATGGGGATTTTCGAGAACCTGCACGGGTTCGATGCTGCTGCCAAGCTCTCCACTCTTCTCAGCCAAGCGGCCAAGACGCACTACGGGACGCCAATTCGGCCGTTTCTGCAACACATTGCAGATCATCGCGGAGAGATTACAGAGGCAGTCTTGGAGTTTCGGCGCGGTTTCCTGCGCCGGAATGTGCCCACGGATGCCGTCGGCGAAGTCCATCGTGTAGCAGCCCTGTTCGCAATCGTCGCCTGGGCAGGTCTGTTGGCATCTAGGCTTGGCATAACCGGATGGTCCGAGACCGCGGCGGTTAGCTCTGTTGAGTCGGTTTTTCGGTCATGGTTGATCAGTCGGGGAGATGCCAAGACGCACCGAGATGTCGAAATCGGCATCCAGTTGACTCGCTCGTTTCTCCAAGCTAACGGCAGCAGCCGATTTCAGAACATCGAAAGCCCGGAGGAGAGGGTGAACAATCGTGCGGGCTACCGACAGCGCTCTCCTGAGGGGTGGCTCTATTACCTTTACCCAAGGTCTTTCCAGGATGAGATCTGCAATGGCTATGATTATAAGGCGGTTGCCAAGGAGATGGTCGCAAGAGCGTACATGCAACGCAATGAGGGCCGGCACCTCGGCAACAAGAAATCAATCCCCGGCGAAGGAAGGCCAAGGCTGATCGAGATTCTACCGGCTATCTTTGAAGACTCCGAGGACCCGGAGGAATCGGCAAGTTCGACAGAAGAGGAAAAAGCATGTGGGGCATGTGGGGCATGTGGGACAGGTCTCTAACTGAGCTTTTATCAGTATCTTGGAGATCGGAGGGTGCCCCACATGATAAATGCCATGTGGGGCATGTGGGGCACGGGCAACGTTCGCCTGTCCCACATGCCCTACAACAACATCATCTGCCCTTCGAAATGTGGCACCGCGAAATCAACACAACAGTAAAGGCTTAACTCGAACCGCCCCACATGCCCCACATGCCCCACACAAAAACAGACGTTCCCGCAGCGCAGCTCGCTTGATCAATTCCGCCCGATAACCGGGTTTATCGGATGCTATCAAAGGAGTTCTGGACTCGGGAGTTGTGCGGGGTTGTATAATTAATGTGAGGTGGTCAGGCTGCTCGAATTCCGCATCCTCGCGGTGAAGGGGCTGTCGGACCCCAAGCACAAACAGGGCCTCTACACCGTCTAAAGAACGGAGCGGCCCGCGGCATCTTACGGTTATCTTCACGCCGAAGGACGCCGTTCCCCACGCGGCATAGCCGCGCGGGCGGCTGGCGGAGCGGCCGTTAAACTACCCCGGTCGCGTGACAGGCTACACCCGAAGTGTCCCTTTCCACCGAACAACAGCCTGCGCCCGTATTCTGCGGCCCGAGGTGTATTGAACTGCCCGCCAGGTCCCTTACCGCGTAGGCGGCTTGGAATCTGCGGCCGGAGCCGGAGATTGGGATGCTTTTCGCAGTCGCTCGAGGGCCTGCTGCTGTGCCTGCTCGATGCGGCGCTGATGCCGCCGCCCCTGCTCCGTTTGCAGGTTGACTCGGACCGTTGTCTGCGTTCCTGGCATTGGATGCTCCTGTTGGGATGTTAGTCTCTCGCGCCCCATTACTCAAGGCCCTGGGGGGCGGTAACCTCTGGCCGGGCGCGCGCGGGGCTGGTGGTGGTTCCGGTGGCGGTGCTGCCGGGGGGGCGCCGGCCAACGCCGCATTCGACGGCACCGGCCTGGCGTCTCCGGGCGACTCTTGACGGCATGAAGAATTGAAATGAGCGAATTGGTCCGATACGATCAGGCGGCGTGGGAAAAACTGAAAGTTCTGGCGCTCGATGGCGTCACTTCCCCTCATTCGAGGCGAGCCTACGAATCGGCCTTGAATGATTTCCTGGCTTGGTATCGTGCCGAATCTCGGCCACCCATCTCCAAGGCCGCAGTGAACGCTTACAAGGCGCACCTCGAGGCCGCGGGTCTTTCCGCATCCACCATCAACGTGCGGCTGTCCGCCGTGCGGAAACTGGTCGCGGAGGCGGCCGATAACGGGCTGATTACGCCGGAATTGGCCGCCGGCATCGCCCGGGTGCGAGGCGTGGGCCGGCGCGGAGTCCGCTTGGGGAACTGGCTGGACCGCCGCCAGGCGGAACGGTTGATTCAAGCTCCCGATACCTGCACGCTCACCGGCAAGCGGGACCGCGCGCTGTTTGCCGTCCTGATCGGGTGCGGACTGCGCCGTTCCGAGGCTGTGGGGCTGCGCTTCGAACACATCCAGCAGCGCGAGCAAAGGTGGGTGATTGTCGATCTTTTGGGCAAGCATGGCCGGGTCCGCTCGGTACCCATGCCGGGCTGGGCGAAGACGGACCTTGATCGATGGAGTACGGCGGCGGGAGTTCACACCGGGCGGGTCTTCCGGCCGATCAACCGCGGGGGGCGGCTGACCCACGAATCTCTGGCGGACAAGTGCATCTGGTCTATCCTGCGGAAGTATACGCCCGCGCTGGGATTGGCTCAGATCGCGCCGCACGACCTCCGGCGCAGTTATGCCAGGTTAGCCCACCAGGGCCGGGCGCCGATCGAACAGATCCAATTATCCCTGGGGCATGAGTCGATCCAAACCACAGAACGCTACCTGGGTGTGAAGCAGGACCTCGGCGACGCGCCGTGCGACCGTCTCGGACTGGAAACTGAATGACTCTGCCCGAACAGCGATTCCACGCCGGCTCAGCGCAACGGCGACCTAAATCGGAACACACGATGCGACCGACTGAAATACCACAAGACGCCTGCCCGATGGCGAAGGATATCGAGATGTGGGCCATCGACAAGCTAGTCCCCTTCAGCAGAAACGCCAGGACTCACTCTGACGCGCATGTGGCGCAGATCGCCGGCAGCATTCGCGAATTCGGCTTCAACTCGCCAATCCTGGTGGACTCCAAGGCCGGCATCATCGCTGGCCACGGGCGGCTCCTCGCCGCACGCAAACTGCAGCTTGCACAGGTGCCGGTGATTGTTCTGGATCATCTGAGCGAGGCGCAGAAGCGTGCTTATGTCTTGGCCGATAATAAGCTGGCAGAACTGGCCGGCTGGGACGATGAACTTCTCCGCAGCGAGTTGGCCGAACTCCGGGACGCCGAGATCGACCTGGAAGTTCTCGGTTTCAATGACGACGAACTGCGGGTGCTGCTGGCGGAAGCTGACCGCGATGACGTCGGGTCCGGCGCTGACGACGCTGAGGAGATCCCCGAGGCTCCGGCCGAGCCGGTTACGCGCGCCGGCGATATCTGGCTCGTGGGCAAACATCGCCTGATCTGCGGAAACTGCCGCGACCACGCCGTGGTGGCGCACCTGTTCGAGGGCCGGAAGGCCAACCTGGTGATCACGTCGCCGCCATACGCCACGCAGCGCGAGTACGACCCATCCAGCGGATTCACGCCCGTGCCGCCCGAGGAGTACTCGGACTGGTTCCGCAGCGTGGCCGCTAACATCGCCACGGTCCTGGCACCCGACGGCTCCTATTTCCTAAACATCAAACCGCACGCCGACGATGGGGAACGAAGCCTGTATGTAATGGACCTGGTTCTCGCCCACAAGCGGCAATGGGGCTGGCGCTTGGTGGATGAGTTCTGCTGGCGGAAGACGGACAATGGGGTTCCCGGCGGGTGGGGAAACAGATTCAAGAACGCTTTCGAGCCGGTGTACCACTTCTGTCGCCAGCCGCAGATCAAGTTTCGCCCGAATGCCGTGGGACACGTCTCGGAAGACTGCTTCGACTACTCGCCCAATAATCCGAAGTCCACCTCGGGCAGCGGTTTGCTTGGGACGGGAGCGCGTGGCCCGGCGGCCGGAAGACCCCCAGCGGCCGATAACGGCGGGCGCTTCGCAGGTATCGCCCGGCCCTCGAACGTGATCGAGGTGAAATCGGAATCCACGCAGGGCTCGCACTCCGCACCCTTCCCGCGCGCGCTGGTGGAGTTCTTCGTCAAAGCGTTCTCGGACGAAGGTGATCTTGCATTTGATCCCTTCCTGGGAAGCGCCACTTCGATGGCCGCGGCCCACGTCCTGGGCCGCGTGGGATACGGCTGCGAGATTTCGCCGGCGTATTGCGATGTGGCCCTGCGCCGCATCGCGAACCTGACGGGTGAGGAGCCGCTTCTCGCAGAAGCCGGCCAAAGCATGGCGGAGGTGGCCGCTACCCGTGGCGTTCCGTTGGAGCAAAATGCGAACCCTAGGCAGCAGGACGCACGACGTATCCGGCATAACGGGCCGGCGCCGTTCTACGGCAGCCGGCGAAAGGGCAATTGAAGTATGAAAATCAGAATCAACATCCAGGTGGAGCGATGGCCGATTGGACGGCTGATACCGCGCATCACCAATCCGCGCACGCACACGCCCGAACAGATCGGGCAGGTGGCCGGATCTATGAAGGAGTTCGGCTGGACCAATCCGATTTTGGTGGGGGCCGACAACGACGTAATCGCCGGCCACGCGCGACTCCTCGCGGCTCGCCGACTCGGCATGACCGAGGTACCCGTCATCCAGCTTGGGCACCTCTCGGAGGCGCAACGCCGAGCACTGGTCATCGCCGACAACCAGCTTGCGCTCAACGCCGGGTGGAGTGAGGAAACGTTGCGCGTGGAATTGCAGGCCCTCCAGGAAGCCGATTTCGATTTGAACCTCGTGGGCTTCGACGATGCAGAACTGGCCCGGCTTCTGGCGGCCGACGGAGCCGGCGCAGGCCTTACCGATGAAGATGACGTTCCCGAGGTACCGGAGAGGCCAGCCAGCGTTGCTGGCGATCTGTGGAGGCTGGGGCCGCACGTCCTGCTCGTGGGCGATGCCACCAGCGAAGCCGATGTCGCACGGCTGATGAACGGCACTGCCGCCGACTTGATCTTCACGGATCCTCCCTACAACGTCGATTACCAAGGGTACACGGAGGACCGCCTCACGATCCAAGGCGACTGCATGCCGGCGCCACAGTTCTGCGAATTCCTGGCAACCACCTTCGGAAGCTACCGCCGGATCGTGAAGCCCGGCGCGTCGCTGTACGTCTGCCATCCATCGTCCTGGCAGCGCGAGTTTCAAAACGCTCTGGAAGCCGCCGGTTTCGAAGTCCGCTGCCAGATCATCTGGGCAAAAAACACGTTTGCGTGGGGCTTCGGACGCTATAAGTTTCGGCACGAGCCAATTTTCTATTGCCACGTGGCCGGGCAGAGCGACGCCTGGTACGGGAACAAGAGCCAGAGCACGCTATGGGAGGAGAACAAGCCGGCGGCCAATCGGCTGCACCCGACGATGAAGCCGGTGGAGTTAGTAGAGCGGGCGCTGCTGAACAGCAGCAAGGCGGGCGATGTGGTCGTGGACCTGTTCGGGGGATCGGGGTCTACGCTGATCGCCTGCGAGCGTCGCGGCCGCGCGGCCCATCTGATGGAGCTGGACCCGCGCTACGCCGAAGTAATTTGCCGGCGATACCAGGAGTATACGGGCAAGCAGGCCGTGCTGGACGGTGATGGACGCACGTTCGACGAGGTCGTTCGCAAACGCCGACAGGCGGCCGCATGAATTGCCCGCCGCCGCGCGCTGGTGGATGGGTCGGTGGGGCTCCGCCGCCTGAGGAATCGAACCGGGGACAACAAGCAGAAAAGCCCGCCGCGGCGAGTGCCGGGCGGGCGGAAGGGGAGGGCGTCTGATGCTACTGGTTAATGCGGTACGTGCGTTCACCTCCCTCTGGTTTGAAGGACTCGACGGTGAATCCGGCCTTTTTCATGGCGCCGGCCATGAAGCCACGAACCGTGTGCTTTTGCCAGGCCATTTTGTCCATAATTTCGGCCAGCGTAGCGCCGTTCTTGCGCTGGAGCATGGCGACCACCTGGGCTGTCTTGCTGCCTTCGCGCGGCCCGGCGGCTTCCTGCGCCTTGGCGGCCTTCTTGGCTTTGGGCGCGTTCTTGGCGGCGGTGGCCTTCTTGGTTGTCTTGGCCTTGGCGGGCGCGCCCTTGGCGGCCTGTGCGCCAGCTTTGGCCTTGCGTTCCGCCTTCCGCCTCTCGGGCTGCTCCGGCTGCTCGGGCGCGCCGAGTCCCTGAATGCGCTCCCAGATGCGGGTGGCGGCGGCGTTGTGGTTCTTGAACTTCTTGATCGGCTGGACGCCTGGCAGGCTGTTCCAGATCGCGGCCAGGCGCTCCGCCGGCCAAGACTTCGCAAGCTCCGCGAACTCCTGCTGGCTGCTGAAGCTGTCGAACGGGGGTGGGGTTGCGGCGGCCTCCTCTGGGGTGGCATGCGCGGTGATGTTGTTTTCGGTGTCAATCGTAAAAGTCGTCATAATCGTTCTCCTATGTTCCGCGCGCTTCGCGGTCATCACATGGATCACTCGGAACTGCTTGAAGCGCAAGGGAATTCTTCGGAGAATCGACATCGGCGAAGGACTGGCGATGTAGGCGGCGCGGGGGGCAATTAATGTCAGGAAATGTCGCGAAACTGAAGCCCAAGCAGCAAGCAGGGATCCTTGCGCTGCTGTCGAATCGGACCGTGGAAGACGCCGCCCGCGCCGCCAGAGTCACACCCAGAACGCTGTATCGGTGGCAGCGGGAGCCGGAGTTCGACGCGGCATACCGGAAGGCACGCCGTGTCGCGTTTGGGCAAGCCACCGCGCGCCTACAGCAGGCGTCGGGTGCGGCCGTCTCGACGATGCTGAAAGTCATGATCGACGCCGCTACGCCAGCACCCACCAAGGTAAGAGCCGCCGATAGGGTCCTGGAGCACGCGGCCAAGGCGATTGAACTCGAAGACCTCGCAGCGCGGGTTGAGGCACTCGAACAAATGGCGCAGCAATTGGGAAATCGGCGGTGAAGAGCATCAGCGGAGCGATAACAGGAAGGGGATTATGATCAGCAGGAATCTCGCGCGACGATTGGAACGAGTCGAAGCCCAATTCGTGCCGGCTGGCGGCGGGCGGGTGGAGGTACTCGTGGTCGAATTCGTCGCGGGGCTGCCACGATGAGCATCACGCAACTAAGAAAACGGACGGCCGATCTTGAAAGAAGGATGTGTCCGGCGGGTAATCGCTCTTTCACGCTCGAAGAAGTGCACCGAATGCTGTGGCAACAGGATAGGGCGCGTTCCTCAGGCTGGTACTGAAGGGCTGTAACTCAGCGCGGTCGTATCAGCAACAGTTCGAGCAGGAGGAAGCGGATCGGGCCCCGCACAGCAGGCATCGATAGGGTCCTGGAGCACGCAGCCAAGGCGATTGAACTCGAAGATCCTACCCAAGAGCCTGCGCCGGTTACAATTTTGTCGAATAGCCTTATAAGCGTGTATGGTGCAATGAGTAAGGATCTGAAGCGAAGAATAGAGAAACTCGAACAACAGGGTGGCGTTTCTGGGTTCGAGACCAAACTGCGCGCCTTGGCCCGCTGGTTGGGCGGTAACGAGGAAGCCTATCTCCGAGCAGCCAGAGGCTATGAGCAGAAACTGGGACCGGCCCTAGGAGAGGACGGCACCATCACCTGGGAAGGCTTCCTGCTGCTCCGCGATTTGCTGCATCCTTCACTCCACGACTCACGCCAAACCCGGCGAAAAGGTGCGGCTGCCGAACCGGGGCTGCAATCGCCGCCATGGGCGGACGGCGTTTCGGCGTAGCCAAAATGCGAGGTCTGGCTCATGAAGTTGGCCTGGGTGGTGGCGCCGGAAGGCAGGGTGAAAGGTGCCGGCTGGGTGCGCGAGGTGACGAACGGGTCCTGCCACTTGCCGTAGAAGTAGATAGCGCTGGTGAGGACAAGACGGGTCCGGGAGTCGAGTGACCTCGCAGCTAGGATTGAGGCACTCGAACAAATGGCGCAGCAATTGGGAAATCGGCGGTGAAGAGCATCAACGGAGGGATAACAGGAAGAGGATTATGATCAGCAGGAATCTCGCGCGACGATTGGAACAACTCGAAGCCCAACTCATGCCTGCCGGCGATGAGCCCGTCAAAGTACTCGTGATCGAATTTGTCTCGGGGCCGGACCGGCAGGTTGTTAGCAGCATCGAAATGAAACTGCAGGGCGCCCCGCGGACGACGACGACAAAGCGCTGGTGAAGGTCATCGTCAAGCCGTTGCGCCGGCTGGAGTGAGAGTTGGCGCTTCCGGCTGAAATGGGAAAGCCATGCCAGCAATGACGCCTGGTGCTCTGCGCGACTGCTGGGCCCCTCGACCTGGAGAACTCTACATGCAATCGCGCCACATCGCTAGCTTCTGGCTGGCCGGACGCCTACCGATATCAGCGGATAACGCTCGCGTGGAACGGGCGCCGTTCATGCCTGGACGAGGCCCATTCCACGGTTTGGCGACTACGCCGACAAGTGGAACCAGTTCGGCCGACCAGAAACGGCTCTTTCCCGAGGCCGGCAGGCATCAAGAGGACACAGTCAGGGCGTTGTCGCTCCAACCGTTGCCGAAGTTGACGTGTCGATTCGCCCTGCGCACGCGGAGGTTCATCGAATAAAGTCCGGTGCTCCTGTCTTGGACTATCGCGAAACGCAGCTACTTCAACTTTAGCTCGCTCCACCGCATCGGGTAATGCACCTTGTATGGGCCAATCGTGTGCAAACTCAGGCCCGTTTTTTTGGGCCGGTGTGCCATGTGCCGATGAAGTGGCTCCTCAATCAGTGCCTTCAGCTCCGTGCCCGTCGGGTGCCGCCCCCTAATGAGACGGCGTCTCGTGATCGACAGCGTTCCGTCTGCCTCTTCCTTAACCTCACTAAGTTCAGCCCCGCGCAACAGCATTTCCAGATAGCTGAAGTCAACGATCGGCAGACCTGAGATTTTCGCACCAGTAAACTCCCAGGCGCTCGTTACCACGAAACTCACAGTCGCCCCGACCTCCGCTTCTTGTAGGGAAAAACGAGACAACAACATGGGCAGAGCGGCGTTAAGGTGGGAAAGGCTCCGTTGCATCTGGGCAGCAGCGTAGGTGAGCTTTTGGCGCACCTTCCAGCATTCATAGGCATTGTCGGGGTGCAGCACGACCTTGGACTGGCCCAGAAAGAGTATCCCGTCCTTGATAGCCGCAATGTCAACGTCGGTGATGCTCGAACCTCTGTCCACCAATGGAAAGTCAATAACCGCATCAAACCCAGCTTCTTTCAATGCGGTCAGCAGGCGCAATAACGGGCGTTTTCCCTTCCCCGACTGATCGAACAGTCCGCCGTGCACGGCTAGGGTGAATAGGTTCCGATGCATTCGGCTCGACAACACGTAAGTCCGGGCGAGGGCATCATTGTCTGCGTCGATCGGTACTAGAGGAGTCAGGTACAAATCAACCCGTTTCCCTCTGGATGCTCTGTACTGGTCGGCACAGGCGCATGCCTGTTCGAGCGGGAGATTCGCCTCAAGGGCAATGAAGTCGCTGATGGCCTTGCGGCACAGGGTAGCGGTACAAGACTGTTGCCCCTGATCGGCCGTGATGCCCTTGGCCCAGAGTTCTGCTGCGAGAGCCAACGTCAGGATGCATTGCCATGCGCGGAGCAATACGGCGATTGTGAATTTGCCGGACCGTGTGCTGAGTTCATCCGACAGGTCGAAATAGGCACCTACCTCGTCTTTTGCCCGGTCACTCCACAATGCGGTCACCGGTCGTATTCTAGCCAGCAAAACTTTTCCATAATCGCTAAAGAGAAACTTCTCAAATCCTGCGTCGACGTCACAAGTGGGCGGGGTCACGTCGTTAGCCAGGTGCTCCCACGCTCTTCGAAATGGGAGGGTGCTCAGATGATCGTCCGAAAACCGCCGTTGCGATGCCCAAAACTCGGCAAGGGCGAATTCATCGGCGTAAAGGTCCCCGAAGACAGTCGACGCCCGGTTCACCTTGACCGGCAGGCTCTTGTACGAATACTCGTTTAGCATCTCGACTGTCAATTCGGACAACGTGGCGAGATTGAAGAGGATCTCCAGGTCGGAATCGGTGGGCTGGGGCGAACCCATCTCAGACTTGCGATTGTTTTCTGAAATCAGGACACTGCCGGCCTCACACATCCTTCGGAGGTCGCCCTCAAATCCGGTCCATGCTTCAACGATCTCCGCTGGAGCAAGGCCGTCGGTGTCCACGCGCGACAGTTGCTTGTCTCGTGCTGTGCGCCGCTTCTCAATGTATTCAAGGACTCTTTTGCGGAAAGCGCCGCTGTCGCACCTGAATGCCGGAATAGTGCAGGCCTGGTGATCAATCTCTGCCAAGATCTGCTGGAGTCGCGCGCAAACCCGAAAATGATGCTCAAGTTCCTTTCGCTCGTCAGTAGAGCGGTCCGAGAGTTGTCCACAGACCGTACACCAGAGTTGGTCCATTGCAGTAGCGTCGCGCAGCTTGCTGAGGATTTTCTGTGTTCGCAAATACTCCAAGAGCTCTCCCGAACGGGGCGTGCCAAGCGCCGCGACAATCTGCGCCGCTAGCTCGTGGAGGCGCTGCCCTTCAGCCGCCTTCTTTAACGCTTCGAAATGCCGGTGCGTGTCGGCCAACATTGAAATTCTATCGCGCGAACGGCGTCCTGGGTTCGCCCTCAATGGGGAGCGCATTCCGTTGTCGCCTGAACCTGCGAATTGGATCGTCAAATTCAATGGGAGTCTACGTAGTCGCTTCCGGAATCTCAGTCCTCAGGAGCTTGCGGCGGCAGGGCCAGCAGTGGCGGGCCAATGGGTGCCAGACCGCAGCCTCCTCGCAGACTGAATGCCTACCGATATTGAACCATAACGGGCCCTTCCATGCCACGCGAGGAACTGGCTGGCGTTGTGGCGGAATGATACTCTAATCGGACAAGGCCATGACTGAACTTCAACGCTCCCACGCTGAACTTCGCGCCCGCCGTGATGCTGGCCGGCAAAGAGATCCGGAAGCTGAACTTTGGGGGAGCCGACAGCCCCGTGCTTGGCATTCTTCGCCGCGTCCTGCGGGAGTCCTGCGCCGTCGCGCGCAAAGAGGGAATCACCATGCGGGTCCGGCTGGCCTTGCCGAAGCGACGAGAATAGGCGCTAAGGGCAAGGTGGCCAAGCTCGCGAAGCGGCCCGACATCCTGCTCTTCGCGCGTGAGGCGGCCAGGTCCAGGCCCCCTCGATGGGCCAATATGCCGCATATCGTTCCGCTTCCGGCCGCAGGCGCGCACCGCCCTGCGCGGCGGCAAACAACGGCTTTCGCACGCCTCTCATTTCCGTGACGGGGACATATCAGGAGTGATCGCCCTGAGTGCGTCGTGAGGATCTGGGGCGCCGGCCGGGCCGGTCCCCCGAAAACCCCACCTTTTGCCCATCGCTGTGATACTATGGGCCTCTAAGCACACGTATGAAGGAGCACATCCGTGGAGGGAATATGACCTCGGGTACGCCAGTCCTACTGTCCGTCAACGAGAACAAACTCGAGACCACACTGCTGTCCCGCGTTGCAATGAGGAATGAGGTCACGGAGGAGTACAAGGAAGAGCTGCTTCAGGAGCTGATCGACGGCCAACCGAGCCTACTACCTGTGAGCGAGTTTTATGAAGACGCGACCCATCTCTTTTCGCTGGGGCGCGAGATACCGGTTGATGCTGGCGGCAGCGAAGGCTTCATTGACAACATGCTAGTGACCGATGATGGTCATTTGGTGGTCGTTGAAACTAAGCTTTGGCGCAATTCTGAAGCAATTCGCGAGGTAGTCTCGCAAACGCTCCACTACGCCATGGCAGTCAGTCAATTGTCCCCCCTGGAGCTTGAGGCGTGCCTCAGCCGGGCTGATCCAAGATGGCGCCGCTTGGGCAAGGACGAAACCGTTGCCCAATACGCCCAGAACTTCGCTGCCTCCAACTCGCTACCGGGGTTGCCCGACGACTTCGAGGATGCCTTCGACCGGCTGCGCCGCGCTGGTGAGATCCTTCTTCTGATTGTCGGCGACCGTATTCGCCCGAGCGCGGAACGCCTCGTTCACTGGATAAACACGACAGCCGGCAGCGCGCCTTACAAACTCGGACTGATTGAGCTTTGCTTCTACGAATTGCCCGGCACCGGGAGAATTGTTGTTCCAAGAACACTGCTACGAACCCGCGAAGCTTCGCGCCATGTAGTGAGCGTCAATCTTCAAGGCACAGCTAGAGATCAGGCGGCGGTCACCGTTACCGAAGTCGGTAAGCCGCCTATCAAGATCCCGCCTCCGGGTATTCCACTGACGGAGGAGCGCCTGACAGAATTGGTACGGACTAGTAATCCCCCTGAGATTGTGGAAGTTGCCGAGCAACTGCGAGCGCTGCTTAAATCGTCGGGCTTGGCAACGCGATCCCTACCCTCAGAGATCCAGTATGGAGTCCGAGTTGACGAGGGTTTTGTTCCGCTCGCGCATCTGTCCGCTCAATTCATTTGGTTCCAAATTCCCATGCGAGCGGTCCGTGCTCTTGGCGATGATCGATTCGTAGAGTGCAAGGGGAAGATTAATACCGTAGCCCACTTCTATCGCCCCATGGATGTGGGCGACCCGCGTAAGACCAATGCTTTGATACCAAAATACGGCATCTTGAAGGACAAAGTCGAAGCGTTCGAAGGCGCCGTTACCGAGATTGCCGACATGATTCGGAGCGCTGTAGCTGAGGCAGCATGATCATCAGAAACGCAAGAGTAAGGCACATGATGGACGCAGCTAAAGTTCGACCAAGGCGTACGAGGAAGATCCCAAACCTGGGTGTCCGAATCTCGAAGGTCCCTATTTAAGGAACCGAATTATGCTCCGCGAAATCGTGCTCAAAGTTGGGTCAGAGGGGGGCTCGCTAGCGATCCTACGGGAAAGAGATGCAGACGAGGGCTGGCACTTCCGGATTGAAAGGAACGAAACTGCCCTTTGCGACCTGCTTTCGGAGGAGGACCGGGAAGGAGGAGAGCACTTCGCGCAAACCGGATATCTCCATTCGTTCAACAGAGCGCTGGCCATGCTCGACAGATACCCATGGTCTGATTTGTATCCGGTTGAGGTCCATCCAGAATTCCTTGAGGCGGTTCTGCTTGAAGTAAGGAAGCGGGGCGGCGGGACCGCTGAGGCGCGTTGGCGTGAAAGGCTACGGCATCGGTAGGGCAGTAAGTGTCCTTCCGCTCCTCTCGGGTCGCGGCATCTGGCTTGATAATTCGAAAACGGTCCTACCGGAACGGCCAGCGGACGAAGCCTGAGTTGGCTGCGATTTGCTTGCCAGGCCGGCGGGATAGATCCCGTGACACGCCGTCCTCGTCTCCCGGCATGGGACCTTGCGTCTGACCCGCCAGCACGCGATAAATCCGGGTACGGGTGAGGAGCCCGCACTAAATGAAAAAGTCCCGTCGCCGCACAGCGAGGGGTGTTTTGCGCTTGCCGGACCTTGAGCACGCCAAGTCTGCTGTGCTGAACAGTTTGGCCTCGCCGGAATCTCGGCGCTCGTATGAATTTGCCATCCAAAACTTCGTGCACTGGTACTGCTCGGAGCCCCGTCTCGCCTTGAATCGAATCGTCGTGACGCGATACCGAATGCAACTCGAACAGCTTCACCTTGCCCCATCTACGATCAATCAGCGCTTGGCAGCCGTACGCCGTTTGGCCTACGAAGCTTCAGACTCCGGATTACTGAGTCCCGAGCTCGCGGCCGGAATAAAACGGGTTAAGGGCGTTAAACAGCTCGGTGTGCGAATCGGCAACTGGCTGACGGCGGAACAGGGGCGCTCCCTGGTGGAGGCCCCAACGTTGGAGACTCCTCGTGGTAAACGCGACCGCGCCATCCTCGGGGTCCTCCTGGGATGCGGTCTCCGCCGCTCTGAACTCGTCCATCTGAGAACGGAGGATCTGCAGCAGCGAGAAGACCGTTGGGCCATCGTCGATCTCGTTGGCAAAGGCGGGCACGTCCGAACGATCCCTGTGCCGGATTGGGTGAAGAAGCGAATCGACCAGTGGACCCAGGCATCAGGAATCGCGGCTGGTCGCCTGTTCCGATCCATCAATAAGAGCGGGGCCGTCTGGGGAGATGGCCTGACGGAGAAGGTTATTTGGTACGTGGTTAAGAACTTCGCGAAAACGGCCGGCATTGAGAAGGTTGCGCCTCACGATCTGAGGAGGACATGCGCCCGGCTCTGTCACGTTGCTGGCGGCGAGCTCGAACAGATTCAATTCCTCCTCGGGCACGTGTCCGTACAGACCACCGAGCGTTACCTGGGCTGCAAGCAGAAAATCCGAGACGCCGTAAATGACCGTATTGGGATTGAGCCGGCGATGTAAACGGCCGGGACATATCAGGAGTGATCGCCCTGAGTGCGTCGTGAGGATCTGGGGCGCTGGCCGGGCCGGTTCCCCGGCCACACCCGCCGGGCCCGCCTTCCAGCGCGCCCGCTCCGCGATTCGTGGGCGGGCTGAACGATCTGCCGGTGAACGGCCGCTCTCGGTCCCATCGATTGGCGGGTGCGGCACTGACTTCATTTCGTCTTCCTCTTCCTGCCGGTGGCCTCCAGCCACTTCACGTAGTCAGCCCGCATTTTCTTATCACGGATGTGGTCTGGGGGCACCTTGCCGTATTCGAATGACTTGAACATCTCTTCCCGATATTCGGGATCGTCCTCGTCACCGGGTTCGGGATCGTCTTGCCATTCCCTTGGTCCATCAACGGTCTCTTTCTGATCCGATTGCAGATCGTACATCACCCGCCAGACCTCATGCAGGGCGCGTTCGTAGTCGTCGCGACCGTGGAACTGGGCCACTTCGTTCTTGAAGTTTGACCAGTCCTGTTCCCGCGCTAGCGCGGCCAGCGTGTCGGCCCATATTTCCTTGGGCACGATCAGGCGAAAACGGTAGTCGCGGTCTGGCAGGGTCACGATTTCTTTGCCGGCCAGCGCCGGGAAGCGTCGCTGAAGGTCACGGAGATGCGCGGCGACGCGCGCCCGAATCATCAAGGCATCCGGGTCGACGGAGCCATTTGCCTGCCTAGCGCAGGCGATTGAGTAGAAACCGTAGCGGGTGAAGAGCCACATGTGTTTGGAATACACTTAACACAGCGATGGGCTCTTTGAAAGGGACCTCACCCGCTCTTCGGTCGCGGCACCCGGATCGAGTCAAGGCGCAGATGGATTCCCGCTCACCGCTCATTCGGCAAAGTGCCAAAAACCGAGTTATAATCAGCGCTCCAATGAACTACTACGAGAGCGTTGTTATTGACTACCTCCGGGCGGATCGCGCGGTCTTTGTGAACACGGAGTGCTGCATCCAGATCAATCCGGGAGACAACCCCGACACGAGTGGCCCACATTGGTACTGCGATGCGGTCGCGTTGAACTTCCGCTGTAAAGAGATATTCCTTTGCGAAATTTCATACGCCGCTCAATTGGGCGACCTCACGAAGCGCCTTCGCGCCTGGCATGATAACTGGCAAAGCGTTATCGATGCGTTATACCGCGAGAGTATGATTTGTGAATTCCGGTGGCCGGTTCGTCCCTGGCTCTTCGTGCGGGAGGACCGCGTGCCACTCCTAAAAGAGCAGTTGAATCGAATCGCGAACGGGCAACCGCTCAAGTTCAACCCGAAGATTACTCCTTTGGAGAAGGTTCAGCCGTGGCTGTTCTCAACGTTCAACCGGAAATCCGACGGCTGATGTACTGACGTGCGCAGAGCCGCCGGTAACGGCATGGTAGCGCTTGCCTTGGCTGCAAAGGCGCGTTTGGTCGCTCGCCGACGTCACAAACGCCGAGCGGGTGTCGCGCGGCCCTGGTGTTCGTGGCGTACATACGAATAGCCTCTCCCGCAACTATGGATGCCGCCGGATTCGTCCGAACGGTCGCAGCCGACTTGCCAGATCATCAGCACGCAGGCCGCGAGCACCTCGCGTTCGCTGTAGCGGCCAAGAGGCCGAAGGACGGGCTTTCTGGAAAGTAGCTAATCCACTGAACCGCACTCCATATCTGGCGCCTTGGAGGATCAGTCCCGTGAAACGCCGGTCACATCATCTTTCGCTTGAGAGCTTCATGGCATTTCGGAAAGCATCAAAGAGCTTGGCGTCTGGCCCCTCAGTACGATCCTCGGGATGCCACTGCACCGCGAGCACGAAACGCCTTCCAGGCAACTCCAGCGCCTCTACTACGTTGTCTGGCGCCCTGGCGACAACCACAAGCCCGCTCGCCACGTGGTCCACGCATTGATGGTGGCGTGAATTCACGACGTATTCGTCCACTTCCAGGATCGATTTCAGCCTGCTGTGGGGCGTGATCGTTATCGGGTGGACTGCCTGCTGCTGCGGGCATCGGTGTCCCTCGATGTGCTGGACCAGCGTACCTCCCAGCGCAGTGTTCAGCAGTTGCAGTCCGCGGCAGATCGCGAGAACCGGAAGGTCGCGGTCCAGCGCCTCGCGCAAGAGGGCGGTCTCGAGGCTGTCTCGATCGCAGTCCGGTTTGTCCGTTTCGGGTAGGGGTTGAGCGCCGTACAACGCGGGATCGACATCGGATCCTCCGGCGAGCAACAGGCCATCGAGGCCGGCCACTGTGGTGACGTTCTCGACCGCTTGAATACTGGCGGCATCCAGCGCTTTCCGGTAGGGACTACGCTTGCTTTCCGGCGTGCGGATTCCAAATGGCAGTGCGACTTTGAACTGAATCATACAGGAAACCCTGGTCTTGATAGCTAGTATGCCCTGCGACTGGGTGACGTGGGAAGCTAGTTCGCATTGCTCGCGTGAAGGCCGACCACGGAACTGACCCCCTCGCGCGTGCTGGGCGACATTTCGCGCCCCGGCCCCCGGGTGCGCGGAGCCTATGGAATCTGGAGGTCAACTTTGGCACGTCCAGTTTTGCTTGATGTTCTCGCCACTTCGAGGTAAGGTCCACATGGCTAGCGATATTGCCCATTAAGAGGACCTTAAATGACTGATTTGATTGTAGTTCCGCAAACGAACCAATGGCAGAAGCTCAAGGCGCTGGTGCTGGACAGCGTCTCCTCCCCGATCACGCGCCGCGTTTACAATCTCGGACTCGACGAATTCTTCGCTTGGTACGGCCTGGAGCCCCGGCCCGGCTTCACGAAGGCGACCGTGAGCGCCTGGCGAGTCGCCCTTGAGGCCCGTGGACTGGGTTCGGTGAGCATCAACGTCCGAATCACCGCGGTGCGCAAACTGGCGGTCGAGGCGGCCGACAACGGGCTGCTGGCGCCCGAGTTGGCGGCCGGCATCGCGCGGGTAAAGAGCGCCAAGTCGATGGGCGTGCGCACGGGGAACTGGCTGTCGCTGAAGCAGGCGCAGGCGCTCCTGAACGCACCGGACATCACGAGCGTCAAGGGCCTGCGCGACCGCGCAATTATTGCCGTCATGCTCGGCTGCGGCCTACGCCGGTCCGAGGTGGCGGCGCTTACGATGGGGCACATCCAGCAGCGCGATGGCCGGTGGTGCATCGTGGACCTATTCGGGAAGCACGGGCGCGTGCGGACCGTGCCGATGCCGGTCTGGGTGAAAGTGGCGATTGATGCCTGGACTGTTCGGGCCGGCGTGACGGACGGATACGTTTTCCGACCTGTCAATCGAGCCGATCAGGTGCAGGGCGAGGTCCTGTCCGAAAAGGTGGTCTGGCAGATGCTCCGGCCATACGCGGCGGTTGCCGGCGTCCCCGGCATCGCGCCTCATGATTGTCGCCGGACCGCCGCGAAGCTCTGCCGGGCCGCCGGCGGAGAACTGGAGCAGATCCAGTTGCTCCTTGGGCACGCATCGGTCCAGACAACGGAACGGTACCTGGGAACCAAGCAGGATCTGGTTCATGCGCCGAACGATGGGATCAAGCTGAGGGTGGCGGTTTAGCCCTCGGGCCGGGTCGGATCGCCCTTACTGCCCGCCAGAGCGCGCTCAACGCGGGCCGCCGCCGTGCCGCACGCCCGCAGGTGAAGGACTTGCCCTGGCTAACGCCGGAATCGGCCACCCTTTCGCGCCCGGAAGTACCGATGGATTCTATACTCGTGGCCGACAGCGACGCCGCCGTGCTGCTCGCTTCAATGGGGCCACGGCCACGTGGCCGTGGAAATAAGCCGCTGCAAAGGCCGGTCAACCCACTTGCCCTCGCTTCAATGGGGCCACGGCCACGTGGCCGTCCACGGCCACGTGGCCGTGGAAATGGAGCTATCGGCGAAGCAAAGGAATCGGCCCCTGCCGGCTTCAATGGGGCCACGGCCACGTGGCCGTGGAAATAAGCCGCTGCAAAGGCCGGTCAACCCACTTGCCCTCGCTTCAATGGGGCCACGGCCACGTGGCCGTGGAAATAGCACTACGGCGAGCTGAAGAAGCAGGGCGTTCCGGGCTTCAATGGGGCCACGGCCACGTGGCCGTGGAAATGGAGCGAGTTATGGCGATACGGATTAAGGCGAGTCAGCTTCAATGGGGCCACGGCCACGTGGCCGTGGAAATGGACTCAGGGATCGCGCTGTCGTTGACCGACTACTGGCTTCAATGGGGCCACGGCCACGTGGCCGTGGAAATATTACTATCCCACATTGTTGGATAAGTAAAAGATCCCGCTTCAATGGGGCCACGGCCACGTGGCCGTGGAAATACCTGCATGGCGCCAGCCTGCAAGGCGCCAATATGGAGCTTCAATGGGGCCACGGCCACGTGGCCGTGGAAATGCGCCGTGGGAGTAACTATCGAGCCTGAACAGGTCGAGCTTCAATGGGGCCACGGCCACGTGGCCGTGGAAATAGCCTACCAACCTATCCTATTCAGTTTTCAATGACCTTTGGGACCTCGCGCGAGCGCCGCCCAAGTCCCGCCCCTCGACCCGACTTTTGTAACCTTGCTCCACTGCCTAACTCCCCAATCGCCGCCAGCTTACCACCATACGAGCGGCCTCCGCGTTCTGGTCGCCGCCCCACCGCTCGCTACCACCTCACCGCGTCGTAAACACCGGATATTCCCCAATCTCTCCCTCAATCACTCGCGCCAGCAGCCGCGATTGGATCTCCAGCAGCCGCCGGTAGCTCACCCGATAATCGAAAAGCGGATGCGTCACCAGCGTGTCCATCCGCAACTCGTACGCCCGGAAAAAACCCTTCCGCCCCGCCGCCGTCAGCGCCACCGACCCGCCCACGCGCACGAAATCCCGCGCCGTCACCATCCCCGTGTTGATCGCCGTCAGCACCGCCGAATCCACAATCAGCGGCCGGAATGGTTCCATCAGATCCAACGCCAGCGCCGGACGCCCGAAACGCGGTTGGTGATAGAACCCCACGTACGGATCGAATCCCACTGCGTAACACGCCACCGTCAGGTCCTTCGCCAGCAGGCTGTACCCCAACGACAGCAGCGCATTCACCGGGTCTCGCGGTGGCCGCCGGTTGCGGCCCTCCCAATCGAACGGCAGTTCCGTTGCACCGCCGTCTTCATCCGGCTTGATCATGCCTCCGAAATCGCCGAAATACAGCCGCGCCGCGTTGCCTTCGATCCCCAGCAGTTCCTCCACCGCCGCCGCCCCCGCCGCGCGCTCCTCCATTTCCTTCAGCCCCGCCAGCGTCGCCCGCTTGGGCTCCACGTGGTTCCGTTGCAGCAGCGTCCGCTGGTTCCGGATCTTTCCCTCCACCAGCCGCCGCGCCAGCGCGCGCACAAAATACTCCTGCTCCGCCAGCCGGAACTGACCTCGCCGCAGAAACACGTTCTTCTGGTTCAGGCCCGTGGTGATGCCGTAGAACCATCCGCCCATCGAAAAATAGCAGATCGGAATCCCCGCTTCGCACAGCGCCTGCACCGCCTGCGTCGAGATCTGCACGTTCCCCATCAGGTTTACCTGGCAGATCTCGCCGATGCGCGCCTCCTGTAGCAGCGTCTGGTTTTCGCGGACCTGCAACACCGCGCCCGATTTTCCCACCCGCACTCCCTGGCTGTTGAGGTACAGCGGACGCAACTCGCTGCGAGGCGTCACCAGCGACCGCACCTCCCGCTTCACCGGTTTGCGCCGCCCGGTTTCGAACAACCCGAGCTGCTCCGGTTCCTCCCCCCGCTTCACCGCTTCCGACACCAGGGTTTCGTCCGGCAGGCAGATCCCCACCAGCGAGCACCCCGGACACTTCGGCGAATCTACCATTGGCGGCGGAATCTCGGGCGCCGCGGCGGTGCTCCACGCCTGTTGGATCATCCCTTCCGTCGCCGCCATCAGTTCTTCGTCGAACGCTACCCGGACCCGCTGGCCGGTCTTGCGGTAGTAGACGATTCCCTCCTCGCACCGGTACCCGTTTTCTCGCAGCACCATCCCCTGCACCGCAAGCTGCGCCCGGTCCGACGGCCACAGTTCCAATCCGCTGGCCCCCTCGCGCGGATGCCCGTGTTTGTAGTCCACCGGCGTGACCGTTCCGCCCTCCGCCTCCACCAGGTCCATCTTCGCGATCACCCGCAGCCGCTCATTGGCGAGCGTCACCGATCGCGAGTGGATCGATTGCGGCAGATCCGCCGCCTCCGGCAGCGCCGTGGCCTTCGCATCGATGCGCTGGTGCTGGATGGCGCCCTCGACGGTGTCCAAGCTTTCCTCGAACAACCCCTCCACCCACTCATAGAAGAACAGCCGCGGGCAGTACGCGAATTCGTTGACCATGCGAGCCGGTAGATAATCCGGCAAGCTCCGTCCCGTCTCGATCGTTACCGGCAGCGCGCCCATAGCAGCCTCATACGATGATGCACGGCGCATCGACCGCCGTGTAGGGTTTGCCGAGCGCCGTAATTACGCGGTCGCCCCGCCCCTCGGCCGGACCGAGGTTCACGAACAGCACCTGGTCCTCCTTATGTTGGATAATCGCCCCCAGTTCCGCTCGGCACCGCGCCAGGTCCATCGCCGTAAGCTGGCACTCAAACACCGAGTACTGCAAATGGTCCCCATACCCGCGCATAGCCTGAAACACCTTGCGCAGCCGTTTCTCATCGCAGATGTCGTAGCAAACGAGGTAGGAGAAGCGCATGGTCTTAGAGAACCGCCTTCGCCGGGCTGAAATTGCGATACTTGCCTTCTGTGAAGCGTCGGGCTCGGAACACCTGTACGATGCCGCGGCGGCTCATCGTCTCCCTGGCAGCCCTTTGTACCTCTTCCGACGCAACCAGAGAGGCGACGGTGTCGAGGTTCAGGGGCGCGACCCAGATCGGCCAAGTGATCTCAGTTCCTCCGTCCCGATCATCGAATGCTACAGTGCGCAGCTGCCGTCCCTCGGGCACCGTAACGAACAGCGGCAGTGCTTCAACCGCGAGCCGGTTGGCGCCCCGCATGGTTTTGATCGGATCACCCGATGGATCTTCGGCGCGAAGAGCATGCGGTCGATAGTCGGCAGGATCCCACCGCAAAGACGGCCGATCGTCAGCGTAGTCCCAGGATTCCAGAAGAGCGCGGGTCAGGTGCCCGATGCCGGTTTCCCTTGCAAGCTCCTTCATGAAACCGAGAAAGTGTTGGTGCCCCGCCCCGCTCATGGTACGAAACTCGGTGTCGGACATCTGCTCCTTCTTGGCTCCGGTACCGAAGGCGTCGGAGCCCAACGCCGCAAGGAAGTCGGCTGCCTCCCTCTCCGTAGGTGCCGCAACTAGCGCCTGTGCCGCCACGAGCCGGCCAAATTCGGCCCGCGTAAGCGTTAAGTCCTCACCGATCTCCCAAGCCGCATTGATAGACGGCTCACCACAGACCCTCTCCGCGAGCGCGCCGACCAGTTCCTCGCCCGTCCTGATCCGCGAGTGATGGACGATCGGCCTCCACCAGCCCTTGTCCACCCAGCTCATCCGGACCCCCGCCTCCGGCTCCGCAAGCGTCAGAACGCGCAGCGTGCCGAGCGCGGCCAGATACCCGAGCAGGTTTCCGCCATCGAGTCCAATCAACTCGATCTCATACATGAGCGCCTCCTCTGTATTCGCCCTCCTCGTTCTGTTCAGCCTCGCTCTGCTGGCAATCTGCGAGACGCACCAAAGCCTCCAGATATGCGAGTCCGTACCACCCATAGCGCCGGGTCAACCGCCAGAAGCGCTCACACACACCCGAGTCGGCACTCTCCAACCGGTGGTCGGTCGCGGCCCGCCAGCCGTTGTAAGTGACGTGTACCGGATCGCCATCCTCGACCACTGACGCAAAGGGACGGCAACGCCCATGATGACTGGCCACCAGATGGAGCAGAAGATCGAAGCCTACACCGGCGAAGTCCTCACAATGATCCCTCAGGAGCGCCATGGACATAAGCTCGTGACGGCCTCCCTTCGGATAGCCTGCTAACTGGCGGGCGCGCTCGATCGCGGCCCAGTTCTGTCCCGACCTCCGCGACTTCGCGATAAGTTCGTGCGGCTTCACCGGGTTACCGCCCCGAAGCCAGGCCTGAAAACGGGGATCCGCCTTCCCAATATCGTGCAGGCCGGCGGCTCGAATCACCGTCTTCCGCTCCATTTCCGGCAACTCATGCCCGAAACTCTCCACCCACCGCTCGCAGCCGTTTAAGTGGGAATCGAGG
Organism: Bryobacteraceae bacterium; assembly: GCA_049515735.1. Taxonomy (GTDB): domain Bacteria; phylum Acidobacteriota; class Terriglobia; order Bryobacterales; family Bryobacteraceae; genus Fen-178. Next base: position 70,470 of record JBEKTU010000052.1, read on the forward strand.
CGAACCTCAGTGGTGTAAGAGGCCCGAGCGCTGTTTTGGTCGAACGCGTCCCTCCCTGTGATCGCTGCCCAGCCTGAACCATCATCCTCTGGACTGTCGACAAGCTTCAGGATACGGCTGTTGTGCAATGCCAAAACCGCCCTTCGCACCCACTCAGCGGCCGCTGCACCAACCGGTTCCTCCAATACACCTCGCGCCTCGCCAATGGACTCAACACTGTTGAGCCGTTCGGCGAGCTCCGGGTCGTTCCAACCCTCAACCAGTCTTGGATGAAGCCGCAGCATTGGCCGTCCCATCCGGAGCTTCACTGGGTCCCCAACATCGGTGACTTCCCTGTCCGATTCCGGATTCCACCCCCACTCGTCACATCCACCGTAGGTTGCCGGTACAACAATCGTCATACCAGGGCGGATGTCTCCAGACTGTTCGAGGACCTCGCTCTCGTCGGACCCTCGCCAACGTAGCATCGGGCCTTTACCCTGCCGGGGCGGGGTATCCTCCCCGCGCAACCCTTCGACGTCGGCGACGTCAGGTGCATTCTGTTTCGAGAGCCACCTTCGAACCGCCCAAATGGGCAGCGAGATACCTTCGGCCGCACTTGGCGGGCAGATCCCAGCAACGTCTCCCCACAGGTTCGTGTCTTCACCAAGGTCCTGCCGCCAGATGATCTGCACATCAGCAGGCCCCGTCTCCGGACCGTGTAGGAAGAGTGCCGGCTCCGGACTCAAAGCCGGTTCCGGCGAGGTTTGCGAAAGCAGGTCAACGTGAGCCGGCATGAGCACCGGTGCGCTTCGGCGCGGCATGATGAGCGCGCCTCGGTCTGGCGTCTCTGTCAGTGCCCGCCGCAGGGCGAGAACGCCCATCGGCACGAACTCTTCTTTGATCTTCTTCGTCTTTGGCTTCTTCTTGCCCTCGGCTGGAAGCGTTTCGGTGCGCTCCTTCGTGATCGTGTGATTCCTGAGCCACCTCCACGCGGCGCACAAGGCGCCGCCGTAGACGGAGTCGTCGTACTTCGACCCAGTCTGGTCCTTCTGGGTCACAATGGCCGCGTGCGTCAGTGCCTTGTTGCCATTCCGGTCTAACCGTCCAAAGCGCTGCTCCAGCGCATCAAGACTCGCGATCTCGGTTACCAGCGCGTCGAAGTCGATGTTGGCTCCGATCTCAATGCACTGCGTGGCCACCACGAAGATGGGCTTCTGGGGATCGGTTTTTCGATCTAGGCCGATGCGCGGTCCCCACTTTGCCCAAAGCAGGTCTCGGTCGTAAGGACGAGCCCGCCCGGTCAGCAGAATCGCGTCGCAATCAGGGTCCTCGTCGAGCGCATTGTGGACTCTGCGCGCAGTAAGGACACGGTTGGCAATCACCCCGATCACCTTTGCCCCACGCTGATCGCGCATCGTGCGTGCCTCACGAACCAGTCCGTCGACAAGACCGGTGAACCCACCCTTACCCGCCTCCTCATTCGACTTTGGTTCCTCGATCACGAGTTTGGCGCGCTTCTCCGCTTCCCAGCGCCTCTTCAGCAAAGGGTTCTCACAATCCTTGTCAGTCTCGCTGAATACCTCGCCACCGCGCGGCGTTGCCGACATCTCGACCACCCCGAATGGAAGGTCTAAAGGCTGCTCGGCCCAGCCGCGGTACTTGTGGATCCAGCCCAGTGTCTCGGCAAACGGCTGGCTGGTGTGGGCCTCGTCCAGGATGATCAGCGAGTCGTAGGCAGCAAGCGCAGCCCGGATTGGGCACGCGTACTCACTGGCGCCGTAAGCGCGGAACAGGAGGCTCGATCCAACCTGGTCTACCGTCGAGCAGATCACCACCGGCTGGAGCGGCGAGTCCGTCCATGAGTCATCGCGCGGAATGCCACCACGCAGAATGGCCGTGACGAGCGGGTTCGGCATACCGCCGAGATCTCGTAAGGCTTGCGCGACCTTGCCGAGGTCCGATGCGGGGGCAGCCTTGCAGAGCTTATCGGCCAGTTGCTCTGCGCGCTTGGCCGCCTCATCAACGATCACCCGCCGATCGACAACGAAGAAGATGCGCCGTCCTGCCCTGGGCGCCCTCATCGCCAGCGCAAAGACCGCAATGTCAATCAGCGCCGTCTTGCCGGCCGCCGTGGGCAGTCCGATCGATTCCGGCCAGTCACCCTGCAATACCCGGTTCGCCAGGCGTTCCTGCCAGGGGAATGGTTTTGTACCCCACGCTGCTTCAAAGAATTGCTCGAAGGTCATGGCGCGTCCTTCCGGCCGAGCAGCGGGCGGAAAAGCCCATATCCATAGTAGCGGCCGGCGCCCGCTATCACCGGACCGGCAATCGGCCGATCAAACCGCGCCCAAACGTGGCAATGGTAGCGTTGTGGCTTGCCCGACCTCGCGGGCGCGGGTGGAAATGCCGAGGCTTTGGGAACCCCGATATGCCAGGGGTTGTAGTGCAAGTCGAGATCGCACGGCTTGGGAAGGCCGACGCGAGCAAAAGCCTCCTGCACCACCTCCACCGCTTCCTGCCCATAAGGATCCTTCGGGAACCGGTCGAATACGAACGGCGTAACCGTGGACCAGACGGTGTGCGGCTGCGTCCACGTCTCGGGACGCAGCGTTCGGCGGTGCTCCTCGGCGTCGGTGACCGAAACCTTCCACGGGCCCCAGAGCATCCGCAATTCTTCGATCGAACTGATTATCCCCCAACAGGCTTCGCGTTCTTCCTGCGTCAGCGTCTTGGGAAGCAAAGCTGCCACTCCCATGAGGTCCCCCGTCGCATGAGGTGCGTCGACGAACGGCAGCGGTGCCACGGCCACATGAGGCCGCTCACTGCGCACTGGGTTCTCCTGCGTGCTCTCCGGCGAATGACCGCTCAGATACTCGGGGACGGGCTGAGGCGCCAACGCCAGCATGGCGCCGCGAAATGCGCTCAACACCGCGAGCGTCGACCGCAACGAGCAGCACGCTCCCACGTCACGCCGCAGTACGATCATTTGATCGAAAACACCTTGAGGTATCTCAGGCTCCGTCCTGTGCGTTGAGCCGTAAAGGGTTGTTCGGCCGAGCGAGGGCCGATGAATCTTGTTCGGCTCAATTTGGAACCGCTTGTAGCGCTCGCTAAGCTCGTCCAAACGTCCGGGGTGCGGGATTCGCATCCGATCGCCTTGGGGTGCGTCCGGAACCCACACGGTTCCATGATCTTCCGGAACAGTGTCTACAATTTCGACGGAGACGAGGCTTGACGAGTGCCCGAGCGAACTGGTGCGCTTGAGAATATCGTCAAGGGCCGTCAGTACAGCGGCCGGGGGGGGCGCATTCCAGACGAAATAGACGTCCGGATGAGAAAGCGTCGCCGACGGGAATGTGCGAGGTTTTCGCGGTCTCTCCTCAGGTAGGGTCCGGGCATCATTCACTGGAACGAACGCCTGTACCAGTTTTCGACCCGTGGCGCCCCCCGCGCAAATGGCCGGCGCGGCCTGTTCCTCCAGCCACTTGAGCGCCGGTCGCAGCTCTTCCTCGGCTCCCCCATCGCCCCATGCCGCAACCAGCGCCGAAAACAATCGCGAAGGATGAGGGGGCCACTCCGGCTCCCGTTTGTCATCGCCGTCGTCGAACACCGCTGAGTACACCCGCCCCATCAAGTACGTTACGCGTAGAGCGAACATGGATTAGGCTCCCGTGTTCGTGGCCATGGAGCGTTTGCGGCTCTCGACCACGAGACGGCTCAGGTCGGGTGAGGGCTGAAGCGTGACCGGTGCTTCCGGCCAAGGCAGATTGAGGCCCTTCGCCTCACCAGCGGCCTGTGCGACCAGTTCAGCGGCGCCATGTGCATCCAAGCAAAAGTCTCGTGTCTCGCCACGCCCGACAAACTGGATCTTTCCGGGCTTCCCGTCGAGCAGGCAACGGGAGCGTAGGTCATAACCATCCTCGTCGAGAAAGCAGATCGCGGCGAGTCCGAGGGCCGCCAGTACTGTGCGAGCAGCGTTGTCGACTTCGGGTTTCGTTACGCCGCCTAACGGGAACTTCAAACGCCGCAATGCCGCCAATGAGAGTACGGTGTACTGCATCGCATAGGCCAGAGTCACGCCACCATGATTGAGCACTTGCTTGCGCGTGTTCTTGTCCTCGTGCCTGAACGAAGGGGTGATGTTTCCGTGGTTGATCTCGGACGGCTTCAGTTTGACCGGCTGCCCATTCTTGTCTTTCCGGGCCTTTGCCTCCTCGAAGGTCCACCCACCCGCTTCTGTCTCGTAAATGTCGACGTTGTTCTCAATCTGCAGAGGATCGATCCGGCTCGACGTGCGTTTGCCGTCTGCTTTCTGATAACCGACAATTTCTGAGACCAGCGCACGCTGTACCTTGGTGCCCAACCCACCTCGGGGTCCTGTCGAGTCCCAAAAGCCGAATAACAATGCAGTTGGGCACAGTTCAAAAACCGCCGTCGCGTTGGCCGACTTCGCCCCGTTGAGCTTCGAACCAGGCTCTACGCCGCGGAACGGATGGCCATTGCACAGGGCGTCGCGAAAAATGGCATCGCACATCCGGTGCGGCGCTTCAAGCGCTGTTATGCGGCCGATCTCGGTCAGAATCGGATCGGTGCCGTCGCCAACGAAGTCCACCTGAAGCATCGGCATCTTCAGCTTCTTGTCGTCATAGGCCCGCAGAAGAGCCAGTTCCATGCGGTTCGCCTGCGATTGCACGGAATCCAGCAACACGGTGTCGACTGCCTGCACCGTGCCATCGGCAGCCCGCACCTGCCGCTTTTCGTCCGCGTATTCACCACCTTCATAAGTTGGTGGGAAGACCTTGTCGCCTTGAGGCTCAAGGCTGGTTACCCGCCGGATTGCGGCGTAATCGCCCGCAACCGCTTTCTTGAGTGTTTCGAGATTCAGAGTCTCCATGATTGTCCTAACTGAAATGCTCCGGCATTATCTCCGCCGCTTCCTCACCCACAAATACGTTCTCCGCACGCGCGCCCTCTCACTGCGACCTCAGAGGGAAGCCAACTATCGCTAATGAATCCTTAAAAAATCCCTTCCTGCCAGTGGTAAGTGCCACTCTCAATGCCCGGACGGCGGCGTGAAAAGACGCTTGAAGCACTGTCCCAGCTCAGATGGGATCACTGCCCTTCGACTATACGCCGATTTCGAGGGCCCGTAAAGCCGTCAACGCCCGCCACCGAACGGATGTTGCGGTTCGGGGTGCCGCGCTTGCTGCCGAACTTCGAGGGTCCCACGGCGGCGTTATTCCCCCATATCGGACACTATTCTCCGGCAGCGAAGCTCGCCAGCTATGCCTGCGCACGCTGGCGGAAGCCGGAAGTCTGGCCGGGTCGCGGACACTACCCGGAGATTCTGCAAGGATCACGGGAGCCCTGTCGAGTCGCCACTTCAGCACGACCACCGGCGCAATGTGGGGCGAGTGGGGCGCGGCTGTGGTGGCTTTCGTTCCCTTGCGGCCTCCACAAGGGGGTATACTGCCGCCGGCGGCGTAACCGGCGCTGCGCGACGGAACGCTCCATGACGTGCGTTTGGCCTTGGGGCATACCGTTTCCTCAGGTGGCCATGTTGGCCGCTGTGGGCGCCGCCGGCGCAACGTGGGCAAACCTTTCGCGAGGGGCGCGGTGGTTCCGTGCCAGCGCCACTTTTGAAGCCGCGCCAGCGCGCAGCCACCGCATTTGTGCCGAGCCGACGAGATGTCCGCGCGGGCGGCGGCGAAGACGCGCCGCGCCTGCGGACGTCAAACCCGCTCTCGGCACCGGGAAGCGCCCGCGGCTGGCACGTTACAGACCGAAACCGCGGCTCTCGGCTGCGCAGCCGGCGCGGCAGTCGATTCCGTCGCCTGCCGCCGCGCGATCGCGCGATTGGCCCGTGCGCGTGCTGGGATCACCGGCTAAAATGGTCCTGAAGAACGAAAAGCCCGGCACGGTGGCGCGGGCTCTTCGGTGAGACGGTAGACATCTCATCGTAGCCCTTCGTCCTGCCGGATGCAAGAGGCACGATGGAAGACGGAAAACCCGAGTGTTCTATAGCAAGATGTCTCGCGGCCAGAATTCGTGTAGAGTGGCTGCAGATTCACTCCAAGAAGCTTGAAGGGGCCGACACTGATCTCTGTCTAAGAGAGGCGTACGACGTCTGCGCCAAGGCACTGAGAGATTTCGACGGGGAACTCAACGATGTCGTTCTCCGGCACGGCATCCCATTCTTGATTGGCCATTGGGCTGCGGCGGTGGAATGGATCCCCATCGTTCCGCCAGACCATTGGTACGAAAACCTTATGGAGTGTTTGAGCAGCCGAATCTCGTACTGGCAAGCCGAAACGTTGAAACTAACAGAAAAACAGAGAGACCGGCTCGCACCGCAGTATGGCATCACGCCAGAAGAGGTCAGTTGGGACCAGATTTGGTGTGAGCTGCCCGAAGCGCTGACACTAAGCGAAAGACACGCGCGGCTCGCCCGTCTAGAGGGGTGTTGGGTCAAAGTTCGTGCGGAGTTGCTCAGGATTCACTCCAAAAAGCTTGAAGGGGCCGACACTGATCTCTGTCTAAGAGAGGCGTACGACGTCTGCGCCAAGGCAGCGATAGGGTTCACCGGGAAATTCGATCGGGAATTCACTGATGTGCTGCTGTGGCAAGTCATCCCAGCTTGGATTCTCAAGCACTGCAGCGACGAATGGTTGGCCGCCGTTCCGCGAAGGCAACGGTACGAATACCTAATGAAGTGCGTGCGCGGCCGTATTGCACACTGGCAGGCCGAAGTGGTGATACCAACGAGGAAAGAAGAAGGCCGGTCCCCCCTTTCTGACCTATGGGAAGCCAAGAAGCAATTGGAACGGCTCATGGACGGACCTCATGAACAAGTAGCGGAAGACTTTGTGAGGACCAACCTCGCACTGGAATATGGCATCAAGCCGGAAGAGGTCACTTGGAAACAGATTTTGCTAGAGGTAGAACGCCTATCTCTTAACTCTGACTATCCCGCTGTCGAGCTAGTCCCCACAGCTCCAGCAACCGACGAAGCTCCTGGACCGTATTTGTTTTGCCGACTTCTCGCCGATATGGTCGATGTATCCCACGTTCACCTCTCGGCAGTTCTAGCGAGATGGCGCTCAACGATCGACAAAAGCTCGCTGCGCAGAGCACTGGATACCTCTCCGCCAATCCTTCCACCGGTCACCGAAACACGTGGCTATTTTGCACTTCTAGCGCGACTTTCCTCAGCGACCGACGAAAGCTCGCCGCTCGAGGAATTGGACGCCGCATACTGCGATCACCTCCTTGCATTTCTAGGGTCACATGTCTCGACGCCCGACGAATGGTGGCCCCCCAGGGAACTGGATACCTCTCCGCCAGGGCGGGCAAAGTCCGACGAACTGCGGCGCCTGACGGAAGGTTGGCTCGACGAATATCGGCTGGACCCCCGCTCTCCACCCCCTGCCCAATCCGAGGCAGGATCATCTGACCGGCGGAAGACGGGAGCCGAGCAAACCGGCAGCGAGGTACCGGCCACCATGAAGGAAGCCGACCGCTTCTCTGCCGACAGAGGGTCAGGCGACGTCGGGAGCGACACAGTCATGAAGGAAGGAATCGCGACACCACCTGGCACAGCACCGTACCCAAAGCGCGCGGCGTGGTTTGAGCACGAACTCGCGCTCCGTGAGTGGAGTATTCACGAACTCCAGGGACAAGGTGGCCCGGACTGGAAAACATCGCGAAAAATCTTAGACGGTCTGTCGGTATCTCGCAGCGTGCTTGAGAAAACCGCGGCTGCGCTATCCAAGAAGAAGAAACAGGTGCTCTTCCGTGACGTTCCGCAGGAATAGGCGCGAGCTAATCGCAGCTTAACCCTCCAAAAGTGGGAAAAGTGGGAAGTTTGGGAATCCCACAAATCCCATTCAAGTCGGCGGCAGAATACTCTTGGGCACTCAATCAGAGACCCGAGAGCAGCCGATGAGCAACGAGAGAATCTCTTTCACTGAAGCCGAAGTTGAAGCACTGACCGGCCTGAGGGTGAAAACGCTTCAGCGTTGGCGGTATCTCAACCAGGGTCCCCGGTTCGTGCGGTTGGGGCGATGCGTCCGGTATCCAGCAGCGGACCTGCGCCGCTGGATTGACAGCCAAGCGGGTGGCGGCGAACGGCCTGCCGCAACGGAGGTTGCGTAGCCGTGAAACTCCGAAGCCGGGCTATCGACCGCATCGAGGCCGCCTCCGGGGAGGCTCCCAACGCCGCGGCGTCATTCCATCGGTCCGTGTTGGACGACAGATCCGGGTTGACGAGAATTCGCTGTGCAAGTGGCTGCGCAACGGAGGTGCAGGCTCGTGGAGACGTGCCGCTATCGTGCGCGCTCAAAATGAGCCTTCGGACGCGGTCGTACGACCTCGACAGAGAACACGCAAGAAGCGGAATGGATAGATGCCGATGTTTGAGGCGCACGCAGTACTTTAGACGGAAGCCCCAAAGCCGAGCCAGCCCAATGGGAAGGTCCAGTCTAGGCGACCGCTTAAACGGGCGTATGTCCGAGAAATCGCACAGCAATTGGGTATCGGGCGCCAAGCGGAACGGTCGCACACTGCGCCCGTTCCTGGGGACACCTTTGAGGGAGTCGACCGAGGCAAGACCTACGGGGCCACGCGGTGACCTTCTCGGCGGCAATTGGAGGTAAGGTCCCAGTGTATCGGGACGACATGGCGCGGAGAAGGCTCCAACAGAAAGGCGACTTATACCGTCAGGGCGGCTGGTGGAAGCTGCGCTGGCACGAAGACCACATCAATGCAGACGGCCAGTTCAAGCGAGGATGGAGTAGGCCTGTCTGCATCGGGCCATGTGAAGGCCCGGTGGCATTCACCCAAAAGGAGGCGCGGCGGCTGGGATGGGAGAACTTTCTCTCGCGGCTCGACCAGAATAACCGCACGCCGCAGTCGATCATGACCGTACGCCAGTTCGTGGAGCGCAAGTTCCTGCCGGAACACATCGCGTACAAAAAGCACGCCGGCAAGGAGCACTACAAGTCGCAGCTCCCATTTGTGCTCGACGGCGTTCCAGAGAGAAAGCTCTCTCGGGGAGGCAAGACGCGGTTCCGGCCGGGCGAGGAGCCGCCAAAAATTCCCCGGAGGTTCGGGATAGGCGACATGCGGTTGCGGGACGTCCAGCGCGAAGACATTCAACGACTGGTTGGGACAATGGTTCACCGCGGCTACAGCGTGCAATCCACCAAACACGTGAAGACGGTAGTTTCCGCGATCTACACGCACGCCGAACGGGCAGGCTGGCACAGCGGGGCGAATCCAGCCAAGTTTGTGAATCTACCGGAAATGGTGCGCGCCACGCCGCATGCGCTCAGTTTCGACCAACTCGCGAAGCTGTTGGAGATTCTGCCGCCCGCGACCCGCCTGATGGTCTTCCTGGCGGCGTTGACCAGCATGAATATCGCCGAGATTTGCGGCTTGAAATGGAAACGCCTCAATCTCACCGAGGCGCCGATCATCATGGACGCAGAGTTGCTCCCGCCGCTCATGGCTGCCGTGCGCGAGCAATGGTACAAGGGCGAATGGAGTTCAGTGAAGGCCAAGTCGAGGCGCCGGTTTGTGCATCTGCCGCGCTGGGTCGTCATGGCGCTTGCGGAACTGCGGGAGCGCGAGCACTGGGTCAGTCTCGAGGACCCGGTGTTTGCCGGCACCACCGGCAAGCCGGTCTGCGAGAACGCCATCGTGCAGCGCCACCTGAAGCCCGCCGGGGCGAAGCTCGACATGCCGTGGTTAAGCTGGCACGATCTGCGGCACACATTCGCGACGCTCGCGGACGGCGAAAAGATTTCGATTGGCGAACGGAAGGAACTCATGGGCCACGCCAACGCCGAGATGACCCTGTATTACACGCACACGCCGAGCGACCAGGCGCGCGAGGTGTTGGACCGGCTCGCCGAGAAACTGGTGAAGGCCGCCAATCTCGCCGGGCCGCGCAGGCCAAACGTCGTCCGCATGAAGAAGGCATCGGGCCAATGAAGAGTGCGAACATGCCGGTTTCTGTCCACTTAAAGTCCACAAACTGCATGCAAGTCTTTGGAAACACGAAGGGGTTCTTTTGCCTCCGGAGCAAAAGGTCGGCGGTTCGAATCCGCCCGGGCGTACCCCTTGTCCCAAAACCCGGAAATATTGCCCGCTTCCCGTCCGGCGTCACCTCCACGCATTCGACAAAACTAC
>JBEKTU010000053.1:0-35583 GCA_049515735.1 Bryobacteraceae bacterium
GCAGTTGGGATTGCCACAGCGACCTTGCGTGGCGTTGATTGAGCCTGGCCGGAAATCGCCTAGTTCCAGGATTTGCGACAACCAACCGGCGCGCCGCTCTTCCAGTTCCTGCAAAGAACCCACCATTCAAATGGCCTCCTATAACCGAGAGTATCATATACGCTCGGTTATAGGGTCGAGACAAAGAAACTCGGCGCTTCTCCACATTCAAGTCCCACACCCCCCCTGGGACTCCCTTGCACTTGTCCGCCTTCTGGGGTAAAGTTAAATTTCCATAACCTGATGGAATCATCATAAATAAAGTGGCGGATTTGCCAATCTGCTCGGCGTTGGGCCGCCAGGCAGCCTCTCTGGGTAGGAGTCGCTTTACTTCCGAAACTGGGTTCCGAGCGTGAGAAGGGTCGAAGTTTCAAGAGCTTCAGGTCAACAAGGGTTGGCTTGCGGGCGACAGGGGGTGCGCATACAATGGCAGACATGAAGAATATGGAAGAGATGCCTAAGGCAGTCTCGAGACGGAGTGTTATCAAAGGAGTCATCGCCGCCGGGGCGGTGTCCTCGGCTGGTTATCTGTTCCGCGCGACCACAGTGCTGGGCCAGGCGTCGGCTCCCGGCTCGGTCGAGCGTCTGATCACACTCAACGTTAACGGGCATCAGCGGCGCGTCGACGTCATGAAGCAGGAGACGTTGGCGATGACGCTCCGCTACAAGCTGGGCCTGACCGGCACCAAGATCGGGTGTGACCGTTCCGAATGCGGGGCCTGCACGGTGCTGATCGACGATGTGGCGCATTATTCGTGTTCGGTGCTCACGCACACCACACGGGGCAAGAAGATCGTGACGGTGGAAGGGCTGGCCGGCGCGGACGGAAAGCTCCACCCGGTGCAGCAGGGCATCCTCGACGAGCAGGGCTTCCAGTGCGCGTTCTGCATGTCCGGTTTCGAGATGGCCGCGGTGGGATTTTTGAAAACCAATCCGAATCCGACGCGGGCGGAGATGGCGCACGGTGTTTCAGGCAACTTGTGCCGGTGCCAGGACTATACCAAGATTCTGAACGCGCTGATGCGCGGCGCAGAGCTTTCGAGGAGCGCGTAACCATGGCGAATACCACATCCACCCCTTCGCATCCAAACTATAAGCTGATCGGCAAGAACTACCCGACACCCGACCTGGTGGCGAAGGTGACCGGGAAGGCGAAGTACGCCGAGGATTATCGTGCCGAAGGCATGTTGTTTGCCAAGCTGCTGCTGAGTCCGATGCCGCACGCGCGCGTGCGGCACATCGACGCCAGCGCCGCGCTGGCCATGCCCGGCGTCCGGGCGATTCTCACCATGGACGATCTGCCGGCTCCGGCGGATGCCATCACCGACCTGGGTGTAGTGATCCACGCCCACCCCTTGGGAGAGCGCGGTCTGGCGATGGAGCCGGTCTACCAGGGCGAGCCGATTCTGGCCGTCGCCGCGGTGGATGAGCTCACGGCCGCCGAAGCCATCGAAAGAATCCGCATAGACTACCAGCGGCTGCCGTTCAACGTCGACCCACTGGACACGCTCCGGCCAGGCTCGCCGAATCCGAGGAAAGAGGGCAACATCTGGGTGCGCCCCCCAGCGCCGCCGAACGCACCGCGCGGAAGTTCGCCGCCGCTGCCCCAGGTCCAGGAGCTCAAATGGACTGAGGCCGAGTTTGCCGAGGCCAAGGAAGGGCGGCTGCCGATGGGCAAGACAACAGAGGGGTTCACGTTCGGGGATATCGAAGCGGGTTTCAAGAACGCCGCCTTGGTTCTGGACGAAACCTTTGTCACGCCCAACACCAGCCATCAGTGCCTGGAGACGCGCACCTCGATGGCGTATTGGCAGAACGGCAAGGTCTTCATTCACTGCTCTACGCAAAGCACCACGCAGACCGTCCCGGGCGTGGCACGCTGGCTGCACATCGATCCCAGCCAGGTCGTCGTGATCAGCGAGTATACCGGCGGCGGCTTCGGCAGCAAGATCACCAGTGCCATCTCTCTCATCATCTCCGCGCTGCTGTCGAAGAAGGCCAACGCTCCGGTCATGTTGCGCATCAGCCGCGAGGAGGAGCATTACATCGGCCGCGCGCGTCCCAGCCTGCTCGGCCGGATGAAGGTCGGTTTCACCAAGGAAGGTAAGATCACGGCGCTGGATGGGTTCGTGATCTGTGACAGTGGCCCGTACGAGCCGGCCGGCGATGGCGGCTCGGCGGCCACCATGGTCTCGCTGCTGTACCAGATCCCGGCGATGCGCTGGCGGGGACTCACAGTGCTGACCAACACTCCGCCGCGCAGCGCGCAGAGCGCTCCCGGCGGCATGCAGGGGATCACGCTCATGGAACCGGTCCTGGCCAAGGCCGCGCGCAAGCTCGGCATCGACCAGGTGACCATTCGGCGGATCAACGCTCCCGAGGGCAAAGCCCAGTTCGGGCCGGTGCCGCCGGGAGGCAAGCGCGCCTACACCACCAGTTGCTTCATTAAGGAAGCGTTGGATCGGGGCGTCGAAGAATTCAAGTGGGAGCAGAGGAAGGCGCAGCCCAAGAAGAGTGGGACCAAGGTGCGCGGAATCGGCGTGTCCATGAGCACGTTCGTGGGCGGCTCCATCGGCTACGACGGGCTGTTCATCATTAAACCCGACGGCAGGATCTTCATCCTCACCGGAGTCGGCAATCACGGGACGGAGTCGTGGAGCGACTGCCAGCGCGTGGTGGCCGAAGTCCTGGGTGTGCCCTGGGAGAGGTGCGAACTCACCTGGGGCAACACGGCGCAGAATCTGCCCTGGAGCTGCGCATCGGGCGGCAGCCAGACCACCCACGCGATGACCCGCGCGGCGCACGCGACGGCGATGGACGCCAAGGCCAAGCTACAGGAGATCGCTGCGATGGATCTGGGCGGTGCGCCCGAGGATTATGAACTCGCCAATGAACGGGTCTTCCGCAAAGGCGGCGGCGCCGGCATGACCCTGGCGCAGGCAGCGCAGCGCGCCATCCGGCTGGGCGGCAAATACGACGGTCACGAGTTGCCGAAAAACGTCAACAAGGTCACGGTCGCATCGGCCACAGCCATGGCGGGCCAGGGACTGATGGGCGTCGCGCGGGACACCTATTCGCGCGATGGCCAGTCGTTTTCCTTCGTCGCCAGCTTTGGCGAAGTCGAGGTGGACGTGGAAACCGGCGTGTACCGTATCGTGGATTTCCTGGCGGTCGCCGACGTCGGCACGGTGCTTCACCCGCGCGCGCTCGGCGGCCAGATACTCGGCCGGTCGACGCTGGGCATCGCCCATGCGATTGGCCAGAAGTGGGTGTACGACCAGCACTACGGACTGCCCTTGGCCAAGCGGTTCCACTACAACAAGCCGCCCACGATTCTGGACGTGCCGGTCGATATGCGGTGGTCGGCGCTGGACATTCCGGATCCGGAAACGCCGGTCGGCGCGCGCGGCATCGGCGAGCCGCCGGTCGGAGGCGGGTGTTGCGCCATTTTGAACGCGCTCTCGGACGCGTTGGGGGACGAGGTGTTCCGCCGCGCGCCGGTGAACCTGGATACGATTCTGGCATCGCTCGAAGCGGGCCGGCCCATGCAGGATGGCCTGAAAGCTCACATTTAGGGGGACGGAATATGGCAGTGATTCACGACATAATGCCGGCATTCGAACTCTTTCAGCCGCCGACGGTGGAAGCCGCCGTGGCGTTGCTGGATCGCTACGGAGCACAGGGGTGGGTAATGGCGGGCGGTCTGGACAGTTTCGACTGGCTCAAGGACCGGATCAAAAGACCCAGCGTGCTGATCGATCTAAGCCAGATAAAGGAGTTGAGGGGCGTGCGCCCGTTGAACGGCGGGCTCGAGATCGGCGCGATGACAACGTTGACCGAAGTGGTGCGCGATCCCGTGGTGAGGGAAAGGTACAGCATCCTGTCGACGGGCGCCGAAGCGGCGGCCTCCCCGCAGATCCGCAACCAGGGCACCATCGGCGGCAACGTCTCGCAGGACGCGCGCTGCTGGTATTACCGGAGCGGATGGAAGTGCTATCGCGCGGGTGGGAACACTTGCTACGCCGATACCCCGACAGCCATCAACCGCGAGCACGCGATTCTCGGGGCGGACCGCTGCGTGGCTGTGAATCCGTCCGACACGGCGCCGGCGCTGATCGCGCTCGACGCGCAGATGGTGATTCGCAACTCGAAGGGCGAACGGGTGGTGAACGCCGAGGACTACTTCATCGGACCGGGCATCGACATCATGCACATGACGGTGCTGCAACCGGGCGATCTGTTAACGGCGATCCGGATTCCGGCGGCGTGGGCGGGGGCGCACTTCTACTTCGAGAAGGTGCGCGACCGTCCGGTGTGGGATTTCCCGCTGGTCAACATCGCCTCGGCCGCAGTGTTGTCGGGCAATCGGATCGACCGCATCCGCATCGCGGTGAACGGCGTGGCCGCGCACCCGGTGCGTTTGAAACACGTAGAAGACGCGGTCACCGGCAAGTTGCGCGACCCAGCGACTGCCGACATGGCCGGGCAACTGGCGATCCAGGGCGCCAAGCCGCTGCAGCACAACGGCTACAAAGTGCCGCTCATGCGGAACCTGGTGAGACGGGCCATTCGTGGTGTGGAGGGGGCAACGTGGGCATCGTAGAGTGGGCCAGAAGTCCGTGGGGTGAGGAGGTACCGATCCATATCGCGTTTTACCTGATATGGGTTTGCGCTATCGCGGGACTGCTTTTCATGATCGTGCATGCGGTGTGGGCGCGTTATTTCGCCCCGCCCGACGCTTACGCCGATAGCACGCCGCCGGCGGAGGCCGCGCGCATACCGGAGAAGATCGCGCGGCACTCGTTGGCGGCGCGGATGTTCCACTGGGTCATGGCTCTGGCGATGTTTGTATTGCTCTTTACCGCCTTCCTGCCGAGAGTGGGCATCAAGTTTCCCTGGGTAACGTACCATTGGATCGCGGGCATCGTCCTGACGGTGTCGATTGTCTTCCACATCGTCCATGCGACCTTCTTCATGGACTTCTGGTCGATCTGGCCCGACAAGGCCGACCTGGCCGAAATTTCAAGAAGACGTCGCTCGGCCTCGTCGTTGCCGAGAAGGGACGCCAAATATCCGTTCGCCAATAAGATGTATCACGCCGTCATCGTGCTGACCGGCATTGCAGTGACGGTGACCGGCGTGTTCATGATGTGGCGGGTTCGTACGCCCTTCTTCCCGCGGAATCCGTACCTGTTCGGCGACATGACCTGGGGCCTGATGTACGTGCTGCATGGCCTGGCAGGCGTGGGACTGATCGCGCTGGTGATGGTCCATGTGTATTTTGCGGTTCGGCCGGATAAGTTCGAGATCACCAAGTCCATGATCTTCGGCACGATGAACAAGGAGTTCTACCTGAAGCACCACGATCCGGAGCGCTGGGTCCCGGAGTCTCCCTCTTCAAGTGAGCGGATGTGATAGCTTGGAGACGATGCTGAACGATCTGGCCGAACGCTGCAACGCAATCGAAGAATGCTACGAGTTCATGCTGGCTTACGCCGCGCAGGGAGTTTCCGGCGAGGGCAGCCAGTCCGGCGGTGGACAGGTCCGCGATTTCCTCCGCCGCGCGGTTGAAGCGCTTTCAGGGCTCGCCAAGACCTATATGGCGACGGTAAAGCACGAGGGCCTTCAGCCGGTCGAACCATATCAAGCGTTCTTCAACGTGCTCGATCGCGATGTCGGCGACTCTCTTGCGGCGCTGGAGATGGTTCTGGCTCAACCCATTGTCAGTTCTCAGTTAATCGATAACCTGAACGCCTCGATTCATCTCCGCGCGTTGCTGACGGACCTGTTTCTCGTTGACGAGATCGTGAAGCTCCATCGTGTTTCGGCGAATCCCGCGGCCTCGTGAATCCACGGCTCCTGGCCTGAACCTGGCGAAGGGCGAAATCTCGGCGAAGTAACCTCGGCCCAGGCCAAAGACCGCCGCACGGCGGTGAGGTACGCGCGGACAAGGCCCCTCTGCGTGAATACGCGCGGGGCCTGAGCGGTATGGCACACTTCATCCCGCCCAGGGTTGGCACCCAGAGACGAATCCGGCGGCCCCGCTCATTATTTTTTTGGTTTCTGGATCGACTCGATGTAGGCAGTCAGGTCGCGCACGCGTTCCTCCAGACGCTGTGGATTGGATTTCAGGCTGTAGAATACGTCGCCCCATGCCGGCATGTCGGGAGTACCATGCGCGGGAATCGAGCCTTTGCTGTAGATCGAATCCCTTACGCGGTCCGCCGGGAACTTCCCTGCGTTCCGTTCACTGAGTACCGTCAGATCGGCCGGTGGCACTCGTCTCGACTCTTCCGCTGAATTCGGATCGTACATTAAGCCGGAACCATTCGAGCGGTAACCCTTCGCGTCCACACCGTGACACGTCGAGCAGTTTTGGCGGAAGAGCTCCTTGCCAGCGGCTAAATTGGCCCGGGGGCGCGTTCCAGTGGGCGGTTGGGCAGAGGCGACGAAGCCGATGCCGATACTGACTGCGAGAATTGCCAGCCTCGCGTGGTGCATGAACACCTCCTCTTCAGGATACCCGATAAGCCATCGGGATCCCTTACCTGAGATCCGAGCACGTCAACATCCATTCTTCTGGCGGCTACCCGCTCTGGAGAGAACCCGCCGTCTATCGTATCGGCGCCGGACTGCGGGGCTTGAAAAATCGCCGCCACGGGCCTGCCAACCTCGCAAGCTATGGCACCCACCCCGGCGCCACGTAGGCGATGAACATTACGGTCAGGCCGATGATGAAGGCCAGCAGCACGCTGTGCTTCAGTGTGAAACGGAACAGCCGGTATTCCTCCTCGCGCTTCATGGAGGTGGCGGCGGCGGCCACCGCGATGCTGGTCAGGCTGATCATTTTGCCCATCACCCCGCCGGCCGAATTGGCGGCGGCCATCAGCACTGGGCTCATCCCCAGCTTGCCGGCGGTCACTACTTGCAGGGTGCCGAACAAGGCGTTGGCGGAGGTGTCGCTGCCGGTCAGGAAGACGCCCAGCCAGCCCAGCAGCGAACTGAAGAACGGGAATAGGACGCCGGTTGCGGCAAAGGCCAGGCCCAGCGTGGCGGTGGCGCCCGAATAGTTCATCACAAATGCCAGCCCCAGCACCACCGCCAGCGTGAGTTCCGCCAGCGCCAGTTGCTTCGCGGTGTGGCCCACCGCGCGCGCGAATTGGCGGGGCTTCAAGCCGGCGGCTATGGCGCCCAGAAAGGCCGCCACCAGGCACCCGGTGCCCGACGTGGCGAGCCAGTTGAAGTTGTAGGTAGCGGCATAGGGCGAGGGCTTGGCAACTACCGGCGGCATGCGCTCGATGGTGTCGTTCAGGCCCGGCCAGTTAATCGCGATGCTCACCCTGTTAAGTTGGGCCTGGAACGGTTTGTAGCCCCACAGGAGCACGCACACCACCAGCAGCGCGTATGGCGCCCAGGCGTGCGCGATCTCGCCCGCGGTATGTCGGGCTCGCGGCGCCGAGGCGCCTCCGGCCTGGCCTGCGTCGGCGACCTTGAGGGACCCCCAACTCGAACCGCTGTCGCGCGGCTTCCACACGCGCAGCAGAATCACCAGCGCGATCAGAGCGGCTATGCCCGCCAGAACCCCGGTGAGTGGCGCCAAAACGGAATTCGAGACCACCAACTGCGCGGCGGTGTAGGCGATGCCGCAAACCGCCACCGCGGGAAGGACGCCTCGCAGGCCCTTGCGGCCGTACATCACCAGGATCAGGTAGGCCGGGACAAACAGTGAGGCCGGCGTGCAGATGCGGGCCACCGCGGCGCTGAGACGCTCGAGGGGCAGGCCGGTAGTGACCGCCAGCGTGGCCACCGGAATTCCGATGGCGCCAAAGGCCACCCCCGCGGTATTGGCGAGCAGACAAATGGCAGCCGCGTAGAATGGCACGAATCCCAGGCCCACCAGCATGGCGGCGGCCACCGCCACCGGGGTGCCGAATCCCGTGGCGCCTTCGATGAACGCGCCGAACGCGAAGGCGATCAGCAGCGCTTGCAGACGCGCGTCTTCGGTGATGTGGCCGATGGAATCCTTGAGCAGATCGAACTTGCCGCTCTCCAGCGTCACGCGGTACAGCAGGAGGGCGGCGAAAACCACATAGCCGATGGGCAAAAGGCCGAACGCCGCGCCGCAGGTGGCGGCGGCGAAGAGCCTTCCCAAAGGCATGCCATAAACTCCCGCGGCCACCAGCGCGGCCGCGCCCAGCCCCACCAGCGAGGCCATCCAGGCGGGCTTGCGCATCACGCCCAGCAGGATCAGCAAGGCAAAAATGGGGATCGCCGCCACCAGCGCCGAGAGCGGCAGGCTGTTGGCGACCGGCGTATAGTTCTGTTGCCACATATCTAGCTAGTGTAGTGCGTAGCCAATATCGCCGGGTATCGGTTTGCGGCGACTTGACACCGCACTGCCGCCTACGGTATCAGAGGTATTCAACGTATGTGGACCCAGAACTACACCCCTCTCGCCGGCAGTCTTGCACTGTCTGCGCTCGCGGCCGCTCTCCCCGCCTTTGCGATGCTCTACCTGCTTGGTGTCCGACGGCTCCCCGCCTGGAAGGCCTCCATCGCCGGCCTTGGCGCCGCGATTGTTGTGGCGCTGTTCGTCTACCGTATGCCGGTGGGACTGGTCGCCGGCTCGTTCAGCTATGGGGCGACCTTCGGCCTGTTTCCTATCGGCTGGATTATTTTCAGCGCCATCTTGCTGTACCGCGTCGCGGTGGAGTCCGGGAAGTTTGAAATCATCAAGGACTCGCTCGGCGGCCTCACCCAGGACCGCCGCTTGCAGGCCTTGCTGATCGCCTTCTGTTTCGGTGCCTTTCTGGAAAGCGCCGCGGGGTTTGGGGCGCCCGTGGCGGTGGCGGCCACCATGCTGATCGGACTTGGGTTTTCGCCGTTCTACGCGGCCAGCGTCTGTCTGCTGGCGAACACCGTGCCGGTGACCTTCGGATCCATCGGGATTCCCATCGTCACCTTGAGCGCCGTGACCGGCCTGCCGATCAACAGCCTCAGCGGTGCCACGGCGCTCATCTGCTTGCTCCCCTCTCTGTTGCTGCCGGCGTATCTCGTCTATGTGATGGGTGGCCGGAAGGGTCTTTCGGGCGCGCTGCCGGCGGTAGTGGTCTGCGGCCTGCTCTGGGGCGGCGTACAGTTCCTGATCGCCTGGTTTGTCGGTCCTTATCTCGCCAGTATGGGGAGCGCGCTGGTGACCCTGGTGGGGCTGGTCGTCCTGCTGCTGGTTTGGAAGCCCAAGGACCAGTTCGTGCTCGAAGGCGACCACTCTGTCCGCACCGCCATCAAGCGCCATCCGGCCAGCGCCGTGATCTGGGCCTGGAGCCCTTACGTGATCCTGGTGGTCATGGTCCTTTTGTGGGGCGCCTTCAAGACGGAGTTGAACAAGGTCTCGTTAGTCTTCCCGTGGCCGGGGCTCCATCGCATGGTGACGGAAATCGCCCCCGTCGTCTCATCCCCGACTCCCTACCCGGCGATTTACCGCTTCGACTGGCTGAGCGCCGCGGGAACCGCGGGCGTACTCTCGGCGCTGCTCTCGGCGGCCCTGCTGGGATTGTCGCCGGCCAGGTTCGTCAAGGTTCTCTGGGCCACCTGCAAACAGGTCTTTCTGGCTGAAGTCGCCCTCGTCGCGGTCCTCTCGCTGGCGTATGTCATGAACTATTCCGGGGAAACCGCCACTCTCGGCCTGGTCTTTGCGGCTACCGGCGTGCTGTTCCCCTTCTTCAGCGCCGTGCTCGGAGGGCTGGGCGGGTTCTTGACCGGCTCGAATACCTCCGCCAACGCCCTTTTCGGCAATCTCCAGGTGGTGACGGCCACACGCCTTGGCTTAAGCCCGGTGCTGATGGCCGCCGCCAACTCCAACGGGGGCATGATGGCCAAGATGATCAGCCTGCAAAGCATCGCCGTGGCGGCCACCGGCGCCGGCCTGCCTGCCTCCGACGAGGGAAGGTTATTCCGCTTCGCGCTCCGCCACAGCCTTCTGCTCACCGTGGTGGTCGCCCTGATTACGATGTTCCTGGCGTACGTCGAGCCGCAATGGGTGCCGTAGGAAGGTCAGCTACTGTATTCTGATACGCGGGGAGGATTTCCAAATGTGCCGACACGCTGTTTCGCGCCGCGGCTTCTTCCAACGGATGGCGCTCGGTTCGGTGGCCGGAGCTTCGATTCTCGACCTGGCCTGGCGCCGCGCCGCGTGGGCGCAGGCCATGGCGCCCGGCGCCGCGACCGACCTGTTTGAGATTCAAAACGTGGCCGACGGCGTCTACTTCGCCTTCGCGCGGCCGCAGGCGGTGGCCAATTGCAATGCCGCCATCTTTGTAAACTCAGCCGATGTGCTGGTGGTGGATGCCCATTCGAAGCCCTCGGCGGCGGCGGCGCTGATCGCGCAGATCAAGCGACAGATCGCCACCAAGCCGGTGCGGTACCTGGTGGATACGCATTTCCACTGGGATCACTCGCAGGGCAATGCCGGCTATCGCGAAGCCTTCGGCAAAGACCTCAAGATTATCGCCAGCGACACCACCAAAAAACTGCAGGCGCAGTTCTCGCAGGCCCGGTTGCGGGAATCGCTCGACCCGCACGGCCATCCATTCCCCAGCCAGCCGCATATCCCGGTGATGCTGGAAGCCACGCGGCGGGAGTTGAGCGCGGCCGGCTCGCCGGAGCAGAAGGCGCGGATCGCCGACCGGATCCGCCAGTTGGAGGCCTTTGAGCGCGAGATGCAGAACTTCGCTCCCGTGCTGCCGACCGTCACCTTTGGCAAGACATACGTGATTAAGGATAAGGCTCACGACCTGCACGTGGAGTTTCACGGTCGCGCCCACACGGCCGGGGACGTGGTGGTGTTTTGCCCGCAGAAGCGTGTGGTGGCAACCGGCGACATGATCCTGGGGACGCTGCCGTTTCTGGGAGACGCCTTTCCCAGGGAATGGCCGAAGACCATCGATTCGGTGGCGAAGCTGGCTTTCGATCGCGTGGCTGGGGGACACGGAGCAGTGCAGCAGGGGCGGCAACTCATGACGGGCCAGCGCAACTATCTTGAAGAGCTGGCGGTGAGGGTGGAGGCCGGCAAGAAGGCCGGGCAACCGCTGAGCGAAATCCAGAAGAGCATGCCGGTAGCTTCCATCAAGGCGCTTCAGGCCGATGGTTACGGCGCACTGGTGCTCGCGGGCCGCGATGAGGCCGCCAGGCAGGCAGCCGTGGACACCAACATCGAGCACGTGTTCAGCCGGCTGGGCGAGAGCTGAGCCGCGCCGGAAAACTACAACAGTTCTACATCGGTCGCGTTTGGACCTCAAGCACCAAATCCCTGTACGAGATCCCTCTCAGCGGTTGGTTCCGGGATAAATCCCTCGAGTCCGGCGCGATTTCTGCCGATATAACACATGAGAGCTGTTCCGACGAGTAACGCTTGCGGCTTTGCAACAAGGCTCGCCAGGAGAATGTCCCGGTTGCAGTATTCGGCTAGGCGCTTCTGCACGCCGGGGCTCGAGTGGGGAATTATCGATGCGCGCAGTTACTGCCTATCTATTACTCTTGCTCCTTCTTGCTGGCGGATTCGCTTGGGCCGCCGAACTTGGACTCTCCGCCGTCGCGAACGAACTCCAGAACGTCTCCTCGGGCGATCTCAATTCGCTTGATGGAGGTCCGGAGGAAAGTACCGGTGGCGCCTCCTGGCACAACGAGGACCAGATCATCACCCAAGCGCGGCAGGTTGCGCTCCGTTTAGTCGAGTCCTTGCCGAACTTTGTTTGCCGGGAGATTGTCTCCCGCTTCCAAAGTGACACTCCACGTGCAATATGGACACAAGTCGATGTGGTCACGGCAGACCTGACATATGAGAACGGCAAAGAGGATTATCGCCAGGTGGCGATCAACGGCAGATCCACGCATCGGCCCATGGAGCAGCTCCGGGGCGCCTCTTCCATGGGCGACTTCGGCTCGGTTTTGGCGCAACTTTTCTCCCCCGAGACTGCTGCCAGTTTTCACTACCGGCGGGACGCGCACATTGGAGAAAGTGCCGTGAGAGTCTATGATTTCGAAGTTGCGCGCGAGCATGCACAATGGATGATTGCCGTGGCACAGCGGGCTACACAGCCTCCTTATAAGGGGTCCGTTTGGATCGAGCCCGAAACCGGATTCGTCCTACGCATCGAAATGCAGGCTGATAGCCTTCCCGCCCGGTTCCCAGCGGACCATGTAGAGTCCGATGTCGATTACCGGTTGGTGCAGGTCGGCGCGCAGGAGTTCATGTTACCGTTGCGCGCCGAAATGTTGATCTGCCTCCGAGGGTCGAACTTTTGTGCCCGCAACGTCATCGATTTTGCCGGTTACCGACGGTACGGAAGCATATCGAACGTTCATTTCGACAACGGCCCGCAATAGCCCCTTGCTCCGGGCACCGTATTTGCCCGCGGGGGCTATGATGCCGGAGTGGGCGGCAGGCCCCCGTGCGCTTGCGCCAAATTGGCCGTTGTGGCAAACTGAACTGGTTTGTGATTCAGATCCGCAACCAACAGCTTTTTGCGCTCGGGAAAGCTCTCGAACAGAGGTTTGTGCAGGAAATGGCGGAGCATATCCGCGCGTACTTCCCGGAACGGGCCGAAGACCTGGACCAGGCGGCCATGGAGCGGCGCATCGCGGAGGCCCTGACAACCGCCCGCACGCATGGTCTGCGCAGCAAGCAGGACTGTTGCCGCTACTTGAATGTGGTGGGTGTCTGTGGATGGGACTTTGAAAGAGAGGAAAAATACGCCTGGGCGGTGAGAGCGCTGAACGATCCCGAAGTCACCAGCCCTTCCGAGCGCCTGGACGGAGTCCTGGCCCGCTGCCTGCGACGTTTGAAAACCGACCTGAACAACCTGGAGCAGCGACGCCAGTTCGGTCTGGATGAGGTGCACAGCCTTTGAAGATTCCGCAAACCGGCCCTCCGACTGCCAATTTCACCGGGGTCAATGAATGCGAAGTCAGTGAAGTGTTCGGTTGGGACGAACCGGGGCCCAGCCAGGAAGAGGATCCCGGCGCCACCGAGAAAGCGGCCGCGCGCTTGAAGAACCTGGAAGCTGCCGAACAGGCTGCATCCCTGCAAGGACCCGATCCGCCCGAAGATCCCGTACAGCCTTGCCCTCTGCAGCAGGGTTTGGCGCTCGAGGTGGTGGTGACCGCCGCCGACAATTGTCCTCTCCCCGATTTACCCGTGCAGCTCTGGAAAAGCGATTCCGAGGTGCTGTCCGGCAAGACCAAGGCGACCGGAGGGGTGCGTTTCATCGGATTGGAAAAGGGTGTTCAATACCGGCTCAAGCTGAGCAGCCTGGACGCGGATCTCTGGAAAGTCGCCGGCAGCGAAAGTCTTACCGAAGACCGCGCCAAGACGAAGAAAGGCGCCGATTGGCAGGCGCCGCCGAAAGAAGAACAGGCCGCGCAAATCGATCACGAGGTTGTTCAAGGAGAGACCATCGCGACCATCGGGTTCAGTTATGGATGTCTGCCGGACACGCTCTGGAATTCGCCCGCCAATAAGGATCTCAAAGACAAACGCAAAAAGCCGGACGTGCTCTATCCGGGCGACAAGGTGGTCATACCTGCCAAGCAGAAAAAGACCGAGAGCGTCGAACCGGGTAAGCTATACAAAGTGTCTTGCAAGGGCGTATCGGAGATGCTGCGCGTTCGTTTCCTGGCGGGCGACGACAAACCCCGCAAGGACACGCCGTACCTTATCACACTGGTGGATGACGAGGGCGTGGAAGACCGTACCGGCAAGACCAACGGCGAGGGCTTTCTGGAGGAGGCCATTCTCCCTACGGTGAAACAGGCGGAGATCACCGTGGGGTCGGGGGACGAGCAGGAGTTCTACGCCTACAACCTGGGGAATCTGGACCCCATCGATACTTTGAGCGGCTTTCAGGAGCGGCTTAACAATATGGGTTATTTCTGCGGTAACGAACTGGAATTTGGCCCCGCCACGCGCAGAGCCGTGCGCAATTTCCTGACCGATAACAAACTGAAAGTGCCCGAAAACCTCAAGGATCTCCCGCTGGAAGACAAGCAGCTCGACGACGCGCGCCAACATCTCGAAAAAATGTACTTATCCTAACGGCCGCCCATGACTCTGACTGATATCCAGCCTGGTACCGGACCCCTGGGAGGCGCCATTTTTCTCACTCTCACGGGAGCCGATTTTCCTCCTACTCCGGCCGACGTACGAGTCGAGGTCGGAGGGAAGGTTGCAACCCTGCAGGGCCTGACCGCCGACACGATCATGGTCAGGCTACCGGCGGGCGCCGCGGATGGCCCGGTCACCGTCAAAGTAATCGACACTCGCGATTCGAGTGAAGTATCCCGAGACGACCTGTTTGCGTATAAAGCGCCGCCGCAAATAACCAGCGTCGACCCGGATCATGGGCCGCAGCTTGGGGGATACCAAGTGACGCTGCACGGGACCGATTTCTGGCCGAACGTGACAGTGGAAATCGACGGGGTGGACGCGCCGGTTCAATCGAACAAGGAAAACACGATCGTCGTCAACGTCCCCAACGGCGGAACAACGGGCAGGGTCGATGTGGAAGTCACGGACGTCGACACAAACGCCACTGTCTCAGAAGACTTCACGTACGATTCCGACCCTCAGGTCACTTCGGTGACTTTGGATCACGGCCCCACGTGGGGCACGATCGAGGTGATTCTCAGTGGTACGGACTTACCGGACAACGCCCTGGTTGGATTCGGCGGGACACAAGCCACAATCGTCGGCCCCCATAGCCCCAACTCCATTAAGGTGGATCTGCCGCCGGGAACCGCCGGGCCGGTGGACGTCCAGATTATTGACAATGACTACGGGGTGCGGTGGGACTTTCCCGGCCTGTTTCAGTACGATCCCGATGTCACGCTCACGGCGGTCGATATCGCCCAGGGACCGATCGCCGGCGGCGGGCAGATCAAGCTTACCGGCACCGATTTTCCGCCGAACGTCAGGGTTCAGATTAATGGCGCTCCGGCCACCATCGTCAGCAGGATTGCGGACACGGAGATCACGATCACGGTTCCTGCCGGACCTGCCAATGGAGGGACATTCGGGATCGAGGCGATCAACACCGACTACGACCGCGGCCTGCTGTTTACAGATCGTTACACCTATTTACTGGCTCCTAAAGTCGAATCGGTTTCCCCGGCACAAGGGCCGCTGGCGGGCGGAACGGAGGTAATCATCACGGGCGAGCGCTTCGCCGGTCCCGTGACCGTAGCCTTCGCCGGTGTCGCCGGCGTGAATCCGGTGGTGAAGGACGAGTGCACCATCACCTGCACTACTCCGCCGGGCGCTGCCGCCGTCGCAGTCGATGTCAAAGTAGTGAATTCCGATGCTCAGGAGCACACCGCGAACGGCAAGTTCACCTACGTCGCGGGCCTGACGATTGCGGAGGTCAGCCCGGCCGGCGGGCCGGTTGCCGGCGGAACCAACGTGACGATTACGGGGAGCAACTTTCCCGCAGCCGTTTCCGTGAAGTTTGGAACCGCCGATGCCACTAATATCATCCGAGTGGACGCCAATACCATCACTTGCACCACTCCCTCCGGCGTTGCCGGACCAGTTGCGGTGGTGGTGAAGGACGCGGCCGGACCGGCCACGGCAACGCTGGCGGCGGACGCTTCCAACGCTTTCGTCTACTGCGCCGGACCGGCCAGCACCCACGACAACCAGATTCTCTTTTTGATGGATGGCGAAGAGTATTTCGGCGCATTCAAGCAACTGATGGAAGAAGTGATCGCCGAGCCTCCCGATCCACTCACCTATGTGCGGCTGGCGTTCTGGATGATCTCTAAGGAGGTAACGCTCGGTGGCCGCGTTGAATTCGAGGAGAGCGAACACACGCTGCTCAAATACATCGAGAAAGTGCTGGCGGCGGGGCACAACGTGGATATCATTGCGTGGTACGCCAACTGGAAATCGCGGCAGCCCAATGCCGAGGGCAAGCGCGTCGCGCATGAGAACGACGAATTCGCCGCCGAAATCGTGAAACTCGATCAGGCCGCGCAGAAGAATGGCGCCGCGGGCCAGGTCCGAATTTACCTGGAGCGTTTCGAAGGGTGGACCGGCTGCAGCAATCATCAGAAAATCTGCATTTTTTCCAAAGGAGGCCAGCGCAACGTCCTGGTGGGTGGATTCAATCTGGCGCTCTACTACTTTGACGACGCCACGCACCACTTAAAGGCTTCTTGGCACGACACCGCGGTTTGGCTGAAAGGGCCGGCCACCACAGACGTGGAAAAGGAATGGATGCGCCGCTGGCAAAGGGCCGTGGACATGCAAGCGTCGAAAATCACGCTGAACAATCTCCCCAACCAGGTCCGCTCGAGGTATCAGGCGCTGGCCCGCGGCGAGAGCCGGAATACGATCCGCCGGCGCGCGGTGGCGATCACCGCCAACAACACCGCTCAGACGACCTACAACGCGCCCGATTTCGCCCCCGTTTCCGTCCAGGTGGCCACTACACGGTCGAACCGGTCGGACCGCTACCGCGATTTGCGCGACCTCCTGTTGGAGCGCATCAGCCACGCGAACCACTACATATACATGGAGAACAACCAGTTCACCGACCCGGAGATTGTTCGGGCGCTGTATGAACGCCAGCAGGCCGTGCCTGGCTTACGGATCCGCATCGTTACCAACCAGAACGGCGGAGGCATGGGGTTCCTGACGCGGAGAGCCTGGCTGCACTTGGCCTTGCGCCACCCGAGCCTTCGCATCGTGCATTACAAGTCGGGCGAAGCGGACAGATTTGTGGTGCGCGGCGCGATCGCCGATGCGAAATGGATTGTAACCGATAACTATGGCAAGACCTTCGAGGGCAATTGGCTGGAAAAGGACACGTTGGAGTTTCCGGGGCCGATGGGAAGCGGCCCGCAAAAAATCACCTTCCCGAAAATCACGAAGCTGGAATGCGATTTTCACTTCTATGCTCCGATGGTCTTCGACTTCGGAGGAAAGACCTGGTGGGGACCGACCATCCATTCCAAGCTGGCTATCATGGACGACCGTTACGTCATCATCGGTACCTCCAACTGGACCTACCGCAGCATGCAATACGACGGCGAGATCGCCACCTTCACCGACAGCCCGCTGTTTGCCGCCCATGTCAAGAACCGGCTGCTGACACATTTCCACCAGCATCGCATTTCCGATCGGGAAGACTTGATGGCGTTGCGGCTCAGCAACGCTGGGGATAATTTCGAGCAGGTCGCCATCGCGGATTTTAAGGCGGCGATCAATGACGATCCACCCGGTTCCTGCGATACCCGGAGAAAACGTATGATCATTCTCCCCCTGGAGCATCCCGACGATCTGGGGGGCCTGGGAGACGGGGCGGTCCCTACCGGCTTCTCTCCGCCCAACTACAAATGGTTTTAGGTGGGTAGATGGGTAGATGATCTCCCCGTGAAACCGGCAACCGGCGGATGGAAACAGACCCGGCGGTTCCCCGGACGGGTATCGCATCCTGATTGACGGAGAAGAAGTGGACCGCTCCTCCGGGCCGATTCACGGTCTCGCCATGGACCTCGGGACCACCACGATTGTCCTCCGGCTCATTGATCTCGAATCCGGCGAGCTGATCGCGGGCCCAGCCGGCGAATCTGTCGGAGAAGCTGACTGGCGGGATGCTTCTGGCTTTCTGCCAACAACTCCCGCCGCGCTTCCCGCCATTCTCGGGGGCTCAAGACGAAGGCTGGCTTACCGAGCCGCGACCGTCAGGGAGCGGAGGCCAGAGGGGTCTTTCAGCATCCTGCTAAGCGATGGATTCGACCGGCTCGAGGTGATTCCGGGTGCGTTGACCCCGTTTCTTCCGTTTCGGTGGCTTGGTCCCAAAAGAGGTCTGGCGCATCCACGCTCGCATGTGCTCCAGCAGCTTGAGGATGTCGGCGCACCAGACCGATGGATTGTCGAACCCGTTGGCGCGCGCATAGCGATGAGGCAAGTAGCCGCCGCCGCAGAGCTCCCGCTCGGGGCAAGCCTGGCATTGGGCGCAAAGGGGCACCCCCGAATGCACCGCCTGGTAGAGGAACGGGTCGCCCAGGGACAGATCGTCAAACGAGTGCTGGAGGACGTTGAGACCGCTCTTTCCGAGCCCCGCGCGGCACACCCGCAGGGCGTCCAGCGCCTCAATGGCGCCGTCCGTCTCCACCACGACATAACTGAGCAGAGGGTTGCCGAACAGATCGGTCTCCCCGTCCCCACCCAGCATTTGGCGCAACAGGCCCCAGAACAGCCGGATGCACATGGACTCATCGTCTTCCCGAGCCCATTCGTCGAAGATGGGAATCAGAAAATCGGCCACCGGCGTGGGACCCTTGCCGCCGTACCAGCGCAGCTTGCTGTCATGGGAAACATCGGGCAGCAGGAAGTTCATGCGCTTGACGCCGATTTCGCGGAAGTGACGGTAGACTTCCAAGCCGGAGCAGCCGGGGTTGATGACGCACAGAATACTGCTCGGAACGCCGGCTTCGCGGAGCCGATTCAGTCCGGCCACGGCCGCGCGGTAAGAACCTCGCCCAGCGTGGTCCACGCGGACGGCATCGTGGATTTCCGGCGGGCCATCGAGGCTTACTCCTACCCAGGTCTGGTGCCGCAGGAAGACCTCGATCCACTGGTCGTCGATCAGCGTGCCATTGGTCTGCACCGAGAGCGCCGCCAAACGGGGGCCGAGAAACCGCTCGGCGCGGGTGGCCAGCTCATCAAAGCGCGCGGCGCCAATCAGCAGGGGTTCACCGCCATGCAGGGTGATGAACATGGAGTGGTTGTTGCGGCAGTCGCAGTAGTCCTTAACGGCGCGGAGAGTGGCGTCAAAGACGGCATCGCCGATGGCTTTGGGGCGGTCGCGCCAGCTCTGATCTTCATGGTTGTACACGTAGCAATAGCTGCAATTCAGGTTGCAGGGCGCGGCTGCCTTGAGCACCACCGACGAGAGCATTCCCTGCTGGCCGGCGGCCGGTATCATAGACGAACTCTTTCGGCCAACGGCTGCCACAGCGCCTTCCCCAGTTCGGTCAATCCCTTTGTCTTGCGGAGCGGCGCCTCCAACTGCTTGAGCTGCGGGATCAGCCGGGGCTCATTGCGGTCGATGTAACCCCCGTCGCGGAGGCCGGATTCACGGCACATCCGGTAAAACAGCAGCACGTTGGCAAAGGCGTGATAGGCCAGGAGGATCTTGTCCAACGGCCGGCCGGTTTGCCTGACGGGAGAATAGTAGAGGGTCTTGTCGGAGCCGTCTTCGACGCTGCCCACCCTCGAGAGGATCTGAAAGTACTGATGAGAGCACTCATGGACTAATGTCTCAGCCATGGCGGCGGTACGGCTGGGGAACGAGGCTTGAATAATTCCGGGCTTGTCGAAATCGCTGCCGCTCCTCAGCTCCGAAAGCGTGGCGTGCACCGGCACGATGGCGCGAAGAACCCTCTGGACCCAGGGCAGGTACGTAGGCGCATGATGCTTGAGCAGGCCGAGCGACTTGCGACACTTTTCGAGGATCTGTTCGGGCGTGAGGTAGGACATGGTGGGCGGCGCTCCGAAGGAAAGGCCGTCCAGGGCCTGCTCCGGCAACAGCGTAATCCGGCAGCCGTAGAACTGCCCGGCAGGCAAGGCCGTCGATCCTCTGGACTTCCAGCCGTGCCCATTGCGCGTGAAGACCGCCTCGCGGGCCTGGCCGCCCTCTTCGGCCTTCAACTGGATTCGCGCCTGCGCACCGTCGGACTGGACCGAGAGCCATTGCGCCGGCGGAAGGAGCCAGTTCTCCCATCGCATGCGCGTGGGGGCTGGCAGAGCAGCCTGCCATTCGCCGGCGGCGCCGCAGGCCGTCAAACGCAAACCCAGCCAGGCGGCCTGCCGGGGCGCCTCGTTCAGATCGCGGTTGAGCACCGTACGGCGCGCATAGCCCAGCGCGACATCCCAGACATCCTCGAAGCCGGAGGTCCGCGACGTCCACTGCTGGAGGAACGGAACCAGCCCGGAACTCTGCTTTTCCAACTGGCTGCCGAAAGCCTTCAGGAAGAGGATGGAATACTGCTTGGCGTACTCGGCGGTAATCAGCTCGGTGTTCTGTTGGTCGAACCCTTCGTGGGGGCAGGAATAACCCCGAGCCCATGCGGGCAGGCGTGCCATGGTCCTTTCCTCCGTGAATTACTTTTTCTTCTTGGAAATCTCCCCGGCCGGCGCCAGATTCGGCTGGATCCTGACCTGCAGTGACTCCGCTGGGTCCACCGCAGTCATGAATCTCATGCCGTCGCCTTTAACGTAGTTGGACTTGGCGTATCCTCCGTCCTTGGGATTGGCTTGTTTGGCGTAATAGTCCGAGGCCGCGAGACCAGGGAGAACCGCGACTTCGCTGCGGATTTTGTCCAGAATCTTACTCGTCAGTCCGTACGATGCTTTTCGAGACCCTGCCGGCTTTCTTGTTGCCATAGTTTTTCCTCTCCGAGTGCAATATTGGCGAAGATATCATAGATCGAATCTGTAATCAATCCGTTTCTCAAAATTCTAGTACTATGTCTGATGCCGATATTCAGTATATTCTGGAGGGACCATGTCGCAGACACCCAAGTTACCCATGCGCCCGCTGGGCCGGACCGGACATGAAGTTACGCTCTTCGGGCTGGGCGGCGAAGGAGTCCTGCGTTCCTATGGGCAAGAGTCCGAGGCGCGAAAGGTAATCCAGCGCGCTCTCGACCTGGGCGTGAACTACTTCGACAGTGCCCCCGCTTACGCCGGATGCCTGGACTACTACGGCGCCTTTCTGGGTGAACGGCGAACCGAGGTCTTTCTTGCCTCGAAGACCGCGGACAGGACACGGGACGGTTCCCTCACCCTTCTGGACGGCACCTTGCGGAGACTGCGGTCGGACTACCTGGACCTGTGGCAACTGCACGACGTTAGGACCCGGACCGAGCTGCGGCAGATCTTCTCCAGCGATGGCGCCATCCACGGGCTGTTGCAGGCGCGCGCGGAGGGGCGGGTGCGGCACGTGGGCATCACCGGCCATCACAACCCGGCGGTGCTGATGGAGGCCATGGAACGGTTCAACTTCGACACAGTTCTGATTCCATTGAACTGCGCGGACGTTCACCGGCTATCCTTCTTGCGGGAAGTTCTGCCAGTCGCCCGGGCGAAGGGAACCGGCGTGATTGCGATGAAGGTGTACTCGGCGGGATTGCTGGCGAGTCCGGCGTCCGCGTGCGGCGCGGCGGACGCCTTGCGATACGCGCTGTCACTGGACGGTGTAGCGTGCGCGATCATCGGCTGCCGGACCACGATGGAAGTGGAAGACAACGCCAGAATCGTCCGGGAGTTCACGCCCCTCTCCGATCACTGCCGCGCTGAACTCGAGGCGCACCACCGGGAGAAGCAATGGACCCCTTACAAGATGGGCCACTAACACGGTGGACACTTACCGGGGCGGGGATCCCTGAGATGCTTGGGCTTGCGGAGGAGCAGGACCAGCGGGACGATGACCAGGAACACGACGCCCATCAACCGGAATACGTTCAGGAAGCTCAGCACCGACGCTTGTTGAAACGTGGTGCGCGACCAGATCATCTGCTTTCCCCGGTTGGGGCGGGAAGGCGAGGAGCCAGTGCTGTTCCGGCGGGTAGAGATTTGGGACGCGGAGAAACAGGAAGTCATCGTGTTCCTCTCGAACCTGCTGGCCTTCGGAGCGACGACGATTGCGGCCATCTACAAGGACCGCTGGCAAGTGGAATTGTTCTTCAAGGCGCTAAAGCAGATGAGCAGCGCGAGGAAAGGCGCGTAGAAGTACTGCACGGCGCGCCGTTCTTCGAAACTGCGAAAGACAGACGCGCGATCCGCTGTATACCAGGGCGGGAACGATTTCAACCGCCGGCAATCGAGGACGGTGGGCTCATCGTGCCGGGTTCTCGCAAGCTGGAGGCGAGATTGGAGCACGGGCTTGACCTATTTCCCCGCAGTCATTGCCTTCAAGAAGCGGTAATAGAAATCGAGGCCGTCAAAGTAGGAGGCGACTCGCACCCGCTCGTCTTTGCCGTGAGCGCGGATGTCGTCCTGGTCGATTCCCACGCCGTTGATCCCGTAGCTAGGGATTCCCGCCGCCATGGTGTATTTACTGTCGGAAGCGCCGGTCTCCATTTCGGGAATCACCGGGGCACCCGGCCACATTGCTGCCGCCACCTGCTGCAGCGGCCGCAGCACTTCCGGCGCCGGCGGCACGATGGGAAAACCTTTCGAGTCCGGCGCGCGCCCTATTGCGCCAGCGTCGTCGACATACCGCACCGACACTTTCGGATCGGCAAACACGCGGACCAGCGCCTGCTCCGTCTCCGCGGGCGAGTGGCCCGGCAGGATGCGGCAATTCACGATCGCCTGAGCCGTTTGCGGCAAGGCATTATTGGCATGGCCGGCGCTGAGCCTCGTGGCGACGCAGGTGGTGCGCAGCATGGAGTTGTAGCGTGGGTCTCCGCTCAACCTCGCGACCGCCGCCGCGTCCGGAGGTGTGTGCAGAATGGCGTTCATGTCCGCTCTGGTCTGCACGCTTTCGAGCGACGCGCGCCGTTCGAAATACGTTCGCGTCACGGCGTTCAACTCCACCGGAAACGGCGTGTGCTCCAAGCGCGAAAGCGCGTCGGCCAAGTGATAAATCGCATTGTCCGGCGTGGGCAGGGAACTGTGTCCGCCGGGGTTGAGCACCGTCAATTCGAAATCGGCGTACTGTTTCTCGGTGGCCTCCACGTCTACGATCACGGCCTTGCCATTCATGGTGGTCACGCCGCCGGAATCCGCGTTCAGTGCGAACTCGGCGTCGATCAAATCGCGATGATTCTTCAGCAACCAATCGACGCCGTTCGATTTCCCGCCCTCCTCATCCGCGGTCAGCGCCAGAATCAGATCCCGGTCGGGACGGTAGCCCTCGCGGCGGAAGCGGATGAAGGTGGTCACCAGGATGGCATCGTTCACCTTCATGTCTTGCGTCCCGCGCCCGTAGAAATAACCGTCTTTCTCAACGAACTGGAACGGGTTGGTGGTCCAATCCTCACGCCGGGCCTCTACCACGTCGAGGTGACCGATTATCAACACCGGTTTCCTGGCGCCGGTGCCCCGCAGGCGCGCCACCATGTTGCCTTTGCGATCGTTCGGACCCAGCACCTGGACATCCCCGGCCGGAAATCCGGCGTCCTTCAATCGCTTCGCCGTGGCTTCCGCCGCCAGCGTGGTGCTGCCCACCGAATCAGTAGTATTGATTTCGACCAGTTCCCGAAAAATATCGCGGCTCAACTGGCGCGTGACGTCATCCAACGCCGCGCCCCACAATACTGCGTCGAGCAATAGCAAGCCCACAATGCGCATGGCGACCATTGTACGTTACCCCATTTGGTGCCGCTATGCGCCTGGTGTCCGCTACCGATAGCACATAACGCCCTCAACAGTCGGCCCCGGCGTTCGACAGCCGTGCCTGTACCATTTTCCGAGTGCGCGACGAGATCGAAGCCGCTGGCGCGGCGGACGCTACGCGTAGGCATAGGGGAGGCATTCGGGGTTGGTTACATCAGACGGCTAGTCTTAGTCTATCGTCCTGTCTTCTCATCGTTCGAACCGCAGGCATGCCCGCCCTAGGAAGATTTCGTCTCCCGCCCTCAGCCGTTCGCCGCGCCGGTTTCCCGCCGGGACCTCGATGGCCCGTCCGTCGCGCAACACCCGCGTACCGAACTCGCTCTCATCGTCACATAGGCGATATTCGCCAGCCTCCAGCCGGATGTGCGCGTGCCGCCGCGACACCGTGGCGTTGGCTTCGTCGCCGCCCTCTTCGAAGACCACGTCGTTGCGCCGCACCACGCGATGCTCGGTATCGGTCAACTCCGCCATCCTGCCCAGATTCGTCCGCGCCTTCTCCAGCCGGTATTCGCCCTGGCCGGTCTTCCCCTTCACCACAATCAGCCGGCCCGCGCCGCGCGCTTCCTGGCCCGCCACTTTCGAGGCGGCCACCGAATACTCGATTGTGAGGCTCTTCTCCCCTGTTTCCGACGTCTTTACTTCCACGCCGAAGCCGCGCGGCGCCTCACACTCGGCGCTATCCAGGGCCTCCTGGACATCGCTCTCCAGACGCCCGTTTTCGCCAAATGCCATCTGATAGAGAGCGCGCCGGTCCGGGTCAGCCGACACCAGCGTTACCGTAACGTGCCCGTACGGAAAGACGCGCTTGCCGCGCGCCACGGTCTGCACCCGGCTTTCGATCGATTCGAGAATGGCGCGATGCACCAGCAGCAGCTCATCGGAATCGGCCGGCCCGAACATCCGCTCCGTCCACTTCCGAAAGCCCCGCTCGATACTTTCCTCGATTTTCGAAAACAGACTCATAGCCGCCCGCCCCTATTGCACCAGCCCCAGCTTGACCGCCGCGTTGACAATCTCCGCCGCCGCCGGGGCCGCGTTGGTTCCCCCATAGACTCCATTCTCCACCAGCACGGCGAAAGCGATTTTCCGGGTTGCCCCTTCATGCGACGTCCCGTACGGCGCAAACCCAATGAACCACGCGTGCGACGGCGCATCCGCCAGTTCCGCGGTCCCCGTCTTGCCCGCCATCGGCACGGCTGCGGCGGCTGCCCGTTTCCCCGTCCCCGCCGTCACCACTTCCCGCATGAACCGCCCCAGCAGCGTGGCCGCATCCGCCGCCAGCACCTCGCGGGGATCTGTGGTCCGGGTGTTGGTCTCGTCGGTAATCCAGCGGCCTTGCGGCATGGCACCGCCGCTCGCCACGGTGGCCGCCACTCGCGCCATCTGGAACGGCGACGCCACCACCTGCCCCTGCCCATACGCGGATTGCGCCAGCGATTTTTTCAACTGATCGGCGCGGTTGGGCCATGCCGTCGCGATGCCCAGCGCGTTGCTGGTAGTCCATAGCGCATCGGCGCCCACATCGTAGGTACCCAATTGCGCGAAGTAAGCGTTACACGAAACCACCAGCCCGCGCTCCAGGTCGAGCGTGCCGTGCGGCGCCCGATCCTGAATGTCGTCGCGGACCGGCCGGCTCGACCCTTTTAAGTATTGGCCGACGCGCCCGTCCGGCAGCCGGATGCACTCGTAGGTGCGATGCGCCAGTTGCATGTCTTTGCGTAGCGCCGCCATGGCCGTCACCACTTTGAAGGTCGAACCCGGCGGATACAACCCGTAACGCGCGCGATCGAGCCACGGGTTGGCCTCTTGACCCTCCTGCGCTACTCCGTTGAGCACAGGCTGCGGGAAGCTCACCGCCGCCAACAGATCGCCGGTCGCCGGGTCCAGCACGACGGCCGCCCCCTTGTCCTTGCCGGCTTGTTTGAGCTGGTTGCGCAGAATCTCCGCCACCTTCACGTCGAGCCGCGCATCGATCGACATGTTCACGTCGCGCGGCCGGTCGAGCACCTTGCGCACTTCGGGGTTCCGAGGGTCGTTGCGATGCCGCAGCAGCGGAACCAGCTCGCGATAATCGTAGCGCAACACCTTGTCCATCTTGCCGGTTTTAGGACTCTTCACCTCCACCAGCGTGGGCCGGTCATCGTAGCCGCGCAGCCGCCGGGCCTCGTCGCGCTCCACAAACGATGTGTTTGTGGCGCCCCAGCGCTCGCGCGTCCGCAAGTCGCCCAGCAGGTCGAACATCAGCCCGCCGAAAGGATAATGCCGGCTTTCGCCGCTCGGGCAGGCCTTGTCAATATCGATTCCCAGAGCTTCGTAATCGGCGCGATGCTTTTCAAGCAGGTCCCAATCGCTGGTCGCAAGCGGCAGTCCGTTGCGGTCGTAAATGGTGCCCTTGGGAATGCCGCGCATCACTTCCTGCAGCCGCGGGTTGTACTGATAGCGCCGCGCGCCATCGGCCTCGGTGACCAGCGTTCCCGCGCCCATCACCGCATCGCTATGCAGCACTTGCACGTACCCAGCCTTAGCCACCACCACGGCCGCGCCAATCGCGAAGATGGCGCCCACCAACGGCACCGGCCTCGCTGCCGGCCTTCGCTCTTCCTGCCCTCTGGCCGAAATCGCCGCCACCATCCCCACCACCACGAAGTTAGCCAGCATGGCGGTGCGCCCGTAACTCAGAAACGGCGTCACCACTCCGGAAAGCGGCACCACTCCCAGTGAGCCGCCGGCTATCAGCAGAATTTGTAGTGCCGTCGCCGCCGCCAGTCCCACCGCCAGAAAGCATTCGTAATCCGTACGCGCCCTCACCGCCGCGCGCAGCGTCCGCCACACCAACACGCCGTAGAGAACGAACGCGGCGGCAACGCCGATAAAGCCCCACTCTTCCCCCAGCGCCGCCAGGATCAGGTCCGTGTGCGCCGCCGGCACCGCTTGCGGATCGCCTTGCCCGGTTCCCATCCCCGCCGGCCCGCCCGTGGCATAGGCCCACAACGAGTGTGCCAGTTGATCGCCGCCGTGCACCAGGTTGTCCCACGGCGAGAGCCACATGTGGACACGTTCGCCAACCGTGTGGGGCACGCCCAGCCAGTAACCCACCACAAAGCCCGCCACCACCAGCGCCAGGCCCGCCACCGGCGCCAGCGCGCTCGACCGGGCCATTCCATAGAGAACCAGGAACAGGCACGCGAACACCAGCGCCGGCCCCATATCCCGCTGCAGAAAGAAGAACACCAGCGAGAGCGCCACCGAGACCGCCACCGGCAAAGTGTATTCGAGCGGCGGAATATCCAGAAATCTGGTCAACCACGCCAGGCGCGGGCGCGTTTCGCGCGCGTGACGCAGCACATCCCACCGCTGCGCGAAATACCCGGCCAGAAACAGCACCAGCAACAGCCGGATGATCTCCACCGGCTGGAACCCCAACAGGTTTACTCTGGCGTCACTCGTGCCCGGCCCGGACCCGAACAGCACCAGCATCGCCGAAAGCGCGAAGCTAGCCAGTAGCGGCACGAAGCTCAACTTCCCCAACAGCCGCTCATAATTGAGCCCGCTGGCCGCCGCCAGCAGCAGGCATCCGCCCGCCACGCCCTGCGCAAAATCGACGAACAGCAGCGTATCCCGCACCGGGTCGCGCAGCGCAATCATGAGGATGAGGCCCGCGCCCGCAAGCAGCATCGTCGCCGGCAGCAGCCACGGGTCGCCGCCGAACCCGCGCACGCTCCACCACGCATGCACCAGCAGGAACGCGAGGAAGAACACACCCGTCCACCGGTAGAAGGCGCTCTGGAAGCGCTCCGGCCGCCGCACCACGAAAAGCGGCTTCAATTGCCGGAACTGATCGGTCGTAAAGAGGCCGCGAATCCGCGCCAGTGCGCCGACATTTGCCAAGCCGCCCGAAGCGTAGTAGATCTGCCGCGCCGCCTCCGTGCGCGCACGTGCATCGGCAATCGTGCCCAGCGCCGGCAGCAGGTCTTCGCGCGCGCTCAGATCGTTGAGATTGAGCAACCGCTTGGCGGCCAGGCCCTGCGCGGCTTCGGCCAACCCCGGCGCTTTCGCCTGGTAAACCAGATCGAGGCCCAGCGCCACCAACGCGCCCGCCAGCAGCAATCCCAACAGTTCCTTTGCCCGCCAGCGCTTGCCCGCGCGCCTGGTTTGCGGCCGTCCCGCCGCCGTGCTTCGCGTCACCGCCATCTAGTGCCGTTCCAACTTTCTTCGCCGCGGCCGGCGCCCCGCCGGCCTGCTCGTGGTTTGCAGGCTCCTAATGAGACTTTCCTTCCGGCCCGGTGCCCTTCCGCTCGGCCGCTTTGCCGCGCAGCGCATCGATCAGCCCAACGATGGCTCCCGCTACCCGCCCATGCTCCGGCGCCGCACTCGCCTGCGCTTCCCGATCGATCTCCGCCAGCCGGAAGTTGACGCTCTCGAGACTGCTTTGCACCTGCCCCATGCGCACGTTTGCGTTTCCATAGGGTGCGCTTTGCTGGTACAAATCCAGGGCCCGTTTGTAATCGTCCGCGGCCCGCTGGATCTGGTCTTTCTCCTGCGGCAGCCCGCGCACGTTGTGTGAATCCCACCAAAGCCGGTCGGCGCGCTCCCGGTATCCATCGGCCAGTTGCGACTTTTCGCGATTCCCCAGCTTGTACCCATGACTTGCCGCTTGGTCGAAAGCCTGCGAGGCCCGGTCGATATCCTTCAACCCATACACGTACACCCGCGCCAAACCGAGCGCCGGATCCGGCGACTGCGGCATGAACCGCTGCGCCTCCGTGAACTTCTCCACCGCATCGTTCAACTCCGCCGCGCTCTTGTGGCTGGTGCCGTCAATGCGCGCCAGGTGGCCTTCCGCCAGACGCAGCTTGCCGTGCGCCATCCTGTCGTCCGGGTCCGCCGAAAGCGCGTGCAGCAGCATAGTGCGCGCGCGCTGCCAGTCCGCTTCATACACCGTCAGCGCTTCGTTGTTGCGGTAAGTATCGATCACGTGGTCCGCGACCGCCACAAACCTCTGCTCCACCACGCGGCGCGGCCCGTTCAGGAACAGGGATGCCGAATGGTCCCGGGAAAGTTGCGCCCAGCGGTCCCAGATCTGGTTCGGGTCGGTGATCTGTTCGGCCGCCACGTCGTGCTCGAATTCCCTGCCCCGCTGGTACAGGCGATAGTCCGACACCGCCTCCCACGCCGCGCCCACCCCCGCCACCAGCACGAAAGCCGCTACCGCCCGCATGCCCCAATAGAACAGCTCGCCGCGCTCCGCCGGAGCGGGCTTTGGCGTCGCAGCCGCTGGCGTCGCAGCCACTGGCGCCGACTTTCGCGTCGGCGCATCGTCGTCCGCCACCTCCACCGTACGCCGGGTTTCGTCCCGGTCTGCTCGAAAGGTCCGCCGCGTCGCATCCAAGTCCGCATCCACCGCTTTCACCGGCTGACCCTCGCGAAACGCCTGCAGATCTTCCTCGAACTCATGCGCCGTCTGATAGCGCGCTTCGGGCGTCGATGCCAGCGCCTTCATGAGTATCCTCCGCACCGCTTCCGGGCAGGGGTCGGGCGCCGGCGGCGGCGGAATCCGCGAGCGGATCATGCGCTCCAGCCGCTCCGTGGAATCGGCCTGGTAGGGCTGCATCCCGGTGGCCATCTCGTACAACATGACCGCCAGCGACCACAGGTCCGATCCGGCGTCAACCGTGCCCGTTTCCAGCCGCTCCGGCGACGCGTACGGCACGCTGCCAAACTCGTTCCGCGTGAGCCGCCGCG
Organism: Bryobacteraceae bacterium; assembly: GCA_049515735.1. GTDB lineage: Bacteria > Acidobacteriota > Terriglobia > Bryobacterales > Bryobacteraceae > Fen-178. The sequence continues at coordinate 29,186 of JBEKTU010000053.1, forward strand.
AGAGCGAAAGCGCCTTGGCGATGCCGAAATCCAACACCCGCACTTCACCCCTCGCGTCGATCCGGATGTTCTTCGGCTTGATGTCGCCGTGTACCATGCCACGGATGTCCCTGCCGTCGATGGTGGCTTCCAGTTGGTGCGCGTTCTCAAGCGTGTGCGCCACCGCCGACGCCACATCCGCCGCGAATTCCACGTGCAGCGGCCCGCGGCGCATCAACTCCGCCAGGTCCTGCCCGTCGACGTACTCCATCGCCACGAAGAAGAACCCATCCACGTCGCCCGCACCGTAAACGCGCACCACCCGCGGATCCACCGCCGCCAGCCGCTCCTGCAGCACCGCCCCGCGCATCTCCGCCGCAATGGCGTCGCGCGTGTCGGCGTCCGTGCTGTGCTCGATCAGCTTCAGCGCCACGGTCTGGCCGGATTCGGTGTCCTTTGCAAGGTACACGTCCGCCATGCCGCCGCGCCCCAGCTTCCGGCGGATCTCATACTTCCCGAGTCTGCGCGACGCCGACGCGATCATTCTCCTTTTTTCCGTGGGGCGGCTTTCTTAGCAGGCGCTCCCAAATCCAGGAAAGTGTTCCGCTCCAGGACGGTCTGTCTCATGTCCTCCGGCACTTCCACTGCATTCTTCTCGAAAACGTTGCCCACCATGGCCGGCCGCGCACCATCGCGCGCCGCGATGCCCGCGCCCTTGTTCTTGCGAATGTCGTTATGCGAAATCCACGGTTCCGAAGCGCCCAGTATCAGCACTCCCTCGTTCGAGCAATCGTGAATCGCGTTGGCCCGGAGCACCGGGTTGGCCGTCCCGCGGATCTCCACACCCACTCCCGCGCCGTCCACCTCCACATCGTCCACTTCAACGTCGGAATTCTGCAGCAGGATGCCGGTCGCAATCGGCATGCCCTTCGCCGCCAGAATGCGGAATCCGCTCAGGCGCGCGCCCTGCACGTTCTCCGCGATCGCCGCCGGTCCGTTCGCGAGCGGCGCCGCCCGCAGAATTGCCGCGCGCGGGACGTGGCTGCGCAGTGTCACGCCGCTCGCCAGATGCACCTGCTCGCTGTACTCTCCCGCCGCCACGTCGATAGTGTCTCCCGCGCGCGCCGCTGCCAAGGCCGCCGCAATGCTCGGGTACGCCGCTCCGCGCCCCACCGCCAGCACGCGCGGCTTCTCAACCACCGGCTTCGGAACCCACAGGCTCCGCGAAAACCAGGCGCCCGCCGCCGCCAGCGCCAACCCCGCCACAAACCACAAAGCCCGGCCCTTCGCGCCACCGCCGCCCGCTGCGCTTGCCGTAAAACTCTCCCCTTCCACCACCACCACTGTGACGTTATCCTTGCCGCCCGCCTTATTGGCCGCGCCGATCAGCTCTTCGACGGCTCGCGCAGGCTCGCCTGCGTGGCGCTCCACCGCGCGCTGGATTTCGCCCGAGCTCACTTGGTCCGTCAGCCCGTCGCTGCACAACAACAGCGCGCTGTCGGGATCGAACGCGATGCGCTGCAACTCGATGAAATCGGCGTCGCCCGGAGCATGTTCCTCCGACCCGACGTCGCGATACACTTCGTTTCGCCGCGGATGCCGCATGGCCTCGGCTTCGCTTAACTCACCGTTGTCTTCGCGCTCGCCCACCGGCGAATGGTCGTGCGTAATCTTTTGTATCCGTCCGCCCCGGATCTGGTAAGCCCGCGAATCGCCCACGTGCCCCACCACCGCCGACCCGTTCTCCAGCACCGCTACCGTCAGGACACAGGCCATGCCCTCCCATTCCGGATTGCCGCGCGCCGCCTCCAGAATCTCGTTGTTCGCCATGGTGATAGCTTCGCGGATGCGCTGCTCCACCGTGCCGGTCTGCCGCTCCAGGCGCGCGCGCACCCGGCTCACCGCGATCTCCGCCGCCTTCTCGCCCGCTGCCTGTCCGCCGATGCCATCCACCACCAGGAAGATGCCGCGCTCCGCGTCCACATGCAGCGCATCTTCGTTATTCCGGCGCGCCCGCCCCGCGTCGCTCGCTCCCGCGAACGTGATTCTCGGTTTACCCATGCTGAATACTTTGGAAATCCAGAAACACCACTCCCGCCAGACCGATCCGCGCGTGCGGCGGCACCGGGGCTTCCACGTTCCGGTCGCGCTTGCTGCCATCGCTGAAATCGATGCTGGAGGGCGCAGCCTGCCCGTCAATCGTGGTTCCCAACCGGCTCAGGTCTTTCAGAAAAAAATCTCCGCTGGCCGCGTCCCGCCGCAGCCGAAAATGTTCCCGCGAAACGTCCGGCAGCGTATCCAGTTTGATGTCGGTCCAATAATCGCGGCCCCCGCGGCCCACCACGATTTCGTTCTTGGTCATGCGAAACGTCTTCCGCCCGGAATTGTCCGCATACTCGATGACCGCAAAGGCCCCATCGTCGGGCGCCGGTACTTCCAAAGCGGTTGCCTCCACGCCGCGGGCCTCTGTCGGCGGCGTCGTAGTCACCTTTGTCGCCCCCAGTTTCCGCGTGGCGATCCTCCTGGTCATCGACCCGGCGCCGAGCTCCGCCTTCACCGGCAACGCCAGCTCCGAGTAGATCAGGATATCGCCCGCCGCCACCTCATCGTCCGTGTTTTCCAGGATGCGGATCTGCCATCCGCCGTCCGGCGCCGCCACTTTGGGCGCCGCCCGCCGCGCCAGCTTCAGGCGTTCGATGATCGACGGCCCGTTCAGCGCCTCAACCTCGGCATCGAGCGCCCGCCGCGCTTCCTCGACGATGCGCGGAACAATCGCGCCCAGCCGTTCCATGTCATCGGGATGCAGGTAGACGTGATAAACCGCGGGCGGAAGAACGGAATAGTGCAGCGGCTCGAGCCCCTCCTGCATATTCCGCACGATTTCGAGAATGACATCCCGGGCGGTCGCGAAAGTGCGAGTGGCAGGCCGGTCCATTGGGAAACCTCCTACAATGTTAACAACGTACGCCGCGGAATTTCGTTCACAAGATTCGGGGAAAAAGGCCGAGACACTGGTCGAGTTTTCGAAGGTGCTTGCCGCCAATCCGTCGCACGCCGCGGCGCGCATGGCGATCGAGAATCTGAGAAAGTAAGGGTGGAACCTTCCGCGCGATACGATGTCTGGCTCTGAGCGGGAACCTCGACCCCATCGAACGCCTCTGAACTGGGACATTGTCCCGAAGGGAGCGGTGCAACCTGGCGCTGGTAGCCGTTGCTCTCCAAGGGCAGGAACGGGCGGCTCGAAATCATCCCTTTAAAAGGGTCAGCGATTTGACTTGCGGCGTCGGGCTGCAAATAGAAGGCCGGGAATACCGATCGCAAGAACTCCTAAGAAACCCGGTTCGGGAGTGACAATTTCCCCGGACGGTGGATCTCCGTTGCTTGATCCTGTGGGCGGAACACCATCAACTATCGGATAATGCGCGCCACCAGTCGCGGGACCCCCTAAGAAACCCGGTTCGGAAATGACGATTTCCCCACCGAGCTGGATTAACGGTGCATATCCGTTGGTTGATCCTGTGGGCGGAACACCATCAACCTCCCCGGTGAGCTGCATTAACAGTGCATAATACGCTCCATTAATGGGACACGGAAACATGAAGCCACCACCAGTATTCTGAATTCCTAGCAGGAGATTGCCATCTGCGGGTATGTAGTCGAACGGTGTGGACAGCAAGATCGAAATCGTGTAGCCATCGACAGCGCTACCTGCCACCGAAACTGTCCCTGTGAAGACCAAGGTCTCGCCGTCGCTAATATTATTGGCGTACGTGCTGCTGAGTTGCGCTGTTGCAATCGAGGTAGTCCCCAGAAAGAGCTTGATAGGGCTTCCGCTGGACGGAACAGGGCCACAACCGCTAGGGCCACCACTGCTGTGGAAAACAATCTCTCGAATATCAATGTCGCCGACCCCAGAGAAGAGTGACGAATCATAAATGGCAAGATTCTCCGAATCGGCTCCAGAGGCCTGGAAAGCGAGGGGACTTGTTGGATTGAGTGTGATGGTCTCAAGATCCGCCCAACACGGGACGGCCCACACACCAGCGAGGCAAAGTAGACTCAAAACAGAGTGAAAAGTCTGCAAGGTACCTCCTGTCTTGTTGGTACGATCTCGACAGGGGTGCAATCCCCCAACGCAGTGCGCCGCGAACCCCTCAAACTCTGTAATACCCGAGAGCCGCCTCGTTGAGGTCCAAGCCGCTGCACGAAGCTTTTTCCGAAGGATGGATACCCTGAACTTCCGAATGCGGCTCCAATGATCGACGCCATATCGCTTCGTCCATTTGCAATTATCCGGAGTTGTGTCGTAAATTCATAGTCCTACTCATGCTGGTCTGGTACTAGGACTTTTGACCGGAATTCCCATTTTGGTGTCAAGGGCGGAGTTAAAGTTACCGAAATTTCGAGGCATCTTGAATATCCGGATTTTGAGAAAACCTAGCCAATTTGAACCACTATTTTGGTTCGAATTGAAAATAATTCGCCTCTTTTATAACCTCATGGACCGAGAATCTGCTGATTCTATGGAGCTTGGTGTTTTGGACCGTCAATTGCTACACATGTGTCTTCATGCCAAGTGAGAATTTGGCAAGAGGAATGAGGAGAAATTAAATGAAAACGTCGAAGCTGTTTAGCGTGGCTTTCCTGGCTCTTGTGTTGGTCTTGTTCGTCGCACCCGCGCGAGCGACCATAACTCTCAGTGACAGCAACTCCGTGCTCACGATCAATCCCACGTCGTCTGCCGGGATGGAGTCGTGGACTGTGGACGGAATTAATCAACTGTATCAACAATGGTACTGGTATCGCGTCGGTCCCACCGGCCTCGCACAACCGATCAACAACCTGGGCCTGCTGAGCACCGTGCAGACCAGCCCCGACGAGGTGGCGTTAACTTACGGAAGCCTTACGGGATTGGAGGTCACACTAGGACTAACCCTGGATGGCGGCCCGGTTGGCAGCGGGTTGAGCGACTTGGACCAGCAAATCGAAATAGTCAACAATTCGGTGGCTTCCCAGCAGGTCCACTTCTTCGAATACAGCAATTTTGAGTTGAATGGCGTGACTGGCGGCCAAACAGTGTCGATGACTGGGTCGCCGGTGGCGAACACGGCAGCACAGTCAAATGCATATAGTTCCATGGCCGAGGAGGTTACCACCATGCCGAGCCGATATGAAGCCGCGTTGTATGGTACGATTCTCACCGGCTTCGGGACTTCGGGCTACACCCTCAACGACCACGCAACAGCCGGCCCCGGCGACGCCACTTGGGCGTTTGAATGGGACAAAACCCTCGGCCACAACGCTGCCTTTCTCGTTAGCAAGGACGAAGACCTCAGTGTCGTTGTGCCCGAGCCGGCGACCATCTTCGGCATGGGCTTGATCCTGTTGGTTGTGGGTCGCAAACTGCGGAAAACCCGGGTCTGAGCATTCTAAAACGGAGGTACCGGTTTTACCCCAAAAGAGCGGCCGGTTTCGCGTGGCGTCGCGCGGAATCGGCCGCTTTCGTCGGTTGGTCATTTCGTGCAGCTTCTCCCGCTCCCGTTGGACTGCCTTGCTCGACGGAAACACATTCAGGTACTTCCGATCACGTGCTTTCCGTCAAAATAAGCTCCAGGCTGTAGCGCAATACCGCGAACAAGGCGAGCGACGTGCTCACTGCCAGCGCCTCTTGCCAAAACGCGCCAGCAGCGCGCCCATCGCCACCAGTGTGATATGACTCCTTCAGCTTAAGAACGGGACACCATTTTGACGAGCCGTGGTGATGGTTGCTAACTCACCCGTCAAGTGCAAGCCAAGGTAGTGTTAGAATCAAATCGCCCAGTAGAGTGATTGAAACACAGTCGAGATCTGATGTTTGAAGGGAGAGAACCAAACATGCCAAGACAAGCGCCACCAAAGGTAGACAACACGATTCTGGAGATGGCCCTGGTGGGTTACCAAAGCCAACTGGATAGGCTTTCAGAGAGGATGGCCGAGATCCGTGCGCAGCTCGGGCAGCGCGGTCCCGGTCGGCCAAAAGCTGCCACGATCGAGACAGATCATGCGGGTCCGAAGAAACGCGCGCTGAGCCCCGGCGCGAGAGCTCGGATTTCAGCGGCCCAAAAGAAAAGAGGCGCTTCCGGCTATTTAGTGGCTTCTGGGGCCATGTCGAGGCCACCGCAGTGGAAGTAGATGGCGTGAACGAGGTTCTGTTTGTTCCGGAAGCCTCGCGCCGTGTATTTCACCCATTGGATCTTGGCATTGATGGATTCGCTTCCCGCGTTCGTGATTCGGTGCCGCAGGTACGCGATGATGTTCTCGAACCGCCGTTGGAGCATCCGCGCCACTTCGATCATCGGTTGCAGCCGGCTCCTCACTGCCCAGTTGTGCCACCAGCGGAAGTGCTTCCTCGCCGGACGTTCGTAGATGCAACTGTATAG
>JBEKTU010000054.1:0-34891 GCA_049515735.1 Bryobacteraceae bacterium
GCCGAACTGGCGGAAGTGCTGGAAGTAGAGCGTCAGGATGCCCAGCAGCATCAGCACCGACCCGGCCAGCGTATAGAGGAAGAACTTGATGGCCGCGTACAGCTTTCGCGGGCCGCCCCAGACCCCGATGATGAAGTACATGGGCACCAGCACCAGTTCCCAGAAAACGTAGAACAGGAAGAAATCGAGGGAAACAAACACCCCGATCATGCCCGTCTGCAACAGCAGGAACATGGCGTAATATTCCTTGACGCGGTCCTGAACGGCGTTCCAGGAGGAGAGAATCGCCAGGAATCCCACCAGCGTGGTGAGCATCAGCAGCAGCAGGCTGATGCCGTCGATGCCAATGTGGTAGTTCGCGCCCAGCGAGGGAATCCAGCTTGCGCGCTCCTCGAACTGGAAGCCGGAGACATCCGCGCGGAAGCGCGAGACCAGCGGCAGAGAAACCAGGAACCCGGCGAAGCCCACCAGGTTGGCCCAAAACCGCATCAGGCGCTTGCTCCGGGAAGGAATGAAGAGCAGGACCGCCAGGCCGGCCAGGGGCGTGAATAAGACGATGCTCAGTAAGTGCTGGTCCATATCGCTACCGCGCCATGTAATACCCCAGGAACGCCAACGCCCCCACCACCACGAAGAACGCGTACGTCTGCACGCGCCCGGTTTCGAGGATGCACACCGGGTAGGAAAGCATCTTCACGCAGAAAGAGCCGAAACGCACGGCGCCGTCGACGATCCAGGTGTCCCACCAGATGGAAACGCTCGAGGAAAAGCGCGTCAGCCAGCCCGCGCCGTTCACCGCGCCATCCACCACATCGCGGTCGAACGCGCCGCACACGCGGCCGCCGCCCTTGCCGAGACCGTTCACGAACAGGAAGTCGTAGATTTCGTCCACGTACCATTTGTTGTAGAGCAGGGTATACAGCGGCTTGAAGGTTCGTTCGATGGTATCCGGGATGGAGGGTCTGGTGTGATAGAAGTACCGGGCGATGGCAATGCCGATGATGGCCACCGCCACCGAGAGCGCCATGAGGATCCACTCCACCGACGCGTTGTGCGCGCCTTCCCGGGCCGCTTCCACCGCGGCCGAAGCGAAGGCCGGTTCCAGCCACCGTTCAAACGCGCGGAAGCCCTCGGGCAGGTTCCACAGCTTAGGCGTTCCCAGCCAGCCGGCCAGCACGCTGCCGATCGCCAGCAGGGTGAGCGGCGCGGTCATGGAGGCGGGCGATTCGTGTATGTGTTTCCCCACTCCCGGCGCCAGGTGAGACTTGCCATAGAACGTCATGTACATGAGCCGCCACATATAGAACGCGGTCAAGCCGGCGGTGGCTAGGCCCACGAACCACAACAGCTTCGAGCCTCCGGGCGAGCTGTACGCCTGCCACAGAATCTCGTCTTTCGAGAAGAAACCCGCCAGTCCCGGAATGCCGGCAATCGCCAGGGACCCAACCCACATGGTCCAGTGCGTGATGGGGATCTTGTCCTTCAGCGCGCCCATGCGGCGCATGTCCTGCTCGCCGCCCAGCGCGTGGATCACCGAGCCGGAGCAGAGGAAGAGCAGCGCCTTGAAAAACGCGTGCGTGAACAGGTGGAAGATGGCCACCCAATAAGCGCCCACCCCCAGCGCCAGGAACATGTAGCCGAGCTGGCTGATCGTGGAGTACGCCAGCACGCGCTTGATATCGTTCTGCACCAGCGCGATGCTCGCGGCCAGGATGGCCGTGACCGCACCCACCACCGCTACCACCGTCGACGTGACGGGCGTCAACTGGTACAGGGCCGCCGAGCGCGCCACCATATATACGCCCGCGGTCACCATGGTGGCCGCATGGATCAGGGCGGAGACGGGTGTGGGACCTTCCATAGCGTCCGGCAGCCACGTGTACAGCGGAATCTGCGCCGATTTGCCGGTGGCGCCGAAGAACATCAGCAGCGACATCGCGCTGAGAACTCCAACGCCCGCCACCTCCGGACCGAAGGGCCCAGAGGGCGCCCCGCCGCGCAACAGCGCGTTGACGTCCGTGAACCGCACCGTGCCGAGCACCGACATCATGAGCAGCATCCCCAGGATGAAGCCCGCGTCGCCCACGCGGTTCATGATGAACGCCTTCTTGCCCGCGTCGGCCGCGGACTTCTTGTGGAAGTAGAAACCGATCAGCAGGTAGCTGCACAACCCCACGCCTTCCCAACCCACGAACAGCAGAATGTAGTTGTTCGCCAGCACCAGCATCAGCATGAAGAAGACGAACAGGTTGAGATATCCGAAAAACCGGTAGTAGCCGTTGTCGTGCGCCATGTACCCGATGGAGTACACGTGGATCAGGAACCCCACGCCCGTGACCACCAGGATCATGACGGAACTGAGCGGATCGAGCAGGAACCCCCAGTCCGCCTGGAACGTGGCGAGCTGCCCGTTGGCCATATGAAACGGCAGCCCGGCGAGCCACGTGAACTGCACCACCTGGTGCACCCTGTCCGCGGTCTGCGAAAGCTGCCAGATGGCGCCCACCGAGAAGATGAAGGAGAGCAGCACCATCCCCGGGCAGAAGAGGCTCACTAGAAACTTAAGCGGTGAGTGCTGGTGCGCGTGGCCGTGGCTATGATGCGCCGGCTCCACGCCGGGGGCCACCGCCACATCGGACGGCGGCTGCGGGTCGAGGCGCTTCCCGGCGAGCAGCATGAGCAGCGCTCCGAAGAGCGGGAACAGAGGAATCAGCCAGATCTGGTCGAGGAAATTCACGGCGCTCCTACCACTTCAGCAAGTCCATTTCATCCGCCTGCACGGTCTCCTTGTTGCGGAACAGCGCAATCAGGATGCCCAGGCCCACTGCAGCCTCGGCCACCGCGTCGGTAATCACGAAAATCGCGAAGATCTGCCCGTTGACGTTGTGCAGGGCGTGCGAAAACGCGATGAGGTTGATGTTCACAGCGTTCAGAATCAGCTCGATGGACATCAGGATGATCACGACGTTACGGCGCGTCAGCACGCCCACCGTTCCGATGAGCAGCAGCGCCGCGCTCAAGGCCAGGTAATGAAACGTGGTAATCGGATGCATGGTCAGATCCTCTTCTTCGCCATCACCACGGAGCCCACTATCGCCACCAGCAGCAGGAGGGAAGCGATCTCGAAAGGCAGCAGGTACTCGGAAAACAGCGAGTCCGCCAGCACTTCGGTGTTGCCCAGGCCCGGCGGCAGCCCCGTGCCGCCTTCGGCGATGTGGAACGCGTCCTTGCCGCGGTACATGAAGTAGCCGACCTGGGCCCCCACCGCGGCCACGGCCGCCAGCCCCACCAGCCAGTGCTTGTTGAACTGCCGCTGGTGGGCCGCCAGGTCCAGATTCACCAGCATGATCACAAACAGGAACAGCAGCATGATGCCGCCCACGTAGAGCACAATTTGCACCGCGAACAGGAACTCCGCCTGCTGCAACAGGTATAGCCCCGCCACGCCGAGGAGCGAAACAATCAGCGAAATAGCGCTGTGGACCGCGTTCCGCTGGGTGATGGTCAGGATGCCGCCGCCCAGCACCAGCACGGCGAAAACATAGAACACAATCGCATTGATATCGGTCAGCATTTGTATTGAGTGGGCCGGGGACCCTCTTCCAGCATCTGCCGGTCCCAGATCAGGCCTTCCCGCGTATAGCTGGCCAGCTCGAAATCCTGCGTCAGCTCCAGCGCGTCCACCGGGCAGGCGTCTTCGCACAGCCCGCAGAACATGCACCGGGAAAGGTCATAAGTAAAGGTGGTAAGCTCCTTGCGCCGGGTCTGCTCATTGCGCTCGCTGCCCACCACGATCAGGTTTTCCGGGCACGCCAGCGCGCACAAATTGCATGCAATGCACAGCGTCTCGTCATTCTCCGGGTTGTTGTTGAGCCGCGGCGCCCCGCGATACCGTTCGGCCACCTGGGGCCGTTCCGCCGGGTACTGCTCGGTACAGATGTACTTTGGTTTCTGGTACCCGAACGTGACTGACAGCCCCTGGAACAGATCCACCAGGAAAATTTTTTTGAAAAGCCTCCCCAAGCTCACCGGTCCACCTCCCCCAGCACGATATCCAGCGTTCCGATCACCGCGCAAATGTCCGCCACCAGCGCGCCGCGGACCATGCGGTCCAGCGCCTGCAGGTTGACGAACGATGGCGGCCGCACACGCACGCGGTACGGCTGCGTGGAACCGTCGCTGACCACGTAATACCCCAGCTCGCCCTTGGGCGCTTCGATGGAAACATATGCCTCGCCCACGGCCGGCTTGATCACCTTTGGCACCTTGCCCATGATGGGGCCTTCGGGAATGCTCTCCACCGCCTGCCGGATGATGCGCACCGATTGGCGCATCTCCTGCATCCGCACGATGTACCGGTCGAAGGTGTCGCCGTTTTGCCGCGTGGGGATTTCGAAATCGTATTTGTCGTAACCCGAATACGGCTGCGCCTTGCGCAGGTCCCACTTCACGCCCGCCGCGCGCAGCAGCGGCCCGGTCACGCCGTACTCCTTGCACTCGTCGGCGGTCAGAACGCCCACGTTGGTGAGCCGCCCCAACCAGATGCGGTTGCCGGTCAGCAGCGCTTCGTACTCGTCCACCTTGGGCGGAAACATGTCGCAGAAGGCCTTCACGTCCCGCTCGAAGCCGTCATAGGTCTCGTATTGCAGGCCGCCGATGCGGAAGGCGTGCGTGGTGAGCCGCGCGCCGCAGTACTTCTCGAAGATATTGAGCGCCTCTTCCCGCTCGCGGAAGCAGTAAAACACGGGCGTAATCGCGCCGATATCGAGCGCGTGCGTCCCTAGCCACACCAGGTGGCTGGCAATGCGGTTCAGCTCGGTGAGGATGACGCGCACCACCTGCGCGCGCGGCGGCGCCTCGATGTTCAGCAGTTTCTCCACCGCCAGGCAGTAGCCCAGACCGTTAGAGACGGCCGCCACGTAGTCCATGCGGTCGACGTACGGGTTGAACTGCGCGTAGGTGCGGTTCTCGGCGATCTTCTCCACGCCGCGGTGCAGGTAGCCGATGACGCAATCCGTCCCCAGGATCTTCTCGCCGTCCAGCTTGAGGATGACGCGGAGCACTCCGTGCGTGGAGGGGTGCTGCGGTCCCATGTTGAGGACCAATTCGGTCGAATCTAGAAAAGTGGAGTCCGGCATACTGGCTTCACTGGCCGCTTTCAATGCCCAGGCTTTCCTGCACCCAGCGCTGGTCCTGCTGAAGAATGGAGTAGTCCTTGCGCAGCGGATGGCCCTGCCATTCTTCGGGCATCAGGATGCGCCGCATATCCGGGTGGCCGGCGAACTCAATGCCGAACATGTCGAACACTTCGCGCTCCAGCCAATTGGCCGTCAGGTGCACGCCCACGGCAGTCTCCGGCTTATGGCCGTCGGGAATTTGAGTTTTGATCCGCACCCTCTCGTTCCTGGGGAAGCTATAAACAATGTACACGAGGTCGAAGCGCTCGGGCCGCTTGGGCCAATCCACCGCGGTGATATCGACCAGGTAGTCGAAATCGGCTTCGAGCTTCAGGTATTCCAGGATGGGGATCGCCGCTTCCGGCCTGGCGACGATGAAGTTCTGGCCCAGATAGGTGGAGGTTTCGCGGATCTGGCCGCCAAACCTCTCTTTCAACCCTCGCGCGAGGTCGCTTTCCCAAGGCGTGGCCGCCATGGTCGCGGGCGGTTTCGGAGGCGCCGCGGCGGGCTTGGGAGGAGATGGTTTTGCCGGTTTTCCCGCGGCCTCGCCCCCTGCGGGGAGAGGCGCTTCGGTGCCCCCAGGCTTTTGCTCGTCAGCCATTCGGTCGCCTCGTGAAGACCCTTACACTTATCACTTGCCGTAGAGGTGTGTCAAATTGCGGGACAGATGGGGAGACTCTCAATGCGCCACGCGGGACACGCTCAGACCGCCTTACAGGATGTGAAGCAGTTTCTTGAACGGATCATAGAACTCATCGGCGACCCGCTCCTTGAGCGGGATGATGGCGTTCTCGGTAATGGTGATGGACTCCGGACACACCTGGCGGCAGCACGTGGTGATGTTGCAGTACCCGATGTTGTGCTTGTCCTTCAGGTCCCTGACGCGGTCTTCGGAATCCAGGGGGTGCATTTCCAGCGCGGCGGCGTACACGAGGTAGCGCGGGCCGATGAATTCATCGTGCTTGCGGTGCTCGCGCAGGACGTGGCAGACATCCTGGCAGAGGAAGCACTCGATACACTTGCGGAACTCCTGCACGCGGTCCACGTCGGCCTGCTGAATGCGCCATGTGCCATCGGGTGCGTCCGGGGAGCGGGGCCGGAATCTCTTGATGGTCTTCTTGACGTGGAAATTCCAGGCGACGTCCGTAACCAGGTCGCGGATCGAGGGAAAGGAGTGCATCGGCTCCAGGATCACCGGCATGTCCAGGTTCAAATCGCTCAGCCGGGTCATGCACATGAGCTTGGGGATCCCGTTGATCTCAGCGGAGCACGATCCGCACTTGCCGGCCTTGCAATTCCAACGCACCGCCAGATCGGGCGCCTGCTGGGCCTGGATGCGGTGAACGGCGTCCAGCACCACCATCCCTTCTTCCACCGGCGTGGCGTAATCCTGGAATTTTCCTCCGGCCGAATCACCGCGCCAGATGCGAAAAATGGCGTCCCTGGCCATCTATTTCATCTCCTCGATAATCTTCTTCAGCTCCGCTGGCATCGGCAGGATGGGCAGCTTCTCGGCCAGCATTTCGCCATCGCCGCCGCGCCGCACCACGATGTTCGATTTGCCCCATTCCGCATCCTTGTTGGGAAAGTCCTCCCGAAACTGGGCGCCGCGACTTTCCTTGCGCAGCATGGCGGCGCGGGTGATCGCCTCCGAGACGGTTAACAGGTTCGCCAGGTCAATGGCCGTGTGCCAGCCGTTGTTGTACTGGCGGTTGCCCGCGATACCCGCCCGGGCCGATCTGCCACGCAGTTGGGCGATCCTGGACAGCGCCTGTTGCATCTCGCCCTCTGTGCGCACGATGCCCACCAGATCCTGCATGAACTCCTGCAGCTCGCTCTGGATCTGGTAAGGGTTTTCGCCCGAAGGCCCGATTTCGAAGGGCTGGAGCGCGGCCTCGGCGGCCGCTTGAACTTGCGCGCCGTCGATGGCGGCGGCGCCGTTGTGCCGGGCGAATTCCGCGGCATACCGGCCAGCCCGCTGGCCGAAGACCAGCAGGTCCGATAGCGAATTGCCGCCCAGACGATTGGCGCCGTGCAGGCCGGCGGCCGCCTCGCCCGCGGCGAACAGTCCCGCCACGTTGGACATCTGGCTGTCGCCATCCACCCGCACTCCGCCCATCGTGTAGTGGGTCGTGGGGCCCACTTCCATGGGCTCGTTGGTGATGTCGATATCGGCGAGCTGTTTGAACTGGTGGTACATGCTGGGCAGCTTGCGCTGGATGTGATCCGCGGCCTTGGGGATGCGCTGCCTGATCCAGGCGATGTCCAGGAAAACGCCGCCGTGCGGACTGCCGCGACCGGCTTTGATCTCGCGATTGATGCACCGCGCCACGTGGTCGCGCGTGAGAAGCTCCGGAGGGCGGCGGGCGTTCCGGTCGCCCTGCGTGTATCGCCAGCCTTCCTCCTCGGTGTTGGCGGTCTGCTCCTTATAAAGGTCGGGAATGTCGTCGAACATGAAGCGGCGGCCTTCGCTGTTGCGTAAAACGCCGCCTTCGCCCCGTACCCCTTCGGTTACCAGGATGCCGCGGACGCTGATGGGCCAGACCATGCCGGTGGGGTGAAACTGCACGAACTCCATGTCCATCAGCTCCGCGCCGGCGCGGAAGGCAAGGGCGTGGCCGTCGCCCGTGTATTCCCAACTGTTGCTGGTGACCTTGTAGGCGCGCCCGATGCCGCCGGTGGCCACCACCACGGCCTTGGCGGGCCACAGAATGAAGTGGCCCTTCTCGCGATCGTAGCCGAAGGCGCCGGCAATGCGGCCGGAATCCACAAGCAGGCGCAGGACCGTGCATTCCATGTGGACCTCCATGCCGGTGTGGATGCCGTGGTCCTGGAGGGTGCGGATCATTTCGAGGCCGGTGCGGTCGCCGACGTGGGCCAGCCGCGGGTAGCGATGGCCGCCAAAATTCCGCTGCAGGATACGGCCGTCCTTGGTGCGGTCGAACAGGGCGCCCCAGGCTTCCAGTTCGCGCACGCGATCCGGCGCTTCCCGGGCATGCAGCTCGGCCATCCGCCAGTTGTTCAGATATTGGCCGCCACGCATGGTGTCCGCGAAATGGACCCGCCAGTCATCGCGGTCATCGACGTTGGCGAGAGCGGCCGCGATGCCGCCTTCGGCCATGACGGTGTGCGCTTTGCCCAGCAATGATTTGCACACCACGCCCACTTTAACGCCGGAAGCCGCCGCTTCGATGGCGGCGCGCAGACCGGCTCCTCCGGCGCCGATGACCAGAACGTCGTAGGCATACCGCTGGTATTCCGCCATCAGAGGATTCTCCAGTCGGACCAGACGCCCATGGCGCAGAGGCGGACGTAGAGATCGGCGAATCCAACAGAAAACAGGCTTGCCCAGGCCCACTTCTTGTGCGCGCCGTTCAGGCAGCTCACGCAACTGTAGAGCTTGTGGCGCACCGGATGCTCGGAGACCCGATCGAGGGCGCCGCCGATCAGGTGGCGAAACGCATGACAGCCGAACACGTATCCGCCCAGGAGGATGACGTTGGCCGTCAGAATCAGGCTGCCGATGCCGATCCCGAAGCCGTCCCGAAAGCGGAATGATCGGCAGGCGTCCCACACCAGAAAGGCCCAAACCGGATAACACAGCCGCAGAAAATAGCGGTGAGCATTCTGAAAGATCAGCGGGAAACTGCGTTCTCCGAGGTAGGAACTGCGCGGCTCGCCGACCGCGCAGGCCGGGGGATCGGCCCAGAACGATTTGTAATAGGCGCCCCGATAGTAATAGCAGGTCAGCCGGAACAGGCCGGGGATCCACAGGATCAGCAGTGCCGGAGAGAATGGCAGAAAGCCGGGATACCATGCCGGTTTGGGGCCGAACCAGGCATGCGGCGAGTCGCCGAAGATTTCCGGTGAATAGAACGGGGAGATGTACGGGCCAAAGGTGTAGTACTTATTCTGAAAAGCCGCCCAATTTGCGTAAATCAGGAAGGTGCCCAGGCCCAGGAACACCAGCAGCGGTGGAAGCCACCACCGGTCGGGCCGCGAAGTCCGGCCGAAGCGGCCGTTGCTCCACGGAACGTCGGGCGCCATCCTGCTCGCTCCAGATGATGCCGGGCTTGCCATTTTTTCTTGCCTCCTGGTTTCTGGCAGTATACCATCCGAACGGGAGAGCGAGTGCTTCTCCTGGCTGTGGTCGACGTTTTCCCGATTCATCCCCCATCTCGACCGTTTAACCCTCGTTAAGCGCCGGTCAGTTCCGTAGCCTCGGCGGAAAGCCGGGATTGTGTTGTAATAAGAGCACTTCGCGGCATGTCGCACTCAGTCCAGCATCTGCTCAGAACCTGGGACCGCCTGCATCGGCGCATCCGTGAGATCCGGATGATCGCGAAGGGGCTGGCCTCCACGGACCATCCCATCCTGGCGCACGTCATTCCCATGCGCCGCTGCAATCTCGCGTGCGCCTACTGCAACGAATACGACGACCATTCCAAACCCGTGCCTTTGGAGGTGATGTGCCGGCGGCTGGACCGCCTGGCCGAACTTGGAACCACCATCGTCACCATCAGCGGCGGCGAGCCGCTGTTGCACCCGGACCTGGACCCGGTCCTCGAGCGCATTCGCCGCCACGGCATGATCGCCGGCCTGATCACCAACGGCTACCTGCTCACCGCCGAGCGCATCCAGCGCCTCAACCGCGCCGGGCTCGAGCACCTGCAAATCTCCATCGACAACGTCATGCCCGACGACGTTTCCAAGAAGAGCCTCAAGGTGCTCGACAAGAAACTGCGCATGTTAGCCGAGCACGCCGCTTTCCACGTGAACATCAACTCGGTGGTCGGCGGCGGCATCCGGAATCCCCAGGACGCGCTCATTATCGGCCGGCGCGCGCTGGAACTGGGGTTCACCTCGACGGTGGGGATCATCCACGATGGCGGCGGCCAGTTGCAGCCGTTGCGCGACCAAGAGCGCGAAGTCTATATGGCCATGCGCTCCATGGAAAAGAGCAGCTACGCGCAGTTCAACTACTTCCAGGACAATATCGCGCATGGCAAGGAAAACGACTGGCGCTGCCGCGCCGGCGCGCGCTATCTCTACATCTGCGAAGACGGCCTGGTGCATTACTGCTCGCAGCAGCGCGGCTACCCCGCCAAGCCGCTGCTCGAGTACACCGTCGAGGACATCCGCCGCGAGTACCGCACCGCCAAGAGCTGCGCGCCGCGCTGCACCGTGGCCTGTGTGCACCAGGTGGCCTATGTCGATTTCTGGCGCGGGCGTCAGGATCTGGCGCCGTCGCCGGCCGATGACCGCCGGGTGCCAGGGCTGGTGCAGCTTCAGTAAGATGTCTATATGTCCCTTCGACCAATTAGGCGGCTGAGCAAAGCAAAACCAACCATCGAAGGCGCGGGAGTGCACCTGCGGCGCGCGTTCGGGTTCGGCAACACGACGGACTTCGACCCGTTCCTCCTCTTGGACGACTTCCGCAATGACGTTCCGGCGGATTATCTGGCAGGTTTCCCGTGGCACCCGCACCGCGGGATCGAGACCGTCACTTACGTCCTGGCTGGGACGGTGGAGCACGGCGACAGCATGGGGAACCATGGCGCCATCGCCGCCGGTGACGTGCAGTGGATGACAGCGGGCAGCGGCATCATTCACCAGGAGATGCCCAAGGGCGACCCCGAGGGCCGGATGCATGGTTTCCAGCTCTGGGCGAACCTGCCGTCGGCGTTGAAGATGACCGCGCCCCGTTACCAGGAGGTCAAGGCAGCCGATGTCCCCCTGGTGCAAGATGACGATGGAACCGCGGTGCGCATCGTCTGCGGAAGTTTCTGGGGGAAGAAAGGCCCGGTGGAGGGCATAGCTGCCGACCCCACCTACCTGGATGTGTCGGTGCCTCCACGCCGGAGGAGGACCCTCCCGGTAGAGACCACCCGCCACGCGTTCGCGTACGTTTTCTTTGGGGATGGGAAGTTTTGCAACGCCTCGGGTCCCCTGGCGGTGCCGACCGAAGCGGTGGGATGGCTGGACACCAAGCCTCCCACGCAGGCGGACAATCGCTCGCTGGTGCTTTTCGACCGAGGCGACGAGATCGAGGTACAGGCCGGGGAGGACGGGGTTCGCTTCCTGCTGGTCTCCGGGAAGCCGCTCGTGGAGCCGGTGGCATGGTACGGCCCAATCGTGATGAACACGCAGGAGGAGTTGCGGCAGGCGTTCGAGGAACTGGAGCGAGGGACTTTCCTGCGGGCCTAGGCGGGGACCTCGAGGCCGGGGTTATCCTCCCATGAACAACGCCCGCCGCGCGCCATCGCTCAGCGGCAGCCGGTACCCGATCAGGCAGAACTGATCCAGGGCAAACAGCACCACCGACTCGAGCCCTGCCCCCAGAGCCAGCCGTTGTTCCTTCGCCCACGGCGTGGTGTAATCGCTGATGCCCACCAGGTGGCTGCTCTGCGAGGGCGGAAACCCAAGCTCGATCGGCAGCTCGATGGACTGGCGCACCTGATCCAGATCCCGGTTTCCCGTATAAGTGAAGTTCTCGGTCTTGAAACAGGCCAGCGTTGCGGGAGTCCAGTACGCACTCGGAAGATTGATGAGCGTGTCCAGCGGGGTATCGTTCGTGTCCGGCGGATAGAGCACCTCGAAGCGCGCGTCCGAATAGGATTGCCGCACGAAACTCATGATGGTCTGCGTGAATTGGCCGATCAGCGTGGGCAGGAACGCGCACTCGTCGGGGAATGCGGCGGGGTCCGCATTCTGGCTGGTAATGGTGCCCAGTGGCCGCCCGTATGCCGTTTGAAACGCGCTCTCCGAGTAAGCGTCGTAAAAAGGCATGCCCGACGTCTCGGCGAAGTACCACCACTGCACCTCGCCGAATTGTAAATACGGAGTCACTCCCGCATTCGCCATCACGCCCGCCATGTCCAGGTAGACCTGCTGCCAGAACGCCGTGCTGGCCGGCGAGAAGTTGGTCTGCAACGCCGGAGTGTTCACCCAGGCGGGGGTGCCATCCGGATATCTCTGGGCGATGCCCGCGGCCAGGCTGTCGTCCCCGTTGCCCAGCTCCATGCTGAACGACGTTGTCACGGTGATTCCGTAGGATTTCAGCGCCTGGAAAAAGCTGAGGCTCCAGTCGCGCGCGGCGCGATTCAGCCGCGGAATGGTCGTCAAATCGGTTAGCCAGGTCCCGTCGGCGCCCCCGGCCAGCGCCGCCGAGCTAGCCTGCGCCGTGAAGCTTGTGTTGCCGGTGCTGGTGGCGATAGTCAGGCCGTTGCCGCCCGACCCCATCGTGCGCGCGGTGATCGTGAGCGTCGTCCCGTTGGCTTGCGCCCAAACCGCCGACGAACCGGCCGTGATCAGAAACTCGAAGGCCAGGGCAATGCTCTGAGCCGTATCGCCGATCAGGTTGACATGTTCAAGCGGCGTCCCCGCCAGCGTGACTGTCGTGGTATCGCCGAAGCGCGGCGCGCCCGTAAACACGATGGTGGCCGAGGCGTACTGGTTGGCCGGGCAGGTCAATTCGTAGAACCACAGAGCGCCGGCATAATGATTGGCGCGGCCGTTGAAGCCCAGCGTGTCGATGAGCCAGGCCGTCCTTTCCGGCGCCAGGGCCTGCGAGTGCAGCGTGTCCCAGTCGGTTGCCAGCGCCGTGGTCGGGTAGGTGCCGAACACCGGCAGGTTGGCCGTGGGAATCGCGATCTCCATGAAATCGAAGTAGACGTCCGTCCCCGCGGCGCCGGTGTGAGTGACTGTGACGGTGTGCTGCGCCTGTCCTGAGAATTGCCCTAGCAAAACCCGAATGAGTACATCTTCCAGTGAGCGCTGTAGATCCACAATCAGTGCTGAATTGCTATCCACCTGCACTCTAACTTGTCCGCC
Organism: Bryobacteraceae bacterium; assembly: GCA_049515735.1. Classification (GTDB taxonomy): domain Bacteria; phylum Acidobacteriota; class Terriglobia; order Bryobacterales; family Bryobacteraceae; genus Fen-178. The sequence continues at coordinate 13,011 of JBEKTU010000054.1, forward strand.
GTTGTTGGTATACCGTGTCCCCAGGTACAGTGAGTGTGCGGCGGCGGAGTAAGTGCATTGCAAGCAGTCACCAGGGGTAGTGGTGTGGTGGATCGATCCTCCGGAGTAATTGCCGCGTTCCTCCACCCATGTGCCGGTATAGGAAATCTCCGGCGCGATATCTTCAATCCTCCGGCTGCCCGGTCCTGCAACGCTGTACGCAAGATTGATCCCCGTGGCCTGCCAATTCGTTACTACCACCGAGAACTCGCTTCGCGCGAAGTTACCGGACTGTAAGTCCGCGGCCCACGTCCAGCGCAGTTTCCGCACGTTCGTGGTGGTTACCGTGTTTCCGGAATCATCCTTCAGATTGCTGAAATCGAGATTCACCTGCCAGCACTGCGGCGATGTTCCCCCTTGGAACATGGCAAATGACGGCGACCACGCTCCCGTGCTATTGCCGGGGCTGTAGACCCACCCATACACTCCTACCCGGTTCCCGTTCGCCCCGGGCGCGCCATTATAGGTCAACGTGATCTGGCTGCCATTGGCGCTGGCCGAGACGTTGCTGGCGCCGGTTTGGGCGTTGATGTTGGCCGCCAGCCCGCTGGCCACGTCCGCAGCGGCGTTTCCCGCCACAACCCAGTAGTTGGGGTATTGGTCCAGCCATGCCAGTCCCACGATGTCCCCGGCTGCGGGCGTGCCTTGAAACTCGAACACCACCGTCGGTTGCGCGTAACTGCCCTCCACTGCCACGGCATACTGGAGAAGCGAAACTTGATGGAAGTTCTCGGTGTTGTTGGATTCCTCCCAGATTCTCAAGTAGGACCAGCTTACTGAGTCGTAAGTCGTGGAATCCAGCGGGATGCAGTTAGTGCGGACTTCTTGGTAACTAAGATGCAATCCACTCAGATCTCCGTCCGGGAGGTTGCGGAGTGTGGGATGTTCGAACACGTTGTCGCGGTTCCATTCCACCACCACCCAGTCGAATTGCTGCCTCCAGCACCCCGAGACGGTGAATCCACTCGGGCTGGTCGCGCTGAGCGCCGCAACCGCCGACGGCTCCTGGAAGTAACACTGCAAATCCCGGTCCGGGCGCAGTTTGGAGAGTTGGTCCGGCATCAGAGTCGGATGATAACGGTGAGGTCCGCGCCGGGATTGGTCTGTCCCACCGACAGCACTGACAGCGTCACCTGCGCGCCCGATGGCAGCGGCGCCAGTGTGTTGCCGTTCACCGTGTTCGAAACCGTCGCTTCCGCGGCAAATGTCAACTGGCAATATGACGCCCCGTTGAGGTTCAACTGGATCTGAACCGCGGCGTCGGCGCCCGTGCCCAGCACCGCGTACACATCCCGCACTGAGTGCGACGCCTCCATCACCAGCGCCGGCGCCGCCGATTGATCCACTGCCAGGTACCCGTCCACCTGGATCGAGTACTGTCCGCTCGAGAGCGTGCGCAGCCCGCTGTCAGTGGTATGGGTCAGATAGATGTTTTGAGTCGGGCTGTTCCCCTTCTGGTTCGTGACGAACAGCTCGGCGCTCGCCACCCGCACATCCGGAAGCGCAATGGGGTAGCTCCAGCTCCCGCTGTAGGGGCTGCCGAAAAACTCCGGCGGGAATGGTGCGATTACCGTCTGGCTCACAAGATCATATACCGGCGTTTGTGCGGCGTGTGCCGCCGCCTGGCTGCCATCCATGGCTCGCGTCACAGTGTACTGTGTGCCGCTGTTTTGCACTGAATCCACGCAAATCACTTCCAGGTCAATCTGGATGTAGCTTCCGGGCTGCGCCGATCCGGCCGCGCTCAGGGTCAGTAGAGTATCGCCGGTTCCCACGGCGCTGGCCAGCGTGATCGCGGGCGTGCCCTGCAATTCATCCCAGTAGTACAGCGTCAGCGTAGCCGCCGAAATGGTCCGCGTGTTGGTCAGGCCAGTGAAAGAAACCCCGCTCAGTTCCACCGTTCCGCCGCCCTGGCCCGGCCCCAACCCGAAAAATGGCATCGGGGGAACATCGCTGTCGCTGGTCCCGCCGCCGCCGATCTGCCACCGCGTAACCGTGGATAGCTCCGGCGCGCATTCCACATTGTTCACGTTGGCCGCGCGCCCGGTGAGATGAACCACCTCTCCCGACCAGTTCGGAACCTCAAACTGCACCGGGCTGCTCGTGGTTAGAGCGCCGAACTGCCAGCCGGTCTCCGCCACTACGAAGAAACTCGTGGCATCCGGCACCACGATCCAAGCGGGCGCGATCGTCAGGCTGGTCGTGTCGTTGGCCGCGATGGTGCGCTCCTGCCCAGCGCCCGTGCCTCGCGTGATCCGCACAATCATGTTTTGGTAACGGTTCGCGGTCATCTGCAACGATCCGTTTCCCACCGTCGTTGATGATTGCAGCGTCACGCCGCTTTCCGGTTGCAGCTCCATCCGCCAGTAGAAGTTGGCGTGGTCGAAATTGGAATCGGGAGGAGCAATCAGTTGATCTGCGAAACCCGTATCCGTGAACTGGGCGGCCAGCGCCTGCCGCGAAGCGATTCGAAAAAGTCCCGCCGGCGTCGATCCCCGATAAACGTCAAACACGCTCGTTCCCGGCGCGAAACTCAATCCCGACAGCGTCACGCTGCTCCCCGCACTCGAGATCGACGCCATGACGATAAATGACAGTCCACTCTCGTCGCCAGTGCTGTCCTCGCCGGAGACCGCATAGTACAGGTTCTGCCCGCCCGCGAGCGTTCCGCCCGTTCCCACCGTGGGTACCAGGCTCAACAACGGTACCCCCGGACCAGCGCCCGGCGAGCTGACTCCCGCGCCTGCCGGTGGAACGAAACTGACCGATACGAGTGTTTCCACCGTGCCATCGCTGCTCGTGGCCGTCGATTCCACAACGCCGAATTGAACGTCTCCGTTATCGTCCAGCACCGTGCCTATTAATGGCCTCGGCACGCCCGTGCCGGCGTTCCCCTGCGTCACGGTTCCGGTGGGCGAAGTCACCTGGCCGTTGGTGTCGGAGTACCACGCGTCGTCGTGGAATTGCGCCGTGATGGTGGAAGTCCGGTAGTTGGTGGCCGGCGAAATCTTCAGAACCCGCAGTGGCTGGCGAGTCAAGCCCTCCTTCAGGTATGTAAGTGTAATCAAGTCTCCCGGCCGGATCCCGAAGGCTCTTATGCTGGTTTCGAATGCGATGTAAGTGTTCCCTTGAACCGACTTGTCGAGATTGAATTGCAGAATTCGGCCCGCCTGGTCGTAATTCGGAATTCCCAGCGCCGCGAGTGTCGAGGAAACCTCCTGTCCGGCCAGGGCCACGTCGTCCGGGTCCACCAGCTCATAGCTGTCCTGCTGGTAACCGTTGAGCGCGTCCTGAAACTCCACCGAAATGCGGTTCGGCGTATCCGCGATGCTGCGTGACGTCAAGGTCACGCTCGGCTCGCCGTTCGGCAGTCTCAGGATTCCGGAAAAGCTGCTGCTGCCGTCGTCAAATTCGTAACTCGGCCAGCCTCCGTTCAGCGGCTCCGTGCTGTTCGACCAGGCCGGCTGGGTAGGCTGTTGCAGCGCTATCGTGTTCTCCACCTGCAACTGCAGCACCCCTCCCGGCCCATAGGTAAGGTAAAGCCGCGCGGCATTGCGGACGCCGCGGACAACGTCTCCACCGCTGCGCCGGTCTTTTAAGACCAGGTTGCACCCAAACCGTGGCAGCGTGATCGGGTTGCCGTTCAGATCCGTCGAGTTGATCAGCTCATCGCAATAGGCCGCGGTAGCCGCGAAACTGGCGATATCGATTTCCGCCGCGGTCCATCCGCTCCGCCGCAGAACATCCAGCAAAATCCAGGCGGGGTTGCTTGAGAATTGGGTGCTGGTATACGTCCCGTCCGCCGCATAGACCGGCACCTGCAGACCCTGCGCCAGCACCGTCACCGTGGGCAGCGAAGTCCCGTTGTTCAACTGGTTGGGGACCACCACGGAAAGGTAAGCCATGCTGCCGTAAGGGTCGCCGGCCGGATTCCCATTGGCGTCTAGAAAGTTGTAGTCGAACGCGCCGTCGCGCGTCCCCAGCGTCTCCACGTTGTACCAGCCCGTGCCGGTCATGTCGGTGCCGTTAACTCCCAGTGGTATCTGGACATCGTTCACCAGCACCGTCAGCACGCCCGTCATCTGGCCGATTCCCAGCAGCGCCTCCATCCGAGTGAGATTGCCGTCGTTGCGCGCAAAAACCACCAGCGGCTCCCACCAGGCCGTGCCGTACACCATGGGAACGTAATCGTTGTATTCCGCCTGGTTGTCCGAGACGGCCGAGGTCGTCCAGTCTTTTCCGTAAGCGCGCACCGCGATCGCCGGAGGAAGGTACTCGAGCCCGCCGAACCGCGTGAACATTCCTCGCGCCTGGCAGTCCGTCCGCGTGTACCCGCAGGACGTGAACGGCACGTCGCCATTCAGACTGCCCGTTCCCCCAGGGAGCCCGGCGGAATAGCCGCAACGGTAATACAGCGAATACTGGCCGTTCGCGCCGCCGTCAATGGCTTCCGTCATCTGGTCCGGCGTCGCCGGAAACTGCCACGGGCATCTCCGTTGGATGCGAATCTCCGGAAGCATCAGCCGCTGCAGGTTCATCCGGTTGATGGCCGTAAGGCGGAACGTCGACTGCTTGATCTGGTCCGGCGGGTTGCAGATTCCCTGAAACACCACCGCCGTGTCCGTCAGCGGAACGTCGTTTCGCAAATCGTAAAAGAGGAATCCTACCGTCAGCCGCGCGCCTTTCCATCCCGTCGCGCGCTCGATTTCCGAAAAGTGCGAGTCGGCGTTGGCCAGCAAGACCGAGATTCGCGGGCTTCCGTCTATGCCCTGGTCGGACGCGGTCTGAATGTCGAAGGCGCTGTGCTGAAGAACTCGCGCCTGGTACGTCGATCCGCCCACCGTCACCTGGTGCGTGCTCCACTGTTCCGTCTGGCCGTTCGAGAGCACGCAGTCGAAGATCAGAAGCGGCGTATCCGTGACCGCCTGTTCCTTCAGATCAGATATTGTTTGCATAGAGAATGTTGACCGTGGCGGAGTGGCAGTTCACTCCGGTTGTGGTTATAGAGAGAACGTCATCGCGGAATCGCGCGTTCTGATAAACGCCGCCAATGGTGGTCGCTTTGTACAGCGAAGCGCCGGCCTGCGGCTCCACTTGCATGCCGAATACATCCGCGGACTCTCCGGCCGGCACCTCCACGCCAAAGGCGATCGATTCCGCCGACGGGTCGCCGCTGGCTGCCACGATGATCCGGCTCCAGTCCGTTCCCAGGATTTGATTGATGCAATTGGTTCCGTGCAGCACGGTCACCGGGGTGCCTGCGAGCGACCGCGCGAATAAGCTGAAACAATACAAGTACCCCGCCGGAGCGGACAATGTCTGGGAGATGTTCTGAGCGCCGGCGCCGGAATTGGCGAGGCGCCATGCGTTCATCCCGCCCGCGGGGTCCGCGATTCCGCCTGTCAGAGAAAGGAACGGTCCCGCGGTCCATGCCGCATTGCTCAACTGGTCGCTCCAGGCGAAAAGGTTGCCGGTTGGGTCCAGGAATGTAAAACTATTGAGCGTTCCCTCGGAGGCCGCGAAGAACTGCTCTAAGGCGGCAACTTCGTCATCGGTCAAACCCGCGTACGCCAACTGCCACTCGGTGGTTTCCGCTCCCGGATCGGCCAGCTTGATCGCCCTCCCGTCCAAAGAAGTATTCACAACCGTCCGCAACGAGCGCCGCTTTTGAACCGGAAACTGGCTCAATGCTCCGGTGGCGAGTTGTGGGTATACCAGCATGTGTTATCCCCGGTTCTCGATCACGGTCAGCGAGGTTTTGCCTTGCATTTCCGCCAGCGCGGTCAGGCCCAGTTGGTCGCTCGCCAGGCTGCAATTGGCGTATTGAGTTCCGTCCCATGGATCGGTGAAGGCGAAGTTTCCGAAGCAGCCCTGGTTGTCGAAAAAGAATTGCTCCAGCGCCGCCATTTCACTCTCGTCCAGCGCGGCCAGGCGGATTTCCCAGCGGTGCAGCGGCCCGGCGGAGTCGCGGTAGCGTTGTTCCACTCCCTCCAGAAACCGTAGCGCCTGGTTTTGGTACCGGAAGCTCCTGGTCGCCGGATACTGCGCCACCGCATTGGTCTTCAGGTTGGGAAAGGTGGACATGTCAGAGGCTATTCACCACGTCGTTGATGGAATTGGAATTCAACATCGCGGCGCGAACCGCTTGGGCGATATCGTTGCTGTGGTCCAGAAACGATTGCGAGTCCATGGCTTGTACGTTCACGGTGATCTGAGCCGCCCCCGCGCCGCCGGCCGCGCTGCTGCCGCTGCCGATGGTGCTGGGAGCCGCCGCCCCGCTGGTCGGCGCGCTAATTCCATCCGGCGTTGCGCTGTACGTCCTCGGCATTCCCATCTGGTCGTAATCGGCGTCGCTCATGTCGCCGCCAGTGTCCGAGCCCTCGAAATACTGCTTGCTCGGCATCGCATATTTCTCCAGCGTTGGCGCCGGCGTTCCCCCGCCTTCGAACAACCCCAGCAACCCGACAATCAAGGGGACCATGCCAAGCCCGCTCTCCAGAACCGTCGACGCGACCGACTCTGCCGTGCTGCCGCCGCTGCCGGCCGTGCTCGCGCTGGAAGAGCTGCCGCCGCCGCTCTCCGCCGGTGGCGCTTCGTTGCTTCCCTGGAGTTGGCCGATCTGGTTTACCGTGTCGCTCAGGGAGGCCGCAATATCCTCGCCGCTGTCAAGCGCCTCGCCCGGTTTCGAATCCTGTTGCCCAGATACCGCGGCAAAAGTTTCGTAGAGCTTATCTTGTGTTGTGCTGGCCATCGATCGTCTTTCCGGTAAGTGCCTTTTCGAGAATCACGAACGCTTCCACTTGCCGAGCGCTCAGTTTCGCAAGATCCATCCCTCCGAGGCGCCGCCGCACGAAGAACTCCTCCACCAGCGTCTCGCTCTCAGCCGTGATGTACGGCTTCGGGCAGGTTCTGAGCGACACACCCCGTCTCGCCCAGACCAGCGGCCCGCCGGCGTCCTCGCCCATCCCCAACCATCCGCACCGGCGCTTTTTCTCCAGGCCGGACCTCCGGCAAACGTCGCACTTCCAACCGGCCTGGTTGGAGAACTGAAAGTGGAAGGCGACAATCAGTTTTTTCGTTCCGCCTCGGTCAGTCCCGTCTCCGCCCGCACCGCCGCCAGCGCTTCCCGGAACAGGTTCTCCGGCCCGGCTTCCGCCAGCAGTTCGGGTGTGGCATCCGACCCGTCGAGCTCCAGCCCCGATACAGCCCGCAGTCCCCACGTCAGGAACAGCCGGTCGATCTCCGTCTGGAGCAGCGCCGCGTCCATCCTGTCGCTCGGCGTCTGGCCGGCCTCCAGGAACTCCATTCGCCGGGCCAGTTCCCGCACCCGGCGCATCAGCTCCACCCGGCGTCCGAACGAGATCTTCGCCAGCGTGAATGTCACCCCGCGCGCGACTTCCGACTCCACCGTCCTTACGCTTTCGTAGGTCATGATTATCCGAACGCCACCGCGATTTCGTTGTCCACCGTGCCCTGCGCGCGCGATTGCCGGAATTTCCACTGCAACCGGTTCTGGCCGTCATCGAACTCCGGCACCTCGGGAATCACGTTTTGCAAGTACACGGCCATCACCTGTCCCGCGGTTTGGCCCAACTGAAACATGACGCCGATCGGCGATTGCTGCCGGGCGGCCTGATAAAGACCTATGGTGGCGGCGTCGTCCTGGCTGACCAGCTCCAGCGCCGCCGTCACCGACCGCGGGCCCGGGGAAATGGCGCGCGGCAGGTTCGATCCGAACTCCTTGGACCGCGTGTCCAGTTGGTTCTTGAGAACGATGGATGCGCTGGTGATGGTGAGGAACTGCGACGGCGAAGTTCCCAGCCACGCCTCGCCCATGTTCCCCGGCACAATCGAATAGTCGAACGCGCCCAGCGCCGGCTCCGCTGGAAAGCTCGCAAGCTGTCCCACGCTGGCGGAGGAAAAGCTGCTGCTGTCCAGCACATCCTGCGCCAGGCCGCTGAATTGGAACTGGTGGTAATCGCCGTTCACCTGGATTTCCATCTGGTCGACGGCCGCCCCGCACAGCAGCCTCTGCACCGCCGTCGCCGGGTCCCAGTAGTCGAAGATGCTGGCGCTCGGCAGCTCCGTCGCGGGCACGTAGGTGACCGCGGCGCCTATGGCCGCGCCGGTCGCGGGCAGGATGGTAAACGGCGCGTTCAGTTGCACGTTGCTCGCGTCCACGATCGCGGCCACGAACCGGATCTCCCCCGCGCATGAGATCGCTTGCCCCGCGGCGAGCCCGTGCGGCGCTCCGAACCCCAGCCTTCCGCCAGCCGTGCTGGACGCCGCAGTCCCGCCGGCGAACTGCAACGGCGCGCCCCCTAGTGCCGCCTGAAACAGCGGGCCATATCCCGGGTTTCCCGCCGTTTGCTGCCAGCTCGTCATGTATGTCTGTAGCTCGAAATTCGTCTGTAGCCGGCCGCCCGGCGGCTGGCCGGGAAACGTCCGGCTCCCCGTCTTGTCCTTCCGCTGCGCCGTCGTGAGTTTCTGTTGGACCGTCAGCTTCAGAGCCGGAATCCGGTTGCCGGATGCGATCGCTCCGACCTGGCCGTAGCTCGCTTCCAGCGCCGTGTAGAACCGGTTTGCGTTAGAGGAAATATATGCCATACTAGCTCACACTCACTCCAATCCCGAAGGTGACCTTCGCCACCTGGATGAAATTCTTCCCGCCCTGCTTGACGGCTCCGAAGGACGCTTCGTACCCGCCCGCGTAAAACATCCCATTGCCCCAATCGCCGCGGTTCGCGGCCAGTACCTGCGTCACGGCGTCCGTGTAGAGTTGCAGGCTGTCCTGCAGCCCGTCCAGCCGGTCCTGGGAATGTCGAACCTCGATGGTCATCTGAGCCGTGCCGGAGAATGTCCGGAACTTCTCCGTCAATTGGTTCGTCACCTTCTCGCAGTACACGTTCAGGTTTGGGTACGTCACCGTGGTGGCGCGTTCGGCCAGGTCCGCCGCCACGTTCTGTGCGCGTATCTGCGTCAGGTCCAGCGGACCGGCCAGCGCCTGGTCCGTAAGCGCGAGCGCGGCCAGGCTCGAATTCACGCCGCTGGCGCCGGTGATGAGTTGCATCACCTGGGCCGTGGTTGTGCTTCCGATTGTCGCTGCCATTAGCCCCTCTGGATCGCCCGCGGCACCGGCTTCAGATAACTGGGCCGCTGCCCCGTTCCCGGCGGCCGCCCCGCCGCCAGGGTTGCCGGCTGCAGCCACGTCTGTCCGATGGCGATGGGAGATCCGTTTTGCAGCGCCATCGAATCGGGACCGGTGCCCACATACACGTTCCACGCCGCCGCGTTTCTTGGCGGAGCGCCCCCTCGGCTCGCCGGCTGGACCAGCAGTGAGCTGGAGGTGGTCGCGACGGTTGCCGGAATGGCGCAAACCCCCTCTTCGCCCCCGGCGTTCACCCAGGCCACGGTCACGTAGTAAGTTCCGTCCGGCAGCGGGGTGCCCGGCGCCGGGGGCGCCGCGGCCGTCACCGTCGGAATGGCCGCCCGCGGCACCGGGACCGACGCCACCCCGATACCGGCCGCCACCAGCATGTCGTACGCCCACTTCGCGCTCAAGTGAAACTGGTCGCGCTTGCCGGCGTAGCGGTCGTTCAACTGGCTGTTGTACGCGTCGCTGTAGACCATTTCCAGACTGCGAAAGGTGTGCCACAGTTTCAGCGCCGGTGTCACCACCACGCTGCCCAGGTTCGAATCGGCCGCCAGCCGGAACAACTGCTCCGAGGAGCTCAGCCTGGTCAGCAGCGCGTTCAGCTCCAGGGCGAGTTCGTCCTGAGCCAGAGCCATTTTCTGCGTCACGTCGATTCCCTCGACGCTGGCCACGTCGAGAAGCTGCGAGTCCTGCGCCGTCAGGTCTTCCATGCTCGATGCCGGACCGTCTGTGAACAGAGCCATGGTCGTTCGCCTAGTCCTTGGAGGATACCGGGGTAGCCCTCAGCTTGTTCAGTTCCGAGGTCGGCACCACCGTGAACTGCACCTTGGCCGTCGCCGCGGCTTGGTCGGCCACTCGCTTGGCCTCCACCTGCGCCGCCCGGAACGTCTTCTCTTCCTGGGGGGTAGCCAGGCGCGCCACGCCATCCACCACCATCTTGGCGGCGATTCCGGGTGTCACTTCCGTCAGAATCCCTGCCTTGCCGCCATCCGGCGTCTCATTGCTCACCACGATTGGAAACGATTCCGTAATCGCCGATTCCTTGTCGCGAATTTTCTGGTAATACTGCCTTAGATCCATCGATTCCTCCTGAATAGAATAGGGGCGAGGGACCCAGAGGGTACCCCGCTCGCCCCCATGCGCCAGACCCGTCTCGGCTAAGTGTAGACCTGCACGCCCGCGCTGTTGCGCAGCACGCCACACCCGTACAGCGCGTCCACCGTGAACTGCTGCGCCAGCGTGTTCGGCTGGTAGCTCATCACCACGCGCATTCCGAAGTTGCCCAACTCCGCGTATTCCGCGATGGCGCCGGTTCCGGGCAGCGGTTGCGGCAGCCGCCGGATCACCAGGCCGATGGCGCTCCTGGTGAACGCCATGTTGTGGGTGGTCACCGTGGTGGTGCCCGTCTGCTGTACGAACTGCGAGCGGAACACGTAGAAGTCTTTGAACTTCCCGATGGTGCCATCGATGAGCGCCAGAAGGCCCGCCTCGCCCGCATTCTGGAATTCGTTGAAGAGCGGAATCTGCCGCCAGGCTGAATACGTCGCCGCGTTCACCACAAAGTACTTCTGCTCGTTGGGCGGGACCATCGCCAGGAACAGCGATGTCTCCGCCGCGTCGATCACGGCTTCCGTGATCGGCGTCGCCGGCGTTCCCACCGCCGTGTTGGTCGTGAAACCGGCGTACAGGCTCAGAAGGTCGGTCTCGATTCTCTGGGCGATGGCGGCCACCGACGGCTGCATGTAAATCTTCAGCAGGTCCGGAACCGCCAGCACCTTGGTCACGTCTGGAATCTGGAAAGTCGCTTCCACGTGCGTATTGAGCACAATCTGCGCGTTTCCCAGACTGGGGTTTTGCGTCTGCACCGAGTTGCCTTCGAGGATGTTGTTCGCCACCATCGTCGGCGGAATCGGTACGTTTACTGTGTCGCCGGCATTCGCCAGCACCGGCTCGTAATCGCGATTCACCAGGTTCCCCATGATGAGGTTCCCGACCAGCGCCGGCAATGCGTCCGCCGCCACCAGCTTGACAATCGCGTTTGCGACGTTAGTTGAGGTAATAGCTGCCATTCGTTCTCCTTGACTTGATTGTTCTTGCCGGCCGCCTGTGTTTCGGCCGGTTTGTTACTACAGGCCCCGAAGGGTCTGCGACGCCACGCGCACGATTTCCTCTCGTACCCGCTGCATCTGTTCCGCGCTCATGCCCGGGCGGATCTGTTCGATGCTCACCGTTTCTCTGCCCGCCGGCGGCGCCTTGAAGGTCGCGGTCATCCCCGTTCCTCCGGCAATGCGAGCCGGCAGAAACTCCGGATTCTCATTCACGAACGCCGCCAGGTATTCTTTCAACGGCGTCTCGCCGGCGTCGGTCCGGGCCACCAGCCGCCCGTCCTCGGTCCGCACGATCCCGTCCTGCACCGCCTTGAACGCAAGGTCGATCTTCGCCACGCCCAGCCGCTGCAGTTCGGCTCTCACGGCCGAGCTTCGCTCCGCTTCCGCGGCCATCTGGCGGCTGCGCTTGTTCTCCGCCACCAACTCGTTCAGCCGGCGCTCCAGTTGCTCCCGGCGCTTGCGCTCCTCCTGCAGTTCCGCCTTGTAAGCCGGCTCGGTTTTGGACTGCTCGTTGGTCGCGAACTCCTCGATCGCCTGCCGCACGATCGCTTGAACGTCGATGCCTTCCATATGCCTCCTAAGAAACTTCCTCTACGTATTTCATCCGATCGATCTCGTCCGCCACCTGGTTCTTGACTTCCTGGCGCGCATCGTTCAGGTACTTGAAGGCCAGCTTCTTGAAGAGCTGCTTGGTCAGCGTCTCCGAGCCGATCCCCAGATCCAGCAGTTTCTTGGCGTCGTCCAGCTCCGTGCTGAGATCGTCGATGTCGAACTCGTCCAGACCCGAGACGGCGATCGAAATCCCGTCCTGCCGCGCCGCCGCGATGGCCCACAACACCTGCTTCATGGTCTCTTTCACGGCATCGCCGTACCCCCTCAGCACCTCCTGCGTGGTGTTGAAGTCCAACTGCTTGCTCAGCGCGGACTGCTGGCTTCCGCCGCTCGCTTCTCCGGCCTGGATCATCAGGTAGCAGACGCGGTAGATTTCGTCCTTCAACTGGACCAGGTTGTCGGCCGCGATCTGGTAGACCTTTCCCTCCGGCTCCGTCCATCCGAATTTGTCATCCGGCCCAAGCTGGATGTAATACGACTCGCCCACAATCTGGTTGAATTCCCGGTCCGAATAGACCACCGGGCTGGCGAACAGGCCCATGGTAAGCGCCCACGAAAGCGCGTTGGACTTGTTGAAGTGTTCCAGTTGCAGAAGCGCGGCTTTATTCAGCAGCCATAGCCCCTCCGATACCTTCATCTGGAACATGGGCACCCGCCGCAGCGACGCCAGCCCGTGCCGCCCCTCATCCATCAGCTCGATGGGGCTCGAATCGCCCGCCTTCCGATACATCTGGAAGTTCTCGCGGTCGTAGTAGATCCACCGAGTCTCCCGCTCCCATTTCGCATCCGTGACCTTGGATTGTTGCAGGCAGGAGGTGCGGATCACCGCCCACTCCAGTCCGCCCGATGGGTCGTAGTTCCAGTTGATGACCTCTTCCGGCCCGTAGTCCACCAGGTACGCTCGCGATCGTCCCGAAGCGTCCTCTTCCGCTCGCGTCAAGGGAGCGGGGGATCCCGCCGGGCCAAGCCGCGGAAAGTCCACCACGATGAAGCTGCTGCCGCATACCATGGTCTGGATGAATCGTTGGCGGAAAAATTCGCTCAGGCTGGTTCCCCGCAAATCGCAATCGTCCGCCAGCGCCGTGTAGAAGCTCTTGGCGGCTGTGTCGCCTCCTTCCATCAACAGGACCGGCTCGCGCCGCATCAGCGTCGCCGCATACCAGTCGACAATCGACCCGATGTAGTTTTGGTAGAACACGCGGCTCAGCCGTTCCTGGTAGACCTCGCTCGGCTCTTTGTGCCGGCGCACCAGGTATTCCATGGCGTCCGCGCGCAATCGTTCGCCGCCCGCGTAGAGGTCCTTGTACTGCTTCCACATCGCCTTGCGCGCGATGTACTCGGGATGTTCCCGGTTGATGTTGTTCATGGAAGAATCCGCCCCCGTTGCTCCCCGATTATTCTGACCGGTCTGCATTCCTGCCAGAGCAGATACCCCAGTGCGTCGGACAGGTGCGTTCTCAGCCGGTCCCGGTCCTTGTCGATCTGGCAGGTGCCGGCCTTGAAAGAGACCTGCTCGAAATCCATGATCAGTTCCTTGCACTTGAAGTCCACCAGCAGCCCGATCTCGCCGGCGGCCGATCGCAGCCTGGAGTTGGTCAGATTGATGCGTTCCCGCACGCCCGGATTACTTTTCGGCACCTTGTACTTCACCGTCATGCTGGAGTGGATCTGGAGGTACTCGCGGATCATGTCGTAGTCCGTAGCTCCGGTGGTGTGTTGCTGGTTCCCCGAAGCGTCTCCGTAGACCACGATGCCGGCGGGTTCTATTGGAAACCGTTTCAAGAACTCCTCGCAAGCCTCGCCAGTGGTGGCGTGCCGGATCACGATTTCATCCAGCACCAGCACCCTGCCGCGCACCAATTGCACCACCAGCGAGCTCATCGGATCCACATTGAAGTCCAGCGCCCAAAGCAGCGGAAAACCAGGATCGAAACTCAAGTCCGCAAGGTTTTCGTTGCGCGCGAAAGAGGCATATACCAGCGCGCCGTCCAGATTCAGGTACAGGCCCAATACCTCCTGTTGATAGAAGCGCTCGTCGTAGCTGTCTTTGAGTCGCTCGTAGTAATCCGGAGTGTATTGGAGAAGGTGCCGGTTCTCGAGCGGCGGGGCGACGATCGCTTCGTACCCCTTGACCGGGTTCCCCAGAAACTTCCGGTACACCCAGTCGTGGCCTTTGGGCGTCCACGCCGCAAAGCCGCAAAGACGCTTGGCCTTGGGGTCTCGCAAACGCCCTTCCAGGCGCAACCACGCTTCTTCCTGGGTATAGGTCAGCTCGTCGAGGCCGAACCATGCCAGGTTGGTGCCGCGCAACCGCTCGAATTCGTCCATGGGCCGGAACAGGATCTTGGATCGCGTGTCGCGCATGATCAGCGTGTTTTCCGCCTTGTTGTGATCGAACGGAATCTTGTTTCCATCCAGAATCTCGAACAGTGCCGCCTGCGTCGCATCCCGCAACATCGGAAAGGTCGGCGCGCCCATTAGTCCCAGGCGCCCCTGGTTCAGATAGCTGAGACGGATGGCTTCCTGGCAGAGCGCCTGGCTCTTCCCGCTGCCGATGGGCCCCGAGAAGCCCTTGAATCGGGCCTCCGAGTAGTGAAACTTCTTTTGCGAAGGCAGCGGGTCATAAGTTATTTCGCGGAGTCTGGTATCACTGGCGGTTCGACCCATGTGACCTTGATCTCCCTGACTTCTTCCTGCTCGAGTTCGATTTCCATCTGCAGAAGTTTGAGGTAGTCTCCCATGGTCGGCTTGAAATCTGTGGACTTGAACCGGTCTTCGATCCCCGCGATGGCTTTGTCCAAAAGATCCGAAATGCGGATCCTCAAGGTTCTGGGAGCCTTCTGTTCTTGCTGCTCTGCGGTTTCCATGCGTGCCCCTCAAAAGAAAACGGCTTCGCGAATCCGCGAAGCCGCGCACCCCTCTTCCCAATTCGAGCGTAGCACCCCGGATCTCTCATTCAGCCGGTTTCAGATGTCCAAGTGATTGAAAACAGGGGAAAGAAAATTTTTATTTATTTGTGAAGAGGAATTTGCCGCCGCTCGCAGTCACCACGCGCAAGGCGGTTTTACCCACTAACTTCTCGAACCGCGACACCTGCGGCCCTTCCGCCACCAGGTAATACCGCTCCGGGCCGGGCCAGCGCTGCGCGAAGTCTCGATCGTCGATGAAAACATCTTTCGGCGCATCCGGCGCGTAAGACCCATACACCAGATTATTGACCCGCCCATTCAGCAACAGCGCGCGGCGGTTGGTGTAGAAGAAAACCGAAGAAAAGGTGTAATACTGGTCGTCCACAATCAGCTTCCCCGGCGGCGCCTGGAGCAGCGCCTCGGCCAGCGGCCGCGACGACATGTAAGGATCGAACACCACCATCGCCAACCGTGCCGCATGGAAGAACAGCACCATCATGGCCGCCAGCGCAGCCAGTGGCACGAGCCTCCGGCCGGCCGGTCGCCAGGCTCCCGCCGCGCCCACCACCAACGCCACCCCCGCCACCGCCAGAGGGAGCCACAAATAAGCAAACGCCCGCAGCGTCAGGTCCGTCATGTGGCCCAGCGACAGGGTATAGACCTCCGGGTTCTGGCTCAGTGCCCCCGCAATATCGCCGGGCGTGGGCAGCCCGCGAACCATCCATAAGATGGCTGCGATGGCCGCCACCGCCAGCGTGGCTATCACCGCAATCGCCTTGGTGCCGTATCGCAGCCACGGGTCCTGGCCGGCGATTGCCGATCCCAGCAGAAGCGCCAGCGCCGGATAGCACGGCATCGAGTAATACTCCTGCGTGGTGGAAAACGTGAAGAACACCAGAATGAATCCGCTCCAGCACAGGGCCATCAGCCGCACCCTCGACGCCCGGTCCCCCTGGCGGTAATTCAGTCTCAGCGCCGCCGGGAAATATACGCTCCACGGGAACAGCCACAGCAGGTGAAACAGCCAGAACCAGGCCCGCGGCACGGTGTTGTAATCGCGCGGATAGCGCAGGTTCAGAAACCTCAGAACCTGCTCGTTGATGAAGTAGAACCAGAAGAACCCATGGTAGGATCCCCTCTCGCTATGCATGGTGAAATCGAAATACGGAGGGTTGCGCAGCGTAGCCAGCACGTGCCAGGGCGCGGCAATCGCCAGGAACAGCAGGATGCCGGAGAACGGCCGCAGCCGCGCCCAGGTCCTGCGAAGGAACAACTGCCTGGTGAAACCCAGGTACAGCAGCCCGGCGGCTACTGGGAAGCACGCCGCGATCAGCCCTTTCAGCAGCAGGCCGGTTCCCATCGAGGCCCACATCAGCATGGCCCAGCGCGCCGGATGCGGCTCGTCCTCCTCCAGCGCGCGCAAGAGGCTCCATAGCGCCAGCGTGATGGCCAGCGTGAGAATCACGTCCGGGATCAAAATGCGCGTGAAGAGAAACAGCCCCACGCTGGTGGCCAGCACCGTACCCGAGCACAAGCCCGTGCGGCGCGCGAGCCCAGGCGACGCGCCCCACGCGCCGAAGCACGCCGTCGCCCAGCACAGCAGGATCGTCGAGAGCGCAATGGGAATCCGCGCCGCCCAATCGTGCACCCCGAAGATCAGAAACGACACCGCGATCATCCAGTATTTGAGCGGAGATTTTTCCAGGTACGCAACGCCATCGAGGCGCGCCGTCACCCAGTCGCCGGATTGCAGCATGTTGCGGGCGATCTGCGCTTGCACCGAGTCCACGTCGTCCATCAGGGATGGCGGACTCACGATGCACCCCACGAAAATCACGGCCGCGACCAGCGCGACGATCACCTGATAGCGAGCACTCGAATCAGTGGAAACGGGCATGGATGCGTCTCTCCACATGATCGCGTGCCGAGGTCACTGGACGGGTGGCGCGTCCGCGCCACAAAGCCGGTCTCCAAGGCCGAGAAAGACCGCCAGTCCCTCATCGATGGCGGCCATCTCTTCCTGCGCAAGCTCACCGAACACGCGCCGAACCCGCCGCTTGTCAACCGACCGCAGATGGTCGATCAGCGCGAAGGACCTTTTAGCGAGGCCGCTCTGGCCGGGCGAGAGGGGCGGATAGAGAAGGCCCTCGCCTGCAGTTCCAGTCACCGGCACCACGCACACTAGCGGAAAGCGCTGGTCGCCGATCACCTCCGGATCGCTCACCACGACGCAGGGCCTCACGCCCTGCTGTTCGTGCCCGACTGTGGGGTCGAGCTCCACCACGACAACTGCGCCGCGGCCGAGCCTCATTCTGGCCCCTCCACCCAACCCGCGCCGGGGACCCACCGAACCGGCTTACCAGCCGTGCTGTCGACGAGTGCCTCGGCATCTTCCGCGGGCAAGCCGCGCGTCCATTCCTCAAGTCCCTGCTCGGCAAGCTCCACGCTTTCGGGGTGAGGATTCTGTAGCGATCGCTGAAGCTCCGCCCGCCGGCGACGATCAAGTTCGCGGCGAACGGCCTCCGCGACGAATTTGCTGCGGTTCTTCTCGCGCCGGTCAATGTCTCTGACAAGATCGTTGGGTAAGGTGACGGTCACACGTTCGATGCTGGGCATTTCATACCCTCAGTATGATCATACCAGACGCGCCGCCTTGGCGACGCTATCGGATGGCGAGCACTGGCGCCGGCGCCGGGTGAGGCGCTTCCAGGGGCGGAACCACCTCGACCTTCCATCTCTTCATCCACAGGAATAGCGTCAGCAGGCCCCACAAGTGAAAACCCGCATTGATGCGCCTCTCCATGTGATCGCGGATCAGAGATTGAATCGCGCGCGCGTCGAAGATCCCCGTGGATGCGATGGCTTGCGGAGTCAGCGTATCCATCAACAACCCGCGCAACACCCCGCGGAACCATTCGTGGGCCGGAATGTCGAAACCGGTCTTCTTTCGCTTGAGCACCGCTTCCGGCAGCCTCCTGCGCATCAACTCCTTTAGAATGAATTTCTGCGTGAAGCCCCGGATCTTCATATTCTGGGGCAAGCGAGCGGCGAACTCCACGATCCGGTGGTCCAGGAATGGCGGACGAACTTCCAGCGAATGAGCCATGCTCATGCGGTCCGTCTTGTAGAGAATATCGTCGGGTAGATAATAGGCCTGGTCCACCAGCAGATAGCGGTCCACCACGCCGCGGGATTCAATCCCCAACCGCTCCACCAACCTCCGCAGCCCGTTCCCGTTTCCGCCGGGCTGGATCTGTCTCCGCTGCTCGGTGGAGAACGCTCCGTTCCAGAAGAAGTGCGCCTCGTCGGGGTCGAGCCAGCTTCCCTCCATCCAGCGCTTGAGCTTGTACTCAAGACCGATCTTCTCGTCGGAGACCGGCAGGCACCGCTCGAATGTCCTCAGCATCAGCCGCCGCAGCGCGCCCGGCACCAGCCGGAAGGGCCGTGTCAGGCGGTCGGCCTGGTAGGTGACGTATCCGCCGAACAATTCGTCCGCGCCTTCACCCGAGAGCGCCACCGTCACGTGGCGCCGGCTCATGCGCGCCAGATACCATACCGGCAACGCCCCCGCGTCCGCGCTCGGCTCGTCCGAGTAATAGGCGAAATCCTCAATGGCGCTCTGCAGTTCGACGTCCGGGTTCAGATCGAACTCGTAATGGTCCGTGCCGTAAATCCGCGCGATCTCCCGGAAGTACCGGCTCTCGTCGAAGCTGCGGCCGGAGAACGAAATCGAAAAAGTCTTCAGCCGGTCCGCGCTGCCGGTAGCCGCGTAGTGCAGGATGGTGGAGGAATCTATGCCGCCGGAGGCCCACACTCCCAGTGGAACGTCCGAGACCAGGTGCTCGCGAATGGAATCGCGCAGCAGCCAATCCAGCTCTTCTTTCGCGCCTTCCAGCGACCACTGCCGCTTCTCGTTGGCGGGTATCTTCCACCACGGCGCGATCCATAGTTTCCCGTGACGCCATTCCAGAAGGTGCCCCGGCGGGACTTTGCGAATTCCTTCGATCAGAGTGCCCGGACCCGGCACGTAATTCACCGAAAGGTACGAGTCCAGCGCCTCCAGGTCGAGTTGCCGGGGCACGTCGGCATGCTCCAGAATCGCCTTCAGCTCCGATCCGAAGTAAACATCGTCGCCGCGCCGGTAATAGTACAGCGGCTTGATCCCCATCCGGTCGCGAGCCAGCACCAGGCGTTTGCGCGATTCCGTCCACAGCGCCACCGCGAACATTCCCCGCATGCGCGAGAAACATTCCGTGTCCCACTCGAGGAACGCCCGCAGCACCGTCTCGGTGTCGCAGTGCGAATGGAACCGGTGCCCCAGTTCCTCGAGTTCCGCGCGAATCTCCAGATGGTTGTAGATCTCGCCGTTGAACGCGACGGCGGTATCCCCATCGTCGCTGAGGAGAGGTTGATCGCCGCCGGTGAGATCGATGATCTTCAATCGGACGGCGCACAAAGTTGCTTCGCTGCCCTCGAAAACCCCTTGCTGATCCGGGCCGCGATGGTATAACGTTTCGGTGATGCGGTGGGCGACACCCCCGTCCACCACCCGGCTAAGCCGTGTGAATCCCGCAATTCCGCACATTACGACAAATTCCCCGTTCCCCGTTAGGAACTGTCCTTCTATCCATTCTGCGATGGATTTGTATAGAATATAGCACACGGCGCGGCGCAAGTTTACGGTTATTTACGGGCTGGAGAATCGATCATGGATATTATTGCCCATGGATTGTGGGCGGCTGCGGGAGCCACGGCTGCCCGGAAATCGGCTCATGTCCGAATTCGGGTGGGATGGACAGTCTGGTGGGCCATGTTTCCGGATGTGCTCGCATTCGGACCACCCGTGGCCATTGGCTTATGGCTGCTTCTGACGGGTGGGGCGGATGTCCGATCCATGCGGGGCGGGCATTTGCCGCGTGTGGGCTTCGGAGTGCCGCTTTACCCGGTCGGTCACAGTTTGATCGTGTTTCTTCTGGTCTTCGCGGTGACGTCGCTACTGGCACGCCGTGTCGTGCTCGAGTTGTTGGGATGGCTGTCCCATATCCTGATCGATATTTTCACGCACAGCTTCCGATACTATGCCACCCGGTTTCTTTGGCCGGTCTCGGACATTCGCTTCAATGGGATCCCCTGGTGGACGCCCTGGTTCTGGTGCTGTACCTACGTGGCCCTCGCGATTGTGTATTTCCTGCTGTGGAAAAAGGGATGGCTGGCCCGCGCGCGCGGCATACAATAGGGGATATGGCTTACTGATGGCAGCCGGCAACGGCGCTGTCGAGATTCCGTGAATGGAGGTGTAAGGTGCGGTTTCAGGGCACGTCGCTGTTAGCGGGAGTTTTGTTTTTTGCCGGCGCTGCGGCGCAGGCTCAGCAGGCAGGCGCTCCGGCCGGCTCTCAGACTGTCATCCGGACGGAAACGCGGCTGGTCCTGGTGGACACGGTCGTAACCGACAAGAAGGGCGCCTACGTTCATGATCTTGTCTTGAAGGATTTTCGTGTCTGGGAAGACAACAAGGAACAATCCATCAAGAGTTTTTCCTTCGAGGCGGACACGGCCTCCCCATCCGGCTCTCAAAAGCGCTACCTGGTCCTTTTCTTCGACAACTCCACCATGAATCCCGGGGACCAGATTCGAGCCCGTCAGGCGGCGGCCAAGTTTATCGATAACAACGCCGGCCCAAACCGGCTGATGGCCATCGTCAACTTCGGCGGCGCCGTGCAGATTGCCCAGAACTTCACGGCCGACGCCGAACGCTTGAAGCAGGTGGTGAGCGGCGTGAAATCATCGGCGGTTTCACCCAATGTCGAGGTTGCCTCCATCGGCATGCCCCGCTTGGGCGGAGGCGCGGCCGATTACGGCGCGCGCAGCGTAGTGCTGGCCTTGCGAAGTCTGGCTAAGAACCTAGCGGATGTTCCCGGCCGCAAGACCCTCATCCTGTTCACCGCCGGCTTTCCGCTGAATTCCGAGATCCGGTCGGAGGTGACGGCTGCCATTGACTCCTGCAACAAAGCTAATGTCGCGATCTATCCCATTGACGTTCGCGGTCTCGCCGTGGGCGGGTTTGACGCCGCCGGGCCGCACGGCGCTCTCGTCGAGCCTCGCCCCGCCGGCGTGCGGCTCGGCTTCGGCTTTTTGCAGGCGGCTTCTTTTGTTGCATCATCCCCGGAATGGGAACCGCAGATTGGCGGTGGCGGGGCAAAGGGAGGCGGAAGTACCGGCGTTTCTCCAGGCGGCGGGTCCACCACACGGGGAGGGTCGTCTGGCGTCGCCATTCCGGGCGGGAACTCCCCAGGCCGCTCCACTACCACCAGCGGCAACACCCCAGGCGGCCGCACCACGGGCAACACCACGGGGAGCGGGAGCGGAACGGGTGGCGGAAGCACTACCGTTCCCGGCCAGTCCTATCGCACCAATCCATTCAACCTGCCGCGGCAGATTGTCCCGCCGGTTCCCTTTTCGGCGACGGCCAATCAGGAAGTCCTCTATATGCTGGCGGACGGCACCGGCGGATTCGTAATCGCCAATACCAATGACCTGCTCGGCGGGATGGAAAGGATCGGCACGGAGCAGAACGAGTACTACATTCTCGCCTATACCCCCGTGGAATCCCCGGAAGGAAGCTGCCATACGTTGCGGGTGAAGGTGGATCGCGGTGGATCCAATGTCCGCGCGCGCAGCGGCTACTGCAATGTCAAACCGGTGGACCTGCTTGCGGGGAAGCCCGTCGAGCAGGACCTCGAGAACCGCGCCACCGCCTCGCAGCCCGGGACCGTTATTGCCTCCATGCAGGCGCCATTTTTCTTCACCTCGCCCAACACCGCCCGCGTAGACGTAGCCATCGAGATCCCCTCCGAATCCCTCAAATTTGAAAAGGTGAAGGGGAAGCTTCATTCTGAAATGAATGTCCTCGGCATCGCCTACCAGCCCGATGGCACCGTCGCCGCGCGGTTCAGCGACACCGTGAAACTCGATTTCGAGAATCAGAAGGAACTCGCCGAATTCAAACAGAAGCCCTTGCACTACGAGAACCAGTTTGACGTGGCCTCCGGCCAGTACAAT
>JBEKTU010000055.1:0-34097 GCA_049515735.1 Bryobacteraceae bacterium
TTTCTCGTTCGACTTGCATGTGTTAAGCGCGCCGCCAGCGTTGATTCTGAGCCGGGATCAAACTCTCATTTGATTCAATGAGAATGGCTGGGGCGTGCCCCAACCCAATATCGCTCCGGTTTAACTCAGAGTACTGACGAGTTCTTCTTTACTGCATCCAACCAGATTGTCAATGATCTGCGCTCGCCTTCCCCGGCGTCTTTCGATTACCGGAACCGGCGGCAGGCCTCGAAACCCGTTTCAACCACGGCGTCCGCGCACGGACGCCTGCGGCTGAGAATCATTAGAACTTTAAAAAGAACCACACAGGAAGGCCGTATTCCGCTCCGCGCGGTGGCCCGCACGGAGTTTTGTTACCATTCCTTACAGGAGATCTCTTTCCTTTATAATACCACCGCCGCGTCTCCACGGCAAGTCCTCCGGAAGGCGCGCTACTCCTCAGATCCCCAATTCGGCGACTTGTTCAGAATACCAGAGAGCGGCCCAGGCGCGCAAGTGCTATTGCCGAAAAAAATTCCGGAATTCTCGGCCGAATTGCCTGGATCTCTGCAACGTATTATAAACAAATGGTTTATCGATTTGGCGACAGGCCGCCTCCGACCGCATTAAAATAGAGACATGTCGCTCGTCCCGGCCGTTCTGCTGTCTATGCTTCTGGCTGCGCAGGCGCCCGCGCCACAGCTCACCCTGCCCGAGATCCTGGACCGCGTCGCCGAGGAGGCCGAGGTGCTCGAGCAGAACGCTCCCAAGGCGCTCACCCAGGAAACCCTCGAACAGCGCGCCCTGGTACCCCCTTCCCGCTTCCAGCCCCGAGTCGGACAGGCCGCCACGGTCGCGCCTAAGCCGCGGCTGGTGGTGCGCGAGATCGTCTCCGAATACAGCGTTGGCACGCTAAAGGAATCGGATTCGCGCGATCTGCTCGAATTCCGCCAGGTAGTCTCCGTGGACGGCCGCAAAGTCCAATCGGCGGAACACGCCCGGCATGCACTCTCGCTGGGCATTCAGTCCCCCGACGATCGCGTCCGCAAACGCATGCTCGAAGATTTCGCCAAGCACGGCCTGGTCGACGTCGCCACCGACTACGGGCTCATCCTCCTGGCATTCACCAAGCGTGGTTTGGCGAACATGCAGTTGAAGCTCGCCGGCGAAGCCCGTGTGGGCGCCGAAAATGCGCTCGTCCTCTCCTGGCGGCAAACCTCGGCGGCCGGCGGAGAACTGGAATTCTTCGGCAACCAGGCCGTGCGCCGTCCCTTGCAGGGCACGCTTTACGTCCGCAAGTCCGACGGCCTGCCGCTGCGCGTTCAGGCTTGGGCCGAGCACCCGGACACGAACCGGATGATCCGCGACGAAGCCGCGGTGGATTACGCGCTGTCCACCCACGGCTTCCTGATGCCCGCTTCGGTGGTCCACCGCCATCTGGTGGACGGCCGGCTCAGGATTGAAAACCTGTACCGCTACGAGCCTTTCAAACTCTTCAGCACCGACGCCGAAATCAAGTTCTCCGAAGTGCCCGATACCCCGCCTCCCCCGCCGGAGCCGCCGAAGAAATGAGCACCGGCGCCGCGACCCCACGGGTTGTGGCGCTTATCCCTCGAACGTCCCGCAGATGGAAACCTCGATTCCCATCTCGCGGAACATAGCCGCCTTGGCCGCCAGCGCCAGGTTGGCCCCCTGCGCATCGGGAGCATAGGCCACCAACACGTGATTGGCCTTGTGCCGCGCCATCATTTGGTCGCGCGTGACCCCGTCGAGCACCGCGTGCATCATGGGCCACTGCGGTGTGGTGATGCGCCAGCGCCGCTCCGTCTCCTCGGGCGGAAGCTCGATGGCCCGGCCACGCCCCAGGTCTGCCTTCAGCCCGCCATCCACGAAAATCCGGCTCCATACGATCTCACCCGGCTTGCTCACGCCCTTGATGCCGCCGCCGCCCAAGCGGAAGTACATCGGGGGTTGGCGCTCGCTCACCGCGCCGGCGTATCCGCCCATCAGGTGCGCCGGCGGCACCGCGCCCGAAATCTCGAACAGCCAAACGAACTCCCCGGGCCCTGAGGGCACCCCGTTCACGTGGTATCGCTCGCCATAGCGCACATCGTGCAGCGTGCACTCCGGGTCGTAGCCCAGCTCGCTCCAGATCCGGTTGGTCGCCAGGGCGTCCAGCCCCGCGCACTCATCCACTTCATTGAAGTGCGGCAGCGCGCGGCCTTCGTAGAGCATGCGTCCATTGTTGCGCGCCTTGACCGGCGGCCGGTCGACGTTGTTCAACAGGCCCTCCGCCAGGTCCGACGCCGGCGCCAGGTCTTTCAGCCCCTGCTGGTACTGGATGCCGATCGTGTCGCAACCGAAATCGTCCGCAATCCGCAGCGCCGCGATGTACATCTTGCACTGGCTCAGAATCTGGCCGTCCGTCAGGTCGGTTTCCGGATTGGGTCCGGTGATGAACTTCATCCCCTTGCGGTTCAGCCACTTCCGCACCGCAAGTGCCTCTTCGTCGCTCACCTGCTGCATCTCGGCGAACAAAGCCGACTGGCTCAGCCGCTCCTTGAAGACGCCCGTCGAGTGCAGCAGCTCGTCGGGGATGATGGCGTTGTACATTCCCATGCACCCCTCGTCGAAGATGCCCATGATGGCTTTGTCGCGCCCGAGCGCCCGCGCCAATCGCGCCCCCGTCTCTTCCGCCTGGGCGGGAAGCCGGAACTCTTTGAGCGGATGCACGTGGCTGAGATCGTGGCGCACCACTTCGCCCGCCAGCCATTGGCGCAACCCGCTCAGGAAGAACTCATCTGTAAAGTCCTCGCTCCACAGCGTGCTGTAGGCTACTCCGGCCTTGGTGAGCGACCCGTTCAGGTTGAGCATCCCCACCAGCCCCGGCCATTCTCCGCTCCAGTTCGCCACCGTCAGGATCGGACCGCGGTGCGTGTAGAGGCCGTGCAGAATGTGGTGCGTGTATTGCCACACCGCTTCCACCACCACCAGCGGCGCTTGCGGGGGAATACTGCGGAAAACCTCCATCCCGTACTTCTGGCTGTCTATGAACCCGTGCCCCTTCTCGCGGTTGCAGGGATGCCCCCGGCGCACGTCGCGGCCTTCGCGGCGGATGGCATTCATGACAGCTTCCTCGACGCGGGCCTGCGCCGGCCAGCACATCCGGTTGGCGGCCAGGCGTAAATCTCCGCTGGCTATAACGATAACGGCGTCGGACATGCTCTCATTCTTACACCGGGCCGTCCGTGCGTCCAGCCCTTTAAGGCTCCCGGCCTGTAATCGTTGTCACTCGGGAAAAGCCTTCCTCGACGTTCGGCGGCGCCAGTTTCGCCGCCATCTTGGCCATCGCGTCTTCCGGCACCACGCGATGCCGCCGCGCATTCCGCGCGCGGCACACTTCCAGCGGCACATCGAAGAACACCGCCTCCACGTCGCACCCGTATGAATTGCCAATCCCTATGTACGGTCGCCGCTCGTCCACCGTGAGGTTGGTGGCGTCGATGTAGGTCGCCGGCCGCCCGATCGCCAGCCGCTGCCGCAACAGGTAACACAGCGTCTGGAAGACGCGGTCATGGATGGTCTGGTCGGTCTCGTCATCCGCCAGCAGGCTGCGGATGGCGTCCGATGAAAGTGCTGTGACACCGAGTTGCGCCAGATAGGTGGACTTCCCGGAGCCCGGCAGCCCTACCAGCACCACGATTCGCATCACCCAACGCATAATTCGTGCTGAAAGAGGTGTCCGGGCCGCGCGAAGGCCCCGAGGGTGCGGACCCCCGGGGCTTCACGGACAACCGGCCGCCTCCCGGGCCGCCTGGTTGGCGGATCTTCTTAGCTGGTTGGGGCGGGCGGAGGTGTGCCGCCGCCGTCTTGGGGACCGGCCACCGGAGGGGGCGTAGCCGGAGGCGCCGCAGGCACGCTGGCCTGTGGGACCACCTTTTTGACGGGCTTCTTCACAGCTTTTTTGACCGCCTTCTTCACGACCGGCTTCACGGCCGCCTTCTTCACGGCCGGCTTTACGGCCGCCTTCTTGACGGTCTTGGGGGCTACCTTCTTTACGGCCTTTTTCACTGCCTTCTTCGCTACTGCTTTTTTTGCGGGCTTCTTCGCCATTCTGGTTCTCCTCAAGTTCATTAGTCCCTGGGAGGCTCACACTATCTTATCCCGAATCTCTCAAATAGCCAATCCTATCTCTCGGATTTTTCAACTTTCACGCGCGCCGGGATCAACTGAACATCCCCGCCAGCAATGCGCGACCCAACACCAAGATCGCCCACGGCAACGCCACCGCCGTCAGTGCGCCGCCGAACGAGAGCTTTTTCCCGCCCGCGGCCTTCACTCCCGTGGCCACCAGCAAAATCGTCCAGATCGTAAACAGGTCGAGCGAACTGGCAACCGAGTGGAGGAACTTCAACGGGCTCTGCGGGTCCATGAAGGCGCCCGGATTGAACACCAGCGGGTTCTGCAGGTTGAAATCGTCCGG
The DNA here is from genome assembly GCA_049515735.1 of Bryobacteraceae bacterium. Classification (GTDB taxonomy): domain Bacteria; phylum Acidobacteriota; class Terriglobia; order Bryobacterales; family Bryobacteraceae; genus Fen-178. Next base: position 4,463 of record JBEKTU010000055.1, read on the forward strand.
GTTCTTCAGGAACATCACCATGATCGCCAGCACCGTGAATATGAGACCCGGCAAGTTGGCATAGCACAGGATCGCGAACGACTGCTTGAACCTGACGGGCGCGGACATGATCCCGCGTACGATCCCCAGCAGGATGCCGCCCATAATCAGATAGGAAATCGGCACGCCGAGGATCCCTCCCGCATAGCCGAAGATGGACACCATTTTGACTTGCATGTCCATGGTTCTCGAGATAGCCTCACGCTGTTGATCCGACATCTGCGCCACGCGCGACTCGAGTTGGTGCCGCACCACCCGGTCCCAGCCGATGCGCTGCGAAATGGCGATAGTGAAGGCGAGGCTGGCCGCAATCATCAGGATCAGCGGAACCCAGAAGTTCGGCCGCTCCGCGATATCCGCAAAGGTCTTGCCCGGCTCGAAAAACACGCCGGTCAGCCTCGAAAATTCGCTCATCCCCGCTGGTTCCGGTTCCACCGCGGGCGCGTTTTCAGGTGTCATATCAGCACGATTGTACTCCAGTCCCGCGCCGCCTGCTCGGCTATCGTGGAACAAACCGCGCGCCGGTTGCGTATCCTGTGAATCGAGAGCCACTATGCGCGCGAAACTTCTTCTTCCCATCCTGGCGGCCGCCCTGCTTTGCCTGGCAGCCTGCAATTTCGAGGACTGGGGCGGGTTCGACCGCTATCGTCAGGACTTTCACTACAGCTATCCCCTGAAATCCACCGGGAGGCTTTCAGTCGAGACCTTTAACGGGTCCGTCGAGGTCTCCGGCTGGGACCAGGAAACGGTGGATATCAGCGGCGCCAAGTACGGCTCCACCCAGGAAGCCGCCGACGAGTTGAAAATCGCCATCGACAACAGTCCCGATTCAGTCTCCATCCGCGTGACGCGCCCTTCCTACCACCACGCCAACATGGGAGCGCGATTCATCATCAAGATCCCCCGCGCGGCGTATGTCGACCGCATTTTCACCTCCAACGGTTCTATCCGCACGCTGGATGGCAGCGGTCCGGCGCGGTTGCGCACTTCCAATGGGGCGATCCGCGTGCAGGCGCTGCGCGGCAGCCTGGAGGCCCAGACCAGCAACGGTTCCGTCGAGCTGATCGACATCGACGGCGACGCCAACGCCCACACCTCGAACGGCCACATCCGCGCTGAGGGCCAACGCGGAGGGCTGGAAGCGGACACATCGAACGGCAGCATCAACGCCCGATTCGAGCAAGTCCCGGCGGGCCGGCCGGTGCGCCTGGACACCAGCAACTCCAGCGTCGAACTGAGCCTGCCGGCCAACTTTGCCAACGATATCCGCGTGAGCACCAGGAACGGCGGGATCACCGTACACATGCCTTACGAGGTGCACGCCCACGTCATGGCGCGGACCACCAACTCTTCCATCTCTTCCGACTTCGAAGTCAGGATGCAGGGTGAATTCAGCAAGAACCGGCTGGAGGGTGTCATCGGAAACGGCGGCCCGCTGATCGATCTGAGCACGTCCAACGGGAGCATCCGACTGCTGAAGATGTGAGGTAGAGCGACTGAAGCAGAACCTGGTGAAGGTACGATTGAGCGCCCGGGCGCGGGGCACCGTCGGGTGCTCCCGGCCCGGACGAACAACCCCTGGTGCAGGCCGCCCCGCTACTCGAGCGGGCTCCAACTTAACCCAGCACTTTCCAAAGAAGAAACAGCATGCCGGCGGCGAATCCCACGCCGGCTTGATACTCTTGGTTTCTTAGATATAGGGCGATCTGAAAAGGATTCGGGTTTTTTGCGGGGGCTGGTGTCAGACGGGGCCAGAGAGCCGGTACCCGCTCGGCATAGGGAGCGAAATCCGGAAACAGGCTCCGCAGGTGCTGCTCTTCCAGTTGGATCGCCGGCAGATAGACCAGCAGGAAAACGGCTATAAAGAGGATGCCGAGACCGATGTTGCGGGAGGCGACCACCAGGCCGGCGGCCACCAGCAAGGTGCCGAGATAGAGCGGGTTGCGCGTATAGGCGTATGGCCCGCCGGTGGCTAGTTGCTGGTTCTTGGCGAGACAGCCGGCGGCCCAGGCGCGCAGAGCGAGTCCCACCAGCCCGAACGGCAGGCCCAGGGCGAGCGAACGGGCCGTGGGGCGCGAAAACCAGGCGAACACCACCACCAGCACGAAGCCGCTGGGGACGCGCAGCCGGGCTACGGTATCGGCGTAGCGCTTGGGGAAGGGCGGCATCACAGCAGGCACCGGCGCTCGCCGAGCATGGCCTTGAGCGCCTCGAACACCTGGCTGGGAGACACCGCGCGCATGGCTTCGTCGATGGATCGGCCGCGCTTGTAAGTGGTGATCGCGGCGGGACTCCGAAGGACCCGGAGCGAATCGCCATAGGGGCCGTTACGCGCTGGGTCGGTGGGGCCATAGATCGCCACGCCGGGCTTTCCGAGCGCGGCGGCCAGGTGCAGCGGGCCGCTATCGACGCCCACCACGGCGGCGGCGCGCCGAGTTGCGTGGATCAAGCCGGGCAGGCCGGAGCAGTGCTCGAGCCCCGAGCCGGGCGGGCCGTCGAGCACCAGTGGGATGCCGAGTTCGCCGCGCAAGCGTGCGGCCAGCGCCTGGTAGTGTTCGAAGGGCCACTGCTTGCCGCGCCAGCCGGCCAGGGGCGAAGCCAGCACGAAATCGCCGGGCGGCAACGCGCCTTCGGGACGGCCCGGCGGCAGCGGGAACGTCCGTAACGGAGTGGTGGCGCCGGCGGCGGCCGCCAGGTCGAGGTTCTTTTCGACCACGTGCGCGGCCGCGCTGATCGTCTGGTTGGAGTAGAAGAGTGCGGCGGCGCGCTCCCGAAGCTGGGAGCGATGGAAGCCGAAGATGCGATCGGGGCGCGCGGCGACGGCCACCACCGCGGACTTGATGAGGCCTTGAAAGTCGACCGCGAAATCGTAGCGCTCCGCGCGCAGGGCACGCCAGCTTTCGAAAAGGCCCGCAACGGTATCGCGGCGCAGCAGCGTCAGACGGTCGATGAAAGGGTTGTCTTCGAGCAGCGGCGCCCATTTCGGATCGATGATCCAGGTGAGGCGCGAGCCGGGATAACCGTGCTTGAGGGAGGCGACGGCAGGCAAGGCGTGAATGATGTCGCCCATGGCGCCGAGCCGCACAACCAGGATGCGGCTGCTAGCTGGTTTGGCGGCGGTGAACATGCTCCATCAACTCGCTGGCGCGGCGTGCATGAGCCGCCTCCAAGCGCACGAACTCCACGGGCGCGAGCCCGCCGGCAAGCCTCTCCACATCGCCATCATCCGCAGTCACCACGTAGTCTACCACGCGCAATGCGGCCACCAACTCGGCGCGGGCGCGCTGCGAAAGGATCTCGTTGGCGAGCGGGAGGACGACTACCAAGAGGGGATGGTGACGCACCCGGCCGAGCTCGCGGGCGTCTTCGGCGCGAAGCACGTCGAAGTAGCCGGACACTATGGCGACGGCCGGCCGGAGTTCGAGCGCGGCGGCGAGGGTCAGGATTTTGCTTCGTGTGTCCATAATTGGAGCGCCACTGCGGCCACCTGATCGGCCGTCACGCGCGTCATGCAACGGTGATCGATGGGGCAGTCGCGAAGCAGGCAGGGGCTGCATTCGGCATGTTCGCGAACCACTCTCGCCAGCGAGCCGGTGGGACCGGTGGTGGCATCGTCGGTGGCGCCGAACACGGCGACGGTAGGGACACCGAGCGCAGAGGCCACGTGCATGGCCCCGGAATCGTTGGTGAGGAAGAGGCGGCAGGCGGCGGCGAGGTCGATGAATTCGCGCAGCGTGGTTTGGCCGGCGAGGTTGCGCGCTGGGATGTGGCAGCGGCTCAGGGCGCCGGCGACCTCTTCACAGAGGGGGCGCTCGGAGGCGGAGCCGAAAACCAGGACTGCGGCCGACATTGGCGCGAATTTCCGGGCCACTTCCGCGAAGCGATCGGGAAGCCAGCGTTTGGCATTGCCGTAGGCCGCGCCGGGGCTGATTCCTATGACGGGGGCGGCCATGCCCAGCGCGGCCAGGTGGCACGCGCCGGATTCGCGCGCGGCTCCGACCCCTTCGAGACGGATGGTGTCGGTGGGGGGGAAGCGCTCGATCAGGCCCGCCCGGCGCAGGAGTTCCAGGTAATAGAAACGCTCGTGGCGGGGAATGTCGCCGGGCTCGGGGACGGGGATGGCGCGCGTCAGCAGCAGGCCGCGGGCGTCGCGATTGTAGCCGATGCGCTCCGGGATGCGGGCCAGCCACACGATGAGCGCGGCGTCGAAGGCGTTTTGCAGCAGAATAGCGCCGTCGAACCGCTCTTCCCGGAGGCGCGCCGCGAACGCCCGGCTGGGTCCGGTATAGGGGATGATGCGGTCGATGGAGGTTTCGCGGGCGTAGAGATCGGCCACCCAGGGGCGCGCGGCGATGGCGATGTGGGCGCGCGGAAAAACTTGGCGGATGGCGCGGATGGCGGGCAGCGACATCACCGCGTCGCCCAGCCAGTTGGTGGCGCGCACGCACACCCGAGACATGGAGGACGGGTTGAACGGCACTGCTTTTTCAGGATAGCTTATGCCACTCTGAAGGAATGGGGTTTCGGTTGGTAGTCAATTACCGGCCGCGGGGCGATCAGGAGACGGCCATTGCCGAACTGACGCGCGGCGTCCGCGAAGGCGAGCAACACCAGGTGCTCCTCGGCGTGACGGGGTCCGGAAAGACGTTCACCATGGCCAAGGTGATGGAAGCGATTGGGCGGCCGGCCCTGGTGCTGGCGCACAACAAGACGCTGGCCGCGCAGCTCTACCACGAGTTCAAGTCGTTCTTCCCGGATAACGCGGTGGAGTATTTCGTCAGCTATTACGATTACTACCAGCCGGAAGCCTACATTCCCGCCAGCGACGTCTACATCGAAAAGGAAGCCACCATCAACGACGAGCTGGACAAGCTGCGGCTCTCGGCCACCAAGTCGCTGTTCGAGCGGCGCGACTGCGTGATTGTGGCCAGCGTGAGCTGCATCTACGGGCTGGGGTCGCCGGAAGCCTACTACGGCATGTTGTTGATGCTCGAAAAAGGGCAGAGGATTTCGCGCAACCAGATCGTTTCCAAGCTGGTGGAGATTCTGTACGAGAGGAACGACGTGGATTTTCGGCGCGGCACGTTTCGCGTGCGCGGCGACGTGATGGAGGTCTATCCGACCTACGACGATTATGCCTATCGCATCGAGCTGTGGGGCGACGAAGTGGAGAGCCTGGCGCAGATCGACCCGCTGCTGGGGCAGGTGAAGCAGACCTACCACCGGCTGCCCATCTATCCCAAGACGCACTACGTGATGTCGGAGGAGACCAAGCTCGGCGCCATGGAGAGCATCCGCACGGAGCTCGACTGGTGGCACAAGGAACTGGAGAAGCAGGGGAAGCACATCGAGGCGCAGCGGCTCTACCAGCGCACCATGTTCGACCTGGAAATGATGAAAGAGATCGGCTACTGCCACGGAATCGAGAACTACTCTCGCCATTTTTCGGGGCGGCTGCCGGGCGAAGCGCCGCCGACGCTTCTGGATTACCTGCCGCACGATTCGCTGATGTTCCTCGACGAAAGCCACCAGACGGTTCCGCAATTGCACGGGATGTACCACGGCGACCGGTCGCGCAAAGAGACGCTGGTATCGCACGGATTCCGGCTGCCGAGCGCGCTGGACAACCGTCCGCTGACGTTCGAGGAGTTCGAGCACCGCGTCAATCAACTGATCTACGTTTCGGCGACGCCCGGGCCGTACGAGCTGACGAAATCGGCGGGCGTGGTGGTGGAGCAGATCATCCGGCCCACCGGCCTCGTGGACCCGAGTGTCGAGATACGGCCGGTGAAGGGGCAGGTGGACGACCTGCTGGGCGAGATCCGCAAGCGCGTGGACGCCGGCCAGCGGGTGCTGGTGACTACCCTCACAAAGCGCATGGCGGAGGACCTGGCGGAGTATTACTCCGAGGTCGGGGTGCGCTGCCGGTACCTGCATTCGGAAGTGGACACGCTCGAGCGCATCCGGATTTTGCGCGATTTGCGGCGCGGCGAATTCGACGTGCTGATCGGGATCAACCTGCTGCGCGAGGGTCTGGATCTGCCGGAAGTCTCGCTGGTGGCCATTCTGGACGCGGATAAGGAAGGCTTCCTGAGGTCGGCGGGATCGCTGATTCAGACCATTGGCCGCGCCGCGCGGCACGTGGAAGGACACGCGGTTCTCTACGCCGATGTGATGACCGACTCCATGAAGAAGGCGCTGGACGAGACCGCGCGGCGGCGGCGGGTGCAGGTGGAGTACAACGAGCGCAACGGCATTGTGCCGCAATCGATCATCAAGCCCATCGACATGAGCCTGGTGGCCGTGGCGGAGGGCGATTACGTGACGGTGCCGCTGGAGGGTGACGAGGAAGTCGAGGGCATGACGCCGGAGCAGCGCGAGCGCTTCATCGGCGAGTTGGAAGAGAGGATGAGAGAGGCGGCGCGCAAGTTCGAGTTCGAGAAGGCCGCGCAACTGAGGGACCGAGTGAAGGCGTTGAAAATGGAAGTGGCGTGAAGAGTGGAGAGCTACAAAGAGCTTCCCCCGAACTCCCGCACTGCATCCATCATCGCCACCACGTTTTCCACCGGCGTTTGCGCCTGGATGTTGTGGATCGTGTTGAACACGAATCCTCCGTTGCCGGAGAATACTTCGCAGCGTTCGAGAACCTGCCTGCGCACCTGTGCCGGCGTCCCAAACGGAAGGACTTGCTGCGTGTCCACGCCGCCGCCCCAGAAGACAAGTCGGTCGCCATACCGTTGTTTCAGGTGGACGGGGTCCATGCCCGCCGCCGAGCACTGCACCGGGTTCAGAATGTCGAACCCGCACTCGATGAAGGAATCGATGAAGCGTTCCACGGAGCCGCAGGAATGCTTGAGAGTCTTCCAGTTCGTGTTCTTGTGGATCCACTCGTTCAGCCGCTTGTAGTACGGAAAATACAATTCGCGGAAAACCGGCACCGAACAGAATGCCGAGGTCTGCGTGCCGAAATCGGTACCGCACGTAAACACCGCGTCCACCGAGTCGCCGACGGCCACGCGGATCTTCTCCAGGTTCTCCATGGCGATGTCGCACTGGCGCGAGAAAACCTGGTGGATATACTCCCGCCTGCTGTGCGTCGACATGTACCACTCGGCCACGTCGCGGATTCCTTTCGGATCCTTGAGAAAGGGCGCCGGGACCAGGGCGATGTCGCCGAAGGCCGTGCCCCCGAAGTTGGCGATGACGGCTCGCCCGGTAGCCCGAGCGCTGCGGGCCGAGCGCGCGAACCACGCCAGGTCTTCTTCCGCGATGGCCGTGAACTCTTCCAGGTTGTCGGCGGGATCGAGCCGGTCCTCGTCGATCGGTTTCTGGCGCACGATGGAATCGAAGAAGAATCCATCCTTCGGCATGCGGCCGCTGGGGGCCACGGAGGTGTCCCCTTTGGGATAGATCAAGGTGTCGCCGTTCTGGTCGAGGGTGGTATTGAAATCCGCCGGCACCAGGACCTCGATTCCCCGGAAGATCCACGGCTTCCAATTCTCGATGGGGAACCCGAACATCGTGTTTCTGGGAAAGACGCCTTCCACGTCGATGCCCATGGCGCGCTGCAGGTCGTCTTCCGGAAGCCCGAGCATCTGGTACGGTTCGTGCACCTTTACGGGCCGCCGCTCGAGACCGTAGCGCTCACGCAGGGCCGCCACGCAACTGACGTGGATTCCGGTAACGGCCGTGCTGCCGAAATCGACCGGTATGCGCCCGGCGGCGCGATGATTGAGCGCGCTAACGATTACATCCCGACTCGATGCGCTCATGCAGAAGATTCCAGGAAATCCGTGATCGCCGCCACCACTGCGCCGCGCTCCTCGGGCGTCATCTCCGGGAATACGGGCAGGCTGACCACTTCATCCGCCAGCGCTTCCGCCACCGGCAATGCGGCGTGGGGCGCAACGGCGCGGAAGCACTCCTGCGCGTGCAACGGCACGGGGTAATAGACCTCCGACGCGATCCCGCGCTCCTGAAGGAAGCGCCGCAGCGCATCGCGCCCGCCCCCGCGCACCCTCAAAGTGTACTGGTTTGCGATGTGAGTGCGGTCCGGATGCGTCGTGGGCAGAACAACCCCCATGTGGCCGCCCAGCGCGCGATTGTATTCGGCGGCATGTTCCTGCCGCTGGGCAGTGTACTCCGCTAACCGCGGCAGTTTAACCCGCAGCAGCGCCGCCTGCACTGCATCCAGCCGGAAGTTGCCCCCCACCAGGCTGTGGAAGTACCGCCGGCTCGCCCCGTGATTCCGCAGCAACCGCGCCTTCTCCGCCAGGGCCTGGTCATTGGTGACCAGTAGCCCGGCATCGCCCAGCGCGCCCAGGTTCTTGGTGGGGAAGAAGCTGACGGTTCCAAAGTCGCCCAGCGAGCCAACCGGCCGGCCGCGGTAAACCGCGCCGAAGGCTTGCGCGGCGTCCTCGATCACCGCCAGCCCGCGCCGCCGGGCAATCTCCAGAACCGGGTCCATGTCCGCCGCCTGGCCGAACAGGTGCACGGGGATGATGGCCTTGGTGCGGCCGGTGATGAGCGGCTCAATGCCGCCGGGGTCCAGGTTAAAACATTCCGGGCACGAATCTGTGAACACCGGCCTGGCCCCCACGCGGACGATCGATCCCGCCGTGGCGAAGAACGTGAACGATGGACAGATTACCTCGTCGCCGGGACCGATCCCCAGCGCCATCAGCGCCACCAGGATGGCATCCGTCCCCGAAGACATGCCGACGCCGAAGCGCGCTCCCGCCACCGCGGCAGCCGCGCTCTCGAATTGTTCCACCTCCGGTCCCTGAATGAACTGCCCGGAGCTCAGGACGCGGCGGAAAGCTCCTAGCAACTCGGCTTCCATCGGCAAGTTCTGACGCCGCAAGTCCAACAGTGGAACTTTCATGGGAACGAACATCATAGCAAGGCGGTGGGACAGACGATCACCTTGTGTCGTCTGTCATGCCTCCGAATCCAGGTGGGTGTATCCTGAATAGGAGTTGGGAGTCCAAATTGGAGGAAATCATGCATCGATTCAAAGCGGCGGTATTCGGCACCGGCTTCGTGGGCCGTGTCCATCTGGAAGGCATTCGCAGGCTGGGCTACGTTCAGGTGTATGCCATCGGCGAAAGCGAGGTCGAGAAGGCCGCGCGCCTGGGCGCCGAATTCCAGGTCGAGAAAATCGACTCCGATTACCGCAGGATTCTGGAAGATCCGGCCGTCGACGCAGTGCACATCTGCACACCCAACTTCATGCATTTCCCCATGGCCAAAGACGCGCTCCAGGCCGGCAAGCACGTAATTTGCGAGAAGCCGCTGGCCACCTCGGTGGAGGAGGCGCGCGCGCTGGTGGCGCTGGCGGGCCAGACCCAGCGCCGCAATTGCACCTTCCACAATCTGCGCTTCTACCCCATGGTGCAGCACATGCGCCGCATGAGGGAGGATGGCGACCTGGGCGAGATCCTGGTGGTGCAGGGCACCTATTCCCAAGATTGGCTGCTCTACGACACCGATTGGAACTGGCGCCTCGATTCCAAGACCAGCGGCCCGTCGCGCTGCCTGGCGGACCTCGGCTCGCACTGGTGCGACATGGCCGAGCACGTCACCGGGTTGCGCATCACCTCGGTGTGCGCCGATCTCCAGACCTACCACAAAACCCACAAGCGTCCCAAGGGGCCGGTCGAGACGTTCGCCGGCAAGATGCTCACACCCGAGGATTACATCGAGACACCCATCGACACCGAGGATTTCGGCGCAGTAGTGTTCCGCATGGGCGACCGCGCGCGCGGCGTCTTCACCGCCGGCCAGGTCTTAGCCGGGCGCAAGAACCGTCTGAGCATCGAAATCTACGGGACCAAAGCCGGCGCGGCCTGGGACCAGGAGCGTCCCGACGAGCTGTGGATTGGCAACCGCAACATCAACAACCAGGTGATTATCAAGGACCCGTCGCTGCTGAAGCCGCTCGCGCGCTCCTACGCGGATCTGCCGGGCGGCCACAGCGAAGGCTACGACGACACTTTCAAGCAGGTGTTCCGCCGCTTCTACCAGTCCATCGAGGAGCCCGGCTCCGCGCCTGAGTATCCGCAATTCGCCGACGGCCTGCGGACGCTCACCATCCTCCAGGCCGAGTTGGACAGCCACCGGCAGCACGCCTGGGTGGATCTGGCATAAACACTGAAGAGGCTCCCGGTGGCATGGGACAGCACTCGCTTCGCCGACGGCTATTGCGGCGTCATACCTTTGCAGCGGAGTCTGCAAGACCACACATTTGAGGAGACGATGATGAAGAACGAGAGTGGATTGACGGATTCCCTGAGCCGGCGTAGTTTGCTGGGCCAGGCGGTTGGAGCGGCGGGCGTACTGTCAGCGGCATTGGGGTCCGCGGGCCAAGCCAACGCTCAAGCGCCTCCGCAAGCGCCGCCGGCGCGCGGCGGCATGGGAGGCCGCGTCAGGGATTCCTTCGACTTCGGCTGGAAGTTCTTCAAGGGGGATGCGTCGGGCGCGCAGCAGCCGAGTTTCGCGGACACAAGCCGGAGAGACGTGGACCTGCCTCACGACTGGAGCATCGAGGGGCCTTTCAGTGAGCCGGCTGTAGCGAGAGGTGCGTCTTTGCCCATGGGTATCGGATGGTACCGGAAGCACTTCAACGTTCCCGAGTCTTACAGTGGCAGAAAGGTGTCCATCCAGTTCGAGGGCGTTTATCAGCTCAGTGAGGTGTGGATCAATGGTCAGTACCTGGGCAAGCGGCCGAACGGGTTCATCGGTTTTTCTTACGATCTCACTCCCCACCTGAAGTATGGCGGCGATAACGTGATTGCGGTCAAAGCGGACAACTCCCACCAACCCAACTGCCGCTGGTACTCGGGCTCCGGAATTTACCGGCACACGTGGCTGCTGGTTACAGGCCAGGTGCACGTCGCCGAAGGGGGCACGTTCATCACCACGCCCCAGGTGGAAATGGATTTTGCCACCGTCCAAGTCAAGACCAGGGTTCAGAATGAAGGCAAGACGGCCGTCGAGTGCAGGGTGACCAGCACCATAAATGACCGGGATGGGAATCCGGCTGTGGGTGCGCAGCCGAGCGAGGCCAAGAGCATCCCAGCCAACGGAGAATACGAGTTCGTGCAGCAGATACGGGTAGACCAGCCGAACTTGTGGTCGCTGGAGAATCCTTATCTTTACACGCTGCGCACCTCGGTGATGGGCGGGGGCTCCGACTCTTACGACACGGTTTTTGGGATTCGAAAAGTCGAGTTCGACGTGGACCGGGGCTTCCTGCTGAACGGCAAGCACGTGAAACTGTACGGTCTCTGGGGCCATCAGGACGGCGGTTCGGTGGGAAACGCGGTGCCGCAGCGGGTTTGGGAACGGCGGCTGGAGCTCTTGAAAGCCATGGGCTGCAACTCCATTCGGACCGCTCATAATCCTTACGCGCCGGAATTCCTGGACCTGTGTGACAAATTGGGTTTCATGGTGATGAATGAGATGTTCGACGAGTGGAAGCAAAACAAGACTCCATACGGATACGGCAACTACTTCGACGAATGGTCGGAGCGGGACCTGACGAGCTTCGTCCGCCGCGACCGGAATCACCCTTCAGTCTTGCTGTGGAGTGCGGGCAACGAGATCGGCGAGCAGGCCGCCACTAACGGCGTGGAGATGGTCAAGAGGCTCGTCGATATCTTTCACCGGGAAGACCCTACGCGGCCCGTCACCATGGGTTGTGACAGGATCGCCGCCAATTTGACGGGACGCGAAGTGGCTACACCGCCGGAGTTTCTGGCGGTCCTGGACGTGGCTGGCTACAACTATTTTGGCCGCCGGAACAAGCGGGCGGAAACATACTGCAGTGACGACCGGCACGACTTTCCACAAAGAAAGTTCATCGGTACGGAGAACGAGGGCATGGGCAGCACCAGGGGCGACTATCGCGGGCTTTTCCCGCTGCCCCCCGGGGTCAACCTCTGGGGGTGGAACGGCAATCGAGGGACTGCTGTCGAGCAGTTGCTGAAGTTCGTGAGGATCAACGACTACGTCACCGGCGACCACGTGGGTCACAGCGTCGACTACCTGGGCGAATCCGAGTGGCCTGAGAAGAACGGCGGGGGTGGAGTGCTGGATACCTGCGGCTTCGTGAAAGACGCTTATTATTTTTATCAGAGTCAGTGGACCGATAAGACCGTGCTCCACCTATTCCCTCACTGGAATTGGAAGGGCAAGGAGGGAGACGTCATACCGGTACTGTGCTACACGAACTGTGACACCGTTGAGCTGTTTGTGAACGGCAAGTCCTTCGGGGTGCAAGGCTACTGGTTCCCGCGCATGGGCTATTGGCCTCGCCAGAGCGGAGGGGACCGGAGCAGCGCGCCGCGCACCACCTCGGATCTGCACCTGACATGGACGGTGCCCTATCAGCCGGGTACGCTGAAAGCCGTGGGCACTAAGGACGGGAAGGTGGTGGCCGAGTTCGAGGTCACGACCACGGGAGAACCGGCTGTTATTGAACTCTCCGTGGACAGGGACGCGATAGCGGCTGACCGCCGGGATGTCGCCCATTTCACGGTTAAGATACTCGACGCGCAAGGCAGGGTCGTACCGACTGCGGACAATGAGGTCACCTTCGAGATTCAAGGCGAGGGCAAGATCATAGGGGTAGACGGCGGAAATCCGGTGAGTCATGAGGATTACAAGGGCAAGAGGATAAAGGCGTTTAATGGGTTGTGCCTGGCCATCGTGCAATCGACCGCCAAACCAGGCCGGATTCAACTGACTGCGACTTCGCCCGGTCTCAAATCAAGCAGCGTCGCCATCGCTACGAAGGCATAAGCCGGAACCGCACGGCGGGAGCTTGTGAAAATGCAAAGGAGATAATCATGAAACTTCGAATGTTGTTTTGCGCCACTCTGGTGTGCCCACTCGCCCTCGTCGCGGGCCAGGGCCAAAGCAGCCCTGTCCAGACCACGGCTGCTTCGGACATCCCTCATTTACGGAAGCAGGGTACGGCCACCCAACTGATCGTCGACGGCAAGCCGTTCCTGGCTTTGGCGGCGGAATTAAGCAACACCGGCGCCACCAGCGTCGAGTACATGAAGCCGATATGGCCCAAGATCGTCGAGGCAAAAGTCAACACCGTCCTGGCAGGTGTCTCCTGGGACCAGATCGAACCACAGGAAGGCAAGTTCGACTTCACTGATCTGGATGGCATCATCCGGGATGCACGTAATCACAACCTCCATCTCGTGCTCTTGTGGTTCGCAACCTGGAAGAACGGCCAGTCCAGCAACCCGCCCGGCTGGGTGAAGAAGGATTTCGAGCGGTTCCCGCGCGCCCAGATTGTGGGAGGCACCTGGCCGGTTTTCGGAGGAGAAGCCGGGCAGCCGCGCGCCCCGTTCACAGGGAGCATCGAACTGCTCAGCCCCTTCGGCGAGGCGACGCGAGACGCCGATGCTCGCGCCTTTGCGGCCATGATGCGGCACATCAAAGAAGTGGATGGCCGCGAGCACACGGTCATCATGATCCAGGTGGAAAACGAAGTGGGAATGCAGGGAGACACCCGCGACCGCTCGCCCGCGGCCAATAAGGCCTTCGAGGGGCCGGTGCCGAAGGGTCTGATGGACTACCTCCAGCAGCACAAGGATACTCTGATTCCGGTGCTTCGCCATGTATGGGAGGCGGCTGGCCTCAAAACATCGGGGACCTGGGAAGAGGTGTTCGGTAAGGGCCGGCCGGCAGAGGAAATCTTCATGGCCTGGCACTTTGCGCGCTACGTCGGCCGGGTGGTCGAGGCGGGTAAGGCCGAATACGCAATACCGATGTTCACGAACTGCCCGCAATCCGGATTTGGGAAGGCGCCCGCGCCGGTCAAAGGCGGACAGAGCGGCGGCCCTATGCCGGACGCGATGGACGTCTGGAGGGCCGGGGCGCCGCGAATCGATATATTCGGGGTCGATGTTTACGGCTTCGACTTCGTGATGATGTGCGCACGGTTCACCCAATCCGGGAATCCGCTCTGGATACCCGAGACGGTCGGTGGGCTGGAAGGCGCAGCCAGAGTGCTCTACGCCTTCGGACGGCATGATGCAATCGGTTTCTCGCCCATGAATGGGGGGATCGACAGGCGGCTGACTCCCGACAACGATCTGATCGGCGGCTACGACCTGGCCACGCAATTGACGCCCCTGATCCTGGAACATCAGGGCACGGGCACGATGTCCGCCGTCCTGCTGGAACCGAAGGACCCGCCGCAGAAAATCCGGTTGGGGAATTACACGTTGACAGTCGCGTTTGTCAGGCCCATGGCGGAAAGACCTGGGGAACCACCACCGGAGCCTCCGACCCTCGCTGGGGCGATTTTCATTGCGACCGGGTCTGACGAGTACTTCGCGGCTGGCTTCGGCGTAAGCGTCGGCTTTTCTCCCAACACACCGGGGCCCCCGCTGGTTGGACTGGAGACCGTGGAAGAAGGCACTTTTGTCAACGGCCGCTGGGTTCCCGGGCGGCGGCTGGCCGGCGACGATACCATCGAGGGGGACTGCCTGGAGCTGAAATGGCCACGGAAGGGGGCGCCCCCATCACGCATGAGTACGGAGGGCATTCAGCACTTCACGTTGTACCGCTACCGCTGAGCGCGGTTAGGCAGAGTCCGCCGAAGCTCTTCCTTCGCCGCAGCGATCAGATCCACGCCAGCCGAATTGAACCGTTCCACCCTGAAGGTGTCCCCAAAGTTCATCAAGTACTCGTCCTTCGGATTGTAAGCGGGCCAGGAGGGAAGTCCCGGACCGTTCGGATTCGAAGTCTTGGCGAAATTCGTCCAGTAGGACGACAACATGTCCGCGATCTTCCGGTCAATGTCGCTCCACGGGTAATCCTTCACGCGCAGGTTGTTGAAGGCATAGAGGACCTCTGAGGAGTGCAGTGCCCCCACCGGGGCCGGTGGATTGTTGCCGTTCCCCTGGGGGTGCGGAGGGATGTGGCTGAACCTGTAGAGGTAGACCGGCGCCTTTCCCGTCGTGGCCTGAAACTTGGCCCAGCCGCGAATCCCGGCGAAAACGATGTCGCGGCAGACGTCGTGATAGGCGCTCGCAGCCTCTGCGCCGGTTTTCGCCGGATAGAGTTTCTGGAGAGCGTCCGCCCTGGCGCCGAAGGTCTGTCTGACCCATCCCGTGTAAGCGGCGACCCTGTTCGGGGGAACTGCGCCGCCGCAACCCATGGCCCAGCCCTCATCGTTGGTCGCCCCAGTAATCAACGCAATGTCGTTCTGCTTCCCCTGCGAATAAACTGTGTAAGTGTCCTGTGGCAGAAACCAGCCATCCACGATGGGGCCTCTGGTCGCTGGCGGAGTCTTATTGGAAGCCACCAGCAGATCCTGCGCGGGCATGGCTCGCAACGCCGCCAGCGTTGGCTTTCCGATTGCCTTGGCGAATTGCACGCCCATGTTTTCGGCCTCTGCGAGCGCCGTCATCCGGGCCAAAAAGCCGCCACAAGACTCACCGATCCCTCCCCTGATCAGGCCCTTGACCAGTGGGGATGCGGCCAGCAAATTGACGGCGCCGCATCCCGCCGACTGCCCGAGCATTGTGACCCTGTTGGGGTCGCCACCAAACTGTGCGATGATCTTCTGCACCCACTGGAGCGCGGCAAGCTGGTCCAGTTCCCCATAGTTGCCAGAGGAGCGATGTTCGGATTCCCTGGTCAACTCCGGATGCGCAAACCAGCCAAAGACGCCCAGCCGGTAGTTGGCGCTCACAACCACCACACCCTTCTTCGCCAGGGCGTTGCCATCATACATGGGTCGCGCCGCAGATCCGATAATCCAGGCGCCTTGATGGATGTACACCAGCACAGGCAACCGCTCGCCGGCCGAGGCTGCCGGCGTCCACACGTTCAGATAGAGGCAGTCTTCGCTCTTGGGGCCGGGGTCGAAAATCTCTTGGTCATGCCCGCTGACCATCAACTGCATGCAGGCGGGAGCGAACCCGTCGGCTGCGCGCACGCCCTGCCAGGGGATCACCGGCTGTGGCGGACGCCAACGCCGATTCCCCACCGGAGGCGCGGCAAACGGGATTCCAAGGTACTGCCGGACTCCCCAAGCCCACCCCGGCGTGCCGCTCACCAAACCGCCCTCGACTTTGATTGGTTCCTGAATGGCGGCCAACAACGGCGTAGCCAAAAGGGCCGCGAAAAACAGTGCAACAGATAGTTTTTTCATATCTCTCTTCTCATTGACGGAGCCAGGGGACATTTCCAATGTGCTAAGACAGGGGACATTTTAAACGAGGCTTGACACTCGGGGCAACTCGCCGGATTAAGGGAGAGCGGCTGGGTGTATACTGAACAGGACCCGGAAGTCCAAAATGAAAATTCCGGTTGACATGAGGAGGACTCGCATGCGCTTCTCTTGTTCTTTGCTTCTACCTCTGGCTCTGTCCGGAGCGCTATGGGCTGCCGATCCATTTCGCGATCCTAAACTGCCGATCGAGGAGCGGGTGAACAACCTGGTCTCCCTGATGACCTTGGACGAGAAGATCGCCTTCTTGGGTCAGATGACACCGCCCATCGAACGTCTCGGCATCAAGAGCTTCACCAACTTCACCGAGGGCCTGCACGGCCTGGGGTGGGCGGGCGGAGGAAGTATCACCTCCAC
Source organism: Bryobacteraceae bacterium (assembly GCA_049515735.1). Lineage (GTDB taxonomy): Bacteria > Acidobacteriota > Terriglobia > Bryobacterales > Bryobacteraceae > Fen-178. The sequence goes on from JBEKTU010000055.1 coordinate 21,123, forward strand.
GCAGTTTCCGCAAGACATCGGGATGGCTTCCACTTGGGATCCGGACCTGCTCCGGCAAATGGGCGCTGCGGTAGGATACGAAACGCGGATCTATAACGTGAAGACCGACGGACAGCGCGTCGGCCTGGCCATACGGGCGCCTATGGTGGACGTGGGGCGGGAACCGCGTTGGGGCCGTAACGAGGAGTCGTACGGCGAGGACCCATTCCTGGACGGCTCCCTGGCGGTCGGCATCGTCAAGGGTTTGCAGGGCGACAACGCCAGGTACATCCAGGTGGCCGCGACGCTCAAGCACTTCGTCGCCAACAACAACGAGGAGCACCGGACAAGAACCGACTCGGTCATGGATGAGCGCGACCTGAGGGAGTACTTCCTGGTGCCTTTCCAGAAGGCGATCACGGAAGGCCACGCCCAGTCCTTCATGGTGGCTTACAACGTCCTCAACGGCGCCCCATGCACGGCCCATCCCATCCTCCGCAGCATCGTGATGAAGGAATGGGGATTCGACGGCATGATCTGCACCGATGCGGGCGGTATGCCCAACCTGATGCGCTCCCAAATGGTTGTTTCCAGCCTGCCTGAGGCAGCGGCCATGGCGGTCAAGGCCGGCGTCACTGTTTTCCTCGACCGGCACGCCAGCTACGTTCAGGAAGCGCTCAGCAAGAACCTCCTCACCGAGGCCGATATCGTGGACCGAGTCAAAGGCAACCTCCGGATGCGGATGCGCCTGGGAGAATTCGATCCGCCGGCGCTGGTTCCCTACAGCACCATCACGGGGAAGGAGGAACCCTGGTACGGCCTGAAGCACAAGGCTCTGGCGCGGCTGGTGACCGATAAGTCCATCGTCCTGCTGAAGAACGAGAAAAACATTCTCCCCCTCAATAAGACCACCATCCACTCCATCGCCGTCATCGGCGGCAGCGGCAACGAAGTGTTCCCGGACTGGTACGCCGGCACCCTGCCTTACGCGGTGACCCCCGTCGAGGGCATCAGGGCCAAGGTGGGACCCACGGTGCATGTGCGCTACGTGCGCGACAACAGCAACAACCGGATGGCAGCCAACATAGCGGCCGACTCCGACGTGGCGATTGTGTTCATCGGCAACAACCCGACGTGCGGAGGAGGCTTCGGCCGGGGTTGCCTTCCGTCCGAAGGCAAAGAAGGCGTCGACCGCAAGGAAATCGATCTGCCCAAGGAACAGTTGGATTTGGTGAACCAGATTTTCAAAGCCAACCCCCAGACCATCGTCGTGCTGAAAGCGAGTTTTCCGTACGCTATCAACACCATCCAGGAGAACGTGCCGGGCATCATTTACATGGCGCATTCCAGCCAGGAAGAAGGCAACGCGCTCGCCGACGTGCTGTTTGGCGACTACAATCCTGCGGGCCGGCTGGTGCAAACCTGGGTCAAGTCCGTGGACGACCTGCCCGACATGCTGGACTACAACATCCGCAAAGGCCGGACCTACATGTACTTCAAGGGTCAGCCGCTTTATCCGTTCGGCTATGGTCTGAGTTACACGACCTTCAAGTATTCCCATCTGCGCACCAGTGCGGAGACCGTCGGCGGCAAGGGACAAATCACGGTGAGCGTGACGGTACAGAACAGCGGCACGCGGCTGGGCGACGAGGTCGTCCAGATGTACGTGCAGCACGCGGATTCCACCGTGGAGCGGCCTATCAAGCAACTGCGGGGGTTCAAGAGGATCACCCTGAAGGCGGGCGAATTGCAGACGGTTCAGTTCCCGCTGAAGGGCTCGGACCTGGCCTATTGGGACGCGGCCAGAGAGAGCTGGGTGGTGGAGAAGGATAAGCTCAAGATCATGGTCGGGGCCTCGTCGGCCGATCTTCGGCTGGACAAGACCATCGATGTGACCGAGAACTGATATCGAGGCGAAGGAGAAGAATGGAGGTCGATGGAATGGGACGCGTAGTGTCACTTATACTGGTCTCGCTGATCGCAGTAGGCGCCGCGACCGCGGCTGACAGCGACTTGCAGCGAGAGACCCTTCGAGGGCTGAAGGGGGTACAAGTCCTGGTCGAGGGGATATCACCAGAGTTAAGCACTGCTAACTTGGACGCGACGATGGTCCAAAACGACGTGGAACTGAAGCTCCGGCAGGCAGGCATCAAGGTGGTGGCAAAAACCGAATCTTCAGCCACGCCGGGGATGCCTACCCTCTGCATCTGGGCCGAGGTGTGGCACCCTGCAACCGGGGATTATGTCTACAACGTCAAGGTGGAACTACAGCAACAGGCGCGACTTGCGCGTGAGCCGAAGATAATGGCTAACGAAGCGCGTACGTGGCGTTCCCGGGGCGCTATCGGGACCTCGGGCATTGCAATGCTGAATACGTCCGTCAGAGACGCTGTCACGGACAAGGTGGACGAATTCATCAAGGCCTACCTGTCGGTGAATCCGAAATAGAGTGCGGACCCCAAGGGCAGAAAGAGATGGCGCGGCTGGCGATCACCCTCCCTCTGCACAACCCGCTCCAAACCCGTTACGCTTATAGCTTCATCCGCTCCAGTTTCCGATACAGCGTCTTGCGCTCGATCCCCAGGATCTGCGCGGCCTTGCTCTTGTTGCCGCCGGTGGCGGCCAGCACGCGGCGAATCTGGTCTTCCTCTGCGTCGGCCAGCGTCTCGACGGGCTTCTCGCGCGATTCCATGCTGGTCAGCGCGTCGTGCACCGTCTCGGAATCCACGCGGTCCGCTAGTATGGTCAGCCGCTCGACGACGTGCTGCAACTGGCGCACGTTGCCGGGCCAGGTGTAGTCCTGAAGCGCTTTGACGCCGGAGTCCATCAGCTTCACCTCGCGGTTGTAACGCGCGTTGTACTTGTTGATATAGAACCGTGCCAGCAGCGGAATGTCGCTCCGCCGCTCGCGCAGAGGCGGCAGCACGATGCGCACCGTGTTCAGGCGGTACCACAGGTCTTCGCGGAACTTTTTTCCATCCACCAGGCGTTGGAGGTCGCGATTGGTGGCGGCAATCACGCGCACATCCACTTCCTTGGACCGCGACGCGCCCACCGGGCGAATCTCGTGCCCTTCCAGAAAACGCAGCAGCGCCAATTGAAAGTTCATCTCGATTTCGCCGATCTCGTCCAGGAAGACCGTTCCCCGGTGAGCTGCTTCGAACACGCCCACGCGGTCGCGGTCGGCGCCGGTGAACGCGCCGCGCATGGCGCCGAACAGTTCGCTCTCCAGCAGCGAAGGCGCGATTGACGAGCAGTCCACCGGCACGAACGGCTGGCTGGCCCGGCGGCTGAAGCGGTGTATCATGCGCGCCACCAGCTCTTTGCCGGTCCCGGTCTCGCCCTCCACGATCACGCTGGCGTCGGTGGGAGCGGCCCGCGAAACGGTCTTGTAGATCTCCACCATCGCGGGCGAGCTGCCGATCATCTCCGTCTCGGGCAAATCCTCTTCTTCGGCCTCGGCCCCTTGGTCGCCGCGCGCAGCCTCGGCCCGCTCGATGGCGTCGAACAGCACGTCGAAGTCGAAGGGCTTGGCAATGTAATCGAAAGCGCCGCCGCGCGTGGCCGCCATCACCGTCTCCACCGTGCCGCGGCCGGTCATCAGAATCACCGAACAGAGCGGATCTTTCCGCTTGGCGGCGTCCAGTATGTCGAGGCCCGTGCGCTCGTCGATATAGATGTCGGAAATCACGATCGCATAAGCGTCGCCGCTCAGGCGCTCGATGGCTTCAGCGGTGGTCGACACGCCGTCCACGGCGTACCCTTTCTCTTCCAGGGCCGTCAGTATGGTGAACTGCAGTGCTGGATCGTCTTCTACTAACAGTATTTTCTGCATCAATGTTGTGCGGGCACTACCACCGTGAAACAGGAGCCCACGCCCGGCTCGCTGGTCACTTCAATCCGCCCTCCATGCTGTTCCACAATTTGTTGGACGATGGAAAGCCCGATTCCGGTGCCGGCTTCTCCGGATTCTTCCGCCTTCTTGGTGCGATAGAACTTTTGAAAGACCTGCTTGACCTCCTTCTGATCCATGCCGATGCCCTGGTCCTTCACGGCGATGCGGATATGCCCATCGTCCCTCCAGCCAGTGACTCTGACTTCCGTGCGCTGGGGAGAATATTTCACCGCGTTGGTAAGTAGATTGTAACAGGCGTACTCCATCAATTCGCGGTCGCCGGTAAGTTGCAGTTCCTCGGGGATCGGTTCCAGTGTGACAGCGATATGCTTGCGCTCGCCCAGCGGCTTCACGCGCTCCACGCACACGTCCACCATCTCTTTTAACGGGATGGCCTCGCGCTTCAGCTCCATTTGCCCCGCGGAGAGCCGCTCCACGTTGAGAAAAATCTCCACCATGCGGGCCAGGCGCTTCGATTCCGAATTGATGAGCAGCGCGATCTGCCTGCGTTTCTCCTCGGTGAGCGTGTAGCGCGAGATCAGCTCGCTGGATCCCTGGATGGCCGAAAGAGGCGTGCGCATTTCGTGCGTGACGAAGTGCATGGCCTGCTGGTAGCGCGCGCGCGCCGCCTGCTCGATGCGCAAATTGCGGCGCACCACCAGGTGATAGTAAGCCGCCGCCGTCATGGTCCCGAACAGCGCCGCGGATGCCGGCGTCGAAAAAGAAAGCACGCGCTGGTGCGTGAAAAAGACGTAGGGCGTGACGCCGGCGCACGCCAGAATCAGCACGCCCGCGGCGTATGCCCGCCACCCCGGCAGGTACCGGAACGCCAGGCCCGCAGCCGCCACCAGGCCGAGGCTGAAGAGCAGCACCCAGAAATCGGAAACATCGGTCAGGAAGAGGCCCTGCGCCATGGTTTCAAACGCCTGAGCGTTGATTTCGATCCCCGTGGTCTGGCGCCCCAGCGCGTAGGGGGTCAACAGGCGGTCGCGAACCTCCGTGATCGCAGTGACCCCTATGAACACCACCTTGCCCGTGAATTCCTTGGCCCGGTCGGGATTGTCGAGCAGGCCCTTGAGGGATACGCGGGGGATGGGTGCCATGTCGAACGGAATGAACCGCACGCGCATGGGCCGGCTGTCGCCGCGCACGGGAATCACGGTGCTGCCGATCTGAAGGTCGGAGGGAGATTCGATGATGGGCGCGCCCCGGCTCAGCCGAAACGCCTCCAGCGACAGAGCCCACCGCCGCACATGGCCCGAGCGTTTTTCCAGAGGAATGGCGCGCGTGACGGAGTCGTTCTTATCCGGATCGGCGTAAACGTGCCCCAGCGCCGCGCCGCGCCGGAACTCCTCCAGCGGCTCTTCCCATTGCCGGCCGTCGTCGATCAGCTCGCATGACAGCACCAGGTTCGGCGTGGCATGGAAAGCTTGTGCCAACGCGGTATCCACCGCCGGGTCCTGGCTTCTCTCCGCCAGGATCACGTCCACCGCGACGGCCTTGGGCGAAGCCGGCGCGACCAGGCGCAGTGCCTCGGCCAGCGGCTGGCGGATGGCGTGGATGCCGCCGGGGATGGCGGAGAGAGTCCGCTCATCGATGGCCAGCAGCACCGATTGCGGTTGCCACGGCTGGGGCTGATAAAGCCGGAACATGTAATCGTAGGCGTAGTTGTCCACCTGCGCCCCGAACATCCAGCTCCCCACGACCGCCACTACGAACGCGGCCGCCAGCAGGGCGACATACGAAGCTGTGCTTTTCCAGTTCAGCCGCGCCACGAATTTCAGTATAGCGAGAGGTGCGGGGTAGGGCATGCTTTAGCTTGCCCAGACCATCCTACAGAATCCTGGCCTCTGATGAACACCGATAAACGCCGATAAGCATCTTGCTTTCAATCCGCTTTTATCGGTGTTCATCGGCGGCCCAAATTGATTCTTTCGCACCTTCTCACGCAGCAGCAACAGCCACTTGATCGCCACGCTGGCATCGACTACTACGACGGGACGTTTGATCGATGTCCGCCATAGCGGTCTTCGCGGATCAATTCCGCGCTGCCCGACATCGCCGGCAGAGATTCGACTAACGCGCGGAATTGCTCGCGCTGGCTTCGCATGTGGCGCCGCTGGCGCGCCTCCGCCACGCCCAATTCCAGTTGCTGGATGATGCGGGTGTTCAAGCGGATCGCCATCTCACTTCGATGGTACCAACTTGGAACCGAGCGTCCGCTTACCGCTGGCTCAGCCCGCCGTCCACCGCCAGCACTTGCCCGGTGACAAAAGTCGACGCCTTCAGAAAGTAAACCACCGCGTCCGCGACCTCAGCCGGCGTCCCGCCGCGGCCGGCCGGAGTAGCTTCGATCATCTTCCGGCCGCGCTCGTCGATGTCTTCGAACGGTATCACGCCCGGCGCCACCGAGTTCACCGTAATCTCCGGCGCGAAGGCCTTCGCCAGCGCGCGCGTCAGCATGATCACCCCTGCTTTTGAGGCGCAGTAGTGGGCGTGCTCCGCCCAGGGGCGTATGCCGCCCAGCGAGCTGATATTCACGATGCGCCCGCCCCCGCTCTTCTTCATGAGCCGTGCGCCGCTCTGGCAGCAGAAGAAGACCGCCTTCAGGTTTACGGAGTGAATAAAATCCCAGTCCTGCTCGGTGATTTCGAGCGGAAGCCGGCGCGTGAAGCGCGCCGCGTTGTTTACCAGCCCGTCCAGCCGTCCGAAGCGCTCTTCCACTTCCGCGAACATGCGCCCGATTTCGGCCACGCTTTCCAGGTTGGCGCGCACCAGCGCCGCGCCGCCGCACTTCTCCGCCGTGCGGCGCGCGTCGGCTTCCGAGCGCTGGTAGTGAATAACTACCCGCGCGCCCTCTTCCGCCAGCCGCAGGGCGATCCCTCGCCCGATTCGGCGGGCCGCGCCGGTGACCAGCACCACGCGGCCGGCGAGACCTCCATCAGACGTTCGGCTCTCCATGAACTTCGATCTCCTCCGGGTCCACACCCGCGCGCGCCGGCTCGGGCAGCCGGCCCGTGAAATGCGCCCAGCCCCAGAATATCGCGGTCGTGGAGCTCAGCGCTCCCGCAATTGCGCCGATGGTCCGCGGGTCCCAATGCTCGGAAGCGATGCCCGCCAGCATCATCGAGATCATCATCACCGACCAGGTGGTCGATTCCATGGTGGCGAACACCCGGCCCCGGAACGCGTTGGGGACGCAGCGCAGCAGTTGCGACATGTTCATCACCGAGCTGAACCCCACCCCCGCGCGCGATAGCGCGATGAACACCAGCGCCCACGTAAAGCTGCGCATCTGGCTGAACAGTATATAGGAACCGCCATGCACCACGTAACAAATCGCAATCGAGCGTTTGTAATTGGTGAAGCTGAGACGCCGCCCGATGCTGTAAGCCAGCGCTCCGCCGCACAACAGGCCCACTCCGGCGAAGCTCCAGATGGTGCCGAGCCCGGCCGGTCCGCGATTGAAAACCAGCTCGCCGAAGACGGTGAACAGGATCTGCGCCGCCCCGCCGCCGGTGGCCCAGCCGACGTTGATCAGGGCCAATCCCAGAATGAGCGGCGTGGCGCGCATGTACCGCAACCCCTCTGCGTACTCGTGCCAGGGCCGCACCACCTCGGCTTCGGTGAGCGAGCTGCGCGGCGGGCGGAAGCCGTGGCCCGCCAGAAACAGCCGGGAAATGCACAGCGCTGAGACCAGGAAGGAAAGCGAGTTGCCGAAAAACGCCCACTGGTATCCGAACTGCATCACGCTCGTTCCGCCCAGGAAAGTGCCGATCGTCAGCGTGGTCCACTGCGTGGTCTGGGTCAGCGAATTGGCGGTGTGCAGCTCGTCTTTGGTGGCGATCGACGGCAGAATGGACGCGCGCCCACTGGTGAAGAACGGCGACGCCAGCATGAGCAGGGCGCTGAGGACATACAGTAGCCAGGTGTCCGTGCGCCTCACCGTGAGGATGAAAGCCATGGCCACTATCGCCCGGATCAAATCGCTGGCGATCATGACGTGTTTGCGGTTGGCCCGGTCCAGCACCACGCCCGCCAGCGGCCCAATCAGCACCGCCGGGATGGCGCGCGAGAGCATCACCCCGCTCACCACCAGCCCCGACTTGGTATGCGCCACCGCCAGGCTGAATACCGCGATGTTGTTGAAGTGGTCGCCGATCTCGCTCACCACTTGGCCGGCCCACGTGTACCGGTAGTTGCGGTTGTCGCGCAGCAGCGAGACGAAGGCGTTCAACCGATGGACTCCTGGCGCACCGTGATGGCGCGGATGTAGTCGTGGTCGAGCGCGTAGCCCAAGCCCGGCTCATCGCGAATGGCGATAGTGCCCCGCGGCGTGGTTTCGACGGCCGGCTGGATGATGTCGCGCTTCCAGTACCTCCGGCTCGCCGAAACGTCGCCCGGCAGCACGAAATTCGGCAGCGTGGCCAGCGCCACGTTGTGCGCGCGCCCCACGCCCGCCTCGAGCATGCCGCCGCACCACACCGGAATCCCCGCGGCCTGGGCCACATCGTGTACCCGTTTGGCCTCGCGGAACCCCGCCACGCGCCCCAGCTTGATGTTGATGATGCCGCAAGCGCCCAGCCTGATGGCCTGCTCCGCGTGGTGCGCCGTGCGGATTGATTCGTCCAGGCAGATGGGGGTTTGGAGCATTCGTTGCAGCTCCGCGTGGTCGATGATGTCGTCGTGGCTGAGCGGCTGCTCAATCATCATCAGGTAGAAATCGTCGAGCTGCCGAAGCCGGTTAGCGTCGGCCAGCGTGTAGGCCGAGTTGGCGTCCGCCATCAGCTTGATTCCGGGGAAACGCTCCCGCACCCTACGCACCACCTCCACGTCCCAGCCCGGCTTGATCTTGATCTTGATGCGCTGGTACCCCGCGGCCAGCTCGCGCTCGATCTTCTCCAGAAGCTGCTCGACCGTGGCTTGAATGCCAATGGAGACCCCGCAGGGAATCTCGCGCCGGGCCCCGCCGATCTTCTTCCACAGCGGCACGCCGTCCAGCCGCGCCTCCAGATCCCAGACGGCCGTTTCCAGGCCCCCGCGCGCCATGTTGTGGCCGCGTATGTGCGCCGTCAGCGGATACACGTCCGCGGCGCTCTCCAGTTCGCGGCCGATGACGCGCGGCGCCGCGTAATCGCGCAGGATCATCCACGCCGAGCCGGTCCATTCCTCGTTGTAGAACGGGCTTTCGCCGGCGGTCACTTCGCCCCATCCGGACACCCCCTCGCCCTGCGCTTCCACCAGGATGATGTGGCGCTCGGCGGTGCGCCCGAAACTGGTTTCGAAAGAATCGACCAGGGGCATATTGATCTGGCGCAGGGTTACACGTTCGAGCTTCATGGCCATGGCTCCAACAGGTAGGTTCCTTCCGTTTCGCCGCGCTCGAAGCCGGTCACGGCCATCCCGCGCCCGAAAGCGCGCTGGAACTTTTCGCCGTTGGTTCTCTGGATTTCACGCGCGCCGCCAGGGTCTTCGCTGCGAATCCGCGCCATATCGGCAGGGTAGACGATGCGCTCCTGGACGCTCCGCGCCATGGCTTCGCCCGCCAGCACAGCCCGCACGCGCGGCGAATCGAGCCACCATTCGGCGATCAAGCGGTCCGTAGGCAGCCCTCCGTGGAGCGGGCTGTCGCTCACGCCGTAATGGTTTTCGGAGTACCGCCGCACAATTGCGCCCAGCCGTTCAATGTTGAAAAAAGCGTTCTTGAGCTCCAGCGGATCGAAGGTCCACTCGATCAGCTCGATTCCGCGCTCCAGGGCTTCCTCGCGCTGCCGCAGCTTGAGCAGCCGCCCGATTCCGGCATCCCGCCAGGCCGGAAGCACCCCCAGCATGTGGCTGTGCAGATACGCCCGCGGGCCCGGCTTGATGCCCGGCACGGCTATAAGGAACCCGACCATCTCACCGCCGTCGTACGCGCCGAACAGTTGTCCGCCCACGTTTCCGGATACCACGAAAGAGCGCATTGGCAGCATCTCCATATCGGCAAACCCCCAGATGGTCTGCTGCAAGCGGACGGCGTCCTCAAACTCGTTGAATCGGTGCAACCGGCGGATCTCGATCACCGCTTGGCTTCCTGCCACAGCGTTTCCATTTCCTCGATATTGGAATCTGCCGGTTTCCTGCCGCGCTCCGCTAGCTTGAGCTCGATGTAGCCGAACCGCTCGCGAAACTTGGCGTTGGTTCCGCGCAGCGCCTGCTCGGGATCCACCTTCACGAATCGCGCCAGGTTCACCAGCACGAACAGCAGGTCGCCGAGCTCGTCTTCAAGCTGCTCTGGCGAAGCGTTGCGCCGTGCTTCGTCGAACTCGGCCAGCTCCTCATGCAGCTTCTCGAGCACCTGTTCGGGATTCTCCCAATCGAACCCCACGCCCGCGGCGCGCGAGGCGATCTGTTGCGCCTCCACCAGCGCCGGCAGCGCGCGCGGCACCGAGACTAGAAGGCCGGCCTCTTCCCTGCCCTGCTCTTTCCTTTCCGCCGCCTTCACCTCGCTCCAGATGCGTTTCACATCTCCGGCCGATTCCGCCGATTCCTCCCCGAACACGTGTGGATGGCGCCGAATGAGCTTTTCATTGATGGCGTCGAGCGCGTCCTCGATGCGGAACAGCCCTTGTTCCGAGCCCATCTGCGCGTAGAAGACCGCTTGCAGCAGGAAGTCACCCAACTCTTCGGCGAGTTCCTTCCACTCGCGCCGGTCGATGGCGTCGAGAACCTCGTAGGTCTCCTCGAGAGTGTACGGCTTAATGCTATCGAAGGTCTGTTCGCGGTCCCACGGGCACCCGCCCGGAGCGCGCAACTGGCCCATGATTTCGACCAGTTTTTGGAATTTTTCGCCAGCCGTGGAATCGGTTTTCATTTCTTGGGGGAGTGATTTAATGTCCGTAGTTCTTTTCCCCCGCTTCGATTCTGACCGCCACCCGGTTCTCCTGCGGAGGCAGCGGGCACGTAGCATAGGGCGTGAACGCACAAGGAGGGTTATAGGCCTTGTTGAAGTCCAGCACCACCTGGTCGCCGCGCGGCTGGTCCGTATCCAGGAACCGGCCTGCTCCGTAAGTTTCTTTCCCGCTGGTCTGGTCGCGAAACATGAAGAACAGGCTCGTGGCGGGCGCTTCAAAAACCGGGTAAAGCCGCAGTTCCTGGCCGTGCAGGCGGAACACAACGTATCCGGGGCTGTCCATCGGCGCGTTCTGGCCCAACACGTTGGCGATGGGGATCTTCCGCGGCTCGGCGACGAACCTGGCGGTCACGCGGTACTCTTCGCTCACGGGGAAATAGTCGAGACCGTGGAAATCGCGGCGAGCCTGGCTGGCCGGGTCCCTCAGCCGGATTCCGAATTTAGGGCCGCGGCGGATCACCGACAGGCTCAGCCGTCCCACGCTGACCGTATCCGCGGAATCGGGTGCAAGCTGGCGCGTGTGTCCGTCCATGCTGACGGTCACCTTGCCGTTGCGCGACTCGAACGCGCCGGCGTGGGCGGGGCCATCGGGGAGCACAATCTCGTTGGATGCATCCTTGCCGAAGCGGTTCGAGCCGTCGCGCAGCCAGAATAATCCCGCCACCGTGAGCCAGCTTCCGTCTCCGCGCAACTCTGCCTCGCGCGCGCGCCGCCACTGTGCAATTTCCGCCTGGTAGGTAGCAGCCCCGAAAAGCGCGGCCCCGGCCAGCAGCGCGAGGGGCATTCGCCCAGCCATCAGCGTTCTCCCGCCGAGGCAATCAATTGCTCGAGCATCCCAGCAAACTCGACGGACTTGCTATCGACCCGATGCTTCAGACGATCCAGGTCGCGCTCCAGCGTGCGCAGCTTGTCGGCCAGGTGCAGGCAGGCCAGCACAGCGATGCGTGTCGAGTCGGCGTTGGGAGCTTTAGCGGCGATCGAAAGCATCAGCTCGTCCACGCTGGCCGCCACCTCCTCCACTTCGCGGGGATCGCCCGTTGCCAGCAACGTATACGGCCGGCTCAGGATAGTGACGCGAACGGCTTGTCTCTCGGGCGTGCTGCTTTCCATCCGGACCTCCGGAAGGCGGCGCCCTAACCAGCGCCCAGTTGATCGATCTGCCCCAGCAGTTTTTCGACGCGGGCGCGGACCTGTTTCCGCTCCGCCTGGAGCGTCTTCATTTCGGCGGCGAGGCGCGCCGCCTCGGCCTTGGCGCCTGCGGCTTCCGCCAGCGCGGCGTCTCTCTCCCCACGCAGCCGCGCCACCAGTTGGATGGCCTGCTGGATGCGTTCTTCCAGATTGCTCAGGGAATCGGTCTCGGTTTCGACGGGACTCATACCTGGCTCACCCTTTCTCGAGGGCGGCTTTGGCCGTCCCCACCAACTGGCGGAATGCGGCGTCGTCATGCAGGGCGACATCCGCCAGCGACTTGCGGTTCAGGTCCAGCCCGGCGGCCTTCAGCCCGTGCACAAACTGGCTGTAGGATATGCCGGCTTCGCGGCACGCCGCATTGATGCGCACGATCCACAGCGCGCGGAAGTCGCGCTTCTTGTTCTTGCGGCCGACGTACGCGAACTTGAGCCCGCGTTCCACGGCCTCCTGGGCCGCGCGATACAGCTTGCTCTTGGTGAGAAAGTAACCGGAAGCCTGTTTGAGCGTCTTTTTCCGCGACGCCCGCCGGTGGGTACCTCGTTTGACTCTGGGCACGTTTGATCTCCTTTCGGTGGTTGGATTCGTTTGGCGGATCGGGCACGTGCCACGCGCTCCGTCCGCGCAAACCGCCGATCCCCTTAATACGGGATCATGCGTTTCAGAGCGGGCTGATTGGCCGGATCGGCCAGCACGCGCTGATGCAGTTTCTTCTTGCGCTTGTGCGGTTTCGAGGTCAGGATATGCCGTGCAAAGGCGTGATTGCGCATCACTTTGCCCGTGCCGGTCTTCTTGAACCGCTTAGACGCACCCTTATGGGTCTTGAGCTTCGGCATAAGAATTCCCTGGATCTGTTGCAACAGGTGAGACTTAAGAATTATAGCATAGCGGGCCGGGCCTGTAGGATGTCAGAGTAGTTGACAAGCCACCTGTTGATTCTAAACGGCTCCCTGCGAGTGCTTGCCAGAATTGTTGGCAATTCGTGCCACGATTCCTGGCATAATCCTACTTTCGTGCCACA
>JBEKTU010000056.1:0-59916 GCA_049515735.1 Bryobacteraceae bacterium
TACGATCGGGCGAATTTGATCGCGGATTTCGATTCCATCCGCATTTCTCTGGCGTCTCCGGAAAAAATCCGGAGTTGGTCCCACGGCGAAGTCACCAAGCCGGAAACCATCAACTACCGGACGTTCAAGCCGGAGCGCGATGGGCTGTTCTGCGCGCGAATTTTCGGTCCCACCCAGGATTGGGAGTGCTTGTGCGGCAAGTACAAGCGCATGAAGCACCGCGGCGTCATCTGCGATAAGTGCGGCGTGGAAGTCACCCTGGCCCGCGTCCGGCGCGAGCGCCTGGGGCACGTCGAGCTGGCCAGCCCCTGCTCCCACGTGTGGTTTTTCAAGGGCCTGCCCAGCCGCATCGGCCACCTGCTGGACATCACCCTGCGCGAGCTCGAGCGGGTTCTCTACTTTGAAGCCTTCGTGGTGGTGGACCCCGGCGAGGTCACGACCATCTCTAAAGGCGAGGTCATCACCGACGAGAAGAAGCGCCAGCTCGACCAGGAGTTTCCGGGCAAGTTCGTCGCCATGATGGGCGCCGAGGGCATCAAGGAGCTGCTCAAGAAGGTCGACGTGGATGCCTTGAGCGAAGAGATTCGCGAAAAGATGAAGACCGAGGCGTCGGTCCAGAAAAAGCTGAAATTCGCCAAGCGGCTGCGCGTGGTGGAATCGTTCCGCAAATCCGGCAACAAGCCGGAGTGGATGATCCTCGACGTCATTCCGGTCATCCCGCCCGAATTGCGTCCGCTGGTTCCGCTCGACGGCGGACGCTTCGCTACCTCCGACCTCAACGATCTCTACCGCCGCGTCATCAACCGCAACAACCGGTTGAAGAAGCTCATCGAGCTGCACGCGCCCGATGTGATCGTGCGCAACGAAAAGCGCATGTTGCAGGAAGCCGTGGACGCGCTGTTCGACAACGGCCGCCGCGGCCGCGTCTTGCGCGGCGCCAACAACCGGCCGCTCAAATCGCTCTCCGACACCCTCAAGGGCAAGCAGGGACGCTTCCGCCAGAACCTGCTCGGCAAGCGCGTGGATTACTCCGGCCGTTCCGTCATCGTGGTCGGCCCCGAACTGCGCCTCAACCAGTGCGGTCTTCCCAAGAAGATGGCGCTCGAGCTGTTCAAGCCCTTCATCTACCACCGGCTCGAGCAGCGCGGCCACTGCACCACCATCAAGCAGGCCAAGGAGCTGGTGGAGCAGCAGGACCCCGTGGTGTGGGACATTCTGGAAGAGGTCATCAAGGACCACCCCATTCTGCTGAACCGCGCTCCCACGCTGCACCGCCTGGGCATACAGGCCTTCGAGCCGGTGCTGGTGGAAGGCAAGGCCATCAAGATTCACCCGCTGGTGTGCACGGCGTTCAACGCCGATTTCGACGGCGACCAGATGGCGGTGCACATTCCGCTCTCGCCGGAAGCGCAGATCGAAGCTTCCACCCTGATGCTCTCGGCCAACAACATTCTTTCTCCGGCGCACGGCAGCCCCATCGCCGTCCCCACGCAGGACATGGTGCTGGGCTGCTACTACCTGACCAAGGCGCGTCCGGGCGCCAAGGGCGAGGGCCGCACCTTCGCTTCCACCGACGACGTGCTTATCGCTCTCGAGATGGGCGAGGTGGAGACGCTCACCCCCATCAAGCTGCGTTACACCGGCCGCGTAATCGACCTGGTGCACGCCTTTGACAACCAGAACATCCTGCACACCGAGCCCATCGAGTTCATCAAGCAGTACATGGAAACCACCGTCGGCCGCGTGATCCTCAACGACAGCCTCCCGGCGGACATGCCGTTCATCAACGGCCTTCTGAAGAAGAAGGGCCTGGGCCAGCTTGTGCAATACTGCTATCTGAAATTCGGGCTGCACACCACCGTGCAGATGCTCGACGAAGTCAAAGCGCTGGGCTTCCTGTACGCCACGCGCGCCGGCATTTCGATCGGCATCGACGACATGGTGGTGCCGGAGGAGAAAGCCGCCTTGGTGCGCGAGGCCGAAAAGGAGGTGGTCGCGGTCGAGAGCCAGTATCAGGACGGCGCCATCACCCACGGCGAGCGCTACAACAAGATCATCGAAATCTGGTCCAAGGTCACGGAGAAAGTCTCCGACGAAATGATGAAATCCATGGAAGAGGACGACCGCACCGGCCGCTACCTCAACCCGATTTACATCATGGCGGACTCGGGCGCGCGCGGTTCCAAGCAGCAGATCCGCCAGCTTTCGGGCATGCGCGGCCTGATGGCCAAGCCCTCGGGCGAGATCATCGAAACCCCCATTACGGCCAACTTCCGCGAAGGCCTCAACGTGCTGCAATACTTCATCTCGACGCACGGCGCCCGCAAGGGACTGGCCGACACCGCTTTGAAGACCGCCGATTCCGGCTACCTGACGCGGCGCCTGGTGGACGTGGCGCAGGACGTGATCGTCACCGAGAACGACTGCGGCACCACCGAAGGCATCTACGTCGAGCCGATCATCGAATCGGGTGAAATCATCGAGCCGTTGCGCGACCGCATTGTGGGCCGCGTGGCGCTCGAAAACCAGAAGGATTACGAAGGCAACGTGATCGTGGGCGTCAACGAGGAGATCACCGAGGACCTGGCGGCGGCCATTCAGGCGGCGGGCATCGAACGCGTGAAGATCCGCTCGGTGCTCACCTGCGAATCCAAGCGCGGCGTGTGCGTCATGTGCTACGGCCGCAACCTGGCCACCGGACGGCTGGTGGAGCGCGGCGAGGCCGTGGGCGTGATCGCCGCGCAGTCCATCGGCGAGCCCGGCACGCAGTTGACCATGCGCACCTTCCACATCGGCGGAACCGCGACCAGGGTCAGCGAGCAGTCCACGCAGGACGCCAAGTCCGACGGTTTCGCCCGCTACATCGGCATCCAGACGGTGCGCAGCAAGACGGGCGAGATCATCGCCATGAACCGCAACGGCATCATGGCGGTGGTGGACGATAAGGGCCGCGAAAAGGAGCGCTACCCGGTGGTATACGGCGCCAGAATCCTGGCCGAAGCCGGCGCTCCCGTGAAGGCCAACCAGATCCTGCTGGAATGGGATCCTTACACCTTCTCGATTCTGACCGAAGTCACCGGCACGGTGCACTTCAAAGACCTGGTCGACGGCCTTACCATGCAGGAGCGCGTGGACGAAGTCACCGGCATGTCGCAACTGGTCGTCGCGGATTCACCGGACGAGAAGCGGCAGCCGCAGATTATCGTGCGGCCGGAAGGCGCGGCGGGCTCGCGTTCGGAAGCCAAGAAGTACCTCATGCCGACGCATGCCCACCTCATGGTTCACGATAACGACGAGGTCCACGCCGGCGACGTGCTGGCCAAGATCCCGCGCGAAACCACCAAGACCAAGGACATCACCGGCGGTCTGCCGCGCGTGGTCGAGTTGTTCGAGGCGCGCAAGCCGCGTGAGACGGCCATCATCGCGGAAATCAACGGCGTGGTGAAGTACGGCGAAGTCACCAAGGGCCAGCGCAAAATTTTCGTGGCCGGCGACGACGGCGAACAGCGCGAGTATTCGCTGCCGCGCGGCGTCCACATCAACGTTCAGGAAGGCGAGCGGGTCAAGGCCGGCGAGCCGCTCATGGACGGCCCGCGCAACCCGCACGACATTCTCGACGTGCTGGGCGAGAAGGAGCTGCAAAAATACCTGGTCAACGAGATTCAGGAAGTCTACCGGTTGCAGGGCGTCAATATCAACGACAAGCACCTCGAGGTCATCTCCCGCCAGATGATGCGCTGGGTGAAGGTGGAGGACATCGGCGACACCGAATTCCTGCCGGAAGAGGTGGTGGACCGGTTCAAGTTCCGCGACGAGAACATGAAGGTTCTGGAAGCGGGCCAGCGGCCGGCGCAGGGCAAGGCCGTGCTGCTGGGCATCACCAAGGCTTCGCTCTCCACCGATTCGTTTATTTCCGCGGCCTCCTTCCAGGAGACCACGCGCGTGCTCACCGAAGCCGCCATCAACGGCAAGGTGGACTACCTGCGCGGACTGAAGGAGAACGTGATCATGGGCCGCCTGGTCCCGGCCGGCACCGGCATGGAGTATTACCGCCAGGTGAAGATTGCCGGCGAGGACGTGGTGGAGGAGCCCGCGGCCGAACCGGTGCTGGATACCATCCCCGGTTACGACGAAGAGACGCGCCTGCAATACGCCGGCGGCCTGCCCGAGGATACCGGCGAGGAATCGCTGGCGGAGTAGGGCGACGGACAGACGATGACGATCAACATCCCGCTGGATTCGGAATTGGCCGGTTTGCTGCAAATGTTCGACAGGCCGTTGAAGGACACGGTGCGCGAGTTGATCATCCTGGAACTGTACCGCCAGGGTAAGATCTCCAGCGGCAAGGCGGCGGAGTTAGCAGGGATGCCGCGAATCGCCTTCATTCAACACGCCTCCACTCTGGGCATCCCCTTTTTCGACATGACCGAGGAAGAGTGGCGGGCGGAAGTGGATCAGGTGAGAATCCTGATACCCTAATTCTAATCGGCGAATCCGCCGACTACCCGAAGATGAACAGGCTCTACTACGGCGACAACCTCGATGTGCTGCGAGGCTGCATTGACGATGAGAGCGTGGACCTCGTCTACCTCGACCCACCGTTCAACAGTCAGGCCACGTACAACGTTCTGTTTCGTAGCACGGCCGGCGAGAAATCGCGCGCACAGATTGAAGCCTTTGAAGACACCTGGCACTGGGGCGACGAAGCCGAGCTTGCCTTCGACGGCGTGATGCACGGCCCCAATACCGACGCGGCGGAAATGCTGCGGTCCATGCGCGCGTTCTTGAAAGAGAACGACATGATGGCGTACCTCGCCATGATGGCCTTGCGACTGTTGGAACTCCGTCGGGTCTTAAAGCCGACCGGGAGCCTGTACCTGCACTGCGACCCGACTGCCAGCCACTACCTGAAAATCCTGATGGATGCCGTGTTCGGAGCCGAGCATTTCAAGACGGAAATTGTCTGGAAGCGGACCAGTTCCCACGGCAATGTATCAAGCGGCTACGGGGATGTGACGGATACCATCCTCTACTTTTCTAAGGGCGACAACCCGACCTGGAACCAGATTTACGTCCCGTACTCACAGAAGCACATCGACACGAAGTTCACGTACAAAGACCCAGATGGCAGGATATTCACCACAAGCGACCTGAGGAATCCTGGTGTGCGCCCGAACCTCATGTACCAGTACAAGGGCTATAAGCCGCACCCGAATGGATGGGCTGTCAGTCGGAAGAAGATGGAACAATACGACAAGGAGGGACGGCTCTGGTTCCCACCAGACAAGGGCGGGCGTATCCGGCTAAAACGCTACTTGGATGAACAGCCGGGGCAGAAGATCCAAAACCTGTGGGATGACATATCGCCGATCAATTCTCAGGCTCAAGAGCGACTCGGGTATCCCACACAAAAACCACAAGCCCTGCTGGAACGTGTTCTAGCCGCAAGTTCAAATGAGGGCGATGTAGTTTTGGACCCGTTCTGCGGCTGTGGTACCACGATTCACGCCGCGCAAAAGCTAAGACGTCAATGGGTAGGCATCGATATCACACACCTCGCGATCTCCCTCATTGAGAAGCGCTTGAAGGACGCTTTCCCAGGCATCCAATATGAGGTTCACGGCACGCCGAAGGATCTGGACGGGGCGAGAGCTCTGGCGAATCAGGACAAATATCAATTCCAGTGGTGGGCCGTTTCACTCGTGAACGCCGTTCCGTTCGCCGGGAAAAAGAAGGGCGCCGATACCGGCATTGACGGATTGATCTACTTCAAGCCCGATGGCAAGACAACAGAGAAGGCCATCGTCTCAGTGAAGGGCGGCGAAAACGTGAACGTCGCGATGGTCCGCGACCTAGCGCACGTCGTAGACCGCGAAGAGGCCAAGATCGGCGTGTTTATCACATTGACGGATTCGACGGGGCCGATGCGAACCGAGGCTGTGAAGGCGGGCTATTACGAAACGCTGTACGGCAAGTACCCCAAGATCCAAATCCTCACCATCCGGGAGCTGTTCGAGGGGAAGCAGCCGAACATCCCACTGGTGGACGCATCGGCTTTCAAGAAGGCGCCAAAAGAGGCGCGTGGCGATCAGAATCCCCTGCCATTTTGATTAACCCCTGTTTCTTCTCAACGCTTTTGCCGATGCCTCTGCCGCTTGTTCGTAAATAGACTTCTTCCACGACTCAGGGAACCCCTGCAGGCCCGCCTCTATCATGGCTTTGAACACGTTGGCTTCAGGTGAGTATCGAACATGATATGGCAGGTGGGACAGAGCATCAACACGTTACTTCCGGTCTTCTTCCCCTCAGCGATTATATGGGCCTTCTGCCTCACGCCGACATGATGGCCGCACATCTCGCATACCTCAGGAGGGTTCATATGGTAGCGTGGTCCAGACACATTCGATTCTACCGCAGTGGCACTCGGCTGCCCTATTGCGCACTACCCTGTTGCGAACCGCCCATACGTAAATACATAATGTAAATATGATGTCATGAGATACGCTTGGGCCCCGAAAGAAAAACCGAGGCAACATTGCCCGCCACGGCGTCGCGTTTGAGGATGCCGTGAAGATCTTCGAAGGCCCCACGCTTGAGAGAGCGGACGATCGCTTTGAGTACGGCGAGGTTCGCGTGTATGCCATTGGCATCGTAAGCGGCGTTGAGATCACGGTCATCTTCGCCGATGTGTCCCGGACTGAACGTCGAATTATCTCGGCGTGGAAGGCAGAACGACATGAAAGAGAAGCGTACTGGGAAAACTTCAGCTAAGGAGCGCACCGATTGGAATCGCCTCCGTTCTCTGAGCGACCGGCAAATCCGGCGTGCCATCGGGAGCGACCCGGAGGCGCGGCCGACCAATCGGGAGTTTTGGAAAAAGGCGCGCGTGGTCATTCCGGCGGCCAAGCAAACCATCACCATCCGCCTGGATGCGGATCTCCTCGAATGGCTGCGGAAACAGAAGGGTTACCAAACACGGATCAATGCCGTGCTCCGAACCTACATGGATGCGAATCTGACTTCCGGGCGGCGGGGTTGAACGCCAGAAGACCCCTCACCCTTCCTGGTTCACCATCTGGATCAGCGCCTGGATGTAGCCGAAGCAGTAGGCAAACGCCTGCCTGCCCCCGGTATCGCCGGCCACCTGCGGTACGTGGTCGGGCATCAGCAGCCCGTCGTAGCCCACCTCTTTGTAGGTCCGGATCGCCCGGATGAAATCCACATCGCCGTTGTCCGGAAAGGTCTCCTGGAAATTCAGGAAGCCGCCCTTGATGTTGCGGAAATGCACGTTGAAAATCCTGCCGCGCGAGCCGAAGTACCGGATCACATCGTAGATCTCCTCACCGGGTTTCTTCAGCATCTCCGAAACCGTGCCCTGGCAAAAGTTCAGGCCGTGAGACGGGCTGGGACTCAGCTCGACGAATCGCTTCAGCCCGTCCACGCTGCCGAGCACGCGGTGAACGCCGCGAAAGCCCTGCGGCTCGGGCATGGCGGGGTCGTGCGGATGGCAGGCCAGCCGCACCTTGTGCTCCTCCGCCACGGGCACGACGCGCTTCACGAAATAGCCGATGCGTTCCCACGCCTGCTCCGCGCTTACCGGCCCCGCTTCGGTCGGTGTGTCCCGGTCGGCCGCCTTTTCGTAATTGAAAGTGCTGTAAGTGGCGCCGCCGCGGCCCGTCGTGGATTCCGTCCGCACCACGCCGAGAATCGACATGTTGTATTTCAGTAGCCGGATGCCCGCCTGGGATGCGTTGCGGATCATCTGGCAGATGTTGTCGATTTCGCGGTCGCGCTCCGGGCTTTTGCCCAGCATGATGTTGGGACTCTCGGACCGGGTAATGTACACCGAACTGAGCGGCAGCGGCACGGCCTCCAGCTTGAGGCCGAACGATTCCACGTGCTCCCGGTGGCGCGTGAGCGATTCCACCGACCAGTTCTGGTCCAACTTGGCCGAGGGCAGATGGCCGCAAATGTGATTCACTCCCAACGCCGCCATTACTTTCAGAATGTCGTCGCTGTCGCCGTGCTGCGTGCCGAGTTTGAGGTTGGCCTTGCGGCTGGCCGCCGGCTGCGAGGTCTGAGCCTGCGCCCCGGCCGCCGCCAGCGCTCCGGCAGTGGTATGAAAGAATTCTCTGCGATACATGCCAACAGTCTAGCGGATTGCGGCTCGCAACTCGAATATCGCAGCCGGTTTAAACGGGTTCTTGATGGCGAAACAGCCCGGATTCATGCGATAGTAAGATAGAGCGCAGCGCCCGGCTCCCTGTGAGGATCATTGAAGAGACTTCTGCTTATTGGCACTATTCTTGCGTTCTTTTATCAGGCGCGCACTTCCGGGTCGGCGGTGGTCCTTTTGAATACCGCGAATAGGACTGCCGGACAGTTGCCTTCGGACTGGCAAATCAAGGTAAACCACGGCCGGCCGGAGATCTCCGTCTGCAATGACGGCCAGGGCGGGGAACCGTGCCTCCACCTCAGGAGCGTGAAAGCCTCGTTCGCCCTGGAGCGCGGCCTGGATGTGAGTCCCGAAGAGACGCCGTATCTCACCTGGAGTTGGAAGGTCACCCGCCTGCCGAGCGGCGGCGATTTCCGCCGCGCCTCCACCGACGACCAGGCCGCGCAGGTGCTGGTCGCCTTCGCCGACCGGCGCATCATCACCTACCTCTGGGACAGCACGGCCCCCAAGGGCGCCATGCAAAGCTCCAGCGAGATTCCCCTGGTGCATATTTTCGCGGTAGTGTGCCAGTCCGGCGCCGCCGAAGCCAACCGGTGGGTTGACGAAAACCACAACGTGGCCGCCGATTATCAACGGGCCTACGGTAAGACCGCGCCGCATGTGAAGGGGTTGCGCCTGCAGATCAACTCCCAGCACACCGGCACCGTGGCGGAAAGCTACTTCGGCGAAGTCGCCTTCCGCAGCGCGCCGCAGTAATGATTCTGGTGACTGGCGGGACCGGCTTCATCGGGAGCCATCTGCTGGACAAACTGTCTGCCCTGGGCGAGCCCGCGCGCTGCCTGTTGCGCCGCAAGCCTCGCCCGCGCCGTTTGCCCACGGGGATCGAAGCCGCCTACGGAGATCTCACCAGCGGCGAGGGCGTGGAGGAAGCAGTGAGCGGCGCTCATACCGTGATTCACCTCGCGGGCGTAACCAAGGCGCTCGCCAGCCGCGATTACTACGCCGGCAACGTGCGCGCCACGGAGACGCTGCTGCGCGCTCTGGCGGGACGCGCCGTCCGCCTGGTCCATGTAAGCACGCTGGCGGCCATCGGCCCCAGCCGCGACGGCACGCCCGTGGATGAGGACGCCCAGCCGCGCCCGCTCACGCACTACGGCAAATCGAAACTGGAAGCCGAGCGGACGGTTCGCGCGCTGGCGCCGGATGCCGTAATCGTCCGGCCCGCGGTGGTCTACGGCCCGCGCGACACCGACGTTTTCCAGCTTCTGCGATCCATTTCCAAGGGTTGGGTGCTCGAAATCGCCGGCGGCGAGCGGTGGTTCAGCGCCATCTATGTCGGGGACCTCGTGGAAGGCCTGCTGGCGGCCTCCCGCGGGGCGCCCGGCCGCGCCTACTTCCTGGCGCATTCCCAGCCGGTTTCCTGGAGCGAGCTGGCCGCAGCCGCCGCGCGTATCATGTCTCGCCGGCCGCGCGTGGTTCGCGTGCCGGCCCGCGTGGCGTACGCCGTGGGTTTCTGCGCCGAGGTGTGGTCGCACGTTACGCGCCGGCCCGGCATTATCTCGCGTGAAAAAGTGGCCGAGGCGCGCTGCCGGTGGTGGACCTGCGATACCCGGCGCGCCGCCGCCGAGCTGGGCTTCGAGGCGCGAACGCCGCTGGCCGCTGGCCTCGCCCAAACCCTCGCCTGGTACAAGGAGGCCGCTTGGCTGAAGTATTGAACCGGCCCCCCCTCGCCCGTTTCTGGGCCGTCGACAAGCTCATCCTGGTGTACTACGCCTTCACCTCCGTCGTGATCCTGGGCTGGTGGAACCGGGTTCCCGACGCTGCCGCTCTTTTCGCCGGGCACCTGGTTGGCGTCGCGCTGCTGGTCTTCGAGGTGAAGCGCCCCAATCGCACAAGCTGGCTCTTCCGGAACTGGTATCCGCTGCCTTACGTAGCTTTCTGCTACAAGGAAATGGCGCTGCTCATTCCCGCGGTGCGGCGCGGCGATGCCGACCAGTGGCTGGCCAACTTGGATTTTCGCATCTGGCACGTCCACCCCACCGTCTGGCTGGAACGAATCCAGTCCCCCATCCTCACCGAGTTCTTGCAGACGGTCTACACGCTTTTCGTACCGGCCGTGCTCCTGGTGGCCTTCTTGATTTGGAGAAAACGCCTTTACCCGGAGTTCCAATATTATGCTTTTTTAATCGCGCTCGGGTTCCTGGTCTCCTATGTTGGCTACCTGATAGTTCCCGCGCGCGGGCCCCGTTTTCTGCTAAGACATTTACAACACATACCTTTACAGGGATTGTGGCTGTTCAAGAGTATGCAGGTGACGCTGGACCGCCTGGAATCCGCCCACTATGACTGCTTTCCGAGCGGCCATACGGAACTCACCATCCTGGCGTGGTGGGGCAGCCGTTTTATTTCAAAAAAGGTGTTTTGGGCCTATATGGCCTACACTCCGTTCCTCATTTTTGCTACAGTTTATTGTCGATACCACTATACGGTTGATGTGCTGGCGGGTGCCGGGTTGGGGTTTGTCCTGATTCTGGCAGCCCCGGCGATATATAGAAGACTTTCAAAAGGGGCTTGAGGATTGGGAGGAATTGAAGTCGTTGCGGTTGACAACCAGAAAACGCTGAAACAATTCGTGGAACTGCCGTACACACTGTACCGCAACGACCCTTATTGGGTGCCTCCGTTGCGGATCGCGGTTAAGGAGCTGCTCGACCGCCGCAAGCATCCGTTCTACGCCAATGCCGAGGCCGAGTTTTTCCTGGCTTGGCGGGACGGCCGCGTGGTAGGGCGCGTGGCGGCCATCCTCGACCGGAACCACAACCGCTTCCATGGTGAGAAGGCCGGGTTCTTCGGGTTTTTCGAAAGCGTGAACGATGTGGATGTTGCCGGCGCCCTGCTGTCACGCGCGCGCCAGTGGGTATTCGACCGCGGCGCCGCGGTGATGCGCGGGCCCATGAATCCGTCCACCAACTACGAGTGCGGCATGTTGATCGAAGGCTTCGATTCGAGCCCTGTGATCATGATGACCTACAACCCGAGCTACTATCCGGTCTTGATGGACCAGGCTGGGCTGCGGAAGGCCAAAGACTTGTACGCCTACCTCAGCAGCACCAGCACCGTCGAGACCAAGAAGATCGAGCGGGTGGCGGACCGGGCGCTCGCGGCTAACGGGGTTCGCGTGCGTCCCATCGACATGAAGAATTTCGGCGCGGATGTGGAGCGCGTCTGGAACGTGTACAATTCGGCATGGAGCCGCAATTGGGGCTTCGTCCCTATGTCGCGCGAAGAGTTTCTTCTGATG
Source organism: Bryobacteraceae bacterium (assembly GCA_049515735.1). Classification (GTDB taxonomy): domain Bacteria; phylum Acidobacteriota; class Terriglobia; order Bryobacterales; family Bryobacteraceae; genus Fen-178. The sequence continues at coordinate 11,478 of JBEKTU010000056.1, forward strand.
GGCAAGGAGATGAAGCAGATTCTCAAGCCGGAACTGGTGCTGATCGGGGAGGTGGGTGACAGCGTGGTGGGCTTCGCGCTGGCCTTGCCCGACATCAACCAAGCCCTCAAACCGGCGGGTGGAAGGCTGTTCCCCACGGGGCTGCTCAAAATCCTGTATTATCAACGTTTGATCAAAAATCTGCGGGTCCTTACACTAGGGGTGGTGGAAGAGTACCGCGCTTCCGGCCTGGCGGCGGGCTTTTATGCCATGCTCGTCCGCAACGCCCGGAAGCTGGGCTATGGCGACTGCGAAATGTCCTGGATACTGGAAGACAACACGTTAATGAATCGCTCCCTCGAGCTCATGGGGGCGAGGCGGTACAAAACGTACCGAATTTACGAATGGAACTGAGGACCATGCGCATATCAACTGGCGACATCACCGGCAAAAAGAAGGGCAGCGCATCGAACGACATTTTCGAGAAATGCCGGAACTTCACTCGTCCGAGTGATCTGCAATCCACGGGGCTCTACATGTACTTCGAGGTTTTCGGCGACCGCGAAGGGTGTGGGCCGGGCGAAGTCCGCATGGGGCGGCGTAAAGTGTTGATGTTCGGGTCGAACGATTACCTCGGCCTGATTACTCACCCCAAGGTAATCGAGGCCGCTGCGCAGGCCGTCCACAAGTACGGGACCGGCTGCAGCGGCTCGCGCCTGCTGAACGGCACGCTGGACCTGCATGTCAAGCTCGAAGCCGAGTTGGCCGCCCTGGTTCACAAAGAAGCCGCCATCATGTTCAGCACCGGATTCCAGGGCAACTACGGCACGCTTTCGGCCCTCACCGAGAAGGGCGATGTCATGATCTGCGACCACAATCTGCACGCCAGCCTGGTGGAAGGCGCGCTGCGGTCGCCCGCCCGCACCGTGCGGTTCCGCCATAACGACATGGAGCACTTCGAACGGTGCCTGGAGAACTGCCCGCCGGATGAGAAGATCTTCGTCGTTTCCGAAGGCGTTTTCAGCATGGAAGGCGACATCGCCGACCTGCGCGGCACCCTCAAGCTCGCCAAGCCTTACGGCGCGCGCGTTTACGTGGATGAGGCCCACGGCATCGGCGTCCTCGGCGCCACGGGCGCGGGCGCGGCCGAGCACCTGGGCGTGCTTGACGACGTCGACATCGTCATGGGCACGTTCAGCAAGTCGCTGGCGTCGGTGGGTGGCTTCATTGCCGCCGAGCGCTCGGTGATCGATTACCTGAAGCACACCTCCCGGCCGTTCGTCTTCTCGGCCAGCCTGCCGGCGGCGTCGGTGGCCGCGGTGGCCACGGCGCTTCAGATCATGAAGAAGGAGCCGGAGCGCCGCCAGCACCTGCTGCGCATCGCCCAATTGCTGCGCGAAGAGTTGCGCTCGCGCGGCTTTGCCGTGCTGCCCGGCGAGACCGCCATTGTTCCCGTGGTCATCCAGGACGAAACGGATCTCTGCCGCCTCTGCAAAGCGCTGCTCGACGAAGGCATCTACATCAACCCCGTGCTGCGCCCGGCCGCCGCGCAGAACCTGTTGCGCATCTCCTGCACGGCAGCCCACACCGAGAAGCACTTGGACCGGCTGCTCACCACCCTCGAGAAGGTGTCCAACGCGCTGGGAATCGAGCGGTAGTTCAGGCTAACCCGCGCCGCCCTACCAACACCCCCGCGGGCCCGGCCATCGGCACGCGCCGCACCTCGCCGAACCCCGCCTCGCTCAGCCACGCGGTGTACTCCTCTTCGCTGTAGCTGGCGCCGCCCTGCGTGTTCACCAGCATGTTGAGCGAGAACAGCGCGGCGGCCCGCGGCCCGGTCTTATCCGCCCGCAGCAGGAAATCCTGAATCGCCACGCGGCCGCCCTCCGCCAGCGCCCGGTACACGCGCGCCAGCAGATCCCGATTCTCTTCCTCGTCCAGCATGTGGCAGATGGCGGAGATCAGCACCAGGTCGTAGCCGCCGCCGAATTCGTCCGTGCGCAAATCGCCCACGCGCGTGGAGATGCGCTCCTCTAGCCCCGCCTCCCGGATATGGCGCTGCGCGATGGCCAGCACCGCCGGCTGGTCGAACACCTCCGCGCGCAACCGCGGGTTGGCCTGGGCGAACGCGATGGCGTAAGCCCCCGACCCTCCGCCCACATCCAGCATGCGATTCTCCCCCGCTGCTGCCGGGCCCACAAGGCACTCCGCCAACTGCGCCGCCCGCTGCCGCGCGTTGTTGTGCATGGCTGCGATGAACGCTTCGGTATCCTCCGCGCTGCGTTCGTCCGGCGCCGCCGTGCCCGTCCGCACGCTCTCGGTCAGGCCGGACCACCTCCGCCACAACCGCACCGTATGCATCATCGCCATGCGCGCGCTGTCCGGCGATCCCGCCGCCAGAAACCGGGCCGCCACCGGCGAGTTGTGAAACACCGCGCCCTCTTTCCGCACCAGGTCGAGTGAAGCCAGCGCGTTGAGCAGCATCTCAGTGGCGCGCGCCTCGGTTCCGGCGGCGGCTGCCGCCTGCGCGGCGGTGGCACCGCTTTGAATGGCGGTGAATAGGTCCAGATCCAGGGCCGTGAGGATCACGCGGCTCTCCTGAAATCCGCGGATGATCTGCGCCAGCTCGTCCGGCATCACGCCCGCAGCCTCCCTGGCCCGCACCGAGGCCAGATACCGGTCCCGGTTGGCGCAAACCTCCGTCGCCAGCGCCGCCCGGTCGGTGTTCACCAGCCGGCTCACGGGGCGCCCTTGGTGGAAGTGCGAGTCCACGATCTCCCGCACGTCCTCGGCCCGCACGCCCGAATACCACACCCCTTCTGGGTACACCACCATGTTCGGTCCGCGCTCGCACAGCCCCAGCGAGCCGCAGGTAGTGATTTGGACATCGTTGGCCAGTCCCTGCGCCACAATCTCCCGGCGCAGCTCCTCCATCATGCCGCGCGACCCGCGTGCCGGGCAGCACGGCACGCCCTCCGGCTTCTGCTGGTCGCAAACGTAAACGTGGTATCGAAATGGCTCCATGGCAACAATTCTACCGAGAAGCATAGGGAAGAGTGAATAGAGTCGTCGATCCCCTCGGAATGGCCCCTCATCCAGATCGGTAGCCCCGCACCGTTCAGATTCACGCGGGCGGCACCGTCACGTTCAGCGCCTCGCTTGGCTGCGGCTAGTGCTTGTCGCGGTAGATCTTGCGACTCATCCCATTCTGCTGTCGATTGACCTGCTTCTTTTCCGCGGCGGTGAGCTTGCCGCCGTTGGCCGAGCGGTCGGTCTTCACCTCTTTGTTGATGCCGGTCTCGCCCTTCTCCAGCTTCGCGGTTTGGCCGGCGCTCAACTTGCCGGACGCAACGCCGTTGGCGATGCGGTCCTGTTGGTTCCTCTGCCGCGCGCCTACTTCGCTCTTGGGCGACGTGTTCTGGGTGGCCGCGTTGTGCTTGTCGGCGTAGATCTGCTTGCTCATCTGGTTCTGCTGCCGGTTGATAGTCTGCTTCTCCTGGCCGGTGAGTTTGCCGCCGTTCAGGGTGCGGTCGGTGTGCACTTCCTGGTTGATAGCCGCCTCCTTCTTTTCCACGTTGGCGGTCTCGCCCGCGGTCAACTGGCCGCTCTTGATGCCTTGCGCCACGCGGTCCTGCTGGTTTTCTCGGCGCTGGTCGACCTCGTCGGTCTGCGCCATGGCGCCCATCACCATGACCGCCGCCGCCACTAACATCCTGCCCATGAGTCTCATTGTCTTTTTCTCCTCTGCGATCCTGGTGTTGCTCAATCGCCTACGTAGACTAAAAACGCAACGGGAGAGTTAAGTTGCTCCCGCGGGCCGTTAAACTCCGTTCATGCGATCCGGGGAGTACCATATCGATAGTTAACATTGCTGGCATTACAGGAGCGTGCCAATGAACATCGGGGTGATTCGAGAGCGCGGCGCTTTCGACCGCCGGGTGGCGCTGACGCCTCCCGTGGTGCGGCGGCTGACCGGGGCCGGCCACACCGTTTGGGTCGAGACCGGCGCCGGCGATGGCGCCATGTTCCGCGACACCGAGTACCTCCGCGCCGGAGCCGAGATCGCGTATTCGCCCGCGGAGGTCCTGCAGCGCGTCGAGTTGCTGGCCAAAATCGGCCGGCCCACGGCGGAAGAGCTGGGTCTCTGCGCGCCGGGCATGGCGCTGATGGCCTTCTACCACCTGGCCGTGGCGGACCGCGGTCTGGTGGAATCGCTGGCCGGCAGCAGTCTCACCGCCATCGGCTGTGAGATCATCCAACAGGACGACGGCCGCCTGCCCGTGCTCGCCGCCATCAGCGAAATCGCCGGACAGATGACGGCCGCCATCGCCGCGCACCTGCTCCGCTCCAGCTCCGGCGGACGCGGCATCCTGCTGGGCGGCACGCCCGGAGTTCCGCCGGCCCGCGTGGTGATCCTGGGCGTGGGCTCGGTGGGCTTTGCGGCCGCGCGCGCCGCCGCCGCCACGGGCGCGCGCGTAGCCGCCTTCGATCGCGATCCGCGCAAGCTCGGTCACCTCATCGAGCGCGTCCCCGACGCCGAAACCTACCTGGCGGATGAAGACGCCATCGCCGACGCCGTCGCCGGCGCCGACGTGGTCATCGGCGCGGTCCTGGTGGCCGGCACCCGCACGCTCCACGTGGTGACCCGGGCCATGGTCGAAGGTATGAAGCCGGGTTCGGCCATCATCGACGTCTCCATCGACCAGGGCGGCTCGGTCGAAACCAGCCGGCCCACCACCCTCGCCGCCCCCACTTTCGTCCACCAGGGCGTGACGCACTTCTGCGTTCCCAATTTCACCGCCGATATCGGCCGCTCCGCCAGCGTGGCCATCGCCCAGGCCATGCTCCCCTACGTGCTCACCATCGCCCGCCACGGCATTGACGCGGCCCTCGAGAAATGCCCCGAGCTGGCGCGCGGCGTATACACGCTCCGCGGGAGGCGTCCATGACCAACGATTACCGTTCCCGCATCGTGACTCCCGATGAGGCGCTCGCCGTGGTCCAGTCCGGGCAGCGCGTCTACATCCACAACGGCTGCGCCGAACCCGTGGATCTGGTGGGTGCGCTCACCCGCCGCGGCCCCGAGCTGCGCGACGTCGAGGTGATCCACATGGCCACCATGGGGATCGCCGATTACAGCCTGCCCGAGTACGAGGGCCACTTCCGCACCAACGCCCTGTTCATCGCCGCCAACGTGCGCCAGGCCGTGCAGGAGGGCCGCGCCGATTATACGCCCATTTTCCTGAGCGAGATCGAAGGCCTCTTCCGGTCCGGCGCACTGCCCATCGATGTGGCCCTGCTGCAGTGCACGCCGCCCGACCATTACGGCTACATGAGCTTCGGTCCCAGCGTGGATATCACCGTTACCGTGGCGAAGTGCGCCCGCCACCTGATCGTGGAAATCAACGACCAGATGCCGCGCGCGCTCGGTGACGCCTTTCTGCACGTGAGCCGCGTGAATGCATTCATCGAAACCTCCCACCCGCTGGTCGAATACGAGAGCCACGAGGTTACCGGCCTGCACTGCGCCATCGCCCGCAATATCGCGGCGCTGATCCCCGACGGCGCCACCATTCAGACTGGCATCGGCGGCATCCCCGAAGCTACGCTCGCCCTGCTGGGGAATCACAAGGACCTCGGCATCCACGCCGAAATGGTCCCCGACGGCGCCATCGAGCTGATCCAGGCCGGCGTCGTCAACGGCGAGCGGAAGACGCTGCATCCGCATAAAGTGATTTCCGCTTTTGTGCTCGGCTCCAAGGCATTGTTCGATTTCATCGACAATAACCCCATCTTCGAGTTTCACCCCACCGCCTATTGCAACGACCCGTTCGTGATCGCCCAGAACGACCGCATGGTGGCTATCAACTCGGCCATTGAAGTGGATCTGACCGGGCAGGTCTGTTCGGACTCCATGGGCCACGCTCCCTACAGCGGCATCGGCGGGCAGGTGGATTTTCTGCGCGGCGCAGCTCGCTCCAAGGGCGGGCTGCCGATTATCGCCCTGCCCTCGACCGCCAGGAATGGCACAGTCTCACGCATCGTTCCGGACCTCCAACCCGGCGCGGGCGTGGTCACCTCGCGCGGCGACGTCCACTACGTGATCACCGAGCACGGCGTCGCCTATCTGCACGGCAAGACCCTCCGCCAGCGTGTCGAAGCGCTGATCCAGGTAGCCGACCCCAAATTCCGCGCCGAGCTCGAGCATTTCGCGCGTCGCAGCAAGTTGCTCGTGGGCGGCCTGCCGCTTGCCATGCATTAGAATTTGAGAGAGGATGATAGCCCGCCGCAATCTGGTGGCGATCGCTGTGCTCTCCAGCGCCGTGATGGAGGTGCTGGACACTTCCGTCGTCAACGTCAGCCTGCCCCATATCGCGGGGAGCCTGTCGGCCACTACGGATGAAGCCACCTGGGTCCTTACCTCGTACCTGGTGGCCAATGCCATTATCCTGCCCATGAGTGGCTGGCTGGCCAACTACTTCGGGCGCAAACGCCTGCTGCTGACGGTGGTGACGGGCTTCACCGTGTCGAGCCTCCTGTGCGGCCTCGCGCCCAGCCTGCCCATGCTGATTCTCTTCCGCGTGCTGCAGGGCACCACCGGCGGCGGGCTCCAGCCGCTTTCCCAGGCGGTGCTGCTGGAGGAATATCCCCCGCAAGAGCGCGGCAAGGCCATGGCGCTGTTTGGGCTGGGCATCATGGCCGCTCCCATACTCGGCCCCACCCTGGGCGGCTGGATCACCGACGCTTGTTCCTGGCGCTGGGTGTTCTACATCAACCTACCGGTTGGCATCACCAGCCTCATCATGATCTCCATGTTCCTCACCGATCCGCCCTACATGCATCGCGGCTCGCTGCGCGCCGATTTCTGGGGATTCGGCATGTTGGCCGTGGGCATGGGTGCGCTCCAGATCATGCTGGACAAGGGCCAGGAAGACGACTGGTTCGGCTCAAACTTCATCGTCACGCTGGCCATAACCGCCGCTGTTCTCCTGGTCGGCTTCATCATCCGGGAGCTGTTGATCGACCAGCCCATCGTTCACCTGGAGCTGCTGAAATACAGGACCTTCGCGGCCGGCATCTTCTTCGTGACGGTGCTGGGCTTCGTGCTCTACGCCAGCCTGGTTCTCTTGCCGCTTTTCATGCAGACCCTGCTCGGCTGGACCTCCGCCACGGCCGGTTTGTGGACCAGCCCACGCGGCATCGGCACGGCCCTGTGCATGCCGCTGGTGGGGTACCTGCTCGGCAAGGGCTGGGATGGCCGCTGGCTGTTGGTGTTCGGTTTTACCATCGGTGGCCTTTCCCTCTTAGGCTTTTCCCACATGAACCTTCAGTCCGGAACTTGGGACATCCTCCTGTGGCAGATCAGCCAGGGCCTCGGCATGTCCTTCATCTTCGTCCCGCTCACCACTCTGACCATGGACCCCATCCCCAAGCGCGAGACCGGCTATGCCACCTCCCTTTACAGCGTCACGCGGAACATCGGCTCCAGCGTCGGCATCTCGTTCATCACCACCTATCTCGCGCGGCGCGCCCAGTTCAACCAGTCCATACTGGCCGCCCATATAACGCCCTACGATCCAGCCGCGCGGGGGATGCTGAGCCAGGCTCAGGCGATGCTGATGCGGAGTGGCACCGATCCCGTAACCGCCAATCGCCAGGCCACGGCGATGCTCTATGGTGCCGTGCAACAACAAGCCGCGGTGCTGAGCTTCCTGAGTGTGTTCCGCATGATGGGCATCGTGTTCCTGGTGATCATTCCGCTGGTTCTGCTCCTCCGCAAGCCCAGGCATCTCAGGGAACCCCTGCCGTCGTCTTGAACCCCCGCCCCTCCCGTGCTACCTTCATTTCCATATGAACCCTTACGCCTCGCACTTAGCAGATCGTGATCCGCTGCCCGTCATTGCCGCCTCGCCCCAACGCCTGGCCGCTCAACTGGACCGCCTCGGCTTGGACGGCGTCGAGCGCCCGCGCGCCCCCGGAAAGTGGAACGCCCGCCAGATTCTCTGTCATCTCGCCGACGTGGAAATAGTTTTCGCCTTCCGCCTGCGCCAGGCGCCGACACGGGGTCGATCTCGGTGGCGCGCCGCGCCGGCAGGTAACAGGCCAGCATCGCCAGGCCGCCGCGTCAAGCTTCGCGCTCGATCGGCGTGACCGGGTCCAGAAATGCCCAAAACAGAATGCCCATGGCGTAGACCGCGGCGGAAATGTAGAATGTCAGGTTCCAGTTGCTGTGGCTCCAAGCCAGCATGTAGCCGATGGCCACCGGCGCCATCGCGCCCCCCATGTTCCCCACCATGTTCATGGCGCCGGAAACCGTTCCAGCGTACTTGCCGCCCACGTCCATGGCCGCGGTCCAGGCGCCAGGCATCACCAAGTCGTTCGAAAAGCTGGCTGCCCCGATGGCCAGCATGGCCAGCAGCGGGTCGTGCAGCATGGTCGAGAGCAGCACGAACGCCGACGCGCCCGCAAATCCCAGGTAGCCCATCAGGCGGCGGGCCTTGGCCACGCTCCCCGTCCTGCGCGTCACCACGCGCGTCAGCAGCACGCAGGCCGGATTTCCCAGACCCCCGCAGAACAAGGGCAGCACGCTCAACAGCGCCGCCGAGACAATCTCTACGTGGCGCGCCTCCCGCAAGTACGTGGGCAGCCACGTCACATAGAACCACCACCCGTAGTTGAGACAGAAGAACTGGGCGCACAGCAGCCACACCTGCGGCGAGCGCGCCAGCCTGCCCCAAGGAACGTCGCCGTGGCCGGACGCCATCTTGGAGCTCCCGCGCAGTAACTCGCGCTCGGCGGCGTTCAGCTTGGGGTTCTGCATCGGGTCGTCGCGGAACCAGAGGAAGAACAGCACGGCCCACACCACGCCCAGACAGCCGAAGATCTCAAAGGCGTGCCGCCAGCCCACCAGGCCCATGACCCAGGCAACCAGAAGCGGCGTGAATGCCCCCGCCCAGCGCGCGCTCAGCCACATGATGCCCTGTGCGCGCACGCGCTCCCGGTCCGGCAGCCAGGTGGTGAAAACCTTGGCCACGTTGGGGAAGCAGCCCGCCTCGCCGGCGCCGAACAGGAACCGCGTGCCCAACAGCGCGGGGAAGCTCCACGCCCACCCGGTGGCGGCCGTAAACGTGGACCACCACAGCACGATGCGCATCAGCACCTTGCGCGGGCCGATCCAGTCGCCTAGATATCCGCCCGGAATCTCGAACATGGCGTAGGCCCAGTTGAAGGCCGCGAACACCCATCCCATCTGGACCGCGGTCATGCCCAACTCGCGCCTCATGGACGGGGCCGCCCACGAGATCGCGACCCGGTCGATGTACGTGACCGCCGCTAGGGTGACCGCGAACACGATCACCCAATAGCGGACCCGCGTGGGTCGTTCGGTAACGGTCTGGCTCGGGGACATGGACTAGTGGGCTCCTTAACTGCCAGCACTTGCCCATCTGGACTGGGCAGTTCACCGGCTTCAGAGTAGCATTTTAGCGAAAGCGGCTGCCCGTGGCACGGGTCCGCATGGGAATCGGCCGAAGGCTCCCACCGCGGTGGCTGGGTGTACAATCGAAGGCGGCCCACAAGCCGGATCCCGTCATTCGCAAGGAGCAATTGATGAGTCGCCGTTTGTCACGAAGAAACCTGATGCAAGCCGCTGGTGCGACGGCCTTCGCACCGTCTTTTGAAGCCGTCGCCGCCCCGTCGTCCCGGTGGCCGGTTGTCGAAGGGCCCGACACGCCCCACATCAACATGGGAGGTGGCCGCGACGAAGCCGGCATGCGGCGCGTCAAGCAGCTCGGCGTGGACTATGTCACCGGGGGAGGCGTAGGGGGCCCGCTTCCCTGGAAAGAAGCCGACATCCGAGCCGCCATCGAACGCTGCAAGGCCGCGGGCCTGACTCTGTACAACGTAATGATAGCCGGGTTCAATAAAGCCATCTACGGACGGCCCGGCCGCGACGAGGAGATCGACAAGGTCCGCCAGTCGATCCAGGCCGCCGGCAAGGCAGGCCTCCCGGTAATCGAATACAACTTCTATGCGCATCGTGCCATGGAGGGCTACTTCGAGGAGACCGGAAGAGCCGGCATAGGCCACACAGGTTTCGACTACGAGAAGATGAAGGGCTTGCCGCCGCTGCCCGAGGAGGGCGCCCACAGCCTCGATGAGATGTGGAACAATGCAACCTACTTTCTGAAAGCCGTGATTCCGGTGGCCCAGGAGTCGGGCGTCAGGCTGGCTCTGCATCCCAACGATCCTCCGGCGCCCATCAGCCGCGGGTCGGGTCAGATCATGGGAACCGTTGCCGGCTGGAAGAAATACACCTCCATCGTGGATAGCCCTTCGAATGGGATCACCTTCGATTGCGGAGTGACCAGAGAGATGGGAGAGGACCCCGTGGAAGTCTGCCGCTATTTTGCCAGCCGGGACCGCATCAACCACATGCACTTTCGCAACGTGCGCGTGATCAAGCCCTACGAGAGATACACCGAGGTGGCCCTCGACGAAGGCCAGGTGGATATGTTCGCCGTGATGAAGGAGCTTGTGCGGCAGAAATACAAGCGGACCATCGAACCCGAGCACCCGCGGGCCTTCGACTATGACCGAGAGTATTCCAAACTGACCACCGGTGGACCTATCCGCGGTTACCCGGGCGGTGGGGGCTTCGCCGGCGTCATGTTCAACGTCGCTTACGCCAGGGCCATGCTACAGGCCGCTCTGGAATCGTAAGTGACAAGGGACACTCATGAAACTGCGAATCTTGTTTGGCTGCACTCTTGTGTGCGCTCTGGCCCTCGTTGCGAGTCAGTGCAACAGCAGGTCGGTCTCAACCGCCGCTGCTTCCCAAATCCCTCACTTACAGAAGCACGGGACGGCCACCCAACTGATCGTAGACGGCAAGCCGTTCCTGGTGCTGGGAGGAGAACTGAGCAACAACGGCCCTACCAGCGTCGAGTACATGCGGCCGAAATGGTCCATGCTCGCCGACGCCAAATTCAACACCATCCTGGCCGGCGTTTCCTGGGCTCAGATCGAACCAGCGGAAGGGAAGTTCGACTTCAGTGCGCCGGACGGCATCATCCGTGATGCGCGCAGTCACAACCTGCGTCTAGTGCTTCTATGGTTCGCAAGCTGGAAGAACAGTTGGTCCAGCTACCCGCCCGACTGGGTGAAGAAGGATTTCGAGCGGTTCCCGCGCGTCCAGATCGCCGGCGGTAAGAGCATCGAAGTGCTCAGCCCCTTCAGCGATGCCAACCGGGACGCCGATGCTCGCGCCTTTGCCGCCTTCATGCGGCACGTCAAGGAAATCGACGGCCGCGAGCACACGGTCATCATGATCCAGGTGGAGAACGAGATCGGACTGCCGTCGGAGCCGGGGGAGTTCCGTGACCGCTCGCCCCTGGCCAATCAGGCTTACGAGGGGCCGGTACCGAAGGAATTGATGGACTATCTACAGCAACACAAGGATACCCTGATTCCAGAGCTTCGCCAGGTGTGGGAGAAGGCCGGCTTCAAAACCTCCGGGACCTGGGAAGAGGTGTTCGGTAAGACCACGGCGACGTCTGAAATCTTCATGGGCTGGTACTTTGCGCGCTACGTCGGCCGGGTGGTCGAGGCGGGCAAAGCCGAATATCCGCTGCCCATGTACATGAACACGTGGCTGCTGGAGTTTGCGAAGGCCAATGAACGCATAAGCAATAGCGGCACCCCTATGCCCGACCTGTTTGACGTCTGGCATGCCGGCGCGCCCCAGATCGATATATTCTCGCCCGACAATGCCAGGAACTTCGTGGTGTTTTGCGCAAAATACACTCAATCCGGAAACCCGCTGTTTATACCCGAGGAGGAATCTGGGCCGGAAGGCGCAGCCAGGGCGCTATACGCCTTCGGACACCATGATGCCATCGGTTTCTCCCGTATGAGGGGAGGAGTCGAAAGGCGAACGACTCCCGACACCGCTCTGATCGACATGTACGATCTCCTCTCGCGGCTGGCGCCCCTGATTCTGGAACACCAGGGCACCGGCACCATATCCGCGGTCCTGCTGAACCCGAACGACCCGCCGCAGAAGGTCCAGGTGGGGAACTACACGGTAGAGGCCGCGTTTGCGAGGTCCAGGCTGACGACACCGCAGGAAGCCGTCTACGGCCCTTTGGGCAATGTCAGTTCGCCCACCGCCGCGGCAATGTTCATTGCCATAGGGCCTGACGAGTACTATGCAGTGGGTAACGGCGTGAGCGTCACCTTTTCTCCCAACACACCGGGGCCCCCGCTGGCCGGACTGGCCACCGTGGAAGAAGGCAACTTAGTGAACGGCCGTTGGATTCCCGTCCGCCGTTTGGCGGGGGATGACACCGCACAGGGGCAGCATCTGAACTTACGCAACATGGGTATCCAGCGCTTCACGCTCTACCGCTACCGGTGAGGCTGTCGCAATCTTCCATCGACCACATGGGAACGCCGCCGGGCCGCGAGGCTACCACGGCGCCAACCCGGTTCGCGAAATCTCCGATCCGGTTCGCGGCCCATCCCTGCGAGAGGCGCTGCAGAAATGCAGCCGCGAATGCATCTCCCGCGCCGACCGTGTCGGCAACTTTCACGGTGTAACCGGGCGGCTCCGCGTAGTCACTGCCGATTCGTATGGCACAGCCGCGCGACCCGCGGGTCACCGCTACCGCGGTCCATCCGAATTTGCGCGACCAGAATTCCGTGAATTCCGCCAGCGAGTCGTGCCGGCGGCCAAACATGGAATCGACGGCGACAGCCTCGTCTTCGTTCAGTTTCACGACTTGGGCAGTAGCCATCAGCTCCGCAACCAACTCCCGCGTGTAGCAGTGCCGCCGCAGGTTGATGTCGTAAAACCTCTTTGCGCCGGGCAGCGCTTCAGCCAGCTTCTTGGTTTCCGCGCGCGCTGCCGGCCCGGCTTGATGCAGGGTGCCGTAGTACAACCAATCGGGATCGATGGCAGTCAGCCGCCGGAGATCTGCGCCGTCCAGCCGCAGTGCATCGTAGGCCGCGGGCCGGCGAATCGTGAAGTCCGGCTGACCGGTAGAATCGACTCGAACCAGGACCGTGCCCGTCGCCGCTCCAGGAGCGACCTGGATGAAGTCGGATCTGAGACCGAGTTCGCTGGCGCGCGTCAGAACTGCGTGACCTCGTTCATCGTCTCCGACCGCGCTCACGAAGGTAACCTCGTGGCCCAGACGGCTGGCATGGACTGCAAAGTTGAAAGGCGCTCCTCCCAGCTTTTCGGAATCCTCGAATACGTCCCACAAAACTTCGCCGATGCTGACGATCCTGAGAACGGGGCCCACGGCCATGATGCTCCGGTCCATGCTACTCGGCGCGCGCCGGTGACGCGTCAACGGTTTCCGGCTCGGCATGGTGCGGGCTTAGCGATTCCTTGGCGCGTCTCACCAACGGCGCGGCCACCACGAAGGAAACCACTGCCGCTGAGGCGATGCCCAGTAACACCGGGACAAGCCCCCCTCTAGGCGACATCGCAATCTCCGCGAAAATACTGCCGGGCAGCGCCACCGCAATCAAACCCGCATGAGATGCTACAAAGACCGCGTCTCCCACCAGTCCACCGGCAATCACAGCCAGTATGGTGAGCGGATTCATGAGCACATAGGGGAAGTACATCTCGTGGATTCCACCGAAAAAGTGGATAATGAGTGCGCCAGGCGCCGAACTTCGTGCGGATCCCCTTCCGAACACCGAGTAAGCAGCCAGTAACCCGAGACCTGGGCCGGGATTGCTCTCGAGCAGAAAGTACACCGACTTACCGTATTGCCTGGCGGCCAGCAATCCGAGGGGCGTCAGCACTCCTTGGCCGACTGCATTGTTGACAAACAGAACCTTGGCCGGCTCGATAACCAGTGCCATTAGTGGAAGGTAGCCGGCTTCGGTCATGGTCTTTGCCCAAGCGCCAAAAGTACTCGTGACCGTCGCCACCACCCCGCCCACCAGAGTGTAGCCGATCAGCATCAACCCCAACCCCAGGATGCCAGCCGAGAAGTTCGATACCAGGGCTTCGAAACCCTTGCGGGTTCTCGGCAGCAGGAGGGTATCGAGTTCCTTGGTGAGCCATCCGCCCAGCGGCCCCATGATCATCGCGCCCGGGAACATCGGAATGCTGCTTCCGAAAACCACTCCCATGGTCGCAATCCCTCCGACCGCCGCTCCGCGAGCGCCATGGACGATTCTGCCGCCCGTCGAACCAATCAGGAGCGGAAGAAGCATCATCAAGCACGGTTCCGAGAGCTTGGCAAGGTATGCATTCGGATACCAGCCGGCTGGAATGAATAGAGCAGTGAGCAGTCCCCAGCCTATAAAGACGGGAATGTTCGGTATCACCATCCCTGCCAGGAATGCGCCGAATTGTTGAAGCCGCGACTGCAGTGTCATATGTCTCCTTATCCCGGCGCTCAGTCGCCCAGAAATTTCCCGAATGGCCGCAGCCCTTTGATGTTGTCGCACACCGCCTTGAGCGCCGCCGTCAGCGGAATGGCCAGCAGCAGGCCGGGTGCGTCCCACAGAAAACCGAAGATCATGAGGGAGAACGTGACCACCAGCGGGTTCAGATGCACGCGCGATCCCACAATCTTGGGATACAGCAGGTTCAGCGCGATCAGGTGCAGCAGCGCCACCACCACCACCACCCCCACATACACCGGCACGCTGTTGATCCCCAGGGCTCCGAACAGCGGCGGAATCAAGGCCAGCGGCAGACCCACGTACGGCACCAGGCTCATGAAGCCGCTCAACGGCCCCACCAGGAGGGGGTACGGCAGGTGCATTGACCAGAAAACCACCGAGCTCAGGCTGGCCAGCAGCAGTCCCAGCAAAAAGTTCCCCACCACGAACGCGCGCACCAGGTCCGCGATCCCCTGCACGCTGCGCGCCGCAATCAGCCGGTCTTCTCCGTGGAACAATTGCAGAAAGCTGCGGTTGATGTGGTCGCGCCAGCTCAGCATGAAGTACACCAGGAACGGAATGAAGGAGGCCATCAGCAGGATCTCGTAGAACGAGCCCAGGTGCGATTCGATGTAGTCGCCGATGGCCGTACGCTCCTCGTGAATCCGCACCTCCTGGATGGCGCCCGGACCGGTGGGCACGGGCGCGGGCGCGGCCCCCTTTTTCGCGCCCTTTCCTTTGGGCTGCTGCGCGCGCAGCCGTTCCTGCTCCTCCTGCTGGCGTTGCCGGGCGGGAACCAGCATGCGGTAGGTCTGCTCTTCCAGGTTCGAAATCTTTTGCTGAACGCCGTCGACGATATCGCCGATGCGCTGGCCGTACTTGGGCAGGTCTTCGTACAAGCCGGCGAGTTGCGAGTAGACGCCCATCCCGGCCACGTAAAGAAGCAGCAGCGCCACGCTGCATACCACGAAGCTCGCCAGGCTCCGCGGAAGATGCATCCGCATCAACAGCTCGACGAACGGCTCCAGAATAAACGCGATGGTCACGGCGATGATGGAGGTGATGAACAGCACGCGCCCAAAGTACAGAATCGCGATGATCACGCCCATCGCTACAATCGGCGGAGCCAGGCGCCGCGCTTCCTGTGCGGCCTCGGCTGTGCTATTGAGAGATTTGGTGATCGGCGCCACGGCGCAAGACGGCCTTGTCTCGAATGTAGCATGGCGCCGTCTATAATGAAATTGATTTGACGCCCGTGCAATCTCGCATCCTGGCCCTCGATCTGGGCAGGAAACGCATCGGACTGGCCATCAGCGATCCCCTCGGCATCACCGCCCAGGGCCTGCCCAACCTGGTGCGCGCCAACAGGCGCGCCGACTTTGCGGCCCTCGAGCAGCTCGTCCGCCAGCGCCAGGTCGGCCTGATCCTCATGGGCAACCCCATCAACATGCGCGGCGACGAGGGCCGCCAATCCGGCTGGGTGCGCGAGTTCGCCCAGGCGCTCGAAAAGCGCACCGGTCTCCCCGTGAAGCTCTGGGACGAGCGCCTCACCAGCGTCGAGGCCGGCCGCGTGCTCCGCTCGAGCGGCATCAGCATCCAAAAACGCGCGGCGGCCGTGGACCGCCTGTCCGCCGTCATCCTCCTGCAAAGCTACCTGGATTCCCTATGAGGCTCACGCGGATCGCTGCCAAGCTCCTGCTGCTCGCGATTCTCGCCGGCGGCTTGCTGACCCTTCATCTGTTCCGCCCCTACCAGGGATTCCAGGGCCAGGCCTTCGTCGATATTCCGCGCGGCGCTTCCACCGCAACCATGGCCGGCATGTTGGCCCAGGCCGGCGTGGTGCGCAGCCGCTGGGACTTCCTGCTGGCGCGCCTGCTGAAGCGCGGACGCGTGTTGCAGGCCGGTGAGTACCGCTTCGACCACCCCGCCTCGCCCATGGAAGTGCTCGGCCGCATCGCGCGCGGCGACGTTTTCTATTACGAGCTGTTGGTGCCCGAAGGCCGGAATATGTTCGATATCGCCGCCGCGGTCGAGGATCTCGGTCTTTTCAAAGCCAGCCGGTTCCTGGCCGCGGCGAGCAACCCCGCGCTCATCCGCGATCTCGACCCCTTGGCTCCCAGCCTCGAAGGTTACCTCTTTCCCGACACCTACAGGCTCAGCCGCCATACCACCCCGGAGGGCTTGTGCCGTATTATGACCGCCAAGTTTCGCGAGGAGTGGGCCAGCCTGCGCCGCTCGACCGGCGTGCACCCCACCGTGACGCTGGCCTCGCTGGTGGAGAAGGAAAGCAAGCTGGCCGAGGAGCGCCCCAAAATCGCCGCCGTCTTCGAGAACCGTCTCCACATCGGGATGAAGCTCGATTGCGATTCCACTACCATCTACGCCGCGCTCCTGGATGGCCGCTATCGCGGAGTCATCCACCGGTCCGACCTGGATAGCGACAACCCCTATAACACCTACCGCCATGCCGGCCTGCCGCCGGGGCCCATCGCCAACCCCAGCCTGGCCTCCATCCGCGCGGTGGACGCCCCCGACCAGACCGACGCTCTCTATTTCGTGCTGCGGCCCGGCGGCTCGGGCGCGCACGAGTTCTCCAGCAACATCGCGGCCCACCAAGCCGCGGCCGACAGGCTTCGCCATGCCCGCAATCGAAAGAGGTGAGTCCGTCAAGCGGCAGTTGAGCGAGTATCTCGCCGCGGAGCAACCGCCCGCCATAACCGAAGCCCTGTGGAAGGGTCTGCTCCACCGTTTCGCGCCCGTGTCTGAAAGCTACCTGCGCGAGTTGCTGCGCGCGACCGGCCTTCCTTTCGAGCAGCCTTACGCCGGCATTCGCCAGCACACCTTCGAAGAGCTCGAACAATCGCTCCGCGAGATGCTCCAGGTCTACGCGGAAGCCATGGCGGCCAACGACCGCCAGGGCGCCCGCTATTGCCGCCGCCAGGTGATCGGCGCCAAGGACCGCGCCCGCTTCCAGGCCCGCAGCCCGCGCGCTGCGCCGGAACAGAAGGCGCGCAAGGAAGAGATGGCGCAGTGGATGCTGGTCTGGCTGGAGAACCCCGAAGTCTTCCCAGCGTGGGTGGAAGCGCGGCGGCGGGTCCGCTCTCTGACGTTCGCGGCTCGGAAACTGGTTGGACCGATTCTGTTATGTCTGCTGCTGACGGGAGCAGTGGGGCAGGCGGCATCGCCTCCTGCACCACCGCTCGGTTTGCCACCGGTGGTCTGGCCCGCCGACAACCCGTACTCCGCCGCCCGCGTGGAACTCGGCCGCTATCTGTTCTTCGATCCCCGCCTGTCGTCCAACGGGAAGGTTTCCTGTGCCACGTGCCATCCGCCGGAGCACGCTTTTGCCGGCGGCGATCCGCCTCCGCTCGGCGTCACCAGCACGCCGCTGCGCAGGCGCGCGCCGACGGTGATCAATCGGGCCTACGGGCGGAGCCAGTTCGTGGACGGGCGCGCCCCCACACTCGAAGCGCAAATCGCCGGCCCGATCACGGCCCCGGACGAGATGGGTACGACACCACGGGCGGCGGCCGGCGCGGTATCGGGTATCGCAGGCTATGCGCGCTTGTTCGAGGAAGCATTCGGAGACCGCCAGGTTACGTATGATCGCATTGTCAAGGCTATCGCTTCTTTTGAGCGGACGATTCTTTCAGGTAACTCACCCTATGACCGATTCTTGAATGGGGACAAACACGCACTAAGTCCGGCTGCCAGGCGTGGCCTGGACATTTTCGAGCGTTCCGGAGAATGCTCGGAGTGTCACAGTGGTTACAACTTCACCGATGAGAAGTTCTCCAGCCTGGGCATCGGCCCGGATGAGCACCCGCCCGATCTCGGCCTGGGCGCAATCACCGGCAAACGGCGCGACGACGGGAAGTTCAAGGTGCCCACGCTCCGCGAGGTGGTTCACACCGGCCCTTACATGCACGACGGCCGCGATCGGACACTGGACGACGTGCTGGAGTTCTACCGGAAAGGCGGCCAACCGGGCCGGTACCTCGATTCCCGCATCGCGCCTTTCTTTCTGGATGCGCCCGCCAAGGCCAACCTGGTGGAGTTCCTCCAATCGCTCAGCGGCGAGGGCTGGCAACAGATCAAAGCGCCGGAGAGGCTGCCACAATAAGCCGCTGCGCGCTTATCTCTTCCCCAGTTTCAACCGCCGCCCAATGATCATCTTGACCAGCAGATGATCGGTGCTTGCGGTCATTCCGACGCCGGCCGCCAGGTTGAATTCCCAGTTGGGACCTAAGTTCAGGTCAAGGGCCGGCATGATGGCCTGCTGCTGGTCGCGAACCGCATCGAAGCCCGTGATGGTGCCTACCGCGCCATAATACTCAAAGCCCAAGGTGACTCTTTTTGTGACATCGTAACTCACTTTGACGGCTGGCGAGAAAGTAACTCCCTTGTCCACCTCCAGACCGTGGAAAGAGCGCTCCAGCGCGGGATTGACCGCCAGGTACCAACGGTCCAGTTGTTTGTCGACGATGGGCCGGATCTCCCAGGTCCAGGTGTCGGTGGAGTAGCTCCGGCGCTGGTAGCCGAGTTCAGTGGATAGACTCACATTCACGGGCCAGTGCCAGGCTTCGGGGATTCTGACGCGCGGACGAATGTGATCGCCTACCCACTGGTAACCTTCACTCGCGCGGTAACTCATGAAGATATAGAAGCCGGTTTCAAACCACGACGTCCAGCCTTGAGTGATTTCGATGGTTTCGTGCAGAGCGTGCTCATCCGCGCGCACTCCGTCCACGGCTTCCTTCGATCCCTCGAAAGTGAAGTTGGAGTGCAGTTCCACCATGGTGCGCTCGGGCGGCACCATTTCGGAGCCATACACCTGCACCTCGTAGTTGCCCTGGGCGCGCAGAACCGCCACGCCACAGCCCAGGAGCAGAATGGCTGTCAAGAAATGTCGCAAGTCCCCACCTGCCTCTTGGCCATTGGCTCTCAATCCCCGTCGCCCGCCGCTTCGTTATAAATCTCCAGCACCTGGCGGGCGGCCTTTTCCCAACTGAAGCGCGCGGCCTGCGCGCGGCCGCGGCAGATCAACTCGGCGCGCAGAGTTTCATCCAGCAGCGCTTCCTTGATGCCCCGCGCGATGTCGAAAACATTTTCGGGATTCACCAGCACCGCGGCATCGCCCACCACTTCCGGCAGCGAGCTGACGTTCGAGGTCACCACCGGCGCGCCGCAGGCCATGGCTTCGAGCGGCGGCAATCCGAAACCTTCGTAGCGCGAGGGGAACACGAAAGCGGCCGCGGATTCGTAGAAGCAACGCAAGGTCTCGAAGGGCACGAAGCCCAGGAACCGCACCAGATGTTCCACGCGGCTCTTGATCACCGTCTGCCGCAAGGCGGGGTACTGCGAAATGGTGTCGCCGATGATCACCAGGCGGAGGTCCCTGTAAACGGGATGCGCGGCGAGCTGCCCGCGCACCACGGCGAATGCCTCCACCAGCCGCGGCACGTTCTTTTGGCGGCGGATGTTGCCGGCGTACAGCAGGAAAGGATATTCGATCTGGTAGCGCTCCATGACGCGCTGCTGTTCCTGCTGGTCGGCGCCGCCGTGGGCGACAAAGGCCGGGTCGGGCGCGTTATACACCGTGCGGATGGAGCGCGGCGGCACGCCCAGATGAGTTTCCGCGTCGCGCCTGGTGGCCTCGGAAACCGCGATCACGCGCTTGGCGCGCAACAGGCCGCGCCGGAAACGGTAACGCCGCAAGTGCATCCGCAAGGAAGAGACATTCTCTTCGTAAAACAGGTTCGCCATGTCGTGGATGGTCACCACGTATGGCCGGATCATGAGCAGGGGGACGCGGTTCAGAGGGATGTGCACCAAATCGGGCGAGAGTCCGCGCAGAAAACTGGGAAAGGCCACGTGGTCGAGGTAACTGTGATCGTCGCGGGCATAAATGGCGTAGCGGAAATTCTCGGGCAATTTGGCCAGCAGCACTGCTTCCGCCGGGCCGATGACCAGGGTGTATCGGTTCTCGTGATCGATGGCGGCGAGGGCGTGGCCCAGGCTTCGGATGTATGTCCCGATACCGAAGTCCCGGATGCGCCGGGCGTCGATGACGATATGCATCTTGCGCTAAGCCCGAACGGCGTCGAGCTTCCACTGGTAGAGCGGGAACCGGAGGGTGAGCGCATCCACCTTCTGCCGCACCGCGGCGATGGTATCTTCGCTCGTGACGTTGTTGAGCACTTCCGCGATGAGCGCGCCCACCTGGCGCATCTCCGCTTCCCCAAACCCGCGCGTGGTGACGGCCGGAGATCCCAGGCGGATGCCGCTCGGGTTGAACGGTGGATTGGTGTCGAACGGGATGGCGTTCTTGTTGACCGTGATGCGCGCCCGGTCGAGCGCCTTCTCGGCCTCCTTGCCGCGCAGGCCTTTCGAAAACACGTCGAGCAGCAGCAGGTGCGTATCGGTGCCACCCGAGACCACGCGGAAGCCGGCGTCCATGAGGCTCTCGGCCAGCGCGCGCGCATTGGCCAACACCTGTTTCTGGTAGTCGATGAACTCCGGCTGCATGGCTTCCTGGAAGCACACGGCCTTGGCCGCCACCACGTGGACCAGCGGGCCTCCCTGTACGCCGGGGAACACGGTCTTATCGATGGCCGGACCGAATTTCTCCTTGGCCAGGATGATGCCCGAGCGCGGTCCGCGCAGCGTCTTGTGCGTGGTGGAGGTGACGATGTCGGCGTACTGGCACGGGTTGGGATGCAGCCCCGCCGCCACCAGCCCCGCGATGTGCGCCATGTCCACCAGGAAAACTGCGCCCACGGCGTCGGCGATCTGGCGGAAGCGCGGGAAATCGATGGTGCGCGGATAGGCGCTGGCGCCGGTGATGATCATCTTGGGCTGGTGCTCGCGCGCCAGGCGCTCCACTTCGTCGTAGTCGATGCGCTCATCGTCCTTGCGCACGCCGTAGGGAATCACCTTGTAGTTCTTGCCGGAGAAGTTGAGCGGATGACCGTGCGTGAGGTGTCCGCCGTGGGCCAGGTTGAGGCCCATGATGGTGTCGCCGGGCGAGAGCACGGAGGCATAGGCCGCCTGGTTGGCCTGCGATCCCGAATGCGGCTGCACGTTGGCGTATTCGGCGCCGAAGAGCTTACTTGTTGGTGAAGACGCTGGCGGTGGCTTCCGCTACGGCGTCGGAGACGAAGTTCTCACTGGCGATCAGCTCGAGCTGGGAGTGCTGGCGCTCCACCTCGTGCTGGATGGCCTGGTAGACTTCGGGATCGACTTCGGCCAGGGGCCGCGACATTCGTTGGGGTGCAGTCATAATGCCAGGTTCTCCGTTAACGCCCCTGCTCCAACTGGGCGATCTTGGCCACCCGGCGCGCGTGACGGCCGCCGGAAAATTCGGTGTTCAAAAAGGTGTGAATCAGCTCGATGGCGCGCTCCTCGTCCAGGTACCTCGCGCCCAGCGTCAGCACGTTGGCGTCGTTGTGCTCGCGTGTCAAACGCACTTCGTCCTCGGATTGCGCCGGCGCCGCGCGCACTCCCGCGATCTTGTTGGCGGCCATGGCCATGCCGATGCCGGTCGAGCAGACCAGGATGCCGCGGTCGGAGCGGCCCTGCGCCACGTCGCGGGCGGCGGGCTGCGCGAAGTCCGGGTAATCGCAGGATTCCGCGGAATTGGCGCCGAAGTCGACCACTTCGTGGCCCTCCTGGGCAAGTCTCCGTCGCAGTTTTTCTTTTAGAGCGAACCCGGCATGGTCCGCGCCAATGGCGATCTTCATAATGGGAAAGACCCTAATTCTACCATGCTAGAATTGAGTTTTCCCTTTTACAACCTTATGCTCTGGAGCAAGTTGTTTATCCCTACCCTTCGCGAAGACCCGGCCGAAGCCGAGGTTCCCAGCCACAAGCTGCTGCTGCGCGCGGGATACATCCGCCAGCTTTCGGCGGGAATTTACAGCTACCTGTTTCTGGCGCAGCGCTCGCTGCTGAAGATCCAGCGGATCGTGCGCGAGGAGATGGACGGCATCGGCGCCCAGGAGGTGTATCTGCCGGCGCTGAACCCAGCCGAGCTGTGGCAGGAGTCCGGCCGCTGGGACATCATGGGCGACAACATGTTCCGGTTGAAGGACCGCTTCCAGCGCGATCTGTGCCTGGGCATGACCCACGAAGAGGTCGTGACCGCGATCGCCCGCGGCGAGCTGCGCAGTTACAAGCAGCTTCCGCAAATCTGGTACCAGATCCAGACCAAGTTCCGCGACGAGCCGCGCCCCAAGTCCGGTTTGCTGCGCGTGCGCCAGTTCATCATGAAGGATTCCTACACCTTCGATATGGACCAGGCCGGACTGGACGCGGCCTACGAGAAGCATTACCAGGCCTATTGCCGCATCTTCGAGCGCTGCGGGCTGGTGTATTCGGTGGTAGAGGCGCACTCGGGCGCCATGGGCGGCAGCCAGTCGCACGAGTACATGGTGGCCTCGGAGGCGGGCGAGGATCTCGTCGCCGTTTGCCCGGGCTGCGGATACGCGGCCAATTTGGAGAAAGCCGCGGCCGTGCCTTCGAAGCCCGCCATCGCCGATCCCCAAGGCGACCTGGCGCCCGAGGAGTTTCACACGCCGGGGCGGAAGACCATCGCGGAAGTGGCGGAGTTCACGGGCCTGCCGGAGACCTCGCAAATGAAGAGCCTGGTGCTAGTGGCCGACGGCAAGCCGGTGCTGGTGCTGTTGCGCGGCGACCATCAACTGAGCGTGACGAAACTCGGGGCGGTCGTCAACGACCCCGAATTCCGGCCTGCCCACGCCGAAGAAATCCGGCAGTGGTTCGGCGCGGAAGCGGGATCGCTCGGACCGGTGGGCGTGAGCAACATGCCGATCCTGGCGGACCAGGCTCTGGTGGGCCGGCGCAACATGATCGCGGGCGCGAACAAGGACGATTACCACTTGCGCCACGTGACCCTGGGCGAAGATTTTCAGGCGGAGATTCACGACCTGCGCCAGGTGGCGGCGGGCGACCAGTGCGCCAAGTGCGGCGCCGCGCTCGAGATCCGCAAGATGGTCGAGATCGGCCACATTTTCAAACTCGGGTACAAGTACTCGGACTCGATGGGCCTGCGCGTGCTGAACGCCGACGGCAAGGAAGTGACGCCCATCATGGGATCGTACGGCATCGGCATCGAGCGTATTCTGAGCGCCGCCATCGAGCTGTATTACGACAAGGACGGCATGATTCTGCCGGCGTCGATTGCGCCCTTCCAGGTGGTGATCACGCCCGCCAACAATTCCGACGCCGCGCAGATGGAAGCCGCGCGGAACATCTATCAGGGCTGTCTCTCGCTGGGTTTGGACGCGCTGCTCGACGACCGCGACGAGCGTCCCGGCGTCAAGTTCAAGGACGCCGACTTGATCGGCGTGCCGTTCCGCATCGTGGTGGGCAAGAAACTGGGCAACGGGCTGGTGGAGCTGGTGGAGCGGAAGACGAAGCACTCCGCCGACGTCGCCGTGGCGGATGCGGCCGCGGCGGTAGCGGGCCGTTTGAAGTAGCGCTGGCTACTTGCGGCTGCGGCGGGCCAGTTCGTCCAACAGCAGCTTCACCGGGCGGACCGCGGCCAGCACAACTTCGTTCCTCGGTTTGATCATGCGGGCAAGCTCATGTTCCTGCTTGGAAAGCCAGTATTTGGGGGCCGGCCGGTGGCTTTCGAGGTAAGTCAGAATCCGCAGGCCCACCGATCCCAGGGCCGACAGATCCTGCGATAGCGGCTTGATCTCCCCCAGCAATTCATTGTCGACCGCCAGCGCCTCAAAGCGCGCATCGTTGCCGGCCCATCGTGCGAACTGCTCGCGCAATTGCGCGAAGTCAAGCTTGCTCGCCGCCTGCTCGAGGGCGCGCACGCTCTCGCTTTCCGGTCGCGCGGCGTCGACAAGACGGTTCAGCGGGGTCAGGCTCGTGTATTTCATGGCGCGGCTGCGGGTGCCAAGTCCCTGGGCTTCGCAGGCGTCCGCCAAGATCCGCAGCGGTTCGGCCGGCCGGCCGGCGGCCAGGCGGTCCAGCATGGGGCCGTAGGTCGCACGGTGCCGCACGCCGGTCCACTCGAGCTCCCGGCTCACCGCTTCCATGCGCGCGTACATCGAGTCCGCATCGGTGACTTCCCTGGGCGACCACAGCCTTTCGGCGATGGCCGCGGCGCGCGGCCAGATGCGCGAATCCACGGTCTCCGCGCTGGCGAATTCGGCCCACATGCAGGCCTCGCCTCCCAGAATAAGGGAGGCCTGCTCCGGAGTGAGCTTCTGCGCGGCGTCCGCCAGCGGGTCGATGCCGTAATGGTAGCCGGCGGGGCTCAGGTGGTCCAGGTAATAGCCGGCCGAGAGAATCCCGCGGTAGCCTTTGGAGGCCGCTTCGGCCAGCGATGCCTGACCGCGCCAGGATTGCACCACGGTGTCCGCCGGCAGATCAGGGTGCAGCACCTCGTCCCAACCCACCATGATCTTCCCGTACTTCTGGAGCAGCTTCTGAATGCGCTGGTTGAAATACACCTGGAGATCGCGCGTGCCTTCCAGCTTGTGCTCCTTGGCGAAGGCCTGAATGGCGGCGGACTGGCCCCATTGTTTGCCGTTCACCTCATCGCCGCCGATGTGGAAATAGGGGTCGGGGAAAAGCTGCGTCATTTCCGCCAGAAAGGCGTCGAGAAACTCGTAGGTCTCCTCACGGGTTGGGTCCATGGCGCCATCGTAGACGCCCCAGGTGCGGCCGATGCTGTAAGGGCCAGGCGCGCTGGCCAGTTCCGGATACCCGACCAGCCAACTGGTGGTGTGGCCCGGCATGTCGAATTCGGGGACCACGCGGATGCCGCGGTCGCGGGCGTAGGCCACCACGCGGTGGATGTCGGCCTGGGTGTAGAAATCGCCGTCCGAGCCGAGCTGCTGAAGGCGCGGGAACCGCCGGCTCTCGGCGCGAAAACCCTGATCGTCGGAGAGGTGCCAGTGGAACACGTTGAGCTTGACGGCGGCCATGGCGTCCAGATTGCGCTCCACCACCTCCACCGGCATCCAGTGGCGCGAAACGTCCAGCATGAGGCCGCGCCAGGGGAAGCGGGGACGGTCTTGGATGTGAATGGCGGCCACCTGGAAGCCCTCCGCGCCGGGCACGACCAATTGCGCGAAGGTCTCCAGGCCGTGGAGCGCGCCGGCGACCGTAGCGGCCTTGAGGCGCGCGCCATCGGGGGCCACGTCCAGTTGATACGACTCGTCTTCGCCCAGCGACGGGTCTTCGGCTCCGGGCCGGGCCCCGAGGGCACCCCGCACCCCGGCGCATTCCACGCGCAGCGTGACGCGGCTGGCATCCGGCGGCCTGGAGGCGAGCATGGGGATGCCGGTCTGCCGCGAGACTCGCGCGGCGAAACGGTTGAGGGCCACTTCCAGGCGGGGATCGGAGTACCCCGTGGCGGCCACGCTGAAGCTGCCATCAATGGCGAGTTTGCCCGAGGCGGTTTCCACCTTGACCGGAAGGGGCATCAGCGCCGGAGCCGCCGCGCGGGTGGTTTGGGCTGCGCCGAAGACGACCGTCAAAAGAAGAAGCGGCCGGAGCATCTTCTATTTTTCGGGGAGATCGTGGTGGCCCAGGCGCCGAATCCAGATGTTGCGGTAGCGCACATGATCGTGGTGGTCCTGCAGCATGAGCGGCTCCTCGGGATCGTGCGCCGTGTATTTCGCCACCTGACGGTAGACCATGGCGCCGATGGGGTGCATGTGGTTCTGAACCAGCACGCCATTGAAGAACACCGTGACCACGGCCGGAAGGACGAGCTTCTGGCCTTCAAAAAACGGCGCTTCCCACGCGATGTCGTAAGTCTGCCACTCGCCCGGCTTGCGCCCCGGATTCACCAGCGGCGGCCACTGCCCGTAAATGGCCCCCGCCTGGCCGTCGGCGTAAGTGAGATTGTTGTAGGGGTCCAGCACTTGAATCTCGTACCGGCTCATGAGCAGCACGCCGCTATTGCCGCGCGCCTGGCTGGTGCCTTTGATGTCGGGCGGCTCGCTCCACTCGACGTGAAGCTGGCAGTCGCCGAACTTCTCGCGCGTGAGGAGGTCGCCCGTGCCGGGGACCACCTCGAAGTAGCCGTTCTCGACCTTCCATTGGGCATCCACGAGCTTGCCGCTATCGGCGCCCCTGCCGCGTTGATCCCACTTGGAAAGGTCTTTGCCGTCGAACAGCACGATGGCGTCCGACGGAGGCGCACCCGGCTCTTTTCCGGGCGTCACCACGCGAGGATGGGGCCGGTCGGGATCGTGCACGTGCCACTTTTGGCCGGGCAGCATGGGGGTATCGGTGAAACCCAGGTCGGCGCCCTTGTGTTGTTGCGCGCCGACCGCGTTTGCGAAGCACAGGGCGATGGCGCAGGAAATTACAGATGCATTCAAGAGAGATGTGTGGCGCATGGTGAACCTCTCACAGGATAACGCCGGGCGCGCCCGGTGGGGAATCTCAAAGTTTGGGCGCGATCAGACCAACGCGCACAGGCTTGACGCCGGGCGGCACTTTCGCCACCTTGCAGATCAGTTGCAGCCGTTCCGCGGGCGAGACGACGCGCGCCTGATTGCGGTCCGGATCGAAGCCCTTAAGCACCGCCACCTGCCACGACGGGACATAGATTTCCATGACGCGGATCTTCTCGGCGCCGGTCGGGAACAGCACCACCAGCTCCTCGTCTTCTTTCAGCGCCTTCTGCATGGCGCTGATCTGGGCCAGGATGACGGCGCAAACGTTTTCCTTCAGCGCGGGCGCAGGCACAGCCGCAGCCGGTTCCTTGGCGGGCGAGGTGGCCGACAAGAGGGCCTGCTGGGCAAGCTGCTTGGTCAAATCGGCGAACGCCATTCTGGTTTGATGCTAGCACGAAGATGGGGCGAGAATTGAAACTATGCGGAGCTTTAACAGCTTGTCCGAGCGCGAGATTCTCGCTCTGGCCATCTCTCTGGAAGAAGAGGACGAACGGATCTACAGCGACCTTGCCGATGGTTTGCGAGAGAACTACCCGGCTACGGCGGAGGTTTTCGAAGGAATGCGGGCGGAGGAGTCGGGCCACCGGCGCCGGTTGATCGAACTTTTCCAGCAAAGGTTCGGAGACCACATCCCGCTCATTCGCCGGCAGGATGTGCGGGGCTTCGTGAGCCGCAAGCCGGTCTGGCTGATGAGCCCGCTGCCGCTGGACAAGGTTCGGGACCAGGTTGCCGCGATGGAGCTGGAGACCCGCCAGTTCTACGAGAAGGCGGCCGGGCGAGCGCAAGACCCATAGGCCGTGGGACGCATTTCTGGTGGGCCTGGCGGCTTCCATCGGCGCTGGCATCAGCATGGGGTTTGCGGAGGCGCTTTCCGATGACGGAAGTCTCGCCGGACGGGGCCACCCCTGGTTGCGAGGATTGATCTGCGGCCTCATGACCGCTCTGGGCGGGATCGGGCACACGCTTCCTTTCCTCATCCCAAACTTTGGCGCAGCCATGACGGCGGCGATGGCGGTGGTGGTCGAAGGCTCTGCCGTCGAGGTCGTAGGCCTGGGCCACCTGGAGGCCTTCAACCTCCCGGAACAGACCGTGGATGCTGAATTGTAGGATTTGCGCTTCTAGGGCGCGGAAGCGGCGCTGGCCACTCGGCGGTGATGAGGGTATCGACCAGGGCGCGCACTTCGGGAGTGGCGGGCTGGTAGCGGTCGTAATATTCGGCGGTGAGAAGATCCAGAGCCGCGGGGTCTTCGCCGCGGATGACCTGGGATTTGGCGTCAATGCCGGTTTTCAAGGCATTGAAGCGGACAGCGGCTTTGCCCTCGGGAGAGCGCGGGCCGGTGGATTTCTGCGCGTTGAGGCGGTTAGCCTCGATTTGTTTGAGAGATGACATAAGAGCCCACTCTCAGAGTAGCGGATGGAGTGATAGTTTCCGGGTGAGGTTTGGCTGTAAGTTGCTGAGGAATAAGGGCAAGATTTTGTGGAAGCGGTTGTGACCGAAAACCGGCCAAACGGGCAAACCATGTAACCTTTTCGGCGTCCAATAGTATCTACACCGATGGCCACGCTGCTACAGGACCTGCGCTATGCGCTGCGGACTCTGCGAAAATCGCCCTTGTTCACCACGGTGGCCGTGCTTTCGCTGGCGCTGGGGATCGGCGCCAACACGGCCATCTTCACGCTGATTCATCAACTCATTCTGGAATTGCTGCCGGTGAAGCATCCCGAAGAGCTGGTGCTGCTGACCGCCCAGGGCCGGCATTACGGGAGCAACACGGGCCGCAACGCGATTTCCTACCCCATGTACCAGGATTTCCGCGACAAGAACCGAGTTTTCAGCGGAATGTTCTGCAAGTACGGAACGACCCTCAGCCTGAGCTTCGAGGGAAGAACCGAGCTGGTGTCCGGGGAGCTGGTGTCGGGGAACTACTTTCCGGTGCTGGGCGTGGGAGCGGCGGTGGGGCGCGTGTTCAACGCTTCCGACGACCTCATACAGGGCGGACATCCGCTGGCGGTGTTGAGCTACGGATTCTGGAAGACCAGGTTTGGCGCCAACCGTAACGCGATCGGCACCAGGATCCTGGTGAACGGGTATCCGCTGACGATCATAGGGGTGAGCCAGGCCGGTTTCGACGGTGTGGAGATGGGGACCTCGCCGCAGATCCGCGTCCCCATGACGATGAAAAAGGAAATGACGGGGGGCTCGTTCTACAGCCTCAACGACCGGCGCGGCCGTTTTGCGCAGGTGTTCGGCAGGCTCAGACCGGGCATGACGCTGGAAGCCGCCAAGGCCGGATTACAGCCGCTGTTCCACCAGATCTTGCAGATGGAGGTGCAGGAGAAAGACTTCGCGGATGCCACCGAGTACCGCAAGCAGCAATTTCTGAGAATGTGGATGGACGTGCTGCTGGCCTCCAAGGGTCGGTCCGACCTGCGGCGGCAATTCACCAATCCGCTGTGGGCATTGATGGCGATTGTGGGGCTGGTGCTGCTGATTGCGTGTTCCAACGTGGCGAACCTGCTGATTGCCCGGGCCACGGCGCGGCAGAAGGAGATTGCAGTGCGGCTGGCGCTGGGGGCGAGCCGGCGGCGCCTGGTCTGCCAGTTGCTCGAGGAGAGCGTTCTGCTATCAGCGGCGGGCGGGCTGGCGGGGTTGGGGCTGGCCGTGTGGATGGACCGGACGCTCATCGGTCTCCTGCCGCTGGGTGTGACTCCGCTCACCGTTTCCAGCGTGCCCGATGGACGCGTGCTGGGGTTCACTTTCGCGGTGGCGGTGCTGACGGGCCTGGTCTTCGGACTTGCGCCGGCGCTCCAGGCAACGCGGCCGGAGCTGGCGGGGACGCTGAAAGATCAGGCCGGCTCGGTGGTGGGGGGCGCCGCCGTGGGCCTGCGAAAATCCCTGGTGGTGGCGCAGGTGTCGCTTTCGCTGCTGTTGCTGATCGGCGCGGGCCTCTTTATCCAGAGCTTGCGGAACCTGCGAGATCTCAACCCGGGCTTCCACACCGAAAACTTGCTGACGTTCGCGATGGATCCGACCTTGAACGGGTACCAACCGGAGCGCAGCAAGCAATTCTACCGGCAGTTGACGGAGCGCATGAACGCGCTTCCGGGGGTCAAGTCGGCCGCCTTGGCGGTGGTGCAGATCTTGGACGGCAACGAGTGGGACCAGACGGTGACGGTGGAAGGCTACACCACGAAGCTGGGAGAGTCCGTGGGTCCCCACATGCAATTCATCTCGCCGCGCTTCTTCGAGACCATGGGAATTCCGGTGCTGCTGGGCCGGGATTTCACGATCCAGGATGACAAGGGAGCGCCGATGGTAGCGATTGTGAACGAGAAATTCGCCCGGCGCTATTTCGGCGGCGCCAACGCCATCGGACGGCACGTAGGGCTGGGCGGCAATCCTGGAACGAAGACGGACATCGAAATCGTGGGCGTGGTGAAAGACACGAAGTAC
Organism: Bryobacteraceae bacterium; assembly: GCA_049515735.1. Classification (GTDB taxonomy): domain Bacteria; phylum Acidobacteriota; class Terriglobia; order Bryobacterales; family Bryobacteraceae; genus Fen-178. The sequence goes on from JBEKTU010000056.1 coordinate 41,775, forward strand.
GAGAGCCTGCGGGACGAGATCCCCCACGAGTTGTACCTTCCCTACCGGCAGATGCCGTTCGTAGTAGGGATGACCGCCTATCTGCGGACCGAGGCCGACCCGGAGAATATGTTCTCGCTGCTGCGCCGGACGGTTCGGGAGGTGGATTCGAATGTGCCGATTTACCGCATGCGCACGCTGGAACAGCAGGTGGACAAGTCGCTTATGTCGGAGCGGCTGCTGGCCACGCTTTCGGCCATTTTCGGGTGCCTCGCCACGCTGCTCGCGGCGGTGGGGCTGTACGGGGTGATGGCCTACATGGTGGCGCGGCGCACGCGGGAGATTGGAATCCGCATGGCGCTGGGCGCGAGCGGCGGGTCGGTGGTGTGGCTGGTTATGCGGGAAGTGCTGCTGCTGGCGGTGGTGGGCCTGGCGATCGGACTGCCCGCGGCCGGGGCGCTCACGCGGCTGGTGGAGACACAGTTGTTCGGTATCCAACCGGCCGATCCCCTGACCATGACCGTGGCCGCCATCGGCATCGCATCGGTGGCCACGCTGGCGGGTTATTTTCCAGCGCGGAGAGCCACGGGCATCGACCCGATGCAGGCGCTGCGCTGGGAGTAGCTGCCCCCCCGGGGACCAATTCAGATAGTATGGAGGCTGACATGCGGAACTATCTGGACCTGAGCGGCAAAGTCGCGTTGATTACGGGAGCGTCGTCGGGCATCGGCGCGGCCACGGCGGCGGTGTTCGCCGATCTGGGAGCTAAGGTGGCCATCGGCTACTTCCACAACCAGAAAGGCGCCGAACAGACGCGGGAGAGCATCGTGAGCGCGGGCGGGAGGGCCATCGCCATTCGAGCCGATGTTTGCCAGGAAAGTGAGATTCGCCGGCTGGTGAAGAGCGCCGCGGAGGAGTTGGGGCCGATCGATATTCTGGTGAACAACGCGGGGGCGCTGGTGGAGCGTATGAAGATCCACGAGGTCACGGGCGAAAAGTGGGACGGCATTCAGAACCTCAACTTGAAGAGCGCGGTGCTTTGCTCACAAGCCGTGGTGGCTTCCATGATGGAGCGGCGGACGGGCGCCATCGTCAACGTGGTTTCGATCGCGGGGCGCAACGGCGGCGGGCCCGGCGCGGGACCTTACTCGGCGGCCAAAGCCGGGCTGATCGCGTTCACCAAATCGCTGGCCAGGGAACTGGCGCCGCACGGCATACGCGTGAACGCGGTCTCCCCGGGGGTGATCGACACGCCGTTTCACGAAGTTTTTTCGACGCCGGAAATGATGCGGAATTTCAAGGCCATGATTCCGCTGGGCCGCGTGGGAGTGGCGATGGAGTGCGCCACGGCGATCGCCTTTCTGGCCTCCGAGGCGGCCAGCTTCGTGGTGGGAGAAACCATTGAGGTGAATGGCGGGCAGTTGATGCTATGAGCTGTGCGGCGGATCCCTGCGCTTTGCTGTATCCGGCGAGTTACACGTCCTAGAATTCATAGACCCCGATTACGGAATTCCATATTCGCGTCCACCGCTCTCCTCTCTGTCCCCCACTGTAATGTGCTGTAACGTACGATTCATTGGCCATTCTGTGGAAAAGCTCCAAGAAAACCCGGGGCAACCCGCAAAAATGGGTTCCAAGCGTTAAGCACAGGCACTGGCAAGTAACTTGCAAGAACCGAGTCAAAGCTGGGCAAGACTCGGAGTGGAAAGGACAAAAGGGATGCTACGAAAATTGTTTCTCCTCTGCTTTGGCGCGTTCCTGAGTGTGATGATAATCACAGAAGCCAGGGCGCAATCGATTATTTCGGGTGACATAACCGGGACAGTTACCGACCAGAGCGGAGGCGTGCTGCCAAATGCCGGGGTAACTTTGATCAACGTCAACACTAATACCTCGCAGAAGACGATCACCAACCCGCAAGGCACTTACCAGTTCGCTTTCCTGGCCCCCGGGACCTACAGAGTAACCGTAAAAGCCGTCGGCTTCCAGACGGAGGAGCGGACCGGGATTGTCGTGACCGCCGGACAACCCACCGCCGCAGACGTGAGGTTACAGGTGGCGGCGACAAGCCAGTCTGTGGATGTATCGGAAGCTACCGAAGCGCTGCAGACGGAGAACGCGGATGTGGCCACGACGTACAGCGGGGATATACTCTCCAATCTTCCCAATCCTGGCGGCGATATCACCTACATTGCTCAGACGGCCCCCGGCGTGGTGATGAATACCCAGGCTGGCTATGGCAACTTCGAGGCGAACGGGATGCCCGCCACGTCCAACCTGATTACCATAAACGGTGTGAATAACAACGATCCGTTTTTTGGTATCAATAATAGCGGCGCCTCCAACCTGCTGCTCGGCTCAAATGATATCGCTGAAGCCAACGTGATCAACAGCGCATATTCCGGGCAATACGGTCAATATGCGGGGTCCCAGGTTACGTACATCACAAAATCAGGGAGCAATCAGTTCCACGGCGATGCCATCTACATGTGGAACGGGCGCGCCATGAATGCCAACCAGTTCTTTAGCAATGAGGTGGGCCAGCCGACGCCGTTCAATAATTTCAACCAGTGGCAGACGGGAGTACAGGGGCCAATCTGGAAGAACCATACTTTCTTCGACGCGGACTATGAAGGACTCCGGAACCTCCTGCCGACAGCCAGCACGCTCACCCTCATTCCCAGCCCCCAATTCCAGGCTGCGACATTGGCGAACCTGGGTGCGAACGGCAATGCCGCTGAGATCCCCTTTTACCAGCAGATATTCGCTATCTACAAGAATGCCCCTGGAGCCGGCGCGGCCACTCCGGTAACGAATAACGGAGGCTGCCAGGACTTCACTGGATTGGCGGCCGGCGTTCCATGCGCGCTCCAGTTCCGGACCACACCGCCCAACACGAATACGGAATACCAGTGGTCGGGGCGCGTCGATCACGTCTTCAACGACAAAGATCGCGCCTCCATCCGTGTATTGCGCGACAATGGCTTTCAGCCCACTTATACCAGCCCATTCGGCCCAACGTTCAACGAGCAAAGCAACCAGCCTCAAATGACCGGCCAGATCTCCGAGACGCACGTGTTCGGACCAAACACCGTGAATGAATTCAAGGGCTCCACGCTTTTCTACTCGGCGGTCTTCGTGCCGTCGGACCCCAATGGATCTCTGTCGGCGCTGCCGACGTTTGTCGGCTTTTCAGGCAGTCCCTTCTCGCCGGTGGGCGCCTGGGGGGAGCCGCCTTTTCCTCCGGGCTTTTTCTTTCCACAAGGCAGGCGCGTATTCCAGTATCAGGTCCTGGACGACGTCTCTCACATCCGGGGAAGGCACACTTTCCGTCTCGGGTTTAGCTGGCTCCATGACACCATAACCGATCTGGATTTCCAGGCACTCGCCGGTCCGATTCACGGGGCACTCAACACGACTTTGTCGGACTTTTTTAACGGAGGCGGTCCAGATACGTCTCTCCAGCAGGCCTTTCCGTCGTCGCCCGAGGAGGGTATTCGCATCAATACATATGGCGGCTACATCGCGGGCGATTGGAAGGTTAGGGATGGCTTGACGGTCTCCTTGAACTTGCGGCTGGAGAACTACGGAAGTCCCACCTGCGATTCCAACTGCTTCTCCCGTCTCACCGCGGCCTTCACCGGCGCGCCCGACGCGAACGCGGCGTCAACGCCGTACAGCCAGTTCATCCTCTCGGGCCAGCATAACGCGTACCCCCACACTCAGGCTGTCGTGTGGGAACCCCGGGTTGGCATCGCATGGAAACCCATGCAAAATGACCGGACCGTCATCCGAGCCGGTGCTGGCATCTTTGCGGACGAATTGCCGGGCGGACTATCAGAGGATGCGGCATTTAATGCCCCGGGCCTCAATGCCTTTACCGTCGGAAGCGGCTCCCTGGCGCCGGGAGTAGCCGGAAGCCTTTTCACGACTGCCGCGCAGGCCAATCAAGCTCTGCTTTCGCAATTCAAATCCGGCGGGACGTTCAACTCCATTTCCCAAACGGTTCCGGGATTCGCGGCGCCGAGTTTCTTTTCCTTTCCGAATGCCTTCAACCAGCCCACCTATTACAAGTGGAATTTCGAGGTGGAGCAGGCGATCGGGGCGAAGATGACATTGACCGCCAACTACTCCGGCATGCATGGCATTCACATCCCGGTAGCAGATGAAGGACTGAACGGTTATTGCCCAAGCTCCGTTTGCCCCAGCGGTTTTCTCGGTCTGCCAACGGCGCCGCCGAACCTGGCGCTCGGCACGGTAACTCAGTACCTTTCGGCCGGCGACTCGAACTACAACGGCCTCACTCTCAGCCTCCAACGGCGTCTTTCGGCGGGCCTCAGCTTCAATCTGAATTACACATGGAGCCATGCGTTCGACGATGTCTCCAACGGCGGCGTCGCCAACGAGCCGTTTGGCATTCTGGACACGGACCCCAGTGTCACCGCTCTGCAGAATCCGTTCAACGTGCGAGGCAACTATGGACCCTCGGATTACGACGTCCGCCATTACCTCAGCGCGACCTTTGTGCTGACCGACATGTTCCGCCACGCGGGGTTCCATTGGGGTCCGAACCGGGTCTTCGGGGGCTGGAACCTTTCCGGCAATTGGTTCTGGCGCAGTGGGTTGCCGTTTAGCATTGTCGACAACAGTGCGGTTGCTCCACTGCTCGGATTGAATTATAACGGGGTGGTATTCGCTTCGCCGGTGACGAGGGTCCCGGGCAGTTGCACCAGCGCAGTGAATTCGCCCTGCCTCAACACGTCGCAGTTCGCTCCCGCTGCCAATGGCGCCCCGGCCGGCTTCGGAACCATGGGACGCAATTCGGTCTACGGCCCGCATTTCTTTGACGTCGATCTCGCGCTCATGAAGAATGTCGCCATCGCCGAGCATATCACCCTCTCGTTCGGCGCACAGGCGTACAACGCGTTCAATCATACGAACTTCGACCAACCGGTCAACGACGTTTCGAATCCACAATTCGGTTCCAGCATCGCCGCCGTCGGACCGCCAACCAGCCTGCTGGGTTCGTTTGTGGGCGCCGGCAGTTCGCCGCGTTTCGTCGAAATCAAAGCGCTCGTACGTTTTTGACAACGCGCCGATTTGGCGCCGGCCACCCAAGCGGTGACGCCGAGGCGGGTGCTCTCTGACTTACGATTGCTGGCGCAGTAGCCGGAGGCTTTGTGATGTCACTCTTGGCGACGGCTCACCAGGGAGGTTCGCGGGAATGGGAAGCTCGGATTCGCCCCAGCCGGAAGGGGCATGCACCCTGATCTTGAGAGTGGACGCCTCGGGATCAACGGGTTCATAAGTGATGTCGTACCGGGCCAGCAGATTCACGTAGGCTTGCTCGACCAGGGCGGCGATCTCTTGATCCGTGGCGGCGATTCGAAAGTTCCCGTGGACCCGGCTGCAAAGGTTGGCCAGCGCCGGATTGGGGACCGAGGAGACGACCTGCACCAAAGCGCGGGAGGTCAGGGTGGCGGATATCAGGCTAAGACCGGCAGACCTGGCTTCCTCGGTGTGGCTGACTATAATCAGGTGGCGCTTGCCACGCACGGGCCCGTTATCGGACCGAACGGAGCGCCAGATGGTGCTCCACAGGTCGGTGCAGGCGGTCCTTGCGGGAAGGGCTCCCAAAGCCGCGGCGACGGTCTCGGGATTGGAATGGAACCGGGCGGGCTCATCGGCCAGCGAGGCATTCGACTCTTCCGGATCACTCTCCGGCAAGTAAGGCATGAGGGCCCACAAATCGGATGGGCGCTTCCATCGGAGACACGCCAGCACGGCCTCCTTCCAGGGGGAGCCGGGCGGGCCGCCCGATCGCGGCAGGATCAGGAAAACGGACATGGCTTGTGCCATTGGCCGCTCCCCCACTTTGTAGGACACAACCTGCCGTCCGTCTTCGCTCAAAATGAGTTCCGTGGGCCGGATGCGGGGCTGCTCGCGGCCGTCCTCCGAGGCAACCGCCAGTTGCAGGCGGCGCGAACCCGGTCGGGCGCGGTCTCCCTCGAAGAGGCCGGCCACTCGCCAATGGCTGGCGTGCATGGTCTGGGTGGCCGCTGCCTTGATTTGCCCCAGCGCCGCGAAACCCTGTTTTCTCACCACGTCGTTGGCGTCCTTCAGCAATCCGGCCAGAGTTTCCGTGAACCGCGGATCGCCGGTCTCGCCCATGACCCAGGCAGCCGAGGAGCGGAACAGGCTGGAACTGTGAACGGCCATTTTCAGGATCTCGGGGATTACCGAACAATCGCCCAGCCAATAGAGACCGATGAGCGCGTTGCTCACCACGCGGTTGTTATGGTCATGTGCGGCGAAGTGCAGCAAACTCCGCACCGCCGCAGTGTCCACTCCCCAGAGCGCCTCGACGGCGTTGGCGCGGACGCGATGGTCGGCCTCGGTGAGTCGCTTCTGCGCCCAGGCGACGCTCTGGTTGCCGCGTCCGACGATGAGAACGACCTTGGACCTCAGATGGGGATCGGAATAGCGCATCACGCGCATCAGGGAAGGAAGGATGCGGGTTCCATCCGAGATTTCGCCAAGGATCTCGAGCAAGCGGCCAATATCCTCCGACTGGACCGTCCCGTTTCCGGTAACGCAGTCGGCCAGCCGTCTGGCCAGCTTGATGTCAGCCGCAGAATCCACGCGGACAGCCGCGCGCGCCAGAGACAGAGCTTGCTCCGTGGTCAGCGCCGGATCGCACAGGGTCCGCAGCAGTAGGTCGTTGGCCACCAGCAGGGCGACCAGATATTGCGCGCCTCGCGAATCGGCCCCGGTTTTGAGGATCTCGATAGTGTTGGAATAGAACGCCTCGCGGTCGTCGTCCAGCAGACCGCGAATGAGCTCCCGATTCTCCTTGACATCCCGGTCGAAGCCCTGCACGAGGGCCTGGAGCAGGGTGCGCGGGTCTTCGGCCGGCCGATTCTGAGTCAACGACACGTACTTTAGATCGGCCGGTGAGACCAAATCTTTAGGCTGCGCCGCGCCCGGCTGGTGCAACTATAATCAAACTGATGTCGAAAAACAGCTTCGGCGCGGCGGTAACGCTGCGCGTTGGTAACCGAGAGTACGAGTGCTTTCGTCTCTCGCGCCTCCAAGAAACGGGTGTGGGCGATGTTGGACGGCTCCCGTTCTCGACCAAAATCCTGCTCGAGAACCTGCTGCGGCACGAGGATGGCCGCCGGGTCTCGGCCGATGACGTGGCAATGGTGGCGCGCGGTGAGGGCGCCAATTCCAAGGAAATCAGCTTCATGCCGGCGCGTGTGCTGCTCCAGGACTTCACCGGAGTCCCCTGCGTGGTGGACCTGGCAGCCATGCGCGACGCGCTGGCCGCCATGGGCGCGGACCCTAATCGGGCCAACCCATTGCTGCCGGCCGACCTGGTGATCGATCACTCCGTCCAGGTGGACCATTTCGGCTCTCCGGACGCCTTCGATCTGAACGCGCTGCTGGAATTCCAGCGCAACCGCGAACGCTACATCCTGCTGCGCTGGGGACAAACGGCGTTCCGCAATTTCCGCGTGGTGCCGCCCGACACGGGCATCGTCCACCAGATCAACCTCGAGTACCTTGCGTCGGTGGTGTTCCGCGCGGAGTCGGGGCAGGCCTACCCGGATTCGGTGGTGGGCACGGATTCCCATACCACCATGATTAACGGCCTGGGCGTGCTCGGCTGGGGCGTGGGCGGCATTGAAGCCGAGGCCTGCATGTTGGGACAGCCCATTTCCATGCTGCTGCCGCCGGTAGTCGGCTTTAAGCTGGACGGCAAGCTGAAGGAAGGCTGCACGGCCACCGACCTGGTGCTGACCATCGTTCAGATTCTGCGCAAGAAGGGCGTGGTGGGCAAGTTCGTGGAGTTCTATGGCGCCGGCCTCAGCGCCCTGAGCCTGGCCGACCGCGCCACGGTGGCCAACATGGCGCCCGAATACGGCGCCACCATGGGCTTCTTCCCGGTGGACCACGAAACCCTCGAGTACCTCAAGTTCACCAACCGCGATCCGGATCTGGTCGCGCTGGTGGAAGCCTACACCAAGGAGCAGGGCCTCTTCCGCACCGACGCCACCCCGGACCCGGTCTACTCCGACAGGCTGGAGCTGGACCTGGCGAAGGTGGTGCCGTCGATGGCCGGGCCGAAGCGCCCGCAGGACCGCGTCGAGCTTCCGGACGTGAAGAAGAACTTCCACGCGGCGTTCCCCAATCTGCCGGCGCCCGCGGCGGGGACGGTGGGCAACGGCTCGGTGGCCATCGCCGCCATCACGAGCTGCACCAACACGTCCAACCCTTCGCTGATGCTGGCCGCCGGCCTGCTGGCCAAGAAAGCCGTGGAGCGCGGCTTGCAGGTGAAGCCTTGGGTGAAGACCAGCCTGGCGCCGGGATCGAAGGTGGCGACCGACTACTATCGCGAGGCCGGCCTGATGCCGTACCTGGAGCAGCTCAAGTTCCACGTGGTGGGGTTCGGCTGCACCACTTGCATCGGCAACAGCGGCCCGGTGCTGGAAGCGGTGGTCGAGGCTGTGCAAAAGGAAAACGTGGTGGTGGCGGGGGTGCTGAGCGGCAATCGCAACTTCGAAGGCCGCATCAATCCGCTGGTCAAGGCCAACTACCTGGCCTCTCCGCCATTGGTGGTGGCTTACGCCTTGGCGGGAACCGTGGATATCGACCTGACCACCGAGCCTCTGGGCCAAGACCCCAGCGGCCAGCCGGTATACCTGCGCGACATCTGGCCCTCGAATGAAGAGGTGCAGAACGCCGTGCGCACGGCCGTCAACCCGGGCATGTTCGAGCACGAATACGCGCACGCTTTCGAAGGCGACCGGAGCTGGCAGACCATGCCCGTGCCCACCGGCGGCATCTACCAGTGGGACGAGCGCTCAACCTACATCAAGAAGCCGCCCTACTTCGAGCAGATGGCAGACCCGACAAAGCCGCTGGCGGACTTTCACGGCATGCGGGCGCTGGCGCTGCTGGGCGATTCCGTGACCACCGATCATATTTCGCCGGCCGGCTCGATTCCCAAGGACGGCCCGGCGGGCCGCTACCTGATGGCGCAGGGAGTGGAGCCTAAGGACTTCAATTCCTTCGGTGCGCGGCGCGGCAATCACGAGGTGATGGTGCGCGGCACGCTGGCCAACATACGGCTGCGCAACCAGCTTGCTCCGGGCACGGAAGGCGGCTGGACTCTGCACCTGCCGGAGGGCCGGCAGATGTTCATCTACGACGCTTCCTTGAAATACCAGGAGGAGGGCGTGGGGCTGGTGATCCTGGCGGGCAAGGAATACGGCTCGGGTTCTTCGCGCGATTGGGCGGCCAAGGGGGTGGCGCTGCTGGGAGTGCGTGCGGTGATCGCCGAGAGCTTCGAGCGCATCCACCGCACCAACCTGGTGGGGATGGGGGTGCTGCCGTTGCAGTTCCGGCCGGGCGAGAACGCCGCCGGCCTGGGGCTGACGGGCAGAGAAACCTTCCACATTGAAGGCGTGGCTGCGGCGCTCAATGGCGGCGGCCGCAAGGCCACGGTGCGCGCGGTGGCGGACAACGGTTCGGAGAAGCAGTTCACCGTGGACGTTCGCGTGGACACGCCGCAGGAAGTGGAATACTACCGGAACGGCGGTATTCTGCCGTACGTGTTAAGGCAGTTAGCGGCGGAGGCGTAAACCCGGCAACTTACGGTCGCACGCCGGGGGGCAGGCGGTCCAGCACCGCCCCGAAAACTCCGCGGGCTGTCGACAGGGCCTCCGCGGCCTCGTCAGCGGTGGCCTCCTCAGGATCGCCGGGATAGCGGAACTTCCAGGCGTACTCGGTGAGCGGCGCCGCTCGGCGGAGCAGAGCTTCCAGGCTCTGATCGAGCTGGTTGCACGCTTCGCCCAACTCGACCAGATTGTGCGTCTTCCGGAAAGGGAGTTGGTGCCAGGCGAGAAACGCTTTCAGGGATTTCTCGGCTGCTTGCTGGGAGTGGAAGGCGATATCCTCGACAAAGGGCGGATCTGCCCGCAATTCGTACTCGGCGGCAGCCAGGTCCTTGGCCGCTTTTGTGAGCCACGCCCGCACTTCCGCGAGCAGCGCTGGGTCATGCGGCATGGAGGAGTCTTCCCTCGCGAATGACCGTAGCCGGTAAGGACGCGGCCAGATGCGCGCGGCCATCAAACTGGCTCGCAGTCGAAACCAACACGTCGGCCGCAATCCCGGTGCCCCACAGCACCTCGTAGGCGAGGCGGCTTCGGCGGCGCTCCGCCGGTGCGTGGTCCGCCACTACCACCAGGATGTCGTAGTCGCTGTCGGGGCCTGCGTCGCCCCTGGCAACGGAACCGAACAGGTAAATGCGCTCCGGATGGTAGGCATCCACCAACCGGCGCACGATCTCGGCCAGGGCCGGATCGCTAGCCGATGGTGTTCGGAAAACGCTGGCATATTCGGTCGCCATGGCTTGTCCAAGACCAGTTTGCCACAGTTGGCCCGGAACGGACCAGGCGGCGGGGGCAGGGCCACGGTGCGCGCGGTGGCGGACGACGGTTCGGAGAAACAGTTCACGGTGGACGTTCGAGTGGATACGCCGCAGGAAATGGAATACTACCGGAACGGCGGGATTCTGCCGTACGTGTTAAGGCAGTTAGCGGCGGAGGAGTAAACCGCCGCTTAACCGACAAATTCCGTGGACGAGGCTGCTCTCGCGGCTTGGATCGGACTACGGGAATTCCGGTAGTGGCTCAGTTTGAAGTCCCCGCCCTCTGTTGGTCTTTTATCCGGTTCCGTGCTGGACACTCGGGAAACGCGATGGCGAAACCGCCGATGCTTTCGTTTCCGATATGGCCTCTCGCCTTACAGATCGGGCGCAGATCACATCGGATGGCTTGGCGGCCTACATGGATGCCATCGTGAAGGCGTGGCTCTCTTGGATTCAAAATGAGCCACTACCGGAATTCCTACGGAACCGGCGAATGGAAAACGGGCAAGTTGAGCATGGTATTGCCGTTGTACTCCTGCGCCAAAACAATGCACTGTCCGTCCACGGTCAGTCCGTCCATGCTCACCAGTAGAGTTCCGTGGAATATGCCATCGGTGCCCGCGGGCAGCACGGTGCTGGAAGGAAACAACCCTAGGGTATCCCCAGGGGACCTGCCGATCACCAGATAGCCCGCCGCGCCTCCAGGCGGTATCGACGGAATTGGCGCCGTGGCGACGGTGTTGGCGTTCACGTCCTGAATGGTCAGGGTTCCGCTAATCGAGTTGGCGTTGTTCAGGTTCGACACCGAGATCGCGTCGAAAGGCAGGTTCACCGCGGCTCCCGTGTAGACGTAGCGTCCCGCCGGCGCAGCCCCCAGGTTGATGCCGGGGATGAGGGTATAGGGCGAGTCGCTCCGTACCGCGGTTTCCGTTTCCTCGAATGTTACCCCCCCGCTGCCGTTCAGAAACTGTACGGTCAGCATCGGGTTGGGTGTGAGGCTGATGTCCGAGGAGATGGGGGACGACGCGCTGAACTGCACGCTGAACATGTTGGGCACCGCGCCGGCGGGAGCGGCGCTTGTGCAAGTCGGATCCCAACACACTTGCGTGATCAAGAACTGTGTCTCTTGGCCCGGATCCACCAAGCCGATTGAGTTGGGGCCCCCGGCAACTATATCCGCAAGCGTGAGGATCGCGCTCCCCGGGTTTCCGGGCTGGTTGCCCTTGAATCCGAAATACCCGGTATAAGCGCTCCCCAGGCTGGAGTTCAGCGCCGTGACCTCAAAATCTATGGGACCGCTCGCGTTGGGCGGCACGTAGATAGTCAATAGACTAGCGATCCCCGAGCCGGCGGCAACCCAGCCCAGGGACGTTGACAGTGTGCAGTTGTTGCCTTGGACGACTTGCGGCGAGGCGCAAGTCGGCGCGGCCAGCGCCGGTAGCGCGGCCGCTAAAACAGTGACGGTGGTTAGTGTTCCTAGCTTCATCGGGATTCACCCCTCCTTGTTTTCCAGATGAAGTTTGGATGCGACACCCGTCGCAAAAGTCACAAAAGTCTCAAGCGGGTTTTTTCGGCAATCAGCGGCGGGACAGCCGTCGAAACGGCATATGGGGAGCGTGCGGGCGCCGTCCTCTAAGTCAACCGTACTGGGCCTAAGCCGCGCTAGCGTTTCTTGCCGGCCGTGGCTTTCTTGATTATCGGCACGGCTTTTCTGGCGGCTTCCTCAGTCTCGAAACCCACCACCACGGAATACTTCCGGCCAATTACTTGAGCGACGAAAAAGGCGAAATTGATGCCGGCGTCGGCCACGGCTTGCGCCATGGCATATCCCAATCCGGGTTTGTCGTCGCCTTCCACCAGCAGCGTCGGAATGGTCGAAGCGGTCAGGCCGGCTGCCTGTGCGGCAGCGGTCAGCTTCTTGCCCGCGATCGGGCAAACTTCGATGGCCGCCTTCCCTCCGCTGGCGTGGATACGATAGCCCATCACCACCTTGAGGTCCGCACCCGCGCTGGCAAGCGGTCCGACGATGCCGGCCAGCGTTCCCGGCTGGTTGTCGACCTCGGCTCGCCACAAGGTGATTTTCTTTACTGTAACTGGCATGCGTGGTTCCTCCAATAACTCTCAAAGTTTCATCAAACCGTTCTGGCCGGCGCCGGCGTAATGTTAGTGAGCGGCTTACCTTGGCCCGGCCCGTGCAGCTTGGCGCACGGCTTTTTCCGGCTAGCCAGGTGCAGGTAGTCCAGCACTAACTGGCGCTTGAGATACTGGACCGCTTTGGCCGGGTCCACACCCTTGGGGCACACGCGCGAACACTCGCCGGCGTAGTGGCAGCGGAAAGCGCCATGCGAACTGCCCGTCAACTGGTTGCGGGCGCGCCGCCCGTCGTCGCGCGTATCCGCGTTATACCGTTGCGCCGCCGCCAGAGGCATGGGCCCCAGGTACCGCGCGTCGGTGGCCAGGGTGGGGCAGGCGGCCATACAGCAGCCGCACTTGATGCAGTAAGTGAACTGGAGGTAGGCTTCGAGCTCCTCCGGAGACTGGAAGAACTCGCCGGCCGGGTCGTCGATTTCGGCCTGGTCCGCGCGCACAATGTAGGGCTTCAACGCAACGTGTTTTTCGAACATGGTCATCAGGTCGGGGACCAGGTCGCGGATGATGTCGAAATTCGGCAGCGGCCCGACCGCGAGATCGGTGGTCGAAATGTGCAGGATCTGGGTGTTGCAGGCCAGCATGGGCCGCCCGTTCAGAAGCATGCCGCACGAGCCGCAGACACCCATGCGGCACGAATAGCGCCAGGCCAGCGATGGGTCCAGGTTCTCCTTGATGTAGTGCAGGCCGTCGAGCACCGTCATGCCTGCACGCACCGGCACCTGGTAGGTCTTCACGTACGGCGCCTGGTCGCTTTCGGGATTGAATCGGGTGACGTGGAAATCGATCTCTGCCGGCATGGTTACCCCCTTGCTCCCGCGATGGCAATGGCATGCGTGGCAAAGGCCGCCCAAGCGCCCAGGCCGAACAGTCCCAGCCCCGCAATCAGAAGAACCAAGCTGACCGCCTTCTCAACAGCCGGTTTCAGCGTCAGCTCGAACAGAATGGTCCGCAGGCCGTAAAGACCGTGGTAAAGCGCCACCCCCAGCAGGACGATATAAGTGACCAGGAAGAACAAGCTGCCATCCCGATACAAGCTGTTCTCCCGGGAGGTGGCTTCGCCGCCGTTAGGGGCAAACAGATGAGTGATGCCGCCCACGTGCATGATGAGCATGTGGAGGCCGAGCAGGAAGAGGATCACGACTCCCGCCGCCATGTGCCAGGTCCAGTATTTCGTTTCGCGCATCTCGCCTCCTACTTTGCCAGGCCCAGGAAATCATAGCCGCCTGCCGCCAGGAAAATCACCGCCAGGATCATCATGGCGATGAGCAGGGGCCGCTGGACGTTCAGCGACGTCTTGTAAGGATAGATCGGTTCAATGGGCTTGCCAACCGCAAATCCGAGTTCCACCAGCACCAGGCGGACGCCGTTGAGGGCGTGGTAGGCAAAAGCCGCGAAGACCAGAAACTCCCCGAATTTGAACATGGGCTGGTGGAAGACTCCACCCTCGACCCACAGGTATATGCCCCAGGCGCGCAGGCTCGTGACCACAATATGCATCAAAAAGTAGAGCAGAATGCCCAGGCCGGTGAGACGATGCAGAATGTAGGCGTAGCGTTCGACACCCCAACGCCCGCCCCCCAGCCATCCCCACAACCCGAGCCGATTATCGTGCCTCTTGATTTCGGCCATGCCTGGCCTCCTTCCATCAGTACTTTCGCTCCACCGGCTTCCAGGTGGTAATCGTCACGGGTTTGGATTCCAGCCTCGGCGTGCCGCCCGTGTAGTAAACCATGGAGTGGACCAGGAACTTTTCGTCGTCGCGCTTGGGGAAATCCGTGCGGGAATGCCCTCCGCGGGATTCCTGGCGAGCCAGACCGGCGAAGAGCAGAGCCTCGGCCAACTCGAGCATATTTTCGGTTTCCAACGTCTGAATGAGGTTGGAGTTGTAGATGCGGCTCTTGTCCTGAATGGCGATATTCCTAAAGCGCCGCCGCAGCTCGGCGATCTTGTCCAGGCCTTCCTGCATCGACTGGCCGGTGCGATAGACGCCCGCGTGCCGGTCCATCAGAGTCCGCAGCTCGCGGCGGATGTGGGCTGGATTCTCGGTTCCGTTCTGCTGGAGCAGGCCGTCGAAGATGCGTTTCTCTTCTTCCCGCGCCCTTTTTTCCGGCGCCGGGCTCAGCTTGGCGCCTTGCCCCAGGTACTTGGAGATCTCACGGCCCGTGATGCCGCCCCACACCAAGCACTCAGCGGTGGAGTTGCACCCCAGCCGGTTGGCGCCGTGCATGGAATGGCACGCCACCTCGCCCGCGGCCCAGACATTCTCCGCCTTCGTCCGGCCGTCGATGTCGGCCTCGATGCCGCCCATGGAGTAATGAGCCACGGGACGGATGGGGATGGCCTCCGTGATGGGGTCGATTCCCAGGAACTTCATGCACACTTCCCGTATCAGGGGCAGGCGTTTGTTGATCCGCTCGGCGCCCAGGTGAGTCAAATCGAGCTGAATGTAATCGAGCCCGTCCGCTCCCGGAAAACCGCGTCCCTCGATGATCTCCGTCATCTCCGAACGGGAAACGATATCGCGCGGCGCAAGCTCCATCATCTTGGGCGCGTACTTCTCCATGAAGCGCTCGCCCCGGTTGTTGCGCAGGTATCCGCCTTCTCCGCGGCAGCCTTCCGTCATGAGGATGCCCGATGGCACCAGCCCCGTGGGGTGAAACTGGAGGAACTCCGGGTCCTCCAAGGCCAGGCCCGCGCGGTAGGCGATGGCCTGTCCATCGCCCGTCACGGTTTGCGAGTAGGTGGTGAATCCATACAGGTTCCCCAGGCCGCCGGAAGCAAACAGGAGAGCCTTGCCGCGCAAAACGAAGAACTCGCCGGTGGGCGCATCGAGCAGCGTCAGGCCGGCAAATCGTCCGTCTTCAAGGAGCAACGAAGTGACGAAGCATTCGTCGTAGCGTTTGAAGTTGTTGTACTTGACGAGGGTATCGTAAAGGGCCTGCATCTCGAAGAAGCCGGTCTTGTCGGCGGCCATGCAGGCGCGCGGAAAAGAATGCCCACCAAAAGGCCTCTGCATGATCCGGCCGTCCTCACGCCGCGACCACGGGACTCCCCAATGCTCCAGGAGGCGAATCTCATCGGGCGAGGCCCTCACAAAACGATCCACCGTATCCTGGTCCGCCAGGAAATCGGACCCTTTCACGGTATCCCAGGCGTGCAGCTCGAAGCTGTCTCCTTCCTCGGGGCGCATTACCGCACCGGTGCCCCCTTCGGCACACACCGAATGCGAGCGCATGACCTGCACTTTGGACACGATGGCGATATCGGCGGTGCCCCGCGTTTGGATGCAGATCTCCACGGCGGCGCGCAGGCCGGCGAGTCCGGTTCCCAGGATCACGACATCATGGGCTATCTGCTGCATTTTTTGCTCCTTCGCGCTCGACTGTAACCGTTAACGGGAATAAAGGTTCTGAAAGCCTAAAATAGTGCAAATCTTCCCCGAAGTCTACCTTAATCTTCACCCTGACCTTCCAGACCGGAACGGCCACGCCCCGGCAATAGCCCTTACGGTGTTAACTTTAGAGGACTTGCGGTCGCATTCGGCACCGTCTAGTCTGGCCATATGATGCAACTTTTAAAAAATTTTCTGGCCGACGATAGCGGCCAGGATCTCATCGAGTACTCGCTGCTGATGGCCTTCGTGGCGCTGGCCTCCGCGGCGCTTTTCATAGGGGCCGGCGGCAGCATTCAGGGCATCTGGAGCACGTCGAACAGCCAGTTGGTCGCGGCCAACACTCAAGCCTCGTAAGGCTTCGGGAAACTGCCGGACCTGGAAACAATAGGACGGCGATTCGCATAGTCCGACTATCTTACAAAGCAGATGCGCGGGCTTGCGCCTGCGTGGCCGCCTAAGGAGCGTTTACGAGCTGGCCGTTCTCGTCCAGGTGCGGATACGGACCGCCGGTTCGAAATTCGTCGAGGATGTACCTGTCGAACTGCGTGGTGGGCTCGAAATACCCCGGCACTCGCAGGTGCGCCCGGCAGGCTTCTTCATTGAGCTCGACGCCGATTCCCGGGGTATCGGGCACCCGGATGTAACCATTCTGGATGATCGGCTTGGCCGGCCCGGTCACCAGGTCTCCCCACCAGGGAATATCGACCGCGTGGTTCTCCATAGTCAGGAAATCCTTGAGGGTGGAGATCATGTGCACCGACGCCATGCAGCCCACGGGCGAGCCGGCGAAGTGGATGACGGTTTGGATGCCGTACATGGAGGCAAAGTCCGAAATCCGCTTGGTCTCGCGCATGCCGCCCGAGGTCAGCGGGTCCACATGGATAAGGTCTACGGCGTTGTTCTCAATCAGGGGACGGAACCCTTCTTCCAGGCCGAAAAGGCTTTCGCCGGTGTTGATGGGCGTGACGGTCGATTCCTTGATTTCCTTGTAGGCCCGCCAGTTCTTGGGAGCGTCCCCGGTACCGAGGGCGCCTACCTGGAGGAGATCCTCGGCCCAAGCCAGTTCATACTGCTCGAAAAAGCGGGCATGGCGGATGGAGTCCTTCAGATCGAGAGGGCCGAAGTGGTCGGCCGCCAGGGGCTGGTCCCAGCCGATGGCGTCGCGCACGGCCTGAATATGCTCACCGTACATCTGAAGTCCCTTGGCGGTGGCTACGCCGCGGGTATTCAACCCTCCGGGCCGGTCGCGGATCATCGAGGGCATGATGTCCATCTTGAAGAAAGTGAAACCCATCTTCTTGCGGGCGGTCATGCGGGTGGCATAGATTTTGGGACTGCTGCTTTCCGTGGTATCGCAATAGCAGCGCACGCGATCGCGGTACTGGGAGCCGATCAGCCGCCAGGCCGGCACGCCGTACACCTTCCCCGCGATATCGTGCAAGGCGATGTCCAGGGCGCTATACCCGCCGCCGAAACGGCGCTGGTTGGTGAAATTGCGAATGCTGTCCAAGATGGGCTCGATGTTCAGGGGGTTCTTGCCCACGATATGCGGCTTGAGCACCAGGGCCATGCCTTCGTTGCCCGCATCGCGGACCTCGCCGAGACCGTAAACGCCCTGGTTGGTGTCGATACGGATGATGGGATAGTCGTAGTTGGAGGCGATTCGGATGGCCCGCATGTCGGTGATTCGCAATTGGCTGGGCGCGGAGTTCCGGTTGACGCCGCCGGGTTGGGGTGACTGGGCGCCGGCGGGCTGATCGGCCAGGAACGATCCGAGAGCGGCCGTGCCAGCCACCATTCCCAACATGCTCCGCCGCTGGATACCCGTTTTAGGGTTCGACATAGATGTTCTCCTTTGCGTCAACGTTACCGGGCGGTGCTCTGCATTGTCAAATCGGAACGGCGTGCAACGCTCCGGGCCGGCGCCACGGTATAATTCCTTCAGTGCCTGCGGATGTGGCGAAATTGGCAGACGCGCTGGATTTAGGTTCCAGTTCCCGCGAGGGAGTGTAGGTTCAAGTCCTATCATCCGCACCAACAAATGGCTTTGGCAGACGAGCGGTGTAGGTTTTCAGAGAAGGTGACATAGAATGTCACAACTTCTGACATAAGGCCCCTGCGGGGTGGAACCTGCGCAAGTCAGGTGCGGGACTGGGAGAAGTCAGGCTCTCCGCCTGGCCCAG
>JBEKTU010000057.1:0-32616 GCA_049515735.1 Bryobacteraceae bacterium
GATTGGCTACACTGTGTCATAGCAAAGGCCGTCTTTTTTTGGCGTTAACTGCTGTGTGGAAACTCAGTTATGCCATGAAAGGCGGCTTTTTGCCAGTGCCCCTGTGAGAAATGGCGGTTAGCCCGGCTTGCGCGCCGACAGTGCGATCCGGACCCACTGGAAGCCGATGTCGCCGTCCGGCATTCGGGTGATGGAGAATGTCCGCGCCACCTCAGCCGGCGCTTCGAGGAACAGGCGGCGCACCTCGGCGGCCGCCTCCCCGCTACAGCCGCCTTTCTTGAGCCACGCCCGCATGGTGATGGGCACGGATTCGCGCACCTGATCCAGTTCCTCCAGCACGAACCCGGCGCCGGTGACGAAGCTACGCCATTCCGCAGGAGTATAGTTGCGGACGTGCGAGCCATCCCGCAGTGCCTCGACGTGATTGTGCCAGGCATCCACTTCGGGCGCGCCGTCCGGCTCGGCGGAATCGGCGACCAGAAGCCGCCCGCCCGGCCGCAGCACCCGGTAAGCCTCCGCAACGAACTTGGGCAGGGAGAGGAAATGGTGAGCCGCCAAGCGGCAAACCACGCCGTCGAAGCCCTCCGGCGGGAAGGGAAGAGATTCAGCCGCCCCCGTCTCAAAGACCAGGTTGGCAAGCCCGGCCGCCCGTGCTCGCTCACGGGCCTCCCGCAGCATAGCCGCAGAGACGTCCAGGCCGGTCATCTCCGCAACCAAGCGCGCGAAGGCCACAGCCGTGAAGCCGGCGCCGGTGGCGACATCCAGCCAGCGGTCGGAAGGCCGGCAGTGCGCGTGTTCGATGAGCCACGCAAGCGTTTCGCCGTTCCACGCATTCCACTGCGCGTTGTACTGCGCCGCCTGGCGATCGAACTGTTCCTGCGAAGTTCGTGAGGGCATCTCCTATCGATTATCGAACGACGCCAACGAGGTGACTGGATGTATAATCGATACCGGCCAGGAAGTTCAAAAATTGAGTCCTGGCTGACAGGAGTTGTTATGAGAGTTTCGGGTCTGTATGGATGGACCCTGGTTTGTGGTCTGGCCCTGGTTTCGATTGACTGCGCCAGCAGACCGGTCGCGGAACCCCCTCACCTTCGGAAGCAGGGGACAGCCACCCAACTGATCGTCGAGGGCAAGCCGTTCCTGGCGCTATCGGGGGAGTTGCTCAACAGCAGCGCCTCGAGCGTCGAGTACATGCAGCCGATTTGGCCGAAGCTCGCGGCGGCAAAACTGAACACGGTCATCGCGGGTGTTTCCTGGGCGCAGATCGAGCCGCAGGAAGGCAAGTTCGATTTCAGCGTGCTGGACGGCGTCATCCGGGATGCGCGGAGTCACAACCTGCGCCTCGTTCTCATCTGGTTCGCGAGCTGGAAGAACGGTCTCTCGAGCTACCCGCCTGACTGGGTGAAGAAGGACTTCCAGCGCTTCCCGCGCATCCAGATAAAAGGCGGGAAGACCATCGAACTCCTTTCCACGCTCAGCGATGCGAACCGGGACGCCGACGCTCACGCCTTTGCCGCGCTGATGCGGCACGTCAAGGAGGTGGACAGCCAGCAGCAGACGGTTATCATGATCCAGGTGGAGAACGAGGTCGGGGTTCTACTCGACTCGCGGGACCGGTCGGCGGCGGCCAACCAGGCCTTTGACGGGCCGGTTCCCAAAGAACTGATGGATTACCTCCAGCAGCACAGAGATGCGCTGGTACCGGAGTTCCGCGATGTTTGGAAGGGCGCCGGGTTCAAAACCTCCGGCACGTGGGAGCAGGTTTTCGGAAAGGGAAGACCCGAGAATTTCGAAATCCCCGTACGGGTGGACAGCCCGCCCTACAAGCAAGCGGACCTGGACAGTTGGCGGCAGATCCGTTGGCCCGCCGATGAGATCTTCATGGCGTGGCACTATGCCCGTTATGTGAATGCAGTGGCCGAGGCCGGCAAGAAGGAATACAACATCCCGATGTACGTGAACGCCTGGCTGCAACAGCCGAACTTTCCCTGGCCGGGGGTGTACCCGAGCGGAGGGCCAGAGCCCCAGGTGCATGACATCTGGCGGGCGGGCGCGCCATCCATCGATATCCTGGCGCCGGATCTCTACCTCCAGTACTTCGCCGAGGTTTGCGCGCGTTTCACCCGGAGCGGAAACCCCTTGTTCATCCCCGAAACCGGGGCAGGCGCGGAAGGCGCGGCCAAAGTTCTGTACGCCTTCGGACACCACGATGCCATCGGCTTCTCGCCTTTCGGCGTTGACGGGGGCAGGGCGCCCGACGACAATCTCATCGGCAGCTACGACCTGATTTCGCAACTGGCGCCGTTGATTGTAGAACACCAGGGCAAAGGAACGATGACCGCGGTCCTCCTCAACCAGAATGACCCACCGCAGAAAGTCCGGCTGGGAAATCACACTATCGAGGCCACGTTCCAGTTTGCGTCCCATCCTGGAGCGCCGGCGACGCGGCAGCCGATGCCCCCCGCGGCGGCTATCTTCATTGCGACGGGGCCCGACGAGTATTACGTGGCCGGCAAAGGCCTGAGCCTGACCTTCTCTCCGAACACACCGGGGCCCGAGATCGACGGGCTTGGCACCGTGGAAGAAGGCGTTTTTGTGAATGGCCGCTGGGTTCCTGGGCGCCGCCTGGCCGGCGACGAAACCATCCAGGGGCAGACCGTGTCGCTCTGGAACAAAGGAATCCAGCGGGTGACCCTTTATCGCTACCACTGACATAAGGAGATCGTCATGAAACTAGGAATTGTGTTTTGCTCCACACTCGTGTTTTCTTTCGCCCTCGCCTCTGCTGCGGATATTCCTCATTTGCAGAAGCAGGGGACGGCCACGCAACTGATCGTAGACGGCAAGCCCTTTCTGGTGCTGGCCGGGGAACTACACAACAGCAGCGCCACCAGTCTCGAGTATATGAGGCCGGTCTGGCCCAAGCTCGCCGAGGCCAAGCTCAATACCGTCCTGGCGGGCGTTTCCTGGAACCAGATCGAACCGCAGGAAGGAAAGTTCGACTTCAGCGTACTGGACGGCGTGATCCGCGATGCACGGAGCCACAACCTGCATCTCATGCTTCTATGGTTCGGAAGTTGGAAGAACGCTCTCTCGAGCTACCCGCCCGATTGGGTGAAGAAAGACTTCAAGCGCTTTCCGCGCATCCAGGTACAGAGCGGTAAGACCATCGAGCTCCTTTCCACGCTCAGCGACACGAACCGGGACGCCGATGCACGCGCCTTTGCCGCCCTGATGCGGCACGTCAAAGAAGTGGACGGCCAGCAGCACACGGTTCTGATGATCCAGGTGGAGAACGAAATGAATGTGATAGGCGACCACCGCGACCGCTCGCCGGTGGCCAACAAGGCATTCACAGGGCCGGTGCCGAAGGAGCTGATGGACTACCTTCAGGCGCACAAGGATACGCTGATTCCGGAATTCCGCCAAGTGTGGGAGGCGGCCGGGTTCAAAACATCCGGGACCTGGGAAGAGGTGTTCGGAAAGGGCCTCGCGACGGATGAAGCCTTCATGGCCTGGAACTATGCGCGCTACGTGGGGCGGGTGGCCGAGGCGGGCAAAGCCGAATACCCGATACCGATGTACGTGAACGCGGCGGTGATGGGATTCGCGAGAGTAGGGCCACCTGCCAACGCGCATGGCGGCGGCCCTCTGTGTCAGTTGATGGACGTTTGGAGGGCTGGGGGACCGCAAATCGATATACTCTCGCCCGACATTTACGGCAACGACGACTTTTTTGTGTCGACCACGGCAGCGTACGCGCGATCCGGGAACCCGCTGTTCATCCCCGAGTCGAACGGGGGGCGGGAAGGCGCCACCAGGGCGCTCTACGCCTTCGGACGCCACAACGCCATCGGCTTCTCGCCTTTCGGTATCGACGGGTCCAGAGCGCCCGACACCGACCTGATCAGCGGCTACGACCTCATCGCGCAATTGGCGCCGCTGATTCTAGCTAACCAGGGCAAAGGCACGGTATCCGCCGTCTTGCTCGGGCAGAATAACCCGTCTCAGAAGATTCAAGTGGGGAATTATACGCTGGAGGCCGCGTCCCTGAGGCCCCGAGCTATGCCTGGCGCGCCACCACCACCGGCGACCGTGCCCTCCACGGCGGCAATCTTCATTGCGGTGGGGCCGGACGAGTACTTCGTGGCCGGCAGCGGAATGACGGTCAGTTTTTCGCCGAACACACCGGGGCCTTCGCAGGCCGGACTCGGCACCGTGGAAGAAGGCAGTTTCGTGAACGGCTTCTGGGTTCCCGGCCGCCAGCTCGCCGGCGACGAAACCGGACAGGGGGACTATGTGTCCTTGCGGAACCTGGGCATCCAGCACGTCACGCTGTACCGCTACGAATGAGGGCGGGTAGTTAAGGAAGGTAATCATGAAAGTTCGAATTCTGTCTTGCGCCACTTTTGTGTGCTCTCTCGCTGTTGCTTCGGACATCCCTCACTTGCAGAAGCAGGGGACGGCCACCCAACTGGTCGTCGACGGCAAGCCGTTTCTGGCGCTGGCGGGGGAGCTTCACAACAGCAGCGCCACCGGTCTCGAGTACATGAAGCCGGTTTGGCCGAAGCTCGCGGCGGCAAAACTCAACACGGTCCTGGCGGGGGTTTCCTGGAACCAGATCGAACCGCAGGAAGGCAAGTTCAACTTCAGCGTGGTGGACGGCGTGATCCAGGGTGCACGGAGTAACAACCTGCATCTCGTGCTTCTATGGTTCGCGAGCTGGAAGAACGGTCTCTCGAGCTACCCGCCCGACTGGGTAAAGAGGGACTTCAAGCGCTTCCCGCGTATCCAGATACAGGGGGGAAAGACCATCGAGCTGCTTTCCCCATTCAGCGATGCGAACCGGGACGCCGATGCGCGGGCCTATGCGGCCCTGATGCGGCACGTCAAGGAAGTGGATGGCCAACAGCACACGGTCGTTATGATCCAGGTGGAGAACGAGATTAATGTACAGAGGGACTCCCGCGACCGTTCGCCCGTGGCCAATCAGGCGTACGCGGGGCCGGTGCCGAAGGTGCTGATGGACTATCTTCAGAAGCAGAAGAACGAGCTGCTGCCGGAGGTTCGCAAGGTGTGGGAGGCGGCCGGCTTCAGGACATCCGGTACCTGGGAGGAGGTGTTCGGGAAAGGCGTCGCAACGGATCAACTCTTCATGGCCTGGTACTTTGCGCGCTACGTCAACCGGGTGGCCGAGGCGGGCAAAGGCGAATACCCGATACCGATGTACGTGAACGGATGGATGTCCGGATTTGGGGGGCGTGGCCATACGGGGAATGAGCTACCGCCCGAAAGAGTGAACAGCGGCGGCCCCGAGGCCCACCTGCTGGAGGTCTGGCAAGCCGGGGCGCCGCGAATCGATATAGTCTCGGGCGACCTTTACAGTTGGTTTGTGGAGTCTTGCGCAATGTACGCCCGATCCGGGAACCCGATTTTCATACCCGAGACGCAGGGTGGGCAGGAAGGCTCGATGAGGGCGCTCTACGCCTTCGGACGCTACGACGCTATCGGCTACTCTCCCTTCGGTGTCGACGGGTCCAGGGCGCCCGACGACGACCTTATCGGCAGCTACGACCTCATCACGCAATTGACGCCCCTGATTCTGGCTAACCAGGGCAAAGGCACGATGTCCGCCGTTTTCCTAGGCCCGAAGGATCCGCCTCAGAAGGTGCGGGTGGGAAACTACACGTTGGAGGCCTGGTATACACAGCCCCGACGGCCTGCGACACCAGCGCCGCAGGAAACCCAGCCCTTCGCGGGGGCAATTTTCATTGCGACCGGTCCGGACGAGTACTTTGTGGCCGGCAGGGGTGTGAGCGTCACCTTTTCGCCGAACACACCGGGGCCTCCGCTGGCCGGATTCGGCACCGTGGAAGAAGGCAAATTTGTGAACGGCCGCTGGGTTCCCGGACGCCAGCTCGCCGGCGACGAAACCGAGCAGGGGGACAATCTGTCCTTCAGAAGCCTGGGCATTCAGCGCGTTACGCTGTACCGCTACGAATGAGCGCGGGTAGTTAAGTTAAGTAAGGTGGATCATGAAACTTCGAATCTTGTTTTGCGCCACTTTTGTGTGCTCTCTCGCCTTGGCTGCGAGTCAGTCCGCTTCGGACATCCCTCACTTACGAAAGCAGGGCACCGCCACCCAGTTGATCGTCGATGGCAAGCCGTTCCTGGTGCTGGGGTCGCAATTGAGCGTCAATAGCGCCAGCAACCTGGAGTACTGGAAGAAGGTGGTATGGCCGAGGATTGTCGCCCAGGCAAAACTCAACACCGTCGTAGCGGCCGTTTCCTGGGCCAAGATCGAACCAGAGGAAGGGAGGTTCGACTTCAGTGTGCTGGACGGCGTGATCCGGGATGTACGGACTCACGACTTGCATCTCGTGCTTCTATGGTTCGGAAGCTGGAAGAACGGCCTGTCCAGCTTCGCGCCCGACTGGGTGAAGAGGGACTTCGAGCGCTTTCCCCGCGCGCAGATGGTAGGGGGTCCCCTGCCCTTGATCTCAGCAGGACCGGGGCGGCCGCGCGTCCAGATCGCAGGGAGCAGGAGCATCGAACTGCTCAGCCCCCTCAGCGATGCCAACCGGGATGCCGACGCTCGCGGCTTTGCCGCCCTGATGCGGCACGTCAAGGAAGTGGATGGCCAGCAGCACACCGTCATCATGATCCAGGTGGAGAACGAAGTGGGAATGCAGGGGGACACGCGCGACCGCTCGCCCGCGGCCAATCAGGCTTTCGAGGGGCCGGTACCGAAGGAGCTGATGGACTACCTTGAGAAGCACAAGGATACGCTGAGTCCGGAGCTTCGCCAGGTGTGGGAGGCGGCCGGCTTGAAAACATCCGGGACGTGGGAAGAAGTGTTCGGCAAGGGCAGGCCGACGGATGAAATTTTCATGGGCTGGAATCTGGCGCGCTACATCGGCCGGGTGGCGGAGGCGGGCAAAGCCGAATACCCACTGCCGATGTATGTGAACTGCCCGCAATTCGGATTTGGGAAGGAACCTGCGCCGCTCCTCAGAGGCGGACAGAGCGGCGGCCCTATGCCTGACACAATTGACGTTTGGAGAGCCGGGGCGCCGCGAATCGACATATTCGCGCCCGACATTTACACCCCCGACTTCGACGCGTGGTGCGCAAAGTACACGCGATCCGGGAACCCGTTGTTCATGCCCGAGACGAACGGCGGGCGGGGAAGCGCACTCAAGGGGCTCTACGCCTTCGGACGCTATAATGCGATCGGTTACTCGCCGATGGGATTCGACAGGTCGCTAACTCCGGACAACGATCAGATCAGCGGCTACGACCTGATCGCGCAATTGGCGCCCCTGATTGCGGAACACCAGGGCAAGGGGACAATGTCTGCCGTTCTGCTGGGCCCGAACGACCCGCCGCAGAAAATCGGGGTAGGGAATTACACGCTGGAGGTCGCGTTTCTGGCGCCCCGAGTTGAACCGCCACCGCAAGGAACCCCGCTCCTCTCGGCGGCAATTTTCATTGCGACGGGGCCGGACGAATACTATGCCGCGGGCAACGACGTGAGCGTCACTTTTTCTCCCAACACGCCGGGACCCCCGCTGGCCGGACTGGCTACCGTGGAAGAAGGCACGTTTGTTAACGGCCGGTGGGTTCCCGGGCGCCGTCTGGCGGGCGACGACGCCGGCCAGGGAGATTTCCTGGATTTGCGCAAACGCCTGGCCGGCGACCCTGACCGCGGCATCCAGCGCGTGACACTCTACCGTTACCGGTGAGGCCGCCGCCAGGGAGCCGGAGCGCACCATCCAGAAGCCTCTGCTACAATACTTAGGCGACGCGCCCAAAGGGCGCCCCATGGACTTCGACCAGCTACATACGTTTCTGGAGATTGTCCGGCTAAAGAGCTTCTCCAAGGCCGCCCTGACGTGCTATCGCACGCAGCCGGCGATTAGCGCGCAGGTGCGCCAACTGGAGCAGGAACTGCGCGCCGACCTGTTCGAGCGCTTCGGGAGCCGCATTTCGCTGACCACCGCGGGCAAGGTTTTCGCGGAATATGCCGAACAGATGTTGGAACTGCGGCGGCGGGCGCAGGACGCGGTGGCGGAATTGGAAAGCAGCCCGCGCGGCGAACTGGCGATTGCGGCCAACG
Source organism: Bryobacteraceae bacterium (assembly GCA_049515735.1). Classification (GTDB taxonomy): domain Bacteria; phylum Acidobacteriota; class Terriglobia; order Bryobacterales; family Bryobacteraceae; genus Fen-178. The sequence goes on from JBEKTU010000057.1 coordinate 8,123, forward strand.
AAGCCACTTGCATCTACGTTCTGCCAAAGGTTTTTTCGGAATACCGCCAGCTCTTTCCGGCGGTGCAGCTCCAGGTACTGCGCGCCTACGGCGGGCGGGTGGTGGAAGCGGTGATGGAGAACGCGGCGGATTTCGGCCTTACGCAACTGCCGGTGGAAGAGAAGCGCATACAGGTGGTGAGCATATACCACGACGAGATCCGGCTGATTGTTCCGGCGCATCATTCCCTGGCGGACAGGAAAGCGGTATTGCCGCAGGACCTGGTGCAGCACTTCCTGATACTTCCCAAGCAGGGCAAGACGCGGACGCGGCTGAACGAATGGCTGGAGCCGGTGGAAGACGACATCCGGGTCTCGATGGAACTGGATTCCACGGAGATGATGAAGCGGTTCGTGATGGCGGGCCTGGGGGCGACGTTCCTGGCGGTGTCGAACTGCGGCGAGGAAATGGCGGCGGGGAAGCTGCGCGCGATTTCGCTGGCGCCGGAACGGATGATCCGGCGGCTGGGTTTGATCTATCGTAAGGACAAGGCATTATCGAAGGCCGCGCTGGGATTCATCCAGGTGGTGTTGGATCATGTGGGAAATGAAGCCTCGGTAGGGCGATGACTTGCAGCCGTTGCGGGAAGGATTTCGACGGAGAAGAGGCCCGGTGTCCGCATTGTGGCGAGCCTAAGGGCGACGCGTCGGGTCTGTTCCAGACGTCCACGGTGTTGATCTCGACGGCCGGCGCAGACCTGGTATACCGCTCGGTGGAGGAGATCCCGCCGGGCCTGCGAACCAGGCTGCTGAAGTCCACCAGCGGGGGAAATGCCGGGACCATACTGATCGCCGACCGGCGCGGGCGGCAGGAGATTGCCAAGACCATGGGGAAGCTCCCGGATGCCGCCCCAGGGCAGCTTGTGCAGGCGATTCTGGGCGATCGGGACGGGTCAAGCCGGGCGGAGTGGCTAACGCGCGGGCTGAAGCGCGGGATGGCGGCGGCGGTGGTGCTGCTGGCGCTGGCGTTGGCGCTGGCGGCGTGGGTGTTGAGCCACCACTGGCGGTAGCTTTTTTTGCGCCCCTGTGGGGCGGTGGAGTTCCTATGAACCAAAGAGCGGTGGTGTTTGGATCGGCCGGGCAATTGGGGGCCGAACTGGTCCGGGAACTCAGGGCGCGGGGCTACGCGGCGATAGGTTGGGACCGCGACGAAGTGGATATCACGGATGCCGCGGCGGTGGAGAACGCGATTGCCAGGTTCGACGCCGAGGTGGTATTTAATGCCGCGGCCTACAACCAAGTGGACGTGGCGGAAGAGGAGCCGCAAGCGGCCTTCGAGGTAAATGCGCTGGCGGTGCGGAACATCGCGCTGGCCTGCCGGCAGATGGATGCGCGGTTGGTGCACTTCTCGACCGATTACGTTTTCGATGGGTTTGCGCACCATCCCTACGCGGAGGACGATCCTACTCACCCGCTGGGGGCTTATGCGGTTTCGAAGCTGGCGGGGGAGTTGTACGCGCAGGCCTACCTGGACCGGGTGCTGATGGTACGCACATCGGGCCTGTTCGGCCCCAGGGGCCTGGCAACGGCGCGCGGCAATTTTGTGGAGCTGATGTTGCGGCTGGCGGGTTCGGGGCAACCGATCCGGGTGGTCGAAGACCACGTGGCGTCGCCGACGTTCGCTCCGCTGCTGGCGGCGCGAACCATCGACCTGGCGGACCGGGGGGCGTGGGGCCTATTCCACATCGGGGGCGGGGCGCCGATCTCGTGGTTTCAGTTTGCGCGAACGATCTTCGAGGTGGCGGGCTTGAAGCCGATGTTGCTGGCCACCAGCGAGCGGGAATACCGCACACGGGCGCGGCGGCCGAAGTATTCGGCGCTGTCGAACGCCAAGATGGAACGGGTGGGGCTCGATCCGATGCCGCCGGTGCGCCGGGCGCTGGAGGGGTATTTCGCGGAGCGGAGCCGGGCGGTCAGCGGGACTCCGGTTTGACGGCGTAGTATCCCTTGCGCGCCTGGGCCTTGAGGTCCTTGTTGGCCAGCTTGACGTCGAGATGGCGGTAAGAGCCGTCCTTCACGTCGTTGGTGGGGGTGTAGCCGATGGAATACTGGCTGCGCATTTCTTCCTGGAGCTCGCGGAAGACCATGTCGAGCGGGTGGCTGCGGTCGACCTTGAAGACGTGGCCGCCGGTCTCGTCGGACATTTTGCGCAGCTCTCCTTCTCCGCCGCTGCCGCCGAAGCCGATGCCGAACCTGCCGTAGGCGCCAGGATCGTAGTAGTCGATGCTATAGATGACGGCGTCGGCTTTCTGAGCGGCCTCGATGGCATCGTTGCGCGTCAAGCGGCTGCCCTCGTCCACGCCATCGGTGATAACGACGATGACCTTCCGGCCCACTTCGCTTTTCAGCTTATCGTTGGCGGCCAGGTAAATGGCGTCATAGAGCACGGTGCCGCGGGGCTGGCCGGCAGTGGGCACGGGCCCCGGAGAAATGCCGCCTACGCCGGAGCTGACGCGCAACTGATTGAGCCCCGCATTCAGCAGCCGGGGGGAACTGGTGTAGTCCTGCAGCAATTCGGCTTCTTCGCCGAACATGATGAGGAAGGCCTCGTCCTTCTGGCGCAAAACCTGGGAGAAGAACTGGGAGGCGGCATTGCGCTCGATATCGATCAAGTTCCTCTGGCTGCCGCTGACGTCCACCAGGAGGCCGATGGTGAGCGGGAGGTCGGTCTCCCGGGTGAAATACTTGATGGTCTGGGCTTTGCCCTCTTCGAGGATGGTGAAATCGTCCTTCTGGAGGTTGGGGATGAGGGCGCCGTGCTTGTCGCGGACGGAGGCCAGAATGCTGACCACATTGACGTCCACGGTGATGGATGGCAGGTCATCGGACGGTTTGGTCTGGGGCGGCGCCTGCGCCAGAAGCGCAGCGCCAAGCGCGAAGAAGAGCGGTAGTCGCATCCGGATACAATAGAGGTGACGTATCCACTGGCGCGATTGTTTCATCATGAAGGAAGCCATTCAACACCTCAAGCAGTCCGACCCGGTACTGTCGGGGATTATCGACCGCGTCGGGGACTATGATATCGAATTTCGCGACCCGGATTTCGAAACGCTGGTGAAGTCGATCGTCTACCAGCAGCTCAGCGGGCGGGTGGCCAGCGTCATTTTCGGCCGCGTGGCGAAGGCGGCGGGAGGGAAGTTGACGCCGGAGAACATTCTCAAGCTGCGTCCGGCGCGAATGAGGGCGCTGGGCCTCTCGGGGCAGAAGACGGCGTATATTCGCGACCTGGCGCGGCACACGCGCGACGGGAGAGTGGACTTCGAAGAACTGCCGGACCTGCCGGACGAGGCCGTGATCGAGCGACTGACGGAAGTGAAGGGCATCGGCGAGTGGACGGCGCACATGTTTCTGATCTTCGCGCTGCGGCGCACGGATGTGCTGCCCTCGGGGGACCTGGGGATTCGCGCGGCCATCCGCAAGGCGTACGGTCTGGCCGAATTGCCGGCGCCGGCCGAGATCGAGACGCTGGCGGCGCGGTGGCGGCCCTATTGCACGGTGGCGAGCTGGTACCTCTGGCGCAGCCTGGAACCCAACGCGAACCTGTGAAAGATTTTGTAGCGCGATGGTTTATAATGCGTTGAGGACATTGAGACCTCAGGATGGGGTTTCGCCTGAGGCGTGAAACTTAGGAGAAAGATAATGCGCGCGATGAAAGTGACGCTTCCGGCGGCGATCCTGATGGCTGGCTTCCTGCTATGCACTTCGGCCACGTACGGCAAGCCCGAGTATGCCAAGAAGGAAAAGCAATCCTGCACGTACTGCCACGTCAAGGCGGGAGCGAAAGACCTGAACGACACCGGCAAGTGCTACAAAGACGGCGATCACTCGCTGGCCAAGTGCACGGCGCCTGAGAAGAAATAGGGCGAGCGGCCCGGTGTGCGGGCGGGCGCGGCGCTACGCCGAATAGCTCCGCTTCCAGTTGGCAAGCTCCGCCGCCAGGGAAGTGCGGACGGTAACAAACTGCGGGTTCTCATACTGGTTGACCCTTTCGCGAGGGTCCACGGAGAGGTCGTATAGTTCGCCGGGCCCAGCGGGTATTCCCTTGCCCTGGTCGCGCACAACCAGCTTGTAACGCTTCTGCCGGGCCATGTCGGTGTTCTGGTAGTGGCTGAAGACGGTGGTGCGCCAGGGCTGCTTCTTGGGCAAGGGTTTCCCGGTGGCGAGCGGCAAATAGCTGCGGCCGCACAGATTGCGGGCGGGCGGAACGGCGCCGGTCAGTTCGCAGAGGGTAGGCACCAGGTCGTAGGCGCTGACCAACTCCGGCCGCGTTAATTGCGGAGGCACGCGCCCCTGCCAGCTCCACACGAGCGGCGTAGAGACTACTTCCTCGTACATGTTGGGGGGATCGGAAGCCGGCGCGGAATCCCACAGGCCGTGGCGGCCCAACAGCGAACCACAAGTGGAAGTGAAGATAATCAGGGTTTGATCGAGCAGGCTCTTTTGGGAGAGTCTGGAAAGCAGCGCCGCGAGATCGTCATCCAGCGCCGTGACGGCGGCCGCGACCAGGCGCTGGTTGGCGGCGAGGTCGTTCAGCATTTCCTTATCGCGGGCGGCATTCTTAGCCGGCGCCTCCTGGCTGAAGGTGGCGAACTTCGCCTGGGCATAGAGGTCGCGATACTTGCGCGGCACGCCATCGTAGGGCGGGCGCAGGTGGGCGCAGTCGACCGTCAGGAAGAAGGGTTTGCCGGCGGCCTGCTCGTCGAGGGACTTGCCAGCGGCGGGGCTATCGGCGGCGGCACACGCGTACCCCACGCCCGCGAGCACCTGGGAGAGCGGAACTTCGCCGGGGGAGCCGGCATCCGCCTCGCCAAGCTGCATGGGGGTGCGGCCGGTGAGCAGAGTGGCGCGGCCTGGCGCGGGGGCCGGCGCGCACGCCAAGTGATTGAGGAAGCGCAACCCGGTCTGGGCGAGCCGGTCGAGGTTGGGAGTGCGAACCTCGTTGTTGCCGTAACAGCCCAGTATCCAGGAGGGCAGACGATCCGCCAGGATGAGGAGGATATCGGGCCGCTCGACAGCCGTTTTGGTGGCGGCGAGGGCCGGCAGGGCGAGGCTGCCGAGAAAGAAATGGCGGCGGGAGAGGGTCATGGTGAATTACAAGTATAAGCCGTGGTAGGGCGGGACCGGTTCCTGGCGACGCGCAAGCGCCTTCGCACACCCGGCCTTCCCCGGGGCCAAGCCACTTTTCGCCCGCTGAGTTTTCAGACGCGACAAGCTGCTCCACCCGTAACCTCAGGCGGGGTAGAGCCCAGCCGCCTGGTTCTGGCATTGGCCCTTGAATCGGCGTGATCGGTGTGGGAGAATCGGTCGCGGAGGCTTCCGATGCGAACCGTCGTGTTCTGTGCCGCCGCCACGGTCCTTTTGTTCGCCTCCATCTTGCCCGGACAGGATTTGAAGGTAGGCGAGCCCGCTCCTTCACTGAGCCTGGAGCGCACCATCCCGTCCGGAGGTCAGTCGAACTGGGAGTCTCTGAGAGGCAAACCGGTTGTCATTGAGTTCTGGGCTACGTGGTGCGGCTACTGCATTGAGGAAATCCCGCGTTTGAATGCCCTCGCTGAAAAGTTTCGCGATGCCCAGTTCATATCGATCACCGATGAACCGGCTTCACTGGTCGAACCGTTCCTTGCTAAGCGGCCCATTCATGGACAGGTCGCCCTTGACCGTAATGGATCGACTTTCAAGGCATATGGTATCGAGGGCAGACCGCAAACCGTGCTCGTCGATAAGAATGGCGTAGTGTGCGGCATCCTGTACCCGACGCAGCTCACGGAGGGGGTGATGGACGACTTCGTAGCAGGACGGCCCATATCTCCTGTGCCCCTTCGCCGTAGTCTACATATCCTGAATGAGAACACAACCGAGCCGTCATTCGCGGTCATTCTGCGACCTGCACGGAAAAAAGGCGGGATCGTTAGCCTGAACCCCGGCTACGTGCAGGGTGAAGGCATTTCGCTCAAAGTGATTCTCGCTTATGCCTATTCGATTTATGGAACGCGACTAGAAGGGACATCGGATCTGCTTGATACGCGCTACGACTTCTGTGTTTCGCTCCCAAACGGCCGGACCGACGAGCCGCTGGTTCTTCGCGACGCGTTGCAGCGCACCTTCGATCTCAAGGTTCACTGGGAGAAGAGGGAGGTGGATGCGCTTGTCCTCACAGCGGTGGGCCCTAAACTGCGCGAACTGAAGAGCCTAGGCCCCACCGTCAATAGCTTTGCCGGGAGTCTTGAGGCGCGACTGAAGCGATACGTAGTCGACGAGACTGAATTACGCGGATACTACGCAATCGAACAGCCACCGGACGACCAAGGAATCGAGCGGTTCGTTCGGGAGCGACTCGGACTTCAGCTATCCCCGGCGAAAAGGACCATCGAAGTGCTCGTAGTGGACTCTCTGGAATTGCCGGCTGTTGGCGTGACTCTGCCGGGCCGATAGCCGCACAATCGGTCTTTGGTCCAGGTAAACGGCGCTTCCGGACTTCATCCGAGCGGGAACGCCTTCGATAGGGTCGTTTCCCACAAACCCCACACCCTCCTGTCTTCAACAGAGAACCTGTGGATGGCGCGGATTGATGCTAGTTCCCGGTTGGGACCTTATCCAAGTGGTCGATAACCACAATGTCGCCGGGACCTTTCCTCGAATTCAGCTTCAGGCCGAGTTGATCCTGGACGGCGCGTATGAGGGTCGGGCCGGGAGGTCCGGTGTCGGGCAACTCCCCGATCTCGTCTCGCAGCCCCGCCCTTTCCAGGAGCCAAGCCACATCGACGCCCCATCTCATATCGATGTCGTACTTCCCCCTGAGCCCGGTAGCGTCGACTACCGGCCGGCCCAGGTGAAACGACAACGTCTTGACAATCTCCTGCACGGAAACGTTGAATCCGGTCCAGCGATAGTGGCCGCCCAGCTCGGCCAAACCACCGCGGCCGGCCGGAAACACCGGGTAGCCATCTTTACCCATGCTGTATTCAGGAAGCGCCCACGGATCTTCCGGCTCCGGAGAGGCACTCGGTGCCGACTCCTTCATCTTCAGACCCTTTTCGCCCACGGTCAGCTCGTAGATCGCCATTTCCTTCTGTTGGTGGTGGAGCCGAAGTTTGAAGCGCTCTTCCAATAAGTTCCGTATCATCCGCTGGAACTGCTCTTTGGTGGTTCCCTCTGGCACCTTGGCCGTGAAATCGAATCTGGCCTGACAGCAGGGATGATTGGGACGAAATTGATACGCCTCGAAGCCGTACGCACGAGAGATCAAGAACCCGAGGGGCACGTTCGAGCATCGCCAGATACCTGGGCTGGTCGTGCCGGGCCCGCCGCTGCACAAAATGGCAGATGCAGATGGCGAGGCGGGCTTAACTGAGGCTACTTCAAATGACGGCGCATCCGCCTTCTGGCCGTAAGTACAGATCCGGGCTAGAGTCAGGCAAGTCAGCACCAGGATCGGTGGTCTCATAATGCCTCCGATTCCTTTCAGACCTAAGAATACCAAATACCATTATCGAATCGAGGGTTCACGCTTTTCGAGAGTCGAGGAACTCGGCGAGGGCGGCCTGCCAGGGGCGTAGGGGCGGGAGCTTCGTATTGAGAAGAATCGCGCGGGGCGGGCGCGTTGCTTTGCGCGGGAAATGGGACGAGGGGACAGGAAGCACGGTCACGGTTTTTCCCGCGATGCGAAAGATCTCCTGGGCGAAGTCGAACCAGCTTGCGCCGCCGCTGTTGGTGAGATGATAGATGCCCGGCGGCGGCAACGCACCGAGCAAACGGACCGTGGCAGCCGCCAGGTCGGGGGCGTAAGTCAGGCTGTTGATCTCGTCCGACACTACCTGGATCGAATCCCGCTTGGCGGACAGATCCAGCATGATGTCGACGAAGCTCTTCTTGGAGAGGCCGCTGGCACCCTTGGGGCCGAAGATCACCGCGGTGCGGACGACATAACACCACGCGCCGCTGGCCGCGGCCATTTGCTCGCCGCGCAATTTGGAGCGTCCGTATGCGGAGAGCGGCGCGGGCGTGTCGGCTTCGGCGTATTCGCCCTGGAGGCCGTCAAACACGTAGTTGGTGCTGTAGTGGACGAGCGGGACGCCCATTTCTTTGGCGTACCGCGCCAACTCGCCGACGAAATCGGCATTGAGGGCGAAGGCCTGAGCGGGGCGGTCTTCGGCGCCATCCACGTCGTTGAAAGCGACGCAATTGACGATGGCATCGGGGATGAAACCGAGGGAGCCGATTTTGGCGCGCAGGGAAGGATAATCGAGGACATCGATGTCTTCGCGGTCCCAGCCGACGGCCTCGGGATACAACTGGATGAGTTGTTCGCCAAGGGTGCCCTTCGATCCGAGAATGAGGACTCGCCGGTTGTTGCCAGGCATCGCCTCGGATTATAGTTGATTTGGGCCATGATTCCCAACGTACTGACGATTCTCCGGATCTTTTTCGTGCCGCTGCTGGTAGCGGCGCTGGTGGAGGAGAACGTCGGTTTCCGGCTGGGAACCGTGACGGTTACCAACGAGTGGCTGGCGCTGGCGATTTTTCTTTCGGCCGCGGCCACGGACCTGCTGGACGGGTATCTGGCGCGGCGCTGGAAGCAGGTCACCACCATCGGGACGCTGCTCGATCCGATTGCCGATAAGCTGCTGGTATCGGCCGCGCTGATCGCGCTGGTGCAGGTGGGCGCGCTGCCGGGATGGATGGCGATTCTGATTATCGGGCGGGAGTTCGCGGTCTCGGGGTTGCGGGCCATCGCCGCGGCCGAAGGCTACACTATCAAGGCCAGCGACCTGGGCAAGACCAAGATGCTGTCGCAGGTAGTGGCCATCTCCTGCATGCTGCTGAGCGTGCGCCATCCGGCGCTGTACCGGCCGGGCATGATTCTCATGTGGGGCGTGGTGTTCTTCGCGATGCTCTCCGCGGTCAGCTACTTCGGCAAGTTCTGGCACAAGGTGGACGAGCGCATCAAGAACCGGCGCAGGCGCGAATTGCTGGCTCTGGAGCGCAAGCGGCAGAGAGCGGCGGTGCGCCGTCACAGGGGATCGAGGGGCGCGGGAGGCTTGGGCACGGCTACAATCTCGAACCCGCCCGAGGTGAACTGAACCGTCCGCACCTGCCCCTTGGGACCCACCGGGCCGACAGGTTTTCCATTCAGGGTGATGGTGACACCGCCGGCGTTGCCCAGCCGCAGAAGCACGGTGCTCGTGGCCTCGATGGTGCGGCTTTCCTTGGCGCCGAGAGTGCCGGAGAAAAGGTACTTGCCATCGCTCCGCGCCAGGACCCAAACCGATTCGTCGGCAGTCAGTTCCACGCGCACCGCCGCATTGGGATTGGATGCGGGAGCGCCGGCCACGGGAACGGGCGGCGGGGCGCCCCCTGGGCTCGGCGCCTTCACGGCAGGCGCGGGTGGCTCCGTCGCAGGAGCAGGAGCAGGAGCCGGAGTTGCGGATGGCGACTGAGTTTCGGCGGGGGCCGTGGACGGCTGAACCGCCGGCGATGGGGGTTGCTCGATGGGAGCGGGCGGCGGCGCTGGTTTAACGGCCGCAACCGGGGGGCTTTCATGCGCGGGCACGGGACGGCGTGTGTACTGCCACCAGGTGTACAAACCCGAGCACGCCAGCATCACTACCAGCACGAGCGCCGCGGCGGCGAGCGATGACGACCATCGGAAGCGGCTTGCGCCAATCGCCTCCCACTCCTCGACGCGCGGCACGCGAATCGCGGAATCCGCGGGCTTGGGCTCTTCGACGGACGCGGGAACCTCCGGCGGCGGATCGAGTGTGCGCTGCAACTGGCCGGCGATTTCTTCGGCGTCGAGACCCAGCAGGCGGGCGTACTGGATGATGAAGCTCCTGGTGAAGACGCCGCCCGGAAGCTTGTCGAGTTCTCCAGCTTCAATGGCTTCCAGGAATCTGGCCGAGATTTTGAGTTCTTGGGCGATCTGTCCCAGTTCGAGATTGCGCTTCAGGCGTTCGCGGCGCAGGGTCTCGCCAATGGAGGTCATACAGGTGGCGTTTCGGCCTTTAAAACCATAATACAACAGGGGCTAAATGAGGCAGCGGGATGCTTCGCCCTGCTAGCATAATCGGTTGATCTCCGTTGTGGTGGTGAATTGGAACCGGAGGGAGCTTCTACGCGCCTGCCTGGCGTCGCTCGGGCGGCAGACGGGCGTGGAGTTTGAAACCATCGTGGTGGACAACGGGTCGACCGACGGCTCGGCGGAAATGGTGGAACGGGAGTTCGGCTGGCGGGTGATCCGCAATACGGAAAACCGTGGGTTCTGCGCGGCGAACAACCAGGGCATCGCGGCGGCGCGCGGCGAATTCATGGCGCTGCTCAACAACGACGCGGAGGCCGAACCGGGATGGCTGGCGGCGCTCGAGCGCGCCTGTTCGGGGCGGGCGGACGTGGGTATGGCTGCCAGCAAAGTGCTGGTGTGGGAGGAACCGGGGCGCATGCCGGTCACAAAGGCGCAATCACCGTCAGCAGCGCACCGGGCAAAGGCAGTTGCTTCGCCGTGCTGTTGCCGGCGGCCGCGAGTGCCGTCGGGGAGCCGCCGCTGCTCGCGGCTCACAACGCCGCGCGATCTGGCGCGGGCAGGAATCCGCTTGTTCCCGACTCCGATCCGGTGACCTATGTAGCCGCCACCCTTGCCGGAAAATCGCTTTTCGCTACGTTCAGGTCAAAATACTTGCGGTTCCGGCCCTGGACCCCGGACAGGCGCAGTCCGGCCAACTCATGGTTGTGGGAGGACTCCAATCCCGCAGCGGGCAGACGCAACACGGTCCCGCCGGTCTCACTCGGGTACTTGCACGATAACGCTGGTTCCCCGCCCCGGACTGGTGCGGATCTCCACTTTGCCGCGCACCAGGCGCGCGCGTTCCCGAACGCTCAACAAGCCCAAGCCGGCTTTGGCTGCGGCGCGGCCCGGCTCGATGCCCACACCGGTGTCGGAAACGGTGAGCTGCAAGATGCCGCCGGCGCGCTTCAGCTCTACCGACGCTGTCGACACCTGGGCGTGTTTGGCCACGTTGCGGAGGGCTTCCTGAGTCACGCGGAACAGGCACAAAGTGGTGGCCGGCGCGACGCCTTCAAACGAGCCAAGGATATCCAGCGACACCCGAATTCCTGTCAGCGTGCCGAACTCTTCGCAGTGGTCCCGCAGGGCCGCCGCGAGCCCGGAGTATTCCAGAATGGCGGGATGCAACTCGTGCGACATGCGCCGGATAGCTTCAGCGAGTTGCACAAGCTTGTCGTGGATGCGGTCGCTCTGCGCGCGCGCCTCGGTGCGGTCCTCGGGGATCTGGCGCTTGAGATTGCCGGTGGCGATGCTGAGGGCGGCAATCTGTTGGCTGAGATCGTCATGCAGTTGGCGCGCCAGGCGCTCGCGCTCCTCTTCGTGGGCGTCGATGAGGCGGGCGCTGAGGTCCTGGATCTCCCGCTCCTTGCGGGCGCTCTCGGCCAGTTCCGCGGCGATGCTGGCGTTGGCCTCCCGCAGTTTCTGTTCGGCCAGGCGGCGTTCGGTAATGTCGAGCAACGAACCGGCGAAGCCCAGGAACAGACCCTCCGGCGAAAACCGCGGCACGGCCGTGTCGACGACCCATCGATACTCGCCGTCGTTGCGCCGGATGCGGAATTCGCCCAGGTATTGGGACCGCGTGCGCTCGCAATCGAGAAAGCTGGCGCGGGCGAGCCCGGCATCATCCGGGTGGATGTGGCCGCTCCAGGTATTCGACAGGCGGTTCCGAGCGGTCCCCAGAAACCTGGCGAGGGGGGTGTTGATGAAAGAATTCTCCTCTCCGGCGGAGGCCATCCAGAGGTATGCGGGGGTATCGTTGGCGAGGGCGCAGAACCACGATCCTCTCTCTTCGACGATGCGCGCGCGCTGGTCCCGCCAAACAAATGCCGTTCCGGTTGCACCTACGAGCCCAATCAGCACAGTGACAAGCGCCATCTCCCACCCGAGGCGGCGCTCGGGGGCATCCACTTCAGCGGCATCGATTTTGGCGATCAGGTACCAGGGCGAGTCGGGGATGTGGCGGACGATGGCGAGAACCCGCACGCCTCGATAGTCGGGACCGCGCCACGCCGGGCCGGATTCGAAGGCCGCATCGGGCGGCAAATGAAGGTCGGCCAGCGACTGGCGAAATCGCAAGGGCGCCGCCGGGTGATGGCGCAGTTCGCTCAGGAACACGGCGTCTTCCCCGTCGCGGCGTACCAAGAAGGTCTCGGCGGTCTCCCTGCGCCCGGGCCACGTGCGCAAATATGGGTAGAGAAAACGTGCGGGATCGAGGTCCACAACGATTGCGCCCAAATCCCAGACGGGAATGGTCAGGGCCATCATCGGCCGCCCGCTGCGCGAGTCGGGGCTAAGGTCGGAGAGCTGCACGTCTTTGGCCCGCACAGCTTCGCGAGCCAGTTCCCGCAGGCGGGAAGGGTCGGTCGAGGCGCCATTGGTGGCGACTCTCGCGTTGCCATCGAGGTCGGACAGCGCGGCGCCGGTATACAGAAACGCAGCCTGGAGGCGCGTCAGGATGTCGTGCAAGCCGGGTTGACCGGCGTCTGGTCTCGTGCCGGAAAGAATGCGTCCGGCGATGCCGATGACCGGCCAGGACATCTGCACGCGACCGTCAACCAACTGCTCGCTACGCCAATGGGCGATCTGCCAAGTCTTGCTATCGCAGACCGCGGACAGTTCTTGGACTACGGCCTCTTCCATGGCGGCAGTCTGGCGGGTGTAGTACCACCACACTGCGCCCGCGGTGGCCAGGGAACCCAGGATGAGCGCACCGATGAGGATGCGCCCATGAGTCTTGGCGCTGTCTGCCGGGCTTTCCGGCCACTCGTTCATTCCGCAACCAGCTTCATGCGGATGGCGCACTGGATCAGCTCGGCGGTAGTCCGGACGCCCAACGCCTGCATGATCTCATACTTGTGCGACTCGGCGGTGCGCGGCGAAATGTGGAGTACGGCGGCGGCTTCCTTCATGGTGCGGCCTTCAGCGATCAGTTGGAGCACCTCGCGCTGCCGCGGCGTAAGGGGCGAGCCGCCTTCGCGCGGCGCGGCGCCGGCTTCGATCAGCAGGGTAATAAGGTCCTTCGCGAGCAGGGTCGTAACGTACGAACGCCCTCGTGCCACCTCGCGGATGGCATTGACTAGATCTTCGCAGGGAGAGATCTTGAGCAGGTAGCCGGAGACCCCGGCGCGAAAAGCTTCCGCCGCCAGATGCGTGTCGTGGTGCATGGTAAGCACGATGATCTTGGCGTCCGGGCGGCGGGCGCGGATCTGCCGGACGGCATCGAGCCCGTTCAGCAGCGGCATGGAGATATCGGTGACGATTACGTCGGGGCGGAGCCTTTCGGCGGCCTCCAGCAGAGCGCGCCCGTCGTGCACCATGCCGACCAACTCAAAGCTGTCCTTTAGCAAAGCCTGCAGACCTTCCAAAACAACGGTGTGGTCTTCCGCAAGGAGCACTCTGGTCTTGGGCATGCTTAGGCCCCGGCTGCCAATCAATATAGCAGATTCCGAGACTTGTAACCAGGAAATGGCTTAGGCGTCCTGGGTTCTTAGCCGTTTTATTCTTTCGGGAAGACGGAGCGGACTCCCAGGGACAGATAGCGCCCGCCGCCCACGGCAACGTAGATTGCCGGGATCAACTCCTCGCTGGCATCCACCTTCAGAACGTAGGCGCGAATTCCGGCTTGGAGCGCGGTCCTCACCAGGTGCGCATCGGGGTGCACGGTGAGCACAACGACGGCTTCGCAGAGCCCGCGGCTGAGGATCCGCTCGGCGGCTTCGATGCCGCCCATGTGCGGCATCTGGATATCGGTAACGACCGCGTCGGGTTTCAATTCGGCGGCGGCATCCACGAGCGCGGCGCCTTCGCCGACTGCGCGCAGCACCTCGAACTCCGGATCGAGAAGCTGACGGATTTCCTCGATCACTTCGTGGTGATCGTCCGCCAGCACCAGGCGGAGCCGTCGCACTGCCTTCTCCGCTGCGCCGCGGTTCTGACACGGGCCCTCGGCCGTGCTGGGTCTCAGCATATCCCGATTAAAACCCGACAGCGCGGCAGCCGGTATCCGTAGATTTACGATATGCCGGCTCGGGAGACCGGACCGGAACCCGTATAGAGACGCCGCGATTTCCGGAGAACTACGGGTAGGATCGCGGCCCACTTCATCGCACCATGAATGCGGGCCTGTTCCCCGAGCGGCCGTGCTCGTTCGAAGCGGCAAACTATGCGGACATATAAAATCGGAAAGATCCAACGAATTCAGAATGCCGTCGTCAACATTGGCGGAGATCTGAAAGTGCTCGACTTGGCGATTGTGGCACTGACGCGCGGCCATTCGCCGTACCATCTGAAGATGCAACGAATCCAGAACGTGGTCAACAACCTGAGCCGGGATGTGAAGGCGGTCAACGCGGCGATTGCGGAACTGGAGCGCGACCAATGGCCGCGCGGTCCGACACGAACGCGACTCTCGACCCAATTCCCTCACCAACGCAGGGCCTGCCACAGGCCGGAGGCGTAATGTCGCCGCAGAATTCCCAACCCTGCGATCCGCAGCTTGCCGCCGCCCTCGAGACCGTCACCCGGCTGGAGCGGCAACTACGCGAGGCCCAGAAAATGGAAGCGGTGGGCCTGCTGACCGGAGGCATCGCGCACGATTTCAACAACCTGCTGGCGGTGGTGAATGGTTATAGCGATATGCTGCTCACCGGGCCCGAGTTGCCCGAGGAGGCACGCAAGTTCATCGGGAACATCCAGCAGGCGCTGCTCAACCTGGTGGTCAATTCCCGCGACGCCATGCCCGAAGGGGGCAAACTCGAGGTTCAAACCGCCAACCTGGAGCTCGACGCGGCGCCTTCCAAATCGCACCCCGACCTGCCGGCGGGGAATTACATCCTGCTCACAGTCAGCGACACCGGCACCGGCATGGACGATGAAACCAAACAGCACCTCTTCGAGCCGTTGTACACCACCAAGGCGCCAGGCGCCGGCACTGGTCTCGGCTTATTGATCGTGCAACACATCGTCAAACAGAGCGGAGGGTTCCTCTTCGTGCGAAGCGAAAAAGGGGACGGCACGACGGTGAGCATTTACTTGCCGTGCTTCGTGGGCGAAAAGTCGCCGGAGATCTCGGGATTGCAGAAAGCTCCGCCCCGCGGCCACGAAAAGATTCTGATCGTCGACGACAGCCCCGAAGTGCGCCGCGTCCTGCACAGGATGCTCGAAGGCCTGGGCTACTTCGTCCTGGAGGCCGCGTCCGCGAGGGAAGCGGTGGCGCTATCAAGCGGTCTCGCGGATGGCAGCGATCTGCTGGTGGTGGATGTTGAGCTGGCGGATTCCACCGGTGTTGAACTCGCGCAACGCCTCCGCGAACCGCGCCCCGAGCTGCCGGTGCTATACATCTCCGGCTACCCCCAAGGAGCTGCCATCGAGGGAGTGCAGGAGTCCGGCGCGGAGTTTCTCTCGAAGCCTTTTACCTTGGTGGCATTCGCGGAGCGTGTCCGCCGCATCCTCGACCGGCGAAAGCCGCGGCGGATCCTGTTTGTGGATGACGATGCCGACGTGGTGCTGTTCGCGAGCCTGGTCTTACGCAACGCGGGCTTTGAGGTGCTGGTGGGAGGAAACGGCGACACGGCGCTCTCGATGGTGGAAATCGAACGCCCCGACCTGGTGATCACCGATCTGGTGATGCCCGAGCGCGGAGGCTTGGCGACGATCATGACCCTGCGGAAGTTGCACCCTTCGCTTCCCGTGATTGCCACCTCGGGAGCCTTCGGAGGCTATTTTCTCGAGGCCGCTGTAACGCTGGGGGCGCACGCCACGCTGCCAAAGCCATTTAGCGGAGAAGAGCTGCTGGAGGCTGTGCGAGTGGTGCTATGCCGACAATCCGCGTCGATGACGTAGACGTGCCTGCGGAGGAAAGAACATTCTTGTCGAAGCTCGAAGCACTCGGTCCCGGCTACGACTTCGAGATACCCCTTCGCGCAGAATGGGATCCGGGTGCAGTCGAACGCCACCGCTGGTACAGTTCGCAGAAGCGCGAATAACGGTAGCCATCCGGATTCGCTTGCCGGTACTCCTCCCATAGCAACTGCAGGGTTAGCTAATGACTTCCGACTCCCGGCTTCTTGAGATCGATGTTGGCGCCGTGAGCACCTTCGCATGCTTCGCCCTGCTAGCATAATCGGTTGATCTCCGTTGTGGTGGTGAATTGGAACCGGAGGGAGCTTCTGCGCGCCTGCCTGGCGTCGCTCGAACGGCAGACGGGCGTGGAGTTTGAAACCATCGTAGTGGACAACGGGTCGACCGACGGCTCGGCGGAAATGGTGGAACGGGAGTTCGGCTGGCGGGTGATCCGCAATACGGAAAACCGGGGGTTCTGCGCGGCGAACAACCAGGGCATCGCGGCGGCGCGCGGCGAATTCATGGCGCTGATCAACAACGACGCGGAGGCCGAACCGGGATGGCTGGCGGCGCTCGAGCGGGCCTGTGCGGGACGGGCCGACGTGGGTATGGCCGCCAGCAAAGTGCTGGTGTGGGAGGAACCGAGGCGCATCGACAAAGTGGGGCACCTGATATTTCCGGATGGACAAAATCGCGGGCGGGGCAGCGGCGCGGCGGACTGCGGCCAGTACGACCGCGAAGAGGAAGTGCTGTGGCCGGACGGCTGCGCGGCCATGTACCGCAAGGAAATGCTGGAGAGGATCGGCGGATTCGACGAGGATTTTTTCGCTTATGGCGACGACGCCGAACTGGGGCTGCGGGCGCGCATCGCGGGCTGGAAGTGCGTCTACACGCCGGAGGCCGTGGTGCGGCACCACCGGGGCTCGACGCTGGGGAAAGATTCGGTGCGGCGGCTGGAACTGATTGAGCGCAACCGGCTGCTGCTGGCGATCAAGCTGTTTCCCTGGAGCCTGCTATGTCTCAACCCGATCTACTTCGCGACGCGCGTGGCGGCGGGCATGGCGGCGGCGCGGCGGGGCGAGGGCGACACGGCGCATTTTCCCGGTATGCGGGGCAAGTGGATGATGGGGCGCGCGCTGATTCGCGGCCATCTGGAGGCGCTGCGCCTGGCGCCCCGCATGTTGCGCAAGCGCGCGGAGATCCGGCGCATCCGCCGGTTGACGCCGGGTGAAGTGCGGCGGCTGATTCTGGCGCATCGCCTGAGCCTGAAGGAAGTGGCATGAGCGCTTGCCTGGTGTGCGGTTGCGAGCGCTGGGCGCAGTTGTTCACGGCGCCGGACCGGCTGTATCACACCACGGCGAAGGAGTTCGCGGTGGTGCGGTGCCAGCAATGCGGACTGGCGCGGCTCGATCCGCAGCCCGCTGGGGAGGAACTGCGCCGCTACTATCCCGAGAGCTACTGGTTTGCGCCGGATGAGAGCGCGGCCAGCCGCCTGGAAGAAGCCTACCGGCGATTGGTTCTGCGGGACCACGTGCGGTTCGTGACGCAAGCGCTGGGCGGCCGCGCGCGCGGGCCGCTGCTCGACGTGGGGTGTGGCGGCGGACTTTTCCTGGGGATGATGCGGGAGCGCGGGTATCGGGTGGTGGGGCTGGACTTGTCGCGTGAAGCCGCGGCCGTGGCATGGAAACGGCAGCAGGCGCCGGCGGTTTGCGGGGACCTCTCAAACGCTCCGCTGCGCGCCGGCAGCTTCGCGGGCATCACCATGTTCCACCTGCTGGAGCACGTGAACGATCCGCGCGCCTACCTCGAGGCCGCGCGCGAGCTGCTGGCGCCGGATGGACGCCTGGTGGTGCAGGTTCCCAACGCGGCGTCGTGGCAGTTCCGTGTGCTGGGGCGCTGGTGGAACGGCTTGGACGTGCCGCGCCACCTTTTCGACTTCCGCGACCGCGACGTGGAGAAGCTGCTGGAGGCCTGCGGACTGGAAGTGGTGCGGCGCAAGTATTTCTCGCTGCGCGACAACCCGGCGGGCCTGGCGAGCAGTGTGGCCCCGGGGCTCGACCCCATGGCGCGGCGCGTGCGGCGGGTTGCGGAGAGCGCCGGTGCGCGGCTGGCCAAGGACCTGGCATACTCTACGCTGGCGGCGGCGGCGCTGCCGTTTACGCTGGCGGAGGCGGCCTTCGGCGCGGGCTCGACGGTGATGATGGAGGCGCGCAAGCGATGAGGTATTCGAAGCTCGCATACCGGCTGCCGCGCCCGCTGCGGCGGCACATCCTGCACTTCGAGGCGGAAATCGAAGATGCGGTGGCGGCGTTGGCGCGCGGCCTCGCAGCGGGCGCGCGGGTGCTGGACGCGGGTGCGGGAGAAAGCCAGTACGCGCGCCATTTCGCGCGGCAGCGCTATTGCGGCGTGGACCTGACGGTGGGCGACGCGGCGTGGGATTACAGCCGGCTGGATGCGATTGCCGACCTTACGGCGCTACCGTTCCGCACCGGGGCCTTCGACGCGGCCTTGAGTATTGTCACCATCGAGCACCTGCGCGAGCCGGCCTCGGCGCTGGCCGAGATGGCGCGAGTGGTAGCGCCGGGCGGTTGCCTGCTGGTGGCTGCGCCGCACGAGTGGGAAGTTCACCAGGCGCCGCACGACTACTTTCGATATACGCGTTACGGGATGACCTACTTGTTGGAGAAGGCCGGCTGGGAAGTGCGCGAGGTGCGCGCTGCCGGCGGCTACTTCCGGCTGCTGGCCCGGCGGTTGCTCAATGGCTTGCAATTCTTCTCGGGGGGGGTTCGCTGGGTGGGATTCATTCCCGCCGCAGTATTGCTGGCGCCGCCGGCGCTGATCCTGCCGTTTCTGGATTTTCTGGACCGGGAGAGGAATTTCACGGTGGGATATATCTGCACGGCGAGGAAGAACTCTTTCACCGCAGAGGCGCAGAGACGCGGAGAAGAAGGGAAGAATAAAGTCAAGACCTGAGAGCGCAGAGGAAGCGGAGAACGCTGAGAAAACGAAGGCACGGAAAGGGACGCTTGGACGGAGCCATCGTAATCGATAAACCGAAGGGGTGGACCTCGCACGACGTGGTGAGCAAGGTGCGCCGCATCGCCAAGACGAAAAAGGTGGGGCACCTGGGGACGCTGGACCCGATCGCCACCGGGGTGCTGCCGCTGGTGTTGGGGCGGGCCACGCGGTTGGCGCAATTCTACGTACGCAGCGACAAGATCTACGAAAGCGTGGTGCGGTTCGGGTGGTCCACCGATACTTACGACCGGGCGGGCGAGGCGACCAGCGAAAAGACGGAGGTCGAAATCGACGCGGGCGAGTTGGAACAAGGGCTGGAGAAATTTCGCGGCGAGTTTATGCAGACGCCGCCGCCGGTTTCCGCCAAGAAGGTGGCGGGGAAGCGCGCTTACGAATTGGCGCGGGAATCGGTAGCGGTGGAGCTGGAGCCGGTGAAGGTGCACATGTACGAGCTGACGCTGGTGGAAGTGAAGGGCGCGCACGTGCGCCTGCGTGCGCACTGCTCGGGCGGGACGTACATGCGCTCAGTGGCGCACGACCTGGGACAGATGCTGGGCTGCGGCGCGCACCTGGACGAACTGCGCCGCACGGCCAGCGGCGAATTCGAAATCGAGCAGGCGCGGACCATAGCGCAACTGGAATCTCTGGCGGCGGACGACCGGCTGGTGGACGCCACGGTGCCGGCGGCGAAAATGCTGCCGGGCTTGCCGAGCGTGTGGGTGGACGAATTAACAGCCGCGCAGATCCGCCATGGCCACAACTTTCCGGCGTCGCCATTCCGTTCGCAACCGGCCTCACGGCACGTCAAGGCGGTGACGCGGGAAGGCGAACTGGTGGCCATCGGCGAGGCGGTATTGCCGAACCTGTATCATCCCGTGGTGGTGCTATGACGCCCGGCAGCCTGATAAGATAACAGTTGCAGATGCTGAAGCGCTTCATCCTGTGGGATTTTCCGCGCGCGAGCTGGCAGTACGACGTGATGGTCGGGATCATACTGGCATTTATCTTTCTGACGCCGCGCGACTGGTTCCGCGACCAGCCGCGCATACCCAACGCCAGCAGCATCGCCATGCTGCCTTCGGAGAACGGGAGCCTGGTCTTTTTCGTGGACCGGGAGCTATTGGATGGGATTCCCGAGAACCAACAGGTGGAAAGGCTGACACAGGTGCTGCGGACGCGCACGAGCAATCGCCGTCTGGCGGTGACCCGCGTGGAACCGATTGTCAATTCGGAGGAGGAGCGGCAGGGCTATTTGGCGTTCGCCCGACCTTGACCGGATGGGTTTGTCGCAACACGCTCTGGCGCCGATCCCGGCCGTCTTAGCAGCCATGGCTCTCGGCTGGGGCGCGCCGGCGGCGAATGGCCCGCTGGCAGCGACGCTGGCCCGGATGGACGAGGCGGCGGCCAAGTTCAAGGGGCTCGAGGCGGATGTGCAGGAGATTTCGCATACGGCGGTGATCAACGAGGACAGCGTCGCGGCGGGGGCCATTGTGGTGAAGCGGCCCAAGCCGAACGACATACGCGTGCTCTTCGATTTCAAGCCGCCGAACCCCAAGCGAGTCTTGATTGCGGGGGTCAAGGTGGCTGTTTACTATCCTGGAATCAATACCGTACAGGAATACAACCTGGGCAAAAGCCGCTCGCTGGTGGAACAGTTCATGCTACTCGGATTCGGCAGTAACTCGAAAGACCTGGAAAGCGCCTACTCCATCGGATTGGGGGGCCAGGAGAAGGTCGCCGGTCAGGAGGCGACGCGGCTGGAGTTAATTCCGAAGTCGCAGGACGTTCTCGCGCATCTGAAGAAAGTAGATCTTTGGATTTCCGACGCCATGGGCATCGCGGTGCAGCAGAAGCTTTACGAAATGGGAGGGGACTACCTGTTGGCCACCTACACGAACATCAAGCTGAGACCCAACCTTCCGGATTCCGCCGTGAGATTAGATCTTCCGAAGAGCGTCAAACGGGAGTATCCGCAGAAACCATAGGGGTTTGAATCCCATTCCGACATGAAGACCAAGACCAGCCGGTACCGGCTTGAATATCTCGATTGGGTGCGCGGCCTCGGCGCCGTGATCATGCTGCAAGGCCACGTTTTTCAGTCGTTTCTGAAGCCGGAGCTGCGCGGGGGCGGCCCTTACCTGCTGTCGCAGTTGGTGGGCGGGATGCCCCCGGCGATCTTCCTGTTCCTGACAGGCGTGACCCTGGCCTTCCTGATGGACAGCACCGAGCGGAAGGGGCTGCCTGGGCTGGAGCGGGTATTCACGGCGTTCCGC
Source organism: Bryobacteraceae bacterium (assembly GCA_049515735.1). Taxonomy (GTDB): domain Bacteria; phylum Acidobacteriota; class Terriglobia; order Bryobacterales; family Bryobacteraceae; genus Fen-178. The sequence goes on from JBEKTU010000057.1 coordinate 29,350, forward strand.
CGTTCGGGTTATTTGGTTTTTCTGGCGTTTGCTTTCCGGTTGCAACTGTGGATTTTCGCATGGCCGGCGCCGTGGACCGACCTGCTGCGCGTGGACATTCTCAACTGCATGGGACTGGCAATCGCGGCGATGTCGGTGATGGCGCTGCTGCGGACGGCCGAGCGCGTGCGGTGGTGCGCGATGGCGGGCCTGGCGATCGCGTTTCTCTCGCCGGTGATTTCGCAGATGGACTGGTCGGGTGTGCCTCCGTTGGTACGGAATTACATCGTCCCGGATTACAACTTCTTCAGCTTCTTCCCGTGGGCCGCGTACCTGGCGTTCGGCATGAGCGCGGGGAGCGTCATCCGGACCATTCCGGCGGAAGCCACCGAGCGCGCCATGCAATGGGCGGCGCTGGCGGGCGGCGTCCTGATTCTGGCCTCGCAATACCTGGCCAGTCTGCCGTATTCGATGTACCCGAAATCGGAGTACTGGCTGAACAGCCCGGCGCAAGTGCTGACCAAGCAGGGTGTGACGTTCCTGCTGCTGCCGGCCGCGTTTCTGTGGACGCGCTACGGTTCCAAGGGCGGCTGGAGCTGGGTGCGGCAGCTTGGCATCACGTCGCTGCTGGTGTACTGGGTACACATCGAGCTGGTTTACGGGCGCTGGCTGTGGTTCTTCAAGAACAGCCTGACGGTGCCGCAGACCGTGATGATAGCCCTGGGCGTCATTCTGCTGATGGTGACGATTTCGACCATCAAGACATACCGCGAGAGGGTGACCATGGCGCTGGCGGAGATGGGCTGGTGGTTCACGCCGAAACCGGAGCGGGTTCCGGGGGATTAGTGCCGCGGGCGAATGGGCGGGAGGGGGCGGCCTCGGGAACGAATTCTGAGTCGTGCACGCCCAATTTGCTATGATTAAAGCGGTCCAAGAACACTCGAATGGAAGCCTTCCCATGAAAGCGATCGAACTCATCGGCGATATCGACGAACAACACCGATTGAGAGCCAGCGTACCGGAGGAACTTCCCGCGGGGCCCGTGCGGTTAATCGTCCTCTTTTCCGAGGAAGATGAAGCCGGCACGGTCTGGGCCCATGGCCTTGCCCGAGAATGGGCGGACGAACTGAGCGACCCACGGCAGGACCTCTACACGCTCGCAGACGGACGACCCGTTGATGCGGCCCGGTGAGATCTACCTGGCCCAGTTCCCATTTGGGGACGTTCCTGGGATGAAGCTTCGACCGGTACTGCTCCTTACTGGCACGGTGGGGTCTGTGCCGGAAGTCCTGGTTTCTTATATCTCGTCCGTCATACCAAGCCAACTTCTTCCGTCGGATCTCGTCCTGGACCCTGCCAGACCCGAGTTTCGCTCAACAAATCTGAAGACTCTATCCACGCTGCGTCTGCATAAGCTCGCGACCATCCATGCTTCCAGCCTCGTCCGCTATCTCGGCGTTGTCGATGGGCCCACCTTCAGCATTGTGGCTAAGAAGCTTACGGTACTCCTCGCTCTATGAGACTGGCTGTCCCTAGTTAGGACATAACGAATGCTCCGCCGGTTGCACCCTCTCGGATTCAACCGGTTCCAGCACGCGGAACTTCCCGCGCTGCACGGACTGAGCAGGAAGCGTCTTCAGTGCGTCATGGCGTAGATGACGTAGTTGATGCCGATGCGAATGCCGAGGGCGGAGAACTGTTGGGGATATTGCGGATCGTCGGCGTTTTCCCAAGAGTCGCCTAAATCCATGTTGTGGCAGATGGCCGCCATGAGCCGGCCGTGGTCGTCATAGATGCCGCGCCAGCGGGGCGCAGTGCCGTCCTTTTCGTATACCCGGTGGCTGTAAACGTACTGCATGCCGGGGACCTGGTAGCGGTCGTCCAGGTCGAACACCGTGTGGAAGATGGGGTCGGCGTTCTGGAGTTCCACGATGGCGCGGTCGGGGAACACCTTTTTCATGCTGTTGATGAAGACCGACCATTCCACTGTGCCGTGGAAATCGTCGCACATGAAAAACCCGCCGCGCAGAAGGAACTCGCGGAACTTGGCGATCTGGGAATCGGTGAGCTCCCAGTGGCCCACCTCGACGGCATACAGCCAGGGGTAGTTGAACACGTCGTCGTCCTCGTCGAGGTTGATGGGCTGTTCGGCGGAGCGGGTCTGGATGCGGGTGAGACGGCGGACGGCAGCAGCGAGATGGCGGTCGGAGCGGGGGTAATCGATGGTCCAGTTGGTGTTGCCGTGGGTCCAGTCCAAGCCGCGAAACTGCCAGTCGATGGGGATGTGGTAGGTGGGGTACATGAGACGGGCGAAGGTCCACTCGCCCGGCTGATTATAGTCCGGCGGGATGGGAAAATTGTTGTACTCCCAGGCAGGGTACTCGCGAAACGGCCTCTGTGCGCAGAGCGTGCACACTAATACCGCGCATCCCACAACAGCCGCAAGCACCCCACCAGTCCGCATGTAAACCAGTATGTGATGGAGCGGAGGAGCTCCGCAAGACAGAACGGTTATGTAGTCTCGGTGCTCGCGGCAGATGTGGTTATCGAGTGCTTCTCAGCTCTGGAACGCCTTCCGCAGTCGCACAGTGCACAATCCCAAGACCGTCATCAGCAGGAGAATCGAACCCGGTTCCGGAGTCTGCACTACAGAGACGTCGTCCAGGATATACTCCGACGGGCCCTCATACCCCGCAAACGTCAGCGGCGTGCTGGTTCCCGTTGCCACAAGACCCGGAATGTTCACAAGCGTGTAAGCGAAGCTGGCGGCATTGAAGAGGTAGTACTCCGTGACACCGTTCCATGACGCAGAGAATTGGTTATCTGAGTCCGTGAGGTCGTGCCTGAGCCAGAACTGTAGATCGTACGTGGCGCCGGGCGTAGTCGCGACGTTTTGGGACAGCGAGTCATCCTCGTTGTCGGTGTCACCGAACCATAAGGCGTAGGTACCGCTGTGAGGATCCGCCGGGAGGACGTAGATGAAGCTGCCTAGCGGAGCCAGCGTGACCGTCCAGTCGTCGCTGCCGCCGGTTTCAAAACCGCAGTTCATCACCAGGTTCCCAGCCACAGAGCCGCAAACATCTGCAAAGCTCGGAACAGCGACAAACAGCAAAACAACTCCTACTGCAATTGCAAGCTTACGCATCGTTACTTCTCCTCCCGGAGTTCTTAGGGACTGTAACGAAATAAAGTATGCAGAATCTCAGAATCTCAGTGCCGCCTGGGATGCAGCGTGTAGTTCCAGTCTCCGTGGAACTTGTCACGGCGGAGATCAATCTCCGCTACTTC
>JBEKTU010000058.1:0-31879 GCA_049515735.1 Bryobacteraceae bacterium
TCGCATTTCAAGCTCCTCCCTCGAGAGCCAAATGTGTAGAATCCGCCGGCCGGTCTCCTGACTTGCGCATCTTCGAACCGATCGGCCTTCCCATTCCGTCGCCGGAACAGTGACTCGTTCGACCGGATCTCCACGCTTACAGTAGCGGGGCTGTGCCGGAATTTCACCAGCTTCCCGTACACCAGCGGAATTTCAACTACCATCCGAGTGTACACTATTTTCAGGAAGCCGATGTGGACATCAACTCACCGCCTCGCGCGGATTGCGATAACCATCGCCATGTCGGGATTGATGCTTTCCGTTAACGGCGCCTCCGCCAAGCCGAATAAGAAGAGGTCGCAGACCGAGTATCAGCGCGGGCTTCGCGACGACCAAGCGGGGCGGCGCGATGAGGCCATCTCCGCGTATTCGGAGGCCATCCAGTCGGACGCCTCCAACGCCGCGGCATGGTGCGCGCGCGGCAAGGACTACCTGGCTGCGGGCGACCGCGACAAGGCCGCGGCCGATCTCGATCGGGCCATCCAACTTCAGCCCGCCGACGCCGAATCGTATGCCGCCCGCGGCCAGCTCTTCGCCGCCACCAATCAGCCCGAGCGCGCCATTCACGACTACGACACCGCCATCGGCCTCAAACTCGAGCGCACCGAGGTCTATACCGCGCGCGGCGACGCCTACCTGGCGACCGTCCAGTACGCCAAAGCCATCGACGACTTCACGCGGGCCATTAAACTCCGGCTGGACAATGCGGAGCCGTATATGGGCCGTGGAATGGCGCGCGCGGCGCTGCGCCAGTACCGCGACGCCATCGACGACTTCGACCGGTGCCTCAGCCTCAAGCCGGGTTACGAGCAGGCGCTGGTGGAGCGCTCTCTGGCTTACATCGGCGCCGGAGACGATGGGCGCGCCGGTGAAGACCTCGCCGCCGCGGTGAAACTCCAGCCCGACGATGTGCGCGCCTGGCGCGTGAGAGGGGCCGTGCGCGAACGGCTGGGTGACGACGATGGAGCCGCGGCGGACTACGGCGAAGCCATCCAGCGCGATTCCAACGACGCGCGGTTGTACCTGGCGCGCGGCGCGGTTTACGCGCGCATGAAGCGCCACCAGGATGCCCTGCGGGACCGCGAGCGGGCGGTCGAGCTCGACCCCAGGAATCCCGAAGCCTACGTGGCGCGCGGCGGTTCGTACCATGCGCTGGGAGAACACGAGAAGGGGCTGGCGGACCGCTCCACGGCGATCAGTTTGGATCCGGGATCGCCGCTGGGATGGACCGCGCGCGGCAACGCCTACTACCTGCTCGAACGTTACGACGAAGCATTGTCGGACTTGCTCCAGGCCCAGAAGCTCGACTCCCACGACACGGCAACGCGGGATCTGGCGGCGAAGGCCCAGGCGAAGGTCGACGAACTTGTGAACCGGGCGCGGGCCAAGGAGGCTGCGCCTGAAACCGGCACGTTGGTATTGCCCGCGGCTCCCGAGCCCGCTGCGGAACCCGAGCCCGCGAAACCCGAACCGGCTTCCAAACCCGAGGCCCGCCCGGCGCGCAAAGCGGCCGCGCCCGCCACGCCGCCTGCGCCGGCGGCGGTTCCGTCGGCTACGGCTTCTCCTGCCAGCGCAGCGGAGTATCATACACGCGGCCGCAAGCTGCTTCAGGAAGATCGTTACCAGGAGGCCATCGAACAACTCACCGAGGCCCTGAAGTTAGATCCCGCGCTCTCGCTAGCCTACAATGCGCGTGGTTACGCGTACTTCCGGCTCAAGCAGTACCCACAGGCGCTCGCCGACCTCGACCAGGCTATCCGTCTGAATCCCTCCTACGTTAACGCCTATGTGAACCGCGGCTCCGCCCGCCGCGCGGCCGGCGACAAAGCCGGAGCCGACGCCGATAAGGCCAAAGCGCTGGAGTTGACGCAAGGCAAGAAGTGAAAGGTCTGAGGAGGTTTGACTTGAGCACATCCAAGGCATCGCACCGAACGCGTGTTTGTCGCGCAGCCATCTGGGCCGCGATGGGACTGATTGTTTGGGGGATTTCGGGTCTAGCTTCGGCGCAAGCCGCACCCTATGCGCCGCCACAGTCGCCGCGCGCCAAATTCAATTTCAATCTGAACTGGAAATTCATCCGCGAGGACGTGCCGGGCGCGGAATCGCCCGGCTTCGACGACTCGGCTTGGACCACCGTCAGCTTGCCGCACAGTTTCAACGACGTCGACTCTTTTCGTAAGATCATTTCCCATAGCGGCGGCGACTTAGGCACCTTCAAAGGGCTGGTTTGGTATCGCAAACATTTCAAGCTCCCGGCCAAGCTTGCCGGCGATAAGATCTTCCTCGAATTCGAGGGCATGCGGCAAGCCGGAGACATCTTCCTGAATGGCAAGCCAGCCGGACTTTACGAGAACGGAGTCACGCCCTACGGTTTGGATATCTCCGGCGCCGTTCACTTCGGGAATGAAGACAACGTCCTGGCCGTCAAGGTGGATAATCGTACCGACTATGTTGAGCGCTCCAGCAATACTCCGTTTGAGTGGAACGCCAACGACTTCAATCCCGACCACGGCGGCATTAACCGGCATGTCTGGCTGCATGTCACAGGCAAGATCTATCAGACGCTGCCGCTCTATAACGGCCTGGAAAGCACCGGAGTTTATGTTCATGCCGCGAACTTCAACATTGCCGGAAAGAGCGCCGATGTTACAGTCGAGCCGGAGGTGAATAACGCGTCGGGTCATCGCGCCGCGGTTGAGTTATCGGCCGTGATTGTCGATCAGAGCGGGCTGGTTCGAACCAAATTCAACGGCACCTCCACTGACATGGCCGACGGCGAAAAGACCGTCTTGACGGCCACTGGAGCGTTGCAGGACGCCCGCTTCTGGTGCCCCGAGGACCCGTATCTTTATGACGTTTACACCATCCTCACGGTGGGCGGCAAGACCGTCGACGTCAATAAGGTGGTTACCGGGTTTCGCAAGACCGAATTCAAGGGCGGCGCCGGCACGGGCGGTGTGTATCTCAATGACAAGTTTGTCTACCTCAAGGGTTTCGCGCAGCGCTCCAGCAACGAATGGGAGGGCTTGGGCGGGGGGTATCCGGATTGGCTGCACGATTTTACCGCCCAGATGATCCGCGACAGCCATGGCAACTACATGCGCTGGATGCACATCTCGCCGCAGTCCGTGGATGCCGATTCATTCGACCGCTTTGGCATCGTTCAAATTTGCCCCGGAGGCGACAAGGAACGGGACGCCGTGGGACGTCAATGGGAGCAGCGGTTGGAAGTCATGCGCGATTCCATGATTTATTTCCGCAACAATCCCAGCATCCTTTTCTGGGAAGCGGGTAACACGGTGGTCGCTGTCGAACACATCGAGCAGATGGTTGCCCTGCGCAAGCAATGGGATCCCGATGGCGGCCGAGTCATCGGCGCCCGCGGCAACGACAACGTCGCGTTAAACACCGCCACCACTCCCATTGCCGAATTCTATGGCATTATGATCGGCCAGGACCGGCGGACCGATCAGCTCTCCAGCCCCACCGACATGTTCCGCGGCTACAGTGCCGAACGCCGCGACCGCGCGCCCCTCATTGAAACCGAGGACTTTCGAGAAGAAGGGGCGCGCCGCTTCTGGGACGATTTCTCGCCCCCCTATTTTGGTTTCAAGAAGGGACCCCACGACACCTGGCAATTCACTTCCGAGAGCTTCGCCCTGGCCGCGGTCGCTCGCTATCGGGCTTACTGGGATAACCGCATTTCCAACACCGACCCGGCTCACTCCAAGTGGTCGGGTTATGCCTCCATCTATTTCTCCGATTCCGACGCGGATGGACGGCAGGATTCGAGCGAAGTCTGCCGGGTCAGCGGCAAGGTGGATGCCGTTCGTCTGCCCAAGGAGATTTATTTCGCCCACCGAGTCATGCAGAATGAGCAGCCCGACATCCATATCCTGGGTCATTGGAGTTATCCGGCTGGTCCGGACGCAAAGAAGACCGTGAAGACAATCTACGTCATTGCCAATACTGAGTCGGTGGAGCTGTTCGTAAACGGCCAAACCCACGGGGTGAACTCCCAGCCGGCGAATGGATATACATTTGCATTCCCCGATGTTGAATTTGCACCCGGCAGCCTGAAGGCCATAGGCCGGAACAACGGCAAGTCAGTGGCCCAGGAGGAACTGACCACCGCCGGCCCGCCGGCGCAAATCAAACTCACTCCCATAGTAGGTCCGCAGGGCCTCCAGGCCGACGGGCAGGATGCGGCGCTCATTGACGTGGAAGTCGTGGATGCCAAAGGCCAGCGCTCTCCCACCGACGACGACAAGGTCGACTTTACCATCACCGGACCGGGTATCTGGCGCGGCGGCTACAATAGCGGCAAGATCGATTCGACCAATAATCTCTACCTGAACACCGAATGCGGCATCAACCGCGTTTCCGTCCGGTCGACCTTGTCGGCCGGCACAATCACAGTCACGGCCAGCCGTCTTGGTTTGAAGTCCGCCCAAGTCAAGATCGTCGCCAAGCCGGTCAAGATAGTCGACGGTTTAGCGACCTTTATGCCGCAGCATTTGCGCGGGCCGGCGGAGAAATAGGAGCGGAATTTATGGCCGCAGCCATTTCCCTCCTTCGCGGCGTCAACGTGGGAGGCCACAACAAGATCAAAATGGAAGAACTCCGCGAACTGTATGAATCCCTGGGACTGCGTCACGCCCAGACCTTCATACAGAGCGGCAATGTCGTTTTTCGCACGGACGCGCGGGATTTCACCCGCTTGTCGAAGCGTATTGCGGACGCGATCGAACAAAGATTCGCCTTCCGCCCGGGCGTCATACTCCGCACCGCAGCCGACCTACGGGGCGTCATCGCGGCCAACCCGTTCGCGTCGCGTCGCGATCTCGACCCCAGCAGGCTGCTCGTCTATTTCCTCGCCAGCGAGCCGCCGGCGGACGCGCGCGAACGGCTAATGCGGATCGAAACCGCACCCGAGGAACTGCGCATGGAAGGCCGCGAACTCTATATCTACTACCCCAACGGCATGGCTCGTCCCAAGGTCCCATGGACATTCATTGAGAAAACACTGCAGACGTCCGGTACCGGCAGAAACTGGAACACCGCCGGGAAGCTGCTGGAGATGGCGGAGAGCCTGGACGAAGCGGGGAGGGCAAGCTAAAAGCATGCCCCGCCTACTTCACCAGCGCCGCCGACTTTTCCGCAAACGCCAGCACCCATCCGGGGAAGATCCCCAGCAACAGCGTGCCTAGCGCCGGCAGGATCAGCGCGGCGCGCAATCCCGGCGAGAGCGGCTCGGCGTTCTCGACGGCTTCGCACGGCTCACGCATGTACATCATCACCAGGATGCGCAGATAGTAGTACGCCGCCACCGCGCTGGTGAGCAGGCCCAGAACGGTCAGCCAGACCAGGTGCGATTCCAACGCCGCTTTGAAGATGTAGAACTTGCCGAAGAAGCCGCCCGTCAGCGGCACGCCGATCAGCGAGAGCAGGAAAATCGAAAGCATGGCTGCGGTCAGCGGCTGTTTCTGGGCGAGGCCGGAGAAGTCTTCGATGTTCTGGTACCGCTCGCCGCGGCCCGAAAGATGGCTCACCACAGCGAACGCTCCGATGTTCATGAGCGCATACGCAGCCAGGTAGAACATGGCCGCCGCCGTGCCTACCTGCGAGCGCGCCGCCAGCGCCACCAGCACGTAACCGGCGTGCGCAATTGAGCTGTAAGCCAACATGCGCTTGATGTTGGTTTGCAGCAACGCCGCGAAATTCCCGATGATCATCGAGGCCAGCGCCGAGCACCATACCAGCGGCTCCCACCCGCTGCCGATCGGCTCGAACGCGGTCATGAAGATCCGCAGGAACACCGCGAAGGCCGCGGCCTTGGGACCCGCTGAAAGAAACGCGGTCACGGGCGTGGGCGCGCCCTGGTACACGTCCGGCGCCCACATCTGGAATGGCGCTGCCGACACCTTGAATCCCAGCCCTACAAACATGAGCGCCGCCGCCACGCCGATGAATACCGGCGCCGGCGCGGCACCCCCGGGGCCTTGCCCCAGGATGACGGCGCGCGCGGCGGTGAGGTTGACGCTGCCGGTCGAGCCGTAGATCAGAGCCACGCCGTACAGGAAGAAGGCCGTGGCGAACGAGCCCAGCAGAAAATATTTCAGCGCGGCCTCGTTGGAGCGCTTGTCGTCGCGGAAATAGCCGGCCAGCACGTAGCTCGAGATCGACGAAATCTCCAGGCCGATGAACACCATGATCAAGTCGTTGGCCGCCGCCATGAGGCACTGGCCGGCGATCGAAAAGAGCAGCAGCGCATGATACTCGCTGGTTTCGGCGTCCTGCCGCGCGAGAAAGCGATAGGACGGCAGAATGGTCAGAATCCCCACCACCAGGACCAGGACGCGGAAAAACGTGGCAAAGCCGTCCACCATCAACATGCCGCCGAACGCCGGGCCGGCCTCGGTGTACGCGTAGACTGCCCCACCGATGGCCGCAATCAGAGCCATGATGCTCATGTGGCCGAAGGCGTTCGAGGAGCGGCGGTGGAGAATCGGGTCGAGCACCATCATGAGCGTGCCCATTACGGTGAGAATCGTCTCGGGCAGGAAGCGGATGAGGTCCGCGCTGTTGAACCCGAAGCTAGCGGACATTGGCGGCCTCCGCTGGCATCCGCGATGGACGCTCAACCCGCACCTGGAATGGCACGTTCACCTGGGTCTGCTCGAGCACGCGCGCGGTGGTCCTGCTGACCGGCGGCAGGAACGTCTGCGAATAGACGCCCATCCACACCATCATCGCGATGAGCGGAATCACCACTGCCCATTCGCGCAGGTTGAGGTCGGCAACGCGCCGCCGCACCTCTTCCTTCGCCTCGCCGTAGAACACGCGCTGGTACATCCAGAGCATGTAACACGCCGAGAGGATGACGCCGATGGCGGCGTAGATGGCCCACTTGAAATTGGCGATGGCGGCGCCCTGGAGCACTAGAAACTCGCCCACGAAATTGTTCAGCATGGGCAGGCCGATGCTCGCCAGCGTGGTGACCAGGAACGCCGTCGCGAGCCACGGCGCCGCGGTGGCCACGCCGCCGTAATCGGAGATCTCGAGCGAATGGCGCCGCTCGTAAAGCAGGCCCACGAACACGAACAGGGCGCCCGTGGAAATGCCGTGGTTCAGCATCTGGTAGACCGCGCCATCCATGCCTATCTGCGTAAACGTGAAAATTCCCAGCACGACAAAGCCGAGGTGGCTCACCGAAGAGTACGCCACCAATTTCTTCATGTTGGGCTGCACCATCGCCACCAGCGCGCCGTAGATGATGCCGACGATCGCCAGCACCACGATCCACGGCGCGCAGGCTCGCGCCGCGCTGGGAAACAGCGGCAGGCAGAAGTGCAGGATTCCGTAAGTACCCATCTTCAACATGACCGAAGCCAGCATCACCGAACCCGCCGTCGGGGCTTCCACGTGAGCGTCCGGCAGCCACGTGTGCAGGGGGAAAATCGGAACCTTGATGGCGAACGCCGCGAAAAACGCCAGGAACAGCAGCATCTGCTCGCCGGGAGCGAAGGTAAGCCTGCCGTTCCAGATCATCTCCACAATGGCCGGGTAGCTGAACGTCTGTGTGCGATTGTAGAGGTAAATGATGGCCGCCAGCATCAGCACCGAGCCGGTCATGGTGAAGAGGAAAAATTTCACCGCCGCGTAGATGCGCCGCTCGTGGCCCCAGATGCCGATCAGGAAGTACATGGGCACCAGCGAGACTTCCCAGAATACGTAGAACAGAAACAGGTCCTGCGCCAGGAACACGCCCACCAACCCGAATTCGAGCAGTAGCAGAAACGCATAGAACTCCTTCACGCGGTTCTGCACCGAGCGCCAGGAGATGAGCACGCAGATGGGAGTCAGGAACGTCGAAAGCAGCACCAGCCACAGGCCCACACCGTCGGCCGCTACGTGGTAGTGAATGTTGGGCGTGGCGATCCACGGCACGTCCAGGGTGAATTGCTCTCCGGGCCCAGAGGGCACCCCACTTCGGTCGAAGAGCATCGGCAAGGCCAGCGATGCCGCAAACGTCGCCAGCGAAATGGCAATGGCCCAGATCCGGCTGCCCTGCGGCGAAGAACGCGGGACCAGCAGCGCGATCAGGAATCCAGCCAGCGGCAGCGCCAGAATGAGGGTCGGCAGGTTCATCGGAGGCCTCCCACGATCCCCATGGCCAAGATCAGCACCACCGAGCCGAACAGCACCCACGTGGCGTAACTGCGGATATTGCCGGATTGCATCAACCGCAACAAGCTGCCGAGGTTGCGGGCGCGCGCGCCGACTCCGTTCGCCGCGCCGTCGATCAGCTTCACGTCCACGTCTTTCCAGAGCACCTCGCGCGAGCCGTCGACCACCGGATTCACCACCGCCGCGGCGTAGATCTCATCCACGAAGTACTTGTTGTAAACCAGCGTGTAGAGGCCCTTCATGCTCGCCGCGAACGAATCCGCCATGCCGGGCCTGGCCACGTACATCATCCACGCCAGCGCGATCCCCATCAAGCCCGCCGCCACTGAGATCGCCACCAGCGCGGGATCTTCAGGCGCCTCCAGCGTGGGGAAGAGCGGCGCCAGGAACTGCGGAACCTTGAAAAGGAATCCGCCGGCCAGCGACAGCAGCGCCAGAATCGCCAGCGGGATCAGCATTACAGGAGGCGATTCATGCGCGTGTTTGTCGCCCCGGTACTCGCCGAAGAAAGCCAGGAAAATGGCGCGGAACACGTAGAAGGCGGTCATGCCCGCGGTGAGCGTGCCCAGCCAGTACATCCACGGCGCGTGTTGATGGGCGGCTACCAAGATCGCGTCCTTGCTGAAAAATCCGGAAAACGGCGGCACGCCGGCAATGGCCACCGCCGCGCACAGCATGGTCAGGTATGTCCACGGGATCTTCTTGCGCAGGCCGCCCATATGGCGCAGGTCCTGCTCGCCCGAAAGCGCGTGGATCACGCTGCCCGCGCCGAGGAACAGCAGCGCCTTGAAAAACGCGTGCGTCACCAAATGGTAGATGCCCGCCGAAAATGCCCCGCAGCCCACGCCCAGGAACATGTATCCAAGCTGCGAGACCGTGGAGTAGGCGAACACTTTCTTGATGTCGTTCTGCGCCAGGCCAATGGTGGCCGCGAAAAACGCGGTAACCACGCCGATGATGGCGATGGCGTTCATGGCCGCCGGCGCGTGGGTGTAGATGGCCCACGACCGCGCCGTCATGTAGACGCCCGCGGTCACCATGGTGGCTGCGTGAATCAGCGCGGAAACCGGCGTAGGGCCGGCCATGGCGTCGGGCAGCCAGACATATAGCGGAAGCTGCGCCGATTTGCCGCACGCGCCCAGCATCAGCAGCAGGCCGATGATGGTGAGCGTCGCCTCCGGCGCGCCCGGCGCCTGCTGGAACACGGTGGCGAAATCGAGCGACCCGAAATTCTTCACCATGTAAAACATGGCCAGCGAGAAGCCGAAGTCGCCGATGCGGTTCACGATGAAGGCCTTGTTGCCGGCGTCGGTGGCGAACTTCTTGTCGAAATAGAACCCGATCAGCAGGTAGCTGCACAGGCCCACGCCCTCCCACCCGACAAACATCACAAGGTAGTTCGAGGCCAGCACCAGCACCAGCATGAAGAACATGAAGAGGTTCAGAAACGCAAAGAACCGGTAGTAGCCGCCTTCGTGCGCCATGTAGCCGATGGAATAAATGTGGATCACCGCGCCCACCCCGGTTACCACCAGCAGCATGACGATAGTGAGTCGATCGACGGCGAAATCGCAGCCGATATTGAGGATGCCGCTTCGGATCCAGGTGAAGTAGTGCTCGCTATAAGGGCTCGCAAGCGAACCGAGAGCGAAGATAGTTTTCAGAACCCACGCGAAGGAAAGGGCCACGCTGCCGATGGCGACGGCATTGACGGTCCCCTTGGAAAACCTCCGGCCGAATAGGCCGTTGATCAAAAAGCCCGCCAGCGGGAGTACCGGTATGAGCCAGAGTTGCATTTAGTTCTTCATCGAATCCACATCATCGATATTCAAAGTCGCCCGGTTCTTGAAAACCGTCAATATGATCGCCAGCCCCACGGCCGCCTCAGCCGCCGCCACCACCATCACGAAGAACGCGAAGAGGTGCCCGTTCACCTGTTTGAGCTGGTAGGAAAACGTCACAAAGCTCAGGTTCACGGCGTTCAGCATCAGCTCGATCGACATGAACACCGTGATCACGCTGCGGCGGAACACGAACCCCGCTACGCCCAGCACGAACAGCACCGCGCTCAGCGTCAGAAACCAGGAAATCGGGACCGCGGTCATCTCAATCCATCTCCTTCCGCGCCAGAACAATGGCGCCCACAATGGCGATCAGGATCAGGATGGAAGTCACCTCGAAGGGCAGCAGGTAGGTGGTGAACAGCGCGCGGCCAATATCCAGCGGCGTGCCGTGCGTGAAGCCGCCGAAATGCACCGAGGCGCTCCGCGGGTACAAGCGCTGCACGAAATACGCCAGGAGGCCGAGCAGCGCGACGAGCAGCGGCGCGCCCAGCAACTGCGCCATCAACGACCGGCCGCGCTTGGACTCCGCTCCCGCGTTCAATAGCATGATCACGAACACGAACAGCACCATGATGGCGCCCGCGTACACGATCACCTGCGCGGCCGCGATGAACTCCGCGCCCAGCAGCAGGTAGAGAACCGCCAGCGAGCCCATCACGCCCACCAGCGAGATGGCGCTCGAAATCGGATGCGTCTGCACCACTACGTTGATGGCGCAAACCACCGCGATCACCGCGAAGATCAGAAAGAGAATGACGTCCATTTCACGAAAACCACGCCACCAGAAAGCCGGTCACCAGCAAGTTTGCAACCGCGACCGGGAAAAGGAACTTCCACGTGAAGCCCATGAGTTGGTCATAGCGGAACCGCGGCAGCGTGCCGCGAACCCACATGAAAGTGAAGAGCACCGAACCCGTCTTGGCGCAGAACCAGAACAGCGGCAGCAGCCATGCCTGCACCGCCGGCAGCAGGAAAACCGCGGCCATCGCCAGGAACGCCGCGCCAAACACCGGGAGCGTGTGCCGGTCCCGCCGGCGGCCCGGGTGCATGCCGTGGTAAAGCGCCACCACACCTGCGCCCGCAAAAATCGCCACCGGCACGTAGCTCGATCCGTACCGGGCCGGCCAGGGCGCCACCCAGCCGCCCAGAAACAGCAGAACCGCCATGCAGCTTACGGTGATCATGTTGGCGTATTCGGCCATGAAGAACGACGCGAACTTCATGCTGCTGTATTCGACGTGGAAGCCGGCCACCAGTTCGTTTTCGGCTTCCGGCAGATCGAACGGCACACGGTTGGTTTCCGCGAAGCCAGCAATCAGAAAAATGATGAAACTCAAAATTTGCGGAAATGGGCCGTGCAGTACGTTCCATTGCAGGATGCTGCCCTCCTGTTTCTCCACCAGCGTCCGCAAGCTGAGGGTGTTGGAAATCAGCAGCGGCGCGGCGATGGCCAGCGAGAGCGGCAGCTCGTAGCTGATCATCTGCGCGGAACTGCGCAGCCCGCCCAACAGCGCGTACTTGTTGTTCGACGACCAGCCGGCCAGCGCGATTCCGTACACGCCCATGGATGAGACCGCCAGCACGAACAGCACGCCGATATTCAAATCGGTGAGCTGCATCCAGGTACGGTAGCCGGCCACCTCGATGGTGGGGCCGAACGGAATCACGGAAATCGAAAGCAGCGCCATGGTCATGGCGAGGAACGGCGCCGCCAGGTAGAGCGGCTTGTTCACGTACGGCGGTATGAGGTCCTCTTTGGTCAGCAGTTTGATCACGTCGGCGATCGGCTGCAAAAGACCGTGCGGGCCCACGCGATACGGCCCCGGACGCACCTGGATGTGGGCAATCACCTTTCGCTCCACCCATTGGAGGTAGAGCAAAGCGCCCAGGAGGGCCGCCAACACCACCGCAGTCTTGATCAGGCTGATGACGATGAACGAGTCCATTTAGCGGCTCAAGCGACTTTCCACGACCGAATTCAGAACCCTAGAATAGCGCCCGAGGGTGCCGGACGCGAACAACCCGTTGTGGTCGGAATGCGCCAGATCGGGCCGGTTCTCAACGGGAATGCGCCCGTCGAATGGTGGCGTCGTCTGCGTCTTGCGAATCTCTTCAAACACCGCTTCCGGGGTCCACGGACCGAGCGCCGCCGCGGCGCCCATCTCGCGCGCCAGGAACCCCATGATCTCCAGGTCCGGCTTGGCGCCCATGGTGTTCACGGCCCGCTTCAGGCGCTGTATTTCACCGGTGACGTTGGTAACCGTGCCGTTCTTTTCGTACGCGCACGCCGCGGGCAGCACCACATCCGCCAACTGCGCCGTCTCGGTCAGAAACAAATCCTGCACCAGCATGAAGCCCGCACGCCGCTCAGGGGCCAGGGACCGGGGGCCAGGGGCCGGCTTCCGGTAGGGGTTTGCCCCCATTACCCACAGCACGCTCAGGTCCGTTTGCAGCATCTCGTGAAGCCGCATTCCCGGCTGTCCCGAGGGCTGGTAGCCCGGCAGCAGTTCCGGCGTCAGCCCCATATCCACCGCGCCGCGCGAGTTCGAGTAGTCCAGCAGGCAGATGTACTTCACGGGGATGCCCAGCCGCTCGCCGAACTCCACCAGCTTGCGAATCCCGTCGCCCTTCAAAGAGTCGTCGAACAGGATGACCAGCTCGGGCTCGCGCTGGAGCTGGTCGCGCAGGGATTCGTAGTCGCCGCCACGCACGATGGCGGCGGCGTACTGGTCTTCGCGGATGGGTTTCGGCGTCACCACGTAAACGCGCGCCCGGTGGTGCCGGTAGTTGGCGCGAATTTGATAGGAGAGCAGGGGATGTTCCAGCGCCAGGTCGGCGCCGAGGATCAGAAAGGCCTTGCGCTCGTAGAGGTCCGCGACGGTGGCCAGTTGGCCGCTGGTGCCGCTCAGCGCACTGAGCAGGGTTACCAAGTCGCCGGTGCGGTGATGGTCGATGTGGTTGGTGCGCAGCACCGCGCGCGCGAATTTCTGCAAATAGAAATTCTCTTCGTTGGTGGTGTGGTTGGAGCCGATCACCCCGAAGCTGCCGCCATCCGCCATGGTCTGGTTGAATCGTTCCGCCACGGCCTCCAGCGCTTGCGACCAGGAGGCCTCTTTCAGCCCGCCGTTCACGCGGATCAACGGCGCTTCGAGCCGCTCCGGATGATCGTAGAAATCGAACCCGTAGCGCCCCTTGATGCACAGGAACTCGCCGTTAATGCCGGAGCGGTCGCGGTTGTTGCCGCGGATGATGCGGTCGTTGCGAACGCCCAGCGTGGTCTTGCACCCATCCGAACAGTGCGTGCAGATGGTCCCCACGTGGGTCATTTCCCAGGGCCGCGTCTTGTACCGGTAGGCTCCGCTGGTGAGCGCTCCGACCGGGCAAATATCGATGCACGCGCCGCACTCGTCGCATTCCAGGTGGTCGCCCTTGTTGGGAGCGATCTCCGACACCACCCCGCGGTTGATCACGCCGAGCGCGTTGACTCCCAGCCCTTCGTTGCAGATGCGCACGCAGCGGAAACACAGAATGCAGCGCGGCGCGTCGTAGAACACCACCGGCGAAAACTGCTTCTCCGGCGTGTGAACTTTCTCTTCCGTGTAGCGGCTCTCGCCCGCGCCGTAGCGGAACGTCATGTCCTGCAATTCGCACTCGCCGCCCTTGTCGCACACCGGGCAATCCAGGGGATGGTTGGTGAGCAGGAATTCCAACATGTACTTGCGCGCTGCGGCCACCTGCGCGGTCTCGGTCCTCACCACCATGCCCTCGGAAACGGGAAGCGTGCAGGCCGTCATCAGCTTGGGCATCTTCTCCACTTCCACCAGGCACATGCGGCAGGCGGCTTGCAGCGTGAGGCCCTCGTAATAGCAGAACGACGGGATGTCGATGCCCGCCCGCTTGGCGGCGTCGATCACCAGCGTCCCCGGCGGGGCCTCGACCTGCCGGCCGTCAATCGTGAGCTTTACCAAGTCAGCCATTAAGCTGTCACCATGTGACTCGCGTGCTCGTACGGGCACGCTTTGCCGCTCAGGTGTTCCTCGAATTCCTTTCGGAACTTCTCCACAATTGAGATGGTCGGCATGGCGGCCGCGTCGCCCAGCGGGCAGAACGTGCGCCCCAGCATGTTCCTGGAGATGTCCCCGATCAGGTCGATGTCGTCCCGCGTCCCGCCGCTCTCGTGCAACCGCACCAGAATCTTGCGCAGCCAGCTGGTGCCTTCGCGGCACGGAATGCACCAGCCGCAGCTTTCGTGCGCGTAAAACCGCATGATGCGCATGGCGGCCTTCACCATGCACGTGTCTTCGTCCATGACGATCACGCCGCCCGAACCGAGCATGGTCTTCCTGGCCGCCATGGCGTCGTAGTCCATGGTCAGACCTTCGCACTCCTCGGCCGTGAGCACCGGGCAGCTCGATCCGCCTGGAATCAGAGCCTTCAATTTCCGGCCGTTGCGAATGCCGCCGCCCACTTCCTCGATCATCTGTTTCACCGGGAAGCCCATGCGCAGCTCGTATACGCCGGGTTTGTTGACGTGGCCGGTGAGGCAGGTCATCTTGGTTCCGCCGGCCCTCGGCACGCCCAGCGCCGCGAACGCCGCGCCGCCATCGCGCAGAATCGCCGGCACTGCGCAGAACGTCTCCACGTTGCTCAGCACGGTGGGACACTGAAAGGCGCCCACCACCGCCGGAAACGGCGGCCGGATGCGCGGAATCCCGCGTTTGCCTTCGAGCGATTCCAGCAGCGCCGATTCCTCGCCGCACTCGTAGGCCCCCGCGCCGGTGTGCGTGTAGAGATCGAAATCGAACCCCGTGCCGTGTATGTTTTTCCCCAGCCAGCCGTTCGCGCAAGCCTCGGCGATGGCCTGGTCCATGATCTCGATCAGGTAGCGGTATTCGCCGCGCACGTAAATGTAGCCGGCGTGCGCCCCCACCGCCAGGCCCGCGATCAGCACGCCTTCGATCAACTGGTGCGGATCGTTTTCCATCAGCACGCGATCCTTGCACGTGCCCGGCTCGCTCTCGTCGGCGTTCACCACGATGTATTTCGGCTTGGGCGAACTGCGCGGCACAAAGCTCCACTTCATCCCCGCCGGGAAACCCGCTCCGCCGCGCCCGCGCAGGTTCGAAATCTTGACTTCCTCGACGATCTCCTCCGGCTTCATTCCCGCGGCCTTCAAAAACCCCTGGTAGCCGTCGGTGGCGAGATACGTGTCGAGCGATGCCGAATTCGGCAAACCGAAGCGGCGCGAAAGCACCCTGGTCTCGAGCGGGCTGGGTTCGTTGTACAGCATTCCTTACGGCTTCTTCCTCAGGCTGTCCAGAAGCTGGTCCAGCTTCTCGGGTGTCACGAAGTGATGAAAATCGTAGTTCACCTGGATGGCCGGCGCCCACGAGCAGGCCCCAATGCATTCCACTTCTTCGAGGGAAATCTGCCCGTCCGCGGTGGCTTGCTTGTGCCCGATCCCCAGCTTCTTGCAGGCGTGCTCCCACAGCTTGTCGCCGTCGTTGAGCAGGCAACTGATATTGGTGCAGATCTGCACGTGGTACTTCCCCAGCGGCTTGCGGTGCAGCATGGAGTAATACGAAAGCACCTCGTTGACCTGGAGCGCGGTCACCCCCACGCGCCTGGCAACCTCCTCGATCAACTCCTCGGAGATGTGGCCCACTTCATCCTGCGCGTAGAGCAGCATGGGAACCATGGCCGCGCGCTGCCGTCCCTCGGGATAGCTCTTCAGAAGCTTCTCGAACCGGGCTTCGAGTTGTGGAGAGAAGGTCATCAGCGGTCCGTATCCCCCAGCACAAAATCCATGCTGCCGATGGAGGCAATCACGTTCGCTATCAAACTGCCTTGCACCATTTTAGGCACGGCTTGCAGGTTGCCGAAGCTGGGCGTCCGCATGTGCACGCGGTAGGGCTTGGCCGTCCCGTCGCTCACCACGTAGAAGCCCAGCTCCCCGCGCGGCGATTCAATCGCCTGGTAGACTTCTCCCTCGGGCACCCGGAAGCCCTCGGTCACGATCTTGAAATGATAGATCAGCGCCTCCATCTGGGTCTTCATCTTTTCGCGATCGGGCAGCACCACGTGCTGGTTCTCGGCCTTCCACGGCCCCGCAGGCATGCCGTCCATGGCCTGCCGGACGATGCACACGCTCTGCCGCATCTCTTCCATGCGCACCTGGTAGCGCGCGTAGACGTCGCTCTCAGTGCGGGTGGGCACTTCGAAATCGAACTTCTCGTAGCTCGAGTAGGGTTCGTCCTTGCGCGCGTCGATCTTCAAACCCCCGGCCCGCAGCATGGGCCCGGTGACGCCCAGGTCCAGCATGTCTTCGAGCGTCATAACGCCCACCCCGCGGGTCCGGCCGATCCAGATGGGGTTGGAGGTGAGCAGGTCTTCATACTCGTCGATGCGGCTGGGGAAAATGTCGATGAATTTCTTGACCCGCTGGTGCCAGCCGCGCGGAGGCTCCAGCGCCAGCCCGCCAATGCGGAAGTAGCTGGTCATCATCCGCTGCCCGGAGAACATCTCGAAAATGCGCAGAATATCTTCGCGCTCGCGGAAGCAGTAAAGGAACACGCTCATGGCGCCGATATCCAGGGCGTGCGTTCCCAGCCAGACCAGGTGGCTGTTCAGCCGCGTGAGTTCCGTGAGCATCACCCGCATCCACTGGGCCTGCGGCGGAATCTCCAGTTCCAGCAGCTTCTCCACCGCCAGGCAGTAGCCCAGGTTCATCGAAAGCGGCGCCAGGTAGTCCACGCGGTCCGTCAGCGTAACCGCCTGCTGGTAGGTCTTGACCTCGAACTCTTTCTCGATGCCGGTGTGCAGGTAGCCGATATCCAACTGGCAGTTGACGATGTTTTCCCCGTCGAGATCCAACACCAGGCGCAGCACGCCGTGCGTCGAAGGGTGCTGAGGCCCCATGTTCAGGACCATCCGCCGGGGGCCGGTTGGCGCCTGCTCGCCTTCCGCCGCGGCGGCCGTCTGCTCCCGGATTTCCGGCGCGCTCATGGCCTAAACCCTCGCCCCGGTGACCGGGTAGTCTTTACGCAGCGGGTGGCCTTCCCAGTCGTCCGGCAACAGGATGCGCCGCAAATCGGGATGATTGACGAACTTGATCCCGAAAAGGTCGAATACCTCGCGCTCGTACCAGTCCGCCGAGCGCCACACCGAAGTGACCGATTCGATCACCGGGTCCTCGCCCCGCACCCGGCACTTCAGCCGCAGCCGCTGGTGGGGCTCGATCGAGTGCAGGTGATAGACCACTTCGAACCGCGGTTCCGCCGGATAGCGGTCCACCGCCGTCACCGTGCTCAGACGCACGAACTTCCGATCGTACTTGAGGAATCCGCACACGCTCACGATCTTGGCCGGAGGCGTTTCGAGCGTCAGTTCCTTGCGGTCGTAGTGGCCGCCCCTCACCGCGCCGGCGTCAAACGCCTCCACGGCCGCGGCCACGGGATGCTCTCGCAAATTGTCGGGCAGCATTTCGAATCGGTTACAACTTCCGTCTGGAGCGGTCCGGCTCCGCCCAATCCAGCGCGCCTTTTTTCCAGATGTAGAAAAACCCGGAAAGGATCAAGATCGCAAACACCAGCATCTCGACGAACGCCAGCATCCTCAGCTCGCGATACACCACTACCCAGGGATAGAGGAAGATGGCTTCGATATCGAACAGAATAAACAGCATCGCCACCAGGTAGAACTTTACGCTGAAGCGCTGTCGCGCGTCGCCCGTCGGCGTGATGCCGGATTCGTATGGAATGTCCTTGACCCGGTTGCGAACACGTTTCCCCAGCACGAACGACGCACCCAGCAACCCCGCCGCCAAAGCCATCGCCACCAGAGCCTGCACCAGCACCGGGAAATACAGATCCGTGTAGGACTCGGGCATGAAACTTGACTATAATTGGTGTAAAAGAGGGGTGTCAACCACGCATGCCCATCGATATCGTTGTGAATGGCCAGCCCCAATCCGCTCCCGAAGGTCAGACCCTCCTGGGCCTGCTCGACCAGTTGCAGTTGGACCCCGCACGCGTGGCCGTAGAACTGGACCGGCGCATTATCAAGCAGCCACAATGGGCCGAAACCATCCTCCGCCCCGGCGCGCAGCTTGAGATCGTGCAGTTCGTCGGCGGCGGGTAGGGACTTGCGCGTCTGCGTTGCTTGCGAGCGACCGTTTACGAGAAGCTTCGAATGGCGCTCACTTCGCTGTCATGCACGTCGAATACGGTGTAGAGCTTCGTGATTTGCAGCAGATCCCTGACCCGTTTGGTGAGGTTGAGCAGCTTCAACTGCCCGCCCCCGTTGGTCACCGTGGTGAAGGCCGACACCAGCTCCCCGATTCCCGAGCTGTCGATGTAAGATACCTCTCCCAGGTTGAGCAGGATCTTCTTCTGGCCCTTGCTCACCATCTCGCGCACGCTGTCGCGCAATGTGCTGGAACCCTCACCCAGGGTGATCCGCCCCGCCACATCCACCAGGCTTACGTCGCCGACTTGCCGAATATTTAACTTTACACTCACCGAACATTCCTCCAGGCTGAAAGCTTTCGATTCTACTTGGACACCATGTACTTGACCAAAGTTACTTCGGTTCCCGCGGGATCCAGGCGCCGGACTTGAAATTCGTCCATGAACGAACGGACGAGAAAAAGGCCGCGTCCGGAAGTGCACATCAGGTTCTCCGGCAACCGCGGGTCGGGAAGGCAGGAATAATCGAACCCATCGCCTTCGTCCGCGATTCGCACCGTAAATCGCTCCCTGTTGTTGGCCACCGAGAACCGCACCTTCTTGTTGGCGTTGTACCGGTTGCCGTGCACCACCGCGTTCACCATCGATTCCCGCACCGCCATGCCGATCTTCATCACGTCGTCTTCGTCGAAACCCGCCCGTTGAGCCGCGCCCACTGCCAGCTCCTCGGCGCTATCCACGCTCCCCAAAGTGGAATCCAGAAACCGTTCTACAGTTTCCCGTGTCTGGCGCGCGTCTTCCCCCATACATAGAACGGCCAGGATGCGTGGCCAAAGCGAATCGTCAGAATAAATTACCGCCTTGCAAAAGTCAAGAAGGGTCCCGCCGCGTTCCCCTCGCCGAAGACCGGCCCCCTTATTGTAATCCCTTACAGCGTGGCTCGGATTCCGCGCCGCGTTTGTCACGATTGCCGCGAATTTGCATCTCTAAGGTGTGGGAGCCATCATGGAAGTCCGCATTCAACATCTCGGTGACGTCATGTTCCAAGCCAGCGCGCGGGGTCATCGCGTGGTCTGCGACCAGCCGCCTGATAACGGCGGATCGGACAGCGGCATGACGCCGCCGGAGTACCTGCTCGTCTCGCTGGGGACTTGCGCGGGGGTCTACGCCGCGCAATACCTAAAGACCAGATCTCTGCCGGCCCAGGGCCTGGAAATCAAGGTGACCGCGGAGAAAATCGCGCAACCGGCGCGGCTGGGACGCTTCCGGATTGAGGTGACTGCGCCGGCCGTCGATGCTCGCCACCAAGCCGGTATCTTGCGGGCGGTGAAGGCGTGCCTGATCCACAATACCCTCCTGAATGCGCCCGAGATCGAAACCGTGGTGAACGTGCCCGTGGAAGCTCACGCCGGCTGAGGGCTGCCGCACCGGCTGCGCCCCCCAAGCACGTTACAATCGTGGCGTGGACCGGCAGGAAGAGACCGAACTGGCGCGCGCTCTCATCGCCGGCGAGCCGCTAGCCTTCGAAAGATTCGTGGAACATTTCCGATCCAAGGTGTTTCACTACAGTTGGCTCATGTGCGGCCGGCCGGAGGACGCCGAAGAAGTGGCGCAGGAAACGCTGCTCAAGATCTTCGAGAGTTTCGCCCAGCTTCGCGAGCCGGAGCGTGTGCGGTCCTGGGTCTTCCGCATCGCCAAGAACGCCTGCCTCATGCAGCGCCGCAAGAGTGTTTTTGCCCCGGCCCACGAGCTTTCGCTCGACCAACTCGATCCCGCTGAAGAAGTGGCCGATCAAGCCCGCCCGCCGGACCTCGACCTGCTGCGCTCCGAGTTGCGCAATGTCCTGGATCGCGTCATCGCGGAGCTTCCCCCGGCTTACCGCGCCGTGGTGTTGCTGCGCGACATCGAAGAACTCTCCACGGAAGAGACCGCCCAGATCCTGGATCTGACCACCGATGCGGTAAGAACCCGGCTGCACCGCGGCAGGCTTGCCATGCGGCAGACCCTCGATTGCTATCTCCACAACCATTGCCTGGAAGACCAGCCCAGCCCCAATCCTGCCGCTTTGAGCCAGGAAGAGCGCGCGGAACTATATTCCATGTGGCGGAACAAGGCCGCCGCCAAATAGCTTTCAGCCGTCAGCTTTCAGCTTTCAGCTAAAACAAGAGCGCCACCGCGCGCTCTTGGGCTTACGAGGGCAACTGCTTCAACAGGCTTGGGAACATCGCCTGGATCATCTGAACTCCCATGGCGGTGGCGGCGCCGATGTTGTCGTCGCGGACCGGCACCACGATCTTCACCAGGGAAGTATCGCTGCGATGGTAGCGAATGGCGTCCACCACCAGCCAGAGCTTGGCCCAGTACTCACTGGCGACGATGCGGTTGTGGGTCTGGTACCAGTACAACACCACGCTTCTGTCGTCTCCGTGCTCCACCACATACCGGTTCGTCACGATGGGCCCCTTCCAGCCGGAAACGCCGATGGTCTGCCTCCCAGTTTCCACGGGATCCCAACCCGAACCAGGCAGACAGTTCTTCGGAGAGTGCGGCGTCTGGCCATACCGCTGCGTCTTGAAGTACGCGATGAACAGGTAGGCGTAGCCGGTTCGGGAGGGGTTGACGTACACTCGGTTAAGCGTGTCGTCGGCTTTCAAGATGTCCTGGATTTCCTTCTCGACCGGCACATCCCGCGCCATTGCCCATCCACCGAACGCGGGCGGAAAAAGACTCAGCGGTGAGACCACCGGCACCCGCTCTGAGCGCGAGGCGATGGCGTAAAACGCGGTAGCCTGAAGCAGCAGCACGGCCGTCAAGACGCGCGCATACCGGTTGCCCGGAAAACTCATGACTCTCTCCTGGCCTCCACGTAATTCGTAGCGCGGGTGATCAATTGGTGGAAGAGAATCAGGATTCCCAACGCCACCATGAAAATGACCCAGCCTTCAGCGTTGTGGAAAAACCCCGCGGCCGCTTCCGGTTTCACCTGCGTCAGCACCCCGGTTATGGTGACGCGGCTGCTGTTCGCCACAATGGCAATCGGGACGGTCGAGAAAAACAGCACCACGCGAATCCAGGTCTTCTTCTCGAAAAAGTATCCGTAAACCAGCGATAGAAAAGTCAGCGAAAGCAGCGAGCGGATACCGCTGCACGCTTCCACCACCGAGAGCCGCTGGTTGGGCAGCTCGAGTATGTTGCCTTCCCTCAAGACGGGAACCGACATCAAGGTGAGCGCTCCATCCGCCAGGCGGCTGGCCACAAGCTGCAGCGGAAAGGTGATCTGGTTATAGATCACGTCGTCAATCGGCACCATGAAAAACAACAGGAATAGCGGGAACGCCAGCTTCTTGAGCATCAAGTCGCCGCCCAGGAGCCAGACCACGCCAATCAGCACGATCACGAAAGACGTGCGCGCCAGGAATAACTCCACGCCCAGAGTACCAACGATCAGTTGGACCCCGCCAAGAATGACGACGACCAAGCCCCACCAGTTCGGTTGGGGCTCGATTGCCAGCAATTCGTCCCGCTTCTGCCAGACGATATATCCGGCGATGACGGGCACGAAGAACCCATGGCCCATGTCGGCATCCGCGCCCCATTGCCTGACCAGGGCCCTCAAGACCGGAGCGTAGCACGCCATCGTCAGCAGGCCGAACCAGGCAATGTTCCCCCACGCGAATTGAGCCTTGCGCATGGCTTCCGGAGCCGCAGTCATACGAGCGCCACTCAATCATGATAGCAGCGTCCTTGGTGAACAGCGGTCGTGCCCGAGAAGGCGAGCGTTCTGGCCCAACCTCTGTCGATGCCAGCTACTCATCAAGATTTCTTATGGCCCTGATTGAAAACTCCATTGCCGCTTTGACGGCCCTGTCACGGCTTCCTCATGCCTTCCTCACACGCCACCGTTCATAATACTTTCAGCGTACGGTTCCGTCCTCCCCGTTGAGGTCTGCAATCAGCAAATATCAGAAAGCACGGGCCCAAGGCACGGTATGTGTGTCCGCTCGGTCCCAACAAGGAGATCACAAATGAATTCACGCAGTATTACACGAATGGTTTTGGGAACCCTCGCGATTGGGTGTATGTTGATAAACTTGCCGGCGAACCTTCGCGCGCAGTCCACCTTCGGTTCTGTGCGCGGGAGTACGCTGGATCAAAGCGGCGCGGCCATTCCCAAGGCGGCTATCACGTTGCACAGCCTCGACGAGAACACCAATCTGATGGTAGTGAGTGACGACAGCGGAAATTTCGCATTCGAGAATCTCAAGCCCGGTCATTACACCATCACGGCCACCAAGGAGGGTTTTGCCGCTTCGGCTGTCAACCGGTTGGAATTGGCGGCCCGCCAGACCTTGCGACTGGATGTCGCTTTAGCCGTGGCGGCCCAGGCGCAGTCCGTTGAAGTCACTGAAGCGGCCACCAGCGTAAACACGGAAAACGCCACGCTTAGCGATTCCAAAATCAACACCGACCTAACCCAGTTGCCGATCAACTCCCGAAGCGTGTCCTCCAGCCCTTTGGCGGCTCTAGCCGTATCTCCCTCCGTGACCAGGGACTCGCAGGGGAATATGGCCGTGGGTGGCGCGACGGCGGCACAGGTGGGCTTCTCCGTGGATGGAATTTCGACGGCCAACGTGCGCCTGAACGGCTCGCTCCAGGACGCCTACCCATCCATGGAAAACATCGCCGAGATGAAAGTCACGGCGTTCAACAACAATGCGGAATTCGCCCAGATCGGCGACGTGACCTTCGTCACGAAGAGCGGAACGAACGATTGGCATGGCAGCGCGTTTGAGTATTTTCAGGATAGCGGCATGGATGCCAACGTTCTGAATTTCTCGACCAAGGCGCCGCGGACCTTCAACACCTTCGGCGCCAGCCTGGGCGGCCCCGTCACAATCCCGAAGGTCTACCATGGAAAAGACAAAACGTTCTTCTTCGCGGATTATGAGCAGAACCGAAAATCCCAGTCCTACCCGGAGCAGCTTCTGGTGCCGACAGCGGCGGAGAGAAACGGCAATTTGAACGATCTTGTGAATGGTCTTGGGAATGGCCCGGTGCTGAATCCCTTCACGGGCACGGGTTTTCCGAACAACACGATCCCCAGCGGCTCGTGCCAGTTCTGTATCAATCCCGTGGCTCAGGCCGTGCTGAACTACTATCCTCTGCCCAACGCCAACCTGGGCGTCCTGAACCCTTCCTATAACTATCAGACCCTGGTGCCCACCCCATCGAATTCCGATGCCGTCGATATCAGGCTCGATCACAACATCACTTCCAAGCAGCAGCTCTATGTCCGCTATAGCTTCAAGAACGCCTTTTACACCGAGTTCAACAACGCCGGCGTCATTGCACCCGCAGGTGTGTTTTTGCCGAGCGACGGGGCTAACGAGCAGAACCGCAGCCTGGTGGTTTCCTACAACTATTCGATTGCCCCGCGTTTACTGAACGAATTCCGTTTCGGGTTCACCAATTACAACGAGAATGACACGTTCCCCATCGAAGGAGCCCAGGCCATTTCTCAACTCGGGCTGAACTTCGATCATCCAGTAAACATTGGCGCGCATCCCACGGCTGATGCCTTCCCGACCTTCAATTTCGCCGACGGCTCGGTTACCTCGATCGGGCAGGACCGGGTTGGACCAACCATTTCGGGAAACACGCAATTCACCGACAACCTCACTTACATCCGGGGCAAGCATACGCTTCGATTTGGAGTGGATGCCCGCAGAGAGCATTACAACGCCCTGATGTATTTCGCCCCGTCGGACGACTTTGGCCAGTTCACCTTCAGCGGTTCGCTCACCAACTACTCTTTCGGCGACTTCCTTCTGGGCACGCCGAACCCGTCTTACTTCGCGGTCACGGGCCCACAAATGGATGCACACACCGTGCAATGGGGCGTATACGGTCAAGACGAATGGCAGGTGAACAGCCATCTCACGGTCAATTTCGGGTTACGGTGGGAGCACCTTCCGGCGTTTCAGGAAAGCAATGGCGATATAGCTACCTTTTTGTCAACGCCGAACAACGTGACCGTCGTCGTTCCGGACAAATTCTATAACTTTATCGCAAACAATCCTGTCTTACAGCAGATATACACTGGTTTTCTTCAGGGATTCAACGCATGTTCGCTTGCGGGTAAGACCTCGTTGCTCCCGTGTTCGAACATCGAGACCGCCAGCCAGGCCGGCCTTCCGCAGGGTCTGAGGTTTACGCCGCCGCACGATTTTGACCCGCGCGTCAGCATCGCCTGGCGGCCATTCAACAACAACAAGACGGTCATTCGCGCCGGCTTTGGCATCTACACCATGACGACTCTTGGCCCCATGTCTTTCAACAGTGGCATCATCGCCCTCTCGGATCTACTGACCTACAACAATTCTGTCACGAACGGTGCTGCGGCGTTCCAGTTTCCGCAAACGTCCCCTCCGGGCGCGGCGGCAAGTTTAGGCGGCGGCGATTTCGAGGAAGGAAACAATCCACAGTGGAAGGATCCTTCGTCAGCGCAATGGAACTTGACCGTGGAACGGGAAGTGACACCCAACACGACGATCCGGTTGAGCTACACCGGCCAAGCCGGCTACCATCTTCCCATCACCATAGACCTGAACCAAATTCCGGCGAGCACGACCCCCTACACCATTCCGAACAACGGATACTCAGTCGTCGATCCCCGTGCGCCCTACCAGAACTGGAATTTGTTGATGGATTCGGAGAGTATTGGGACTCAAAGCTATCAGGCGGGCACAGCCGAACTCCAACATAGGGTGGGGCATGGGCTGATGTTTCAGGCGAACTACACCTTCGTGAAAAATATCAGCGACGCGCAAGGCAGCGATGCGCCAACCGCATACGCCGGCGAAGAGCCCTATGCCGTGGAGATTGCCAACCGCTTCGATATCCCGTACGACCGCGGCAACGTGGTGGGAACGCCGCGGCAACGTGTCCTGCTGACGGGTGCGTACCAACTGCCGTTCGGAGCTGGGAAGTTTTTGCACGGACCCGGGTTCGTGAACCCCGTTATTGGAGGCTGGACTGTGAGCACGGTTACGACGCTACAAACAGGTCAGTGGCTGACGGCTACGATGCCGGCGACCGACGATCAATCGAACACCAATATGATCGTGCGAAACACCGGCGGGGCCATTGCGCGTCCGGATTGCATGGGAAACCCATACGCCAACCAGACTTCTCAAGGCCTTTTCAACATCAATGCTTTCGCTCTGCCGCCAGCCAACGCCGGACGGTTTGGGAGCTGCGGCGTCGGTAACTTGCAGGGTCCTCACATGATCGACGTGGACATG
Organism: Bryobacteraceae bacterium; assembly: GCA_049515735.1. GTDB lineage: Bacteria > Acidobacteriota > Terriglobia > Bryobacterales > Bryobacteraceae > Fen-178. The sequence goes on from JBEKTU010000058.1 coordinate 25,564, forward strand.
GGTCTGGCCAAGGTGATCCAGATGAAGGACCGCTACCGGCTGCGCTTCGAAGCTACCTTCACAAATGTTCTGAATCACTCCAATTTCGCGCCGCCCGCCGTGAACGTCGGTAATCCCGCTACCTTCGGGATCTTGCAAGCCGCACTGCCCCAAGGCTCCGGAGGCAATCGTACGGGACAACTTGCATTGCGGTTCGACTTCTGAGTGGGCGTCGACGGGCGACCCGTGGCTACACGCGCAACGCCCGGCTGGGGTCGGTGGAGGCGGCCCGGCGGGCGGGGACGTAGCTGGCGAACAAGGCGACAACCGTGAGCACGACCGCCACCACGGCAGACGTCCCAAGGTCCCCGGCTTTCACGCCGAATAAAAGGCTACTCAGGACCTTGGTCACACCATAAGCCAGCGCTAACCCGAGAGCTACGCCTGTGCCGGCCAGCTTCATTCCCTGGCTCATGAACAAGCGCACCATTTGGCCGCGACTGGATCCCAGCGCCATGCGGATACCAATCTCTTGCAGGCGCTGCTCCACGGAGTAGGACATCAGGCCGTAAATGCCGATCGCCGCCAACAGCAGGGCGATGCCGGCGAAAATGCTTAACAAAAACATGTTGAAGTTCTGCCGGGCCATCGATTGAGCTAACACCTGCTCCATGGTTTTCTCGCTGGAAACGGTGATCATGGAATCGACCGCGCGGAATTCGCGCTCGATGGCACCGCGCAATCCCATGGGGTCGCGTGCGGTCCGCACCGCCCAGGCCGTGGGGATCACGCTGTTCGCCAGGGCGGTCAGCCCTTCCGGGATCTGGTTCTGCGGCAGGTACATCACTGACCGAGCACCATTAGCGAGGCCGGTTTCGTGGGTGGTCGCGACCACGCCCACGATCTGTCGTGGCGGATCGTCAAACTGCGGTCCCAAGCCCCTGCCAATGACGATCACCTGTCCGACGGGATCTTCCTTGGGCCAATACTGTTTGGCCATTTTGTCGTTAATGATGACCACGGGGAGAGAGTTGCCGGTGTCCGTTTCGCGGAAAACGCGCCCGCGCAGCAGCGGAATCCGGAATACCCGGAAATAGTGCGGTGAGACCCAGCGGTATTGCTCGTCGCCGTTATACTGGTCTCCCTTCGCCGGGGTCTTCCCGACGATGTTGAACGGCAGATCGATTCCGCCGTTCCCCGCCGCTGGAAGCATCACGGTCATGGTTGCCGCCTCGACGCCGGGAAGGCCTTCGATGCGGTCGACGACCTGTTTGCTGAAGGCGGAAGCCTTGGCGGTGGTGGAGTAGGAGCCGCTGGACATCGAGGCCTCCATGGTGAGAATGCCGTGCGTGTCAATGCCAGGATTCACGGCGCTCAGCCCCTTGAATGTGCGGATCATCAGCGCCGCGCCCACCAGCAGCACCAGCGCCAGGGCGATTTCGGCAACCACGAGAACGCTGCGCGCCAGATTCTGGCGCCGCCCGGTGCCGGGCCGGCCGCCGCCTTCCTTGAGGCTGGATGCCAGATCCGGGTTGGAAACATGTATGGCCGGCAACAGACCGAAGAGGATTCCGGTCAAAAGGGCAATGCCGATGGTGAATACGGCGACGCGCCAATCCAGCGGCGGCACCACGGTCGAGATGCCGTCGGCGGCAGTCAGGCGCGGAATATTTCCCGGGACCAGCGACAGCAGCACGCGAACACCCCAGGAGCCCAGGCCGAACCCGAAGGCGCCGCCGATGCCGGCAAGCAGCACGCTCTCGGTGAGAAGCTGGCGGAGCACGCGCCCCCGGCTCGCGCCCACCGCGGCACGCACCGCCATCTCGCGCTGGCGCACGGCCGCCCGCGCCAGCAACAGATTGGCCACGTTGGCGCAGGCGATCAACAACACGAACACCACGGCGCCCAGCAGGACCAGCAGGGCGGTTCTGATTTCACCGACCATGGCCTCCTGCATAGGCGTAACGCCGACGCTTTCCGTTTTGTCCATCCACTTGGGATAGGCGCGGCGAAATTCCTCGCCCACAATTCTCATGGCGGCTCGCGCCTGCTCCAGGGTCACACCCGGCTTCAGGCGGGCGGCGACCGCCAGATAGTGGCCCTGATTGGTGCTGTTGGGATCGGCCTGCATCGGAACCCACAGATCCGCCGGCGGATCGGACTCGAAGCCCTTGGGAAGGATGCCGATCACCGTGTACGGTACGCCATTCAATGGAATCGCGCGGCCCAGCATTGCCGGGTCGGAGTTAAACCGCCTTTGCCACAAATTGAAGCTCATCACCGCCAGGGCCGGGCCGTTGGGCACATCCTCGGCGGCGGTGAACACGCGGCCGCGTATTGGCGAGACTCCGTACACCTGGAAGAAACCGTGGGAAACGCCGAGTACCTTGACTTGTTCGTGCCGATCTTCGCTGCCAAGGTTCATGCCGGGACTGGACTGGCCATACAGCGCCATTGCTGCGAAGACCTGGTTGTGCGTCCAGACCATGTACTTGGGGATGGAGATGGAATCGCCGTGACCATTCGGAAATTGACGGTGGACGTGGACGATGCGGTCCGGCTGGAAGTACGGCAAAGGCTTCAACAGCACGGAATCCACGACCGTGAAGATGGCGGTATTGGCTCCGATGCCCAAGGCCAGTGCGGCGATGGCGATGGCCGTGAATCCAGGGCTCTTGCGGAGCAAGCGAACGGCGTAGACCAGATCAGCGGCAAAGGTACCCATGGAAAGGGAGAACGCACGCCGGCCGGCGAAGGTTCCCGAAACAGTTTGGGTGCATCAGGCGTAAGCGGAGAGATCCTCTTCCAGCGGACGCCGATTGCGGCCCAGGTTGGGAGGCAGGTCCAGCATGGGGCCTCGCCACTCCAGCATGATGTCCGTGTCGGCGTGAAGCCGATACTTCTTTTGCACCTCGGCGATCCTGGCGCCAACCACGTCGATCTTGGAAAGATCGTATTGACCAAGGCCGGCCTGGTAGGCGTAGTTGAGATAGCCGGGCCAACTGGCGTCGATTCCCATGCACTCCAGGCCCACGCGATCCACCGCCAGAAAATCCGTCGAGGCCAAGGCGATCCGATGCGCCACCGGGGTGCCTGACTGGGGACCGTTCCCTTCCATCCCCTCGTGCCCGTCCACGACCCCGATTCCCCAGTTGGTGGGAAGCATGCGCAGGGTGGCCATATACATGTTGTAGTTGCCCGCCCGGACGCCTACGTGAAACTTGCGCTTTTCGCTGGCGGCGTTCATCCACGCCGGTTGGCCAGGGGTTGGTGGAGTTCCGGGGGGAGGAGACAGCGCCGCTGCCACGACTATGTTCTTGACCGCCATGGTTGCGACCACGAAGTTGTGCGTCTTCAGTATGGCCGCGGAAATGACGAAAGCATCGGGATCCACGAATCGAGCTCCCAACCGGATGGGGATCACATGCATGTCGTAGTCGATACCGTGGACGAGCCCCCAGTGGCTCTGTTCCTCGTTGGGAATCTCAAACTTAAAGTCCATGGACTTGTACTCGGCGAAGACCTTGTCCCAGCCGAACTTACTGACGGCCTGCTTGCCCGGAACATCCCCGGTATCTCCGAACACCACGGGACCTTTGAAGCGGGGAGCCAGGTAGTCGAGGATTCCTCGGACGGCGTCGGGCTGGGTGCAGCCAAGCAGCCGTTCAGCCGATTGGATACCATTGGGTTTCAAGAAAACGTACTTCTTGGCCTTCAGAGCAGGCCGGATCTGGTCGTCGATCGCGACCAGCGCATCGTAAATGTTCTGGCGCCGGTTTTCACCCTTGATCAGAGACACTTTGGAGCGGCGATCGAAATACTGGAAATACTTGGCGGCATCGGCAGTGCCCAGACGGGGGTCCGCCCGCTTCTCAGGCGGCGTCTGCTGCGCTCTTAAAGCCAGCCCTTGGGCGGTGGCAACCGCCCCCGCACGGGCAAAGAAAGATCTGCGTGTAACCGACATGGCTCAATGACCTCCTCTCGGTCCTGAACGACCGGCCTCTGCCCGTGTCCCCAGGTCCGGGTCACAGCTGGCAGCGTCTTCTGCCCTTCGGTGATTATAGCAACCGTTCGCCTGATGACCTGCGGCCATTTTGGTCTCAACGTCATTTTGGTCTCAACGTCATTGACAATCCCGCGTCGCTGCTTTAGACTTTGGCTGCTGTAGGAGAAGAAAGAGATGAAAAGACTGCCTGTCGCGCTGTGCTTCGCGGCCCTTTTGGCTTCACCGTTGTTGGCCGCCATTCAGGAACCAATCAAAGTCGAGGGCGGGCTGGTGAGCGGCACGCCGGGGTGGGCTTGGGGAGTCCGGGCGTACCTTGGAATCCCGTTTGCCTCGCCTCCGGTGGGGAATCGGCGTTGGCGTCCGCCACAGCCGGTCGTCCCCTGGCAGGGGGTGCGCGCGGCCAGGGAGTTCTCTGCCGCCTGCATGCAGTCGGAGGACGGCTGGACGGACGAACAGCTCGCCGACCCCGGCCTCTGGCACAAGAGTGAGGACTGCCTCTATCTGAACGTGTGGACGCCGGCAACCTCGGCCAACGAGCGGCTGCCGGTGCTGCTGTGGATCCATGCCGGCGCCGGGACTATGGGATCAACCGCGCGACCCATCTACGACGGCAATGCTCTGGCGAAAAAGGGCGTGGTGGTAGTGAGCGCCAACTACCGGTTGGGCGTCTTTGGCTGGTTCGCGCATCCGGAGTTGACCAGGGAATCCGAACATCGCTCCTCCGGCAACTATGGGGCGCTGGACCAGCTTGCGGCGCTCCAGTGGGTGCAGAAGAACATCGCACAGTTCGGTGGCGACCCGAGCAAGGTCACGATGTTCGGACAGTCGGCGGGATGCGGCGCCGTCTACTCGCTGGCCGCTTCCCCACTGGCCAAGGGCCTGGCCAGGGGAGGGATCGGCCAGTCTTTTCGCACTTTTCACCGGATGATCACGCTCGCGGAGGCCGAAAGCGCGGGCGCGCAATTCGCAAAGGCAATCGGGAAGCCAACGCTAGCGGCGTTGCGAGCCATGCCCGCCCAGGATCTGCTGGAGGCTTCCCGCAAGACTCCGGCCGCGACGGCGGCGAATGCCGCTATCGTGGATGGCTGGTTTCTGCCGCAGGACATTTACACGATTTACTCGCAGGGGAAACAGAACGACATTGCGTTGATCACCGGGGGGACCAACGATGAGGGCGCGGTTGGGGGCTTGGGGACGGAAGCCGCAACACCCCCGAACACCCTTGCCGCCTACACCGCATGGGTCAAGCAGATTTTCGGCGCCAGGGCGGACGCTATCCTCAGAGCCTATCCGGCGAAAACCGACGCAGAGGCCGCGAGAGCCTATCACGACGTCTACCGCGACATCAATTTCGCCGTGCATCGCACCTGGGCCAAGCTCCAGGCGACGACGGGAAAGTCGCCGGCCTACCTTTACAAATTCAGTCACATCCCTCCGCACCCCGAGCCGAACGGCATCAATGCAGTGGCCCCGGTGGGGGCGGTGCACTCTTCAGATGTTCGTTACGTCTTCAACACCCTGCGCATGAAGGACTACGCGTGGACCGACATTGACCGGAAGGTCGCGGACATGTTGGGGTCCTACTGGACGAACTTCGCGAAGAACTCCAATCCGAACGGTCCGGGACTCTCGTCCTGGTCCGTTTACAACCCGAAGGACGAGTACTTGATGAACCTTGGGGACACCTTCAGGCTGGAACGGTTCAATTCGGCGGGAGTGGATCTGGTCGCCGCCGCGGAGGACGACCTTCGGCGGGCTGGAAGCGGACACGGAACGCGCTGATACTTTCCTTGGGCGGCTGGATATATACTGAAAAGGAGCCGAAAATCCAAAAATGGAAGTTCCGGCTAGGTCTTTTCATCGGAAATTCAAGGAGGCACAGTGAAAACCGACACTTCTCGGCGCAATTTCTTGGCCGCTGGTCTGGCTCTGCCGGCCGCCGGTCTGGCATCTACAACGTCCGCCCCCACTCCGGCTCCGCAGCAGGGGGCCCCGTCGCGGGGTAAGATCACTTACCGCGTTCTGGGCAAGACCGGCATGAAGGTCTCGAGCGTCGGCTACGGCGCTATGATCACGTCCGACGCGACCGTGATCACCCGGGCCGCCGACCTGGGCATCAATTACTTCGATAGTTCCCGCGGATACTCCAGCGGCCAAAACGAGCGGATGGTGGCAGCCGGGTTGGGAGCGAAACGGAAGGACGTCTTTATTTCGTCCAAGTGCGAGGCCACCGACAGGGCCGGCTGCCTGGCGCAGCTCGATACCAGCCTCAAGGAGCTCAACACCGACCACCTGGACGTCTGGCTACTGCATAAATACGACACCGCGGCC
>JBEKTU010000059.1:0-31867 GCA_049515735.1 Bryobacteraceae bacterium
ACATTGCTCACGAGGACGGAGGATATCGCCCTCACGTCCGAGTCAACGTCCTGGGTGACGGTTTACAACTGGCCGGTTTTCAGATGACCCTCACTGGCCGGTTTTGGGTGACCCCCGAGGATCCGAAGCCGGCGCTGATAGTCCGATTTGGGTGGACCCGCGTACGGCGCCTCGTCCCCGCCATCGCGCACGGCCAACGGCGGCAGATCGCCAATCGCGTCGCGCACGTTGACGAAGTGCGCAAGAAGTTGTTGGAAAAACCCGCCCGTCTGCCCCCTCTCATTTCCATTCGGAAGGAACTTGAGCCACGTCAATTCCCGACCGCCAGTGAAATTTGCCCGCACCGGCGCCGAATGCGTTGGAAACGGGAAAGTGATTGGCTGATCTTTTACGCTTTCGGACCACTTCGCGCTTCCGGGCCGATGTCGCGCCGCCCCGACCTCAGCGCATCTTGAGCGGGCCGACGGGAGGTGAGATCTCAGTATCCGATGAGCAGAATGCCCTTTAGGGGGAGCTGAACTCGTCCGCTAACATAGAGCGTCTCAAGAAAGCCCTCGACTTTCGTAAAGTCGTCGGACTTGCGATATATGTTCCTCACAGCTATCGCAAGGTGAAGGACGTCATGCATCATGCACGCCTGGAAAATGTCCTTGAGGAACTGATTGTTATCGACCGCTCGGCCTGCCTCGACTTCAAGGACCCAGCCGCTACTAGGTGCGTGGGCGTCAGCGTTGAAGCATTTCAATACTTTGCCCCTTCGCCCGAAGGGGACAGGTACGATTATCTTGTCCTCGGCGGACTTCCCCTTCTCGACCCGAAACCCGAGCTCTTCCAAGCCCGGTCGCAGGCGTGCCATAACCGCGTCGCTATGCTGTTCCGCCGTTGTCCTCGAGTCGATTGCGCCAGCCAGAGCCTCGAACAGCGCGACAATGCGAAGGGCGAAGTCCGGCGGGGGCGACGACCTTGGGAAATACACCCAGTTGATCCGCGTAGAGTCATTCATCCGACACGGAGGGCGCTAGCCCCTCCCCTCGGCCAACTCCGGCCCAATACGCTGCCTCCCATGGGGTCTCGACTCCTAATCCTGGTACTTATATCTCACCCGAACTCCACATGCCATCAAAACCTTCTCCAAATCGGCGCCCGTCAACATACCTGGGTCTGTGAAATTAAGCCGCTCCTTGTTTTCTCCCGAGATGGTTACCGTCACTTTTTCGTATGTGGCTCGAATGATACCACGGGCGTCATTGCACCTCCTTTAGTCCAAATAGCGCATACATCTCCCCGATGAACTTGCCGCCGTCCAGCGAGACCATTCCGGGCGCGTTCTCCATGAGGATCGTTCCAACGAAGAACAGCCGCCAACGCTCCTGGGGAACGCCGTAGTGGGCAGCACATAGCACCATGCACTCCATCCGGTATCCGGCCTGGCCGAACAAGCTGTATATGGCGTCTACGAATCGCCCGCCCTCCAGTGATAGCATGCCTGAAACGTTCTCCATGAGGACGGCCTTTGGCCGGAGGCCTTCAAGCACCAACCGCCCGTAGTGCCTGAACAACTGGTTGCGGCTATCTTCCAAACTGCGCTTGGGAGCGTTTATGGAGAACCCCTGGCAGGGCGGGCCGCCGATCAAGACGTCGATCTCACCCTTGCCAAGGCCAGTTTTCTGGAAAACATCCTTGGCCGTCAGATCCTCAATGGAACCAGTGAAGAACGCGGTTCCGGGATGGTTCTGGACGTAGGTTTCACGGCATTCCTCATTGACGTCGTTCGCGAATGCAATTTGGTAACCCGCACGGGCGAATCCGACGGAAAGACCGCCGGCCCCACAAAACAGGTCCGCGGCGATCAAACGATGTCTCATCTGAAATGACATTATAGTCCCTTCCAATGAAGCGAATAAAACAGAATCGCCAAGCTCTGTTTCCGGCGGACCGAGCCCCCGAGCAATCGTTTGGAGGTTGGCTGGTGCAGGTAGAAGTCGCAGGTCCATTCATGGGTATAACGGCTGATCCGGATTGGAGCTTTAGGCCTGCGGCAGCGACGGCTGGCTGAATCCTTTCACCAGCGGCCCACGGACGGCCTTGAGCACGAGGAATGGCACTTGCACCTGCATTTCTATCCGCCGCTGTTGCGCTCGGCCACCGTGCGCAAATTTCTGGTCGGTTATGAAATGCTGGCCACGCCGCAGCGCGATATTACGCCCGAGGCGGCTGCGGAGCGGCTGCGGAGGGTGTGAAGGGCGAAAGATCTACCATATGGCGCGGGAATAGTGCCGGCGGATTCTCGCGTCTTTGGTGAGGAGCGGCGCCCCCGCAGCCTTGGCATTTGCCACGATCAGACGATCGAACGGATCCCGGCCCCAGTTCTCCTTCACCGCGTATTCCACCACCGTCCGGAACGGCAGATCGCAAACGCGAAGACCGATATCCGTCGCCAGCGTCTCCACCACTGTCGAAGCGGAATGGTGCATTCGGCCAATCTCGTGCAGTAGTTCTATCTCCAGGACCGCGGCGGGCGAAGCCAAAATCTCGTTCCCATCGATGGCTTGGCGGGCGGCAATTCCGAGTCTACCGGTCTCGCCATAAAAGAGCCAGACGAGGACGTGGGTGTCCGCGTAGATCGTCATTTCAATTCAGTCCACTCTTTGGACCAATCCATGCTGACGATGTCTTCTGGATCGCCGGCAAATCCCTTCCTCTTCTTCAGCCTGTCGAGTTTGGAGACAGGCTTATCGGGCACGATTTTCAAGACCTTGCCCTTGCGGACGACCTCAACCGGGACGCCGGTTTTGATCGCCTCGTCCAGAATCCGGTAGACGTTCTCACGCAGCTTCGTTGCCGTCACGCGCATCTTGTTCTCCAGGTCTCATCATATCACACGTACGTCTATATATACTCGCACGTACGATAGGCGCTCACCAGCTTACGCGCACCAGCGAGACCGCGTGGCGCGGCAGCGGGAACCGCATCTCCACCTTCCCGTCCTTCGCCTCCAGCCACTGCGGCGATTCCAGCAGTTGCAACTCACCCGCCGCTTCCAGCCGCGCATATTGTTCGGGCGAGGGCTGCTGCGGCGACCCCATCTGCTTCCAGGCCGTGTAAGCGTTGCTGTGCTCGTCGTCGATCCGGTAATGCTCCACGAGCACCCGGGCAGCCGTCTTCGGAATGCCCGCCAGCGCCAGGTGAACCGGCGCCGGATCGGCCGGCAAATCGTCGTCGTGATAATTCCAGACCAGCGCCGCCATTTCGCGGTCGGCGCGCGTGGCCAGGCCGTCGATGTCCGCGGCGTCATGCACGCCCGATTCGAGAATCGCGTCCAACCCGAGGGCGCCGCTGCTTTCCACCTTGACGCGGTCGCCGTGCATCAGCCCGGCCATGCGAAAAAGGTTCAAGATCGGCTTGTCGATTCCGTTGGTGGCGAGCGTGCGAAAGCCCTCGAAGTAGGGCTGATCCTCGAACTCGAAGGCCCACGTGAGCATCCCCGCAACGTTGGACTTGTACCGGTCCGCCAGCTTGAAGATGTTGCTCAGCGACGCCGCCGTGTAGCTCGGGTACATGGTGCCGTTGCGGTACGCATTCTGCGGATACAGCCGCGCCGAGCAAGCCGCGCAGCCCTCGGGATCGCACTCGCTGAGCACGATGGGAAGCGCGCGGAATTCCGGAAACGCGTTAACCAATTCGAGTCCCCGCTGAACGTCCACGAGGTTCTTGTCGAGTCCCATCCGGGCGTGGCCCTCGAACATGAGCGTCCACCCCTTAGCGTGAAAGCTGATGAAATCGAGCGCCGCACCTCGTTTGCCCGTGACGGCATTCGCGCCGCGTGCGCAGTGTTCCAGGAACTGCTTGAGAAACGTGGCGCCCCTGGCGCCGCCGGGACCGGTAGTGCCCGGGCCGCCCACGCGCGCGGCCGGCAGGGCGCGCTTAATGGCGTCGGCGGTGTAATCGTACAGCTTGTCGTACTCCTCCGGCGTGCCGCGCCAGTACCCGCCGTCGGGCTCGTTCCAAAGCTCCCACGACCATTGCTCGACCTCCGCCTTCCCGTATCGCTCCACCGAATGCACCACCCACCGCCGCACCAACTCCGCCCACTTCGCGTAGTCCTTGGGAGGATAGGACCAGCCCTTGCCGTCGTCGGGCTTGGGGTAGTGCCGCGTGTACGGCTCGGGATTCGTGGAAAGCGCCTCGGGCATGAATCCGATCTCGACGAACGGCCGGGCATTCGCGTTGATGTAGGTGTCGAAGATGCGGTCCAGGATGGTCCAGTCGTAGACCGGCTTGCCGCCGGCATCCTCGGTGTAGGCGTTGGTCGAGCCCCACTTCAAAGCCGGCGTGCCATCGCCGGTCACCAGAAGATGGTGCGCGCGGATCTGCACGGGCACGGGACTGAGCGCGGCCAATTCGCCAATCAGCTTCTTGCCGTTCGCAGAGTAAGTGTAGTTGGGCTCGTCGTAGCCGAAGTAGGAGAAGATCGGGCGGAACGGGCCCTGCCTCACTTCGCCATCCACGCGAATCTCGACGGGCTGCTGCGCGCGTGCCAGCTTCAGCTCCACCGGCTGTTGCGACAGAAACAGCGCCCCTTCCAAACCCACTCCCCTCATCGTGAGGGGTGCTGTGAACCGGTCGCCTTTCGACAACTTGCCCACCATCAAGTACTCCGTGCGCCAATGCACGAGTTGCCCAAACCAGCTCCGGTTGTAAACGATGCGCCCGCCGATCACGGTCGAGTCCCCAATCCTGCCCGATACCGATGCAGCGGGATTGATGGTGAAAACCGCGTCCATGGTGGTCAACTTGGCCTCCCAGGTTCCCACCATGTCCCGCGGCGGCCGGAACGCCGGCGTCATCAGCGGTGGCATGCCGAACATTTCATTGGCGCAAAGCAGTATGAAAATCACCAACGCCAATCCCACCACCGCCAGAACTTTCCTTGGCGCCTCCCAGCCAACCCCGGTGGATCTGAGCCTCCACCAACACGCCACGTGCAGCAGACCAGTCGCCGCCGGTAACAGCAACAGCACCGTCCTGATACCCCGTATGCCGATCAGGTGCATAAGAACGATGGCAGCCAGCGCGACCGCGCCTCCCAGCCCCTCCCATTTCCAGGCGAGAAGCAACCCCACCACCACGGCGCTCATGGCCAGGACCGAGAGACTTTCCCGCCAGGGCAGCCGGAAGATATTCGGGAACCCTTCTCCGACGAAGAATGCCAGGAAGAACAGGGCCATCAACGTGCCCACGATCCGCGCCGTCCAGCGGCCAATCACCGCTGCCCGCCACGTGACGCTCTGTGCCGTACTCATCTCTTGCTTCCTTCTCACTCCCAGCATCGTCCCATCAATCCCATTGAGATCCCCAGCCATAGGTGAATGGAAGTGGTAGGGACGGGCAGACTCGAACTGCCGACCTGTCGCTTAGGAGGCGACCGCTCTATCCAGACTGAGCTACGTCCCCACTGTCTTTCTATTGTACCGTTCGAGCCCCTTCCGCCCGATGTCCGTCCGGTAGTGCATCCCCTCAAAGTCCACCTGCCGGACCGCCTCATACGCCCCGTGAATCGCGCCAGCCAGATCCTGCCCCGCTGCCGTCACGCCGAGTACGCGCCCGCCCGCGGTCTCGAGGCCGGCTGCGCCCATGCGTGTTCCCGCGTGAAACACGGTTGCGCCGCATACCTCTGCTGCTTCCACGCCGCGAATGGCTTTTCCAGTCTCATACGCGCCCGGATACCCGCCCGACGCCAGCACCACGCACACGCTCGGCCCGCTGCGCCACTCCAGTCTCACGCCCGCCAACTCGCCGCTGGCCGCCGCCATCAGCGCTGGAACAAAATCGGACGCCATCCGGTGCATCAGTGGCTGCGTCTCCGGATCGCCCAGCCGCACGTTGAATTCCAGCACCTTGGGTCCCGCCGCCGTCATCATCAATCCCGCGTACAGGAAACCCGTGAAGCGCATCGCTTCCACCGTCGGATAGATCACGCCATCCAGAATCTCTCTCGTCTGTGCCTGGGTGAGAATCGCGCCATCGCAATAGGCTCCCATCCCGCCGGTGTTCGGACCCGTGTCGCCGTCGAAGACAGCCTTGTGATCCTGCGTGGGCGCCAGCGGCACAACTTCCCGCCCATCGCATAGCGCGATGAAGCTCACCTCTTCGCCGCGCAGAAACTCTTCGATTACCAGCCGGCCCTTGAGCGTGCCCAGAGCCGCTTCGGCTTCCTTGCGGTCGTGCGCGACGATCACGCCCTTGCCCGCCGCCAGGCCGTCGGCTTTCAGCACCACCGGAAAGCCGAAACGGTCGAGCGCCTGGCGCGCATCGGTCTCGTTTTCGACGGTCACGAACTCGGCCGTAGGAATGGCGCTCTGTACAAAAAAGTTCTTTGCAAAAACTTTGCTGCCTTCAAGCTGCGCTGCATTGCGGTCCGGCCCGACGATCTTCCGCCCGTGCGCCCGGAACGCATCCACCACCCCCGCCACCAGTGGCGCTTCCGGCCCCACAACCGTCAGGTCCGCGCCGATGGCTTCCGCAATCTCTAGATAGGAGGTGCCTGCCGCAACCGGGACACACGTCCCGATTTTCGCCATTCCCGGATTCCCCGGCGCCGCAAACACCGATACCCCCGACTGCGCCAGTTTCCACGCCAGCGCGTGCTCGCGCCCGCCGCTTCCAAGGATCAGGATTCTCATTTCGCTACAATCATATCAATGCACGAGAGGTACGACGTCGTGGTCATCGGCGCCGGTCACGCCGGGTGCGAAGCCGCCCGCGCTTGCGCGCGCATGGGTCTCCGGACGGCCATGGTCACCATGAACCTCGACCTGGTCGCGCAGATGTCGTGCAATCCCGCCATCGGAGGAATTGCCAAGGGGCACCTGGTGCGCGAAATCGACGCCCTCGGCGGCGTCATGGGTGAGATCGCTGATGCCGTCGGCATCCAGTTCCGCCTTCTCAACACCAGCCGCGGGCCCGCCGTCTGGTCCCCACGCGCGCAGATGGATAAGAAGATGTACCGCGTCCGCATGCGTGAAGTCCTCGAGACGGAGCCCAACCTTCGGATCAAGCAGGCCGAAGTGGCGGCGCTTACCATTCAAAACCGCCGCGTAACGGGCGTTCAGTTGCGTGACGGCCGCACCGTCGAGGCCGGCGCCGTGATTGTCACCACCGGGACTTTTCTGAACGGCCTGGCTCATGTCGGCGAGATGCAGTACACCTGTGGCCGAAATGGAGAAGCGCCCTCGCAGTTGCTGGGCGATCAACTTCGCACCCTCGGTCTCAACTGGATTCGTCTCAAGACTGGAACGCCACCGCGTCTCGATGGCCGCACCATCGACTGGAGTCAGTTTGAGCCGCAGCCTGGCGACGCCCAGCCGACGCCATTCTCGTTCCTCACCGGGAAGATCGATCGCCCGCAGATCCACTGCCACATCGGCTATACCACCGAGGAAACGCGGCGGATACTGCGAGAGGCCATCCCGCGTTCCCCGCTTTACAGTGGCCAGATCGCAGGCATCGGCCCGCGCTATTGCCCCTCTATCGAGGACAAGATCGTCAAGTTCCCGGACAAGCCGCGTCACCAGATTTTTCTCGAGCCCGAAGGTCTCGACACCAACGAGGTGTATGTCAATGGCATGTCCACGAGCATGCCTATCGATGTGCAGAACGCCGTGGTGGCGTCCATCCCGGGTCTCGAGCGCGCTGAGATGATCCGTCCCGGTTACGCCATAGAATACGATGCCATCGACCCGCGGGAACTCGATCACACGCTGGAGGTCAAATCCATCGCCGGACTCTATCTCGCCGGCCAGATCAACGGTACGTCCGGCTATGAAGAGGCCAGTTGCCAGGGTTTGGTCGCCGGCATGAATGCCGCGTGCCGTCTGGGCGGAAAGGACGCCGTCGTCATCGGCCGCACCGAAGGCTATATCGGGATTCTCATCGATGATCTCATCACCAAGGGCGCCGACGAGCCTTATCGCATGTTCACGTCGCGCGCCGAGTTCCGTCTGCACCTGCGCATCGACAATGCGGATGCCAGGCTGACACCGCTCGGCCGCCGTGCCGGCCTGGTCACCGATGGGCGTTGGGAGGTCTTCACGCGCAAGCAGCGGCAGAAAGAGCGCCTCGCCAAGGTCTTGGGAGAGCACCGTCACGGCCAGTGGTTGAAACGCCCCGAAGCTTCCATCGCGGAGATCTCCGGCTGGGTCCGTGAAATGCTCGGTGAGGAACCCGCCCTCGGTCTCCTGAACACCGTGGAGACGGAAGCGAAGTACAGCGGTTACATTTCGCAGCAAGAGCGGCAGATGGAGCGCCTGAAGCACGCCGAGCGGCGGCGCATTCCGCCGGAATTCGGCTTTGCCGGCATTCCCGGCCTTTCGCGCGAGATCCGCGATAAGCTGGAGCGGGTACGGCCGGCGACACTGGGCCAAGCCGCGCGCATCCCTGGCGTCACCCCGGCGGCCATCGCTGTTCTGGACGTTTACCTGAGCGTCGGCCATGTTTGCTGATCTGCTGAGGCAGCGCCTCGCCGGGATCGTCGATTTATCGCCCGGCCAGGTGGAAGCGCTTGAGGCGCATTACCAACTGCTGCTCTGGTGGAATCGTATCCTGAACCTGACATCCATCAAGAGGATGGAAGAGGCAGTGGAGCGGCACTACTGCGAATCACTCTTTCTGGGAACTCATTTGCCTCAAGGCAGTCTGCGAATTGCCGACATCGGCTCCGGGGCCGGATTCCCCGGCTTGCCCACCGCGGTGCTCCGCCCGGATTGCTCCGTGACTCTGATCGAATCCCACCAGCGCAAGGCCGTCTTTCTGCGCGAAGCCGGCCGCAACCTACCGAATATTCGCGTGCTTGCCACGCGGGCCGAAGACATAAAGGAACAATTCGATTTGGCGATTTCCCGAGCCGTCAGCTACGAGGATTTGGCTTCGTTCCTAAAGAACCTCGCGCCAAATGTCGATCTATTGACTGGAGGCAAGGCGCCTCCCGACGGAATTGGGTTCGTTTGGCAAACCCCGATCCCGATGCCCTGGAGCAGACAGCGCTTCCTGCAGATCGGCCAGCACGAGCGGGTTAGCCAGTAGGAAGGAGCAAGATTGGGTTTGTTTCACGTGAAACCAGGTGGAGTGTCAAAGGCTGTTTCACGTGAAACGCGAGTTCATGTTAGTATGGCCGCTTGAGCAGAGTTTTCGCCATCGCCAACCAGAAGGGCGGGGTCGGCAAAACCACGACCGCCATTAATCTGGCGGCTTCGTTGGCCGCTAATGACCTTCGAGTACTCGTCATAGACTCGGACCCCCAAGGCAATGCCACCACCGGCTTGGGTGTTGCCAAGGATCCGGATCGGCCGAGCCTGTATCAGGTTCTCCTTGAAGACGTGCCCGCAAGGGATGCGATCCAGTCAACCGATCTCGAAGGGTTGCACCTGATTTCTGCCGACAAGAACCTGGTCGGCGCTGACCTCGAATTGGTCGGAATCCCCAACCGCGAATTCCGCCTGCGTGAGCGCATCGCGGACATCCGGGAGGACTACCGCTTCGTCCTGATCGACTGCCCTCCAGCCTTGGATCTGCTCACGCTCAACGCCCTCATCGCGGCCGACTCTGTCCTGGTGCCCATTCAGTGCGAGTTCTTCGCCCTGGAAGGAGTCTCGGAGCTCATGGACACAATCGACCGCATACGCGATTCTTTCCAACATCCACTCCAGGTGGAGGGCATTCTCCTCACCATGTACGATGACCGCACCAATCTCACGCGTCAAGTAGCCGCGGACCTGAGGGAGTTCTTCGGCGACCAGGTATTCCGGACCGTCATCCCGCGCAGCATACGGCTGGCTGAAGCTCCTAGCTTTGGCAAGCCGATTCTAGGTTATGACCCGCGGTCGCGGGGCGCGGAGAGCTACATCAAACTGGCGAAAGAGATTCTGGACCATGAACAAAACAGACCACTCGCGCAGGGCACTCGGTAAAGGGCTTAGCGCGCTGCTGCCGACGCGCACGGCGGTGGGGCCGCCTCACCTCCTGGGTCCCACGCCCAACGAAACCTCTCAGACGGTTCCTATTGATTCCATTGATCCGAATCCTCTGCAGCCCCGGCGCGTGTTCAACAGCGAACGGCTCTCGGAACTGGCCCAGTCCATCCGCACCAACGGTATCATTCAGCCCCTGGTGGTTCGCAAAGTGGGAGACCGCTATCAGTTGGTCGCCGGCGAGCGCCGGTGGCGTGCGGCGAAACTCGCCCGGGTCGAGCACGTTCCGGTCGTGATTCGGGACATCCCCGATGACCGCCTGCTGGAAATCACCTTGGTCGAGAACATCCAGCGCGAGGACCTCAATCCTATCGAAGCTGCCAACGCCTTCGCGCGCCTCGGCACCGAGCTGCTGTTGAGTCCGGAGCAGATCGGGCTTCGAACAGGCAAGGACCGGACCACCATCACCAACCTTCTCCGTTTGCTCCAGCTTCCCGCCGACCTCCAGCAACTGGTCGCCGAACGCCGCCTTTCCGCCGGCCACGCACGATGTCTGCTGGGGTTGCCTTCCGTCGATTTGCAGCGCGAAGTCGCCGAGAAGTCCGTGGCGCAAGGCTGGTCTGTGCGGCAGATCGAGCGCACCACCCAGAGGATGATGGAGGGCCGCAAACCCAAGCATGTGGACGAGGTCGGTACCGACCCCAACGTAAAGGCGGCCATTCAGGAGATGGAGCGCGTGCTGGGGACCAAGGTTCGGATCGTCGAGAAGGCCAAACAGAAAGGCCGCATCGAGATCGACTATTATTCGACAGAAGACTTGGACCGCATTTACGCAGCCATTGTGGGCGAAGAGTAAACTACTTCAGAATCTGCAGGATATCGGCTAGCTCTCTGCGTATTTCAGGTAACGGATCTTCAGTGAAGAGTTCCTGTTGTACCCGTGCGGTCGCGCGCGGCTTGGGAGCGCGCGCCGCGGCCTGCAGTGCCTGCCGCGCGCCTTCAATCGTGAACCGTTTCTCGTAGAGCAGGTGCTTGATCCGCAGCAGCAACTCCACGTCTTTGCGCCGGTAAAGCCGATGGCCCGTGCCGGATTTCTTTGGCGATAGCGCCGGGAACTCGGTTTCCCAGTAGCGCAACACGTACGGCTCGACTCCCAGGAGCTCGCTCACCTCGCCGATCTTGAAATACAGCTTATCCGGGATCTCCGGAGAGCCGGACTGCAATGCGACATCCGTCATTGGCCATCCGACATCCTATCTCACTCGGTGGTGATTGTCACGACGTGCTGGCCGCGCGGCAGAAGAATGGTGTTCGGTCCGGCTCGCTGGAGCGGTTCCTCGGCGCCGTCAATCTCGGTTCGGCGCGGCGGGCGGTCCAGGATGGCAATGGCGCGGGCGGTTGTTTGGTAGGAAAACTCGATGGTCGTGGCGTTCACGGCGCGCGCGGCTTTCAAGTCGGCATTCAGGCGGACCAGACGTGCCCCGCGTGGCCGGTCACTGGGTTCGACGCTATGCGGTCCGGCGGGGAGCCAGACGGTGTCCTCGTCGGCGGCGGGCCACAATTGGCCGTCGACCATGGCGGCGCCTTTCCAGGGAAGGCCGACGCCGGATGCCGAATCCACGATGGTCTTCGGACCCATCTTCTCGATGCGCGTAACGGTCGCGGAGGCCGAAGGCAGCAATCTCAAGTCCGGCGGCAGCAAAGAGCTCTCGAAATACAGCGCCACCCGCTGGAAATTGCCGGCAGCGTGGTGCACAAGCTGGGAAAGTTCGATCCCGGTTTGCTGCTTGGTGGGGTAAACATCCTGGTAGCGATCGACGATATTTATGTCGATACCGAGTTTGTCACGATGCGGGGTCAGCGCGCGATAACGCTCGGCGATGCTCTGGTAGCGCTGCGGGCCGAGGTGCCATACCGTAGCTGGGTCCTCGATGAGGAAGGTGAACGTGTGGGTGTCGAGCAACGGCAGCACGCGGCCGGCGTCGGCGCCGATGGCTTCGCGCATGCCCGAGTCCAGGCGGTCGTCGACGTGGGTCAGCACCAGGTCGAGATGCGGCTTCTGCCGTCGCGCCGCTTCCAGTTCGGCGATCCACTCCTCCTGCATCCGTCGCACGAGCTCGCTGCGGAAATCGAGAAACGCCCTCCGCGAGGCCTCGTCTTTGCGCGCGCCGAAGATCTCGATTGGATCGAAGCCGCTCTGCTTTTGAAACAGGGTGCGGACATCGTCGTTCATAGGCGTAAACCGCGAGGTGTTTCCCGTGCCCTCGAGCGACTCGAAGTACAGCTCGGCCAGGTTGACGCCGTCCCAATCGAACCGCGAGATCGACTGCTTCACCCCGGCTGAGACGGCGCGGAAACAGTCGCGGTTGGTCAGGTTCATGAGCTTGCGCCAGTCGAGTTGAGCGTCTTGAAGCACCGCGGTCTTCTCGCGCCACTCGGGATGGTCGTCCCAGAACTTCTCGCTCACGTGCGGCAGCTCGAACCACGCATAAACCAGGATGCCCTCGCGGTGACAGGCTTCGATCAGCTTTGCGAGATACCCGTCGCGCTCGGCGTCCGGCTCGTAGAAGTGCCACGCCGCCACGTGCAAAGCGGCAATTCCGGCTTTGCGCCAGCGCGCCGCGAAGTAATCCAGGTCCACGCGCAAGCGGTACGACGAATCGAAGAAGACCCACAGCCGTGACGAGCGAAACGGCGGGTCCATTCCCAGATCGCAGAGCGCCTCAAGCAGGTACGGAAAGCGCTCGTACCCTTTCTCGCCGGGAGGAACCGCCACCCACAGGACCGCTCCGGCGCCGCGGCGCATTCCCGCAATCATGGGCGCGCCGGTCCAGCGTTCGCTCGCGAATACCTGCGCGCCCGCGGGCAGCTCAAACACCGGCAGTTCGAGGCCATGCTCCCAGACGATGCGAAGCTTGGGGCGGTGGACGTCGGTCAGGCTGTTGACCCGCACGTTCTCCTTGCCGCGGCGGAAGCCGAACATGTCCGCCAGCGAGGATTCGCCTTCCAGAATCAGGATGGCGCCCTTTTCCACGCGGCCATTCCATTCCGCGGACGCGGATGCGCCGGTGCGAGCCACAAAAATGCGCGCGAGGCCAGCGGGCTGCCGCTGGAGGCCGATCGACGAAAGAATTTCCGGCCAGGCGCCGGCATCGTCGGAGAGGACGCTGAAGTACGGAAGATCGGCGGCATGCGCGGGGCCCAGGGGGCACCCCGCCAGGACAAGCGCCAGGCTAACGAGTGAACGCATACCAGAACCCCGCGCGGAGATCGTTGAAATTCGGCCGCCGCGGATTGCCCGTGTCGATCAGGTAGGCGCCTCGCAGCAGGTTAAACGTCACGTACGTCGATTGTGGCAGCCAGGAACTTGCAAACCGGAGTCCCGGCCCTGTTTCGCCGAAATTGGCCCAGTACTGGCCCTGGCTGTCGAAGGTCAGGTTGGCGTTCCAGGAAAGCTGGCTTCGCAGCGTCTTGGGGCCAAAGGCGTATCCGAAACGCGATTGATCGTAAACCAGGAAATCGTTGCCGAAACGGCTGACAAAGACGCCATCCAGCGTGGTGTCGGCGAACCATCCGGACGATTCGCTGCGCAGGGTATGCCCTACGCTGCGCGCCAGGGAGATTCCGCCGCGGTAATCGGGCAGCATGTGGCCGCTGATGTAGCCGATGGCAGAGCCGGCCTCGGCCCAGCCTGTGATTCCGTGCCAGGGCACCGTGGCCGCACCCACCGCGACAATGAACGAGCTTTCCGAAAGGTACTGTGGCGAGGTGATCCCAATGGTGACACGCGTATCGCCCACGAATCGGACGCTCACATACGGCTGGATCGGAAAGCTCGTTCGGATTCCGGTCTTGATCTGCGCATAGGAGAACAAGTCGTGCCAGCGGGTGGAAAAGATCGGGTAAAGCCAGGCCGTAACGCGAAACCGCTCGGTGGCGGAGCGAAGGTTGCGCCACGCGCGCCCGGCTTCGGAGGCGACTTGCGGATCGGGGCTCTTGCGCGCCAGGTCGAACCAGCGGAATGCCAGCAAATCCTGGTGGAGAATGTTGTACGTCCAACCGAGTTTCAGCATGACCTCAAAATCGCCGGGGTCGTCTTCGTGGGCAATTTGCAGGTACTTCAGCGCGTCTTTCATATAGCCGGCCTTGATGCTGCGCTCGGCCATCACCTTGGCGTCGATGGATGCGGGGGGCGCATCGCCGCGTGCCTTGAGCACCTGGGGCATCCGCAGCACGGCGCGCACGCGGTTGGCGAGGTCCTCGTCCTTCCCCGCCAGCACACGATCGAACAGGGGCATGGCGGCGATATGCTCGCCGCGGGCATAAAGCAGGAAACCGAGTTGCGTGGCGGCCAGCAGATCGTCCGGAGCGGTCTCGGTAAGCACGCGGAATTCCTGCTCGGCCTCGGGCTGAAGATCCATGCGCAACAGCAGGTAGGCCAGTTCGCGGCGCAGTTCCACGTTGGAGGGGTCCAATTCCAGGGCGCGCTGGAACTCGCCAACGTAGGGGTAGCGGCGCGGCAGCAACTCCCGAGCCATCTCGGCGGCGCGCGGCTCACCGCCTCGCGAAACTGCCAGCAACGCGGCCGTGGCGTCGTCGGTACGGTCGAGCGCCTGCCAGACGCGGCCCAGGTCCACCAGCACGGAACGCCGGTCGGGCAGCAGGCGCCAGGCTTTTTCGTAGTGCTCCGCGGCGACCGCCAGCTCGTCGCGCTGTTCGGCGAGAGTGGCCAGCTCGAAATGCGCGCTGAAGTTATCGGCGCCCATTTCGATGGCTTTCTTCCAGCGCTCGATGCCCGCCGCCAGCGGCGCGTCGATGTTGCGGAAGGCCTGCTCGGCGGTAGCATCGCCGGTCTTGCGGATGCGGTCGAAGATGCGCCGCGCCTCCTGCTGCTCCTTGGTTTCGTAGCACAGGAAGGCGTACTCCATAGCCACCTGGGTATCGTTGGGGTCCATTCGCATGGCTTCGCCGAACTGGTCGCGGGCCAGCTCGTTCTCGCCGATTTTGAGGTAGGTGTAGGCCAGGTCTTTGCGGATGGAGGCGCGGCGCGGAGCAGCTTCGATCCCCTTGAGGAAACACGCAATGGCGGTATCGTAATCGCGCGCGTGAAGTGCCTCGTAAGCGCGCGCCAGCGGCTCGTAGGCAGGGTCCGGCGCCTGGGCGATCGCCAACCCGCATACCGCTAGAAACACTACGCCGCGCATATCGCTGTTAGCAACATAGTGGGGCGAGGCGGGTGATTCTCACAGGATTATCTGATGCCGTGCCGCTGTCCGTGTTCAAATAGAAGATTACGAAAATGGCGTTTCGAGGCGTGGACTGAATTCATGATTCTTTACGCACTGACTATCGTGGTGAGCGCCTTCCTGTTGTTTCAGGTTCAGCCGGTCATCGCCAAGATCATTTTGCCGTGGTTCGGCGGCTCGGCTGCCGTGTGGACCGTGTGCCTGCTGTTTTTTCAGATGGCGTTGCTGATGGGGTACCTTTATGCCCACGCGCTGGTGCGCTATCTCAAGCCGCGAACCCAAATGCTGGTTCACGCTGGCCTGCTGCTCGGGAGCGCGCTGGCGCTTCCGGTCTACCCCAACGCTTCCTGGAAACCAGTGGGCGGGGCGGACCCCACGCTGCGGATTCTGGGATTGCTGGCGGTGACGGTGGGGCTTCCGTATTTTCTGCTCTCCACTACCGGGCCGCTGCTACAGGCGTGGTATGCGCGGCGGTTCCGGGACGCCATGCCGTACCGGTTGTATGCGCTCTCGAATGCCGGCTCCATGTTCGCGCTGGTGAGCTACCCGGTGCTGTTCGAGCCGGTGTTCACCACCCACCAGCAGGCCTGGATGTGGTCGGCGGCGTATGGCGTGTTCGTGGTGCTGTGCGGGGTAACGGCCATCCGCTCCGGGAATGGGGCGGCGGCGGAGACCTCGGCCGAACCGGAAGCCGTCGAAAAGCCTCCCGTCAAGCGGTACCTGATTTGGCTTTTTCTGCCGGCCGTGGCCTCGCTCCTGCTGCTGGCCATCACCAATCATCTTTCGCAGAACGTGGCGGCCATTCCGTTCCTCTGGGTGCTGCCGCTGAGCATCTATCTGCTGACGTTCATCCTGTGCTTTGAAGGCAGCGGCTGGTACCGGCGCAATCCCTATCTCCAGCTTCTGGCGGTGGCGCTGGGGTCAATGGCCTACGCGCTGAGCGTGGATTCCACCGGCAGCGTTCCCATCCGGGTGATGGTGCCGCTGTTTGCCATGGGCCTCTTTACCTGCTGCATGGTGTGCCACGGCGAGCTGGCTCGGCTCAAGCCCGATCCGCGCTACCTCACGCATTTTTACCTGATGATTGCCGCGGGCGGCGCGCTGGGCGGACTTACGGTGGGCCTGATTGCGCCGCACCTGTTCAACGCCATCTACGAGATGCCGCTGGGCCTGGTGGCCTGCGCGGTGCTGGTGCTGTGGGTGCTGCGGCAGGACGCGGAGCTGAAGTGGTTTCAGCGTTGGTTTTCAGCCGGGGAGTGGGGCGTCCCCGGCTCCCCCCGGCGCGGGCCCAAATGGTTTCAGCGCTGGCGGCAGCCCGCGCCCATTGTGGCGGCGGTGCTGACGGTGGCGCTGGCGGTATTCATAGGCTTGCAGATCCGGGATTCGGTGCGCGCCTCGCGCGTACTGGTCCGCAATTTCTATGGCGCGCTGAAGGTGCGCGATAACGGTCCGGCCACGCAACTGGACGCCACCCGGACCCTGACCAACGGCACCATCAACCACGGCGAACAGTTTCTGAATCCGGCGCGCCGGGATTCGCCCACCACCTATTACGGTCCCGAGACCGGAGTGGGGCTGGCCATCCGGGAAAAAGGCAAGAGCGGGGCCATCCGTGTGGGCGTGATCGGGCTGGGCACGGGGACCCTGGCGGCCTACGGGCGGCTGGGAGATTATTACCGCTTTTACGAGATCAACCCGCTGGTGCTGCGGCTGGCGCACACGGAATTCAGTTTTCTGGGCGATTCGAAAGCCAAAGTGGATGTCGCCATGGGCGATGCGCGGCTGTCCCTGGAGCGCGAGTCCCCCGAGAATTTCGATGTTCTGGCGGTGGACGCGTTCTCGAGCGACTCCATCCCCGTGCACCTGCTTACGTTCGAGGCCATCAAGCTGTATTTCCGGCACTTGCGGCCGGACGGTGTGCTGGCGGTGCATATTTCCAACCGCTATCTGGATTTGGCGCCGGTGCTCGCGGGAGAGACCCGCGCCACCGGGAAAATAGCGCGCGTGGTGGACACCGACGACGACGATACGCAGGATGTTTTCGGCGCCACCTGGGTGCTCCTGACTTCCCCGGCCAGCGGTTTCCACGGCGAGGAACTGAGGAACTCGACAGAAATCGGGTCGCCGCGGACTGTGCGATTGTGGACAGACGACTACAGCAATCTTTTCCGAATCTTGAAATAGAGCGGTATACTGAGAGGTAGCCGCGTCCGTATCCCAATATAAACAGAGAGTTAATTCTGTTAATCGGATTGATGATGGTGTATCATCAATCTGGTTGAGGAAAAATCATGGACGCCGCACACACGTATTTTAAGAAGACCGTTCTATTTCTCGCGACCGCGCTGCTCCTGGTGGTGCCCGGACGCGCGACTGCACCATCGTTCATTCTGAACGGCGGCACGAACACCCTCACGGTGACTGCGGGGATCGGCACGGGCACGGCCGTCACCGTCGCCGGTACGCAGGATTCGACCGCTAATCCGATCACGTACACGGTAGTGGCGACGGTCTATGCCGCCGGCGACGAACCGTGGCTGCAGGTCTCGAATCTGAATGGGTTCACTACGGGCGTCACCCCGCCGTCAACGCTGTTATTTGTGGATATTGGCAGCGTGACGGGCCAGCACCCCGCCACGGTAACGCTGACCGCGACCACCCCCGGGGGCGTCACCGCCGCCGTTATCACGGTCGACGTCCCGAGCGGCAACACGGGCTCCGGCACGATTACTGCGAATCCGAATCCCGTGCCTCTGAGCGCGCCGGCGGGGTCCAGCGCGCAATACTATGTCACCCTAAGCACCGCCAGCACCACCCCGGTTTCGTTCACGATCGCGTCCTCGGCGACCTGGCTGACGGCGACGTCAGTCTACTCCTCGGTGGTTTACAACAGCCCCATATATCTGACGGTTACTGCCAGTGCGGTCTCGCTGACGAACAACACGTACACCGGCACGATTACCATCCAGCCTAGCGGCAGTGCGGCGACGCAGATTACCGTTACGTTCACGGTCGGGACGGGCGCGGGAAACGGGAACCTGATCGCCTACCCCGGTAGTGCCTCCTGGAGCTACAACACGGCAACGCCAACAGTGTACCCCTCACCCCTGTTGGTAACGCTCCAGAGTTTGACCGGCGCCACCACTTTCTCGACCACTGTGAACGATTCCAGTTCCTGCGCGAGCATCTCCGGTTGCTGGCTGTACACGAGCCCCCCTACGGGCAGTATCGGTTCGCAGTTCACGATTCAGCCTAACCCGTCGTATATGAGCTTGCTGACTACCGGCAGGACCGGCTATGTGTATGTGACGGATTCGCAAGGTAATACTGCTACAATCACCGTCTCTCTTTCGGTGAACGGCAGCGTATCTACGAGCGGGATTACGTGGTCTCCCAATCCCGCCAGCATAACGGCCGCAGTGAGCGGCTACACCCAGCAGTTGACGATCAGCTTGAACAGCGCCACGGCCGGCACGTTCAGCATTACGGGCATTACCGGTTCAGGGCTGTCGGTTGGTGGGGTGTCGACCAGCACCACAAGCCCCGCCGCCGCCTCCGTGACCGTGTACGGGAACCCCACCGGCCTGGCGGCAAACACTTACTACGGCTATCTGTACGTGACCTTAAGCAGCGGGCCGACCCAGACGATCCCGATCGCTTTCACCGTGGGATCGGGCAGCGTAACCACGACATCCGCGCTGGTGACCCCGACGTCGCTGACGTTCGCTTACCAGACCAACTCGAGCAGTGTCCCGCCATCGCAATACATCGTGGTTTCGGGATCGGGGACGTTTTCGGTCGCGACTCCTCCGACCTACCCCAGCGGCGAGACAACCGGCTGGCTTTCGGTTACGCCCTCCAGCGGAACTGCGCCGTCGACGGTCTCGGTGAACATCGTCAGTCCAAATACCCTTGCCGCGGGCACCTACACCGCCACAGTGGTAGTGACCCCCTATACCGGCGCCGCAGTCGTTAATGTGTCGGTCACTTTGCTGGTGACCGCCAGCCCGGTGTTGGTGGCCAGTCCGGGATCGCTCTACTTCACTTACAATTCCGGCAGCGGGAGCACTTATTCGCCCGTGTACCTGACCGCCAGCGATGGCTCCTCCGACGTCATGGCGGTGACTGTGACCACGACGGCGGCCTGGTTAAGCGTGAGTACGCCGACTACCACGGGTACCGAGACCACGGTCACAGTCAATAACCCGTCGTCTCTGCCGAACGGGGTTTACCTCGGAAGTGTGACGGTGACGGCAACAGGCGCGGCCAATAGCCCGGTGAACGTTCCGGTGGTGCTGCTTGTGACAGGCAGCTCGGTGTTGGGCGGCAGCCTGACGCTGAGCTCTTCGTCGCTGACGTTCAGCGGAGTACAGAACGGCACCGCGCCGAATTCGCAGACGCTGACGGTGAGCGCGTCGACCCTCACATACTATTCGGCGAGTGCGACCAGCACCGGCAACTGGTTGAGCATCTCGCCTGCTTCGGGCACCCTGAACACCAGCTCCAACCCGTACCTTACGGTTTCGGTGAACCAGTCGGGCTTGACGGAGGTTGGTTCCCCCTACTACGGCACGATTACGCTGCAGGCCAGCGGCGCCTCGCCGCAGTACGTTTCGGTGGCCCTGGTGGTAAGCTCGCCGACCGGCGGAACCGGCAATGTCACGGTAACCGCCAACAACCAGGCGGGGACGCCTTCTTTGAGCTTCACTTACACGGTGGGCGGGAGCACGCCGGCAACTCAGACTTTGCAGGTGGTCAGTGCGTCGGGATCGTCGCCGGTCTCGTTCACGATTTCGAGCAGCGCCACCTGGCTTTCGACGGGTGTGCAAAACGGCGCTTCGGTCAACACACCGTATAACAGTCCCGGTTTCACGATCAGCGTGAATCCGAGCGGCCTGGCGGCGTCGTCAACACCCTACAGCGCCAACATCACGATCCAGGCTAATGGCGGGAATGTGGTAACCGTTCAGGTCTCCCTCACGGTGCAGGCCGCGGCGACGGTAACGGCCACACCCACGACGCTGACGTTTACCTATCAGGTGGGCGGCACGACCCCATCGACGCAAACGGTGAGTGTTTCCGGCGGCGGGCAGAGCCTGGGCTTTGCGGCGACGGTCACCAGTGGGGGTAGCTGGCTTTCCGTATCGCCCACGAGCGGGACCACGCCAACCACGGGAACGGCCGCACTGACGGTGACGGCGGCCCCAGGGACCCTGGGCGCCGGCTCGTACACCGGGGCCATCACGGTGAGCGGCACGGGCACCGCTACAGGTTCCACCAGCATCAACGTGACCCTGACGGTGACGGCGCCGCTGCCCACCATCATCAGCGTGAAGAACGCAGCCAGCGGCGCCCTGGGCGGGGTTTCTCCGGGCGAGATTGTTTCCATCTATGGCACGGCCATGGGACCGGCCGCCGCGGCCTATGCTGCCATTGACCCGACCACCGGCAAGCTCTCGACCAGCATCGGCGGCGTGCAGGTGCTGTTCAATGGCGTCCCCGCTCCTTTGTTTTACGCCAGCGCCACCCAGATAAACGCGGTGGTGCCGTACGAGATGGCGCAGTTTGCCACCCCGTCGGTGTGGGTCAAGTACGCGGGGCAGACTTCCAACGCGCTTCAGTTGACCACGGCGACCACGGCCCCGGGGATATTCACGCAGAACTCGTCGGGCAGCGGGCCCGGGTCCATCCTGAACCAGGATGGCGTCACCGTCAACGGGCCGAGCAATCAAGCGGCCCCGGGCAGCATCGTGACGGTGTTCATGACGGGCGAGGGCCAGACCAGCCCGGCGGGCGTCACGGGCAAGATTACGACCGCGACTTTGCCGCCGCCGCAGGTGACGCCGGCGCCGCTGCTGGCTGTCGGGGTGCTGATCAACGGCCTGCCGGCGCTGCCGGTGTACGCCGGGGAGGCGCCTGGATATGCAGCGGGGTTGATGCAGCTCAACGTGCAGATCCCGGCAAACGCGCAGCCGGGCAACCTGTCGATTCAAGTGTCGATCGGCGGCAACTTCAGCCAGACCGGCGTGACGGTGTCGGTGCAGTAGGCGGCGCACGCCACACTACACGTTTGAGGGCTCGCTTACGTCAAAGGTTTTGTGAGCCCTTTTCGGCTATTATTGGGCCTGCTGGCGGTGTCGGTATTTGCCGGCGATGCCGGCGTGGATCGTTTGCTGAAAGGCGTGGAAACCCGATATAACCGGGCGAAGACGCTTCAAGTCCTTTTCCATGAAGAATATACGCCTCCCGGCCCGGGGGGTGGCCCCGCCCGCCGGTCGGAAAGCGGACGGCTGGTGTTGCAGAAGCCGGGCCGAATGCGCTGGGATTATTCGCAGCCCAAAGGCAAGCTCTTCATTTCCGACGGCAAGTTCATGTGGCTGTACACTCCCTCCGGGCCCAGCGGGCACCCCCTGGCCGAGAAAATAAAGGTCCAGGAGAGCGAGGATATGCGCGCGCCGCTCGCCTTCCTGCTGGGTAAGTTGAACTTCGAAAAGGAGTTTCGCAATCTTCAGGTGCGGCCCGAAGGCGCCGGGGGCGGTACGCGTATCACCGCGGAGCCTAAGACCGATAACCTGCCGTATTCCGCCGTGGAATTCGTGGTGACGGTGGAAGATCGCATCCGCGAAGTCAAGGTGACGGGGTTCGACAACTCCATCCTGGATTTCACCTTCGATGACGAGAGCCTGAACCCGCGGCTCAACGGCAAGCTGTTTCAGTTTCAAGCGCCGCCGGGAGCGGAATTGGTGGATGGGGGAGCGTGAGCCATGGCTGAATTCGTGCTGAAGTACGCGGACGGGCGGGGGCAGATCCACCAGCAGGTGACCTCGGCGCCGTCCGAAAAGGAATTGCGGGAGAGGTACTCGCAGCAGGGATTCCTCATCTACTCAGTGAAGCCGCGGACGGCCGCCGGCCTGGCGGCCACGGGGCTGTTCAAGCGGCGCAAGAAGCTCAACCTCGAAAAGTTCCTGATCTTCAACCAGCAGTTCGTGACGCTGATCCGCGCGGGGTTGCCGATTCTGAAGGGGCTGGACCTGCTGGCCGAACGGCTGACCGACCCGGCGCTGGGGCCGTATATCAAGTCGGTGCGCGACGAGGTGCGGAGCGGGACGCTGCTCTCCGAGGCCTTCCGGCAGCAGGGGATTTTTCCCAAAATGTACGTGACCTCGGTGATGGCGGGCGAAAAAAGCGGCAGCCTCACGGAGGTGCTGGACCGGTATATCAGCTACCAGAGAATTGCGCTGGCGGTGCGCAAGAAAGTGATGGTCTCGCTGATGTACCCCTGCGTGCTGATCGTGTTGGTGATTATTCTGATGGTGTTCCTGGTGACCTACGTGGTGCCGACGTTCGCCACGCTCTACACCACCATGAACGCCAAGCTGCCGGCCATGACGGTGTGGCTGATCGCCATCGGCACCACGGCGCGCAGTTACATACTGGCGTTCGCAGGGGCCCTGGTTTGTGGGATCTTCCTGTTCCGGTGGTGGGCGCGGCGGGACTCGGCGCGCTGGGCGCTGGACCGCATCAAAATGAAAATGCCGGTGGCCGGGGACATCTGGCTGAAATACCAGGTGGCTCAACTCTCGCGCATTCTGGGCACGCTGTTGACTGGCGGCATCCCGCTGGTGCAGGCCATGGAAACGGCCGCGGATTCCTTGAACACGCCGCTGCTGAAGCGCGCGGTGGAGGCGGCGGGCAAGAGCGTGCGGGAAGGGCAGCCGCTTTCGGGATCGCTGAAGGCATCGCGCATGTTTCCCGGCTTGGCCGTCGATATGATCGAGGTGGGCGAATCGACCGGGGCGCTGCCGGCCATGCTCAACAGCGTGGCGGAGTTTTTCGAGGAGGACGTGAACACCCGCATGACGGCCACGCTCTCCCTGGTCGAGCCGGCCATCATGATCGTGATGGGGTCGTTCGTGGCGTTTGTGTTGATTTCATTGTATCTGCCGATCTTTTCTTTGGCGGATACGATCGGGTGAGGCGGATCGGAATATGGCGACAAGCGACAAAGTAAGGCTGGCGGATCCGTTGACGGAAGTGGCGCAGGCCAAGGCCATGGCGGCGCGTTACCGCTGCGAGTACGTGGATTTGCGGGAGGCGTCGATCGATCACGATTTGTTCCGCTCCATCCCCGTGGACCTGATGTTCCGCTACAACTTCGTGCCCATGAAGGCGCAGAACGGGACGCTCGAGATCGCGCTCTCCGATCCGCAGAATCTGAACCTGATCGACGAGCTGACGCTGCTGCTGAACAAGAAACTGCGCGTCAAGGTGGCGACGCTCTCGCAGATCGCCGAGCTGCTGAAGAAGACGGAACAGTCGCAGCGCGTGCTGGAAGAGGTAACTGAGGGCTTCGCGCTGGACGTGGTGCTGGAAGACGGCGATCAGGACGAGACCCTCTCCATCGACAAGCTGACCGCTACCGACAGCGACATCGCGCCGGTGATCAAGCTGGTGGATACCACCATCTTCAATGCGCTGGAGCGGCGGGCGAGCGATATCCACATCGAATCGCGCGACCAGGAGGTGGCCATCAAGTACCGCATCGACGGTGTGCTGCACTACGCCATGCCGCCCATCGCCAAGGACTGGCAATCCACCATCATCTCGCGCATCAAGGTGATGTCCGAGCTGGATATCGCCGAGAAGCGCGTGCCCCAGGACGGGCGTTTCCGCGTGCGTTACAAAAACCGGCTGATCGATTTCCGCGTTTCCATCATGCCTACCATCCACGGCGAGGACGCCGTGCTGAGGGTGCTGGACAAGGAGTCCATGAGCGAGAAGTTCGCCAAGCTGTCGCTGGACGTGGTGGGGTTCATGGAAACCGACCTGGCCAAGTTCCGGCGCTACATCCTGGAACCGTACGGGATGGTGCTGGTGACGGGGCCGACCGGGTCGGGCAAGACCACCACGCTCTACGCGGCGCTGAGCGAGATCAAGAACGACGAAGACAAGATCATCACCATCGAAGACCCGGTGGAGTACCAGATCAAAGGCATCACGCAGATTCCGGTGAACGAGAAGAAGGGGCTGACGTTCGCGCGCGGGCTGCGGTCGATTCTGCGCCACGACCCGGACAAGATCATGGTGGGCGAAATCCGCGACCAGGAAACCGCTCAAATCGCCATCAATTCGGCGCTGACCGGGCACCTGGTGTTCACCACCGTGCACGCCAACAACGTGCTGGACGTGCTGGGACGATTCCTGAACATGGGGGTGGAACCGTACAACTTCGTCTCGGCGCTGAACTGCATTCTGGCGCAGCGGCTGGTGAGGGTGATCTGCGAGCACTGCAAGCGGCGGGTGCAACATTCCGACTCGGCGCTGGTGGAGAGCGGGCTCGACCCCAACCAGTGGCGGGACGTGCCGCTGTACGAAGGCGCGGGATGCTTCGAGTGCGGCGGCACAGGGTTTCGCGGACGGACGGCCATCCACGAGTTGCTGGACCTGACGGAGCGGATCCGCGAGATGATCCTGGGCAAGCGGTCGACGTCGGAGATCAAACGCGCGGCGCGGGACGAGGGGATGACCTTCCTGCGGGAATCGGCGGTGGCGAAAATGCGGGCGGGGGTCACCACGCTGCGCGAGATCAACAAGGTGACGTTTATCGAGACGTAGACGGCCATGCTGCTGGAGAGGCTCAAATCGGCATTGCGAGACCCGCCGCCGGGTATGGCGTTCGAGATCTCCGAGGCGGGGATCGCCGCGGCGCGCATCGGGGCTAGGGCGGAGCTGGAGTTTCAGCCGCTCAAGAGCGGCACGCTTTCGGTTTCGCCGCTGAAAGAGAACGTGGTGGATCCCGACGATTTTTCGATGGCCGTGCGGACGCTGGCCGGGACCCAGACGGCGCGGAGGCGCAAGGACGTGGCGCTGATCCTGCCGGACTTCAGCGCGCGGATTTCGGTGCTCGACTTCGACAGTTTTCCTTCCGATGCCAAGGAGCAGGGGGCGCTCATCCGGTTTCGGCTGAAGCGCAGCGTGCCGTTCGACGTGGAGTCGGCGGCCATGAGCTACTGGGCGCAGACGGCGGTCAACAAGAAAGTCGATGTGGTGGTGGTGATGGCGCCGTTCGAGATCGTGGCGCGCTACGAGGCGCCGTTTCGCGCGGCGGGGATGAATCCGGGGCTGGTGACCACGTCTTCCATCGCGGCGCTGGAATTGGCGCCGGAGAACGGGCTGAGCGTGATGGCGAAGATCAGCGGGCGCGTGCTCACGGTTCTGGTGCGGGACAAAGGGACGCTCAAGCTGACGCGCTGCCTGGAGCTGCCGTCGGCGGAGCTGGAGGATGTCGAGGCGGTGCTGGCGCCGACGTTCGTGTACGTGGAGGACAACCTGGGCGGGCGTCCGGAGAAGCTGATGCTGTGCGGGTTCGGCGCGCGCACGGACGAGGCCGAGCGGCGGTTCCAGGAGGAACTGAGCGTGACCGCGGAGCCGCTGCGATCGCCGCTGGCGGCGCCGGGAGAGAATAACGCGGGGCTGCTGGGGTATTTGCGGTCCATCGCCAGGAACAATTGAGATGAAGATTCCGATCAATCTCGCCAGCCAGCCGTTCCGGCGCGACCGGGCCATGCTGGCGGCGTCCATGGCGGTGTGCCTGATGCTGGTGGGAACGCTGGGCGCGTTGATTTCGCTGATTATGGCGGACCGCGTGCTGCTGGCCGATGTCAGGGGCGATGTGGATGGGCTCAACCGGCAGATCCGCGTGGCGACGGTGGCACAGGAGCGGCTGGATGCCGTGCTGCGGAGGCCGGAGAACGCGGAGGTGCTGGAGCGCAGCGTTTTTCTGAATGCGCTGCTGTACCGCAAGGGGATCAGTTGGACGCGGATCTTTGCCGACCTGGAGCAGACCGTCCCGTACAACGTGAAGGTGATGGCCATCCGGCCCTCGGTGAACTCCGAGAACCAGGTGATGCTGGATATGACGGTGGGAGCGGATTCGCCGGAGCCGGTGATCCAGCTTTACAAGGCGCTGGAGGAGTCTCCGCTGTTCGGCTCGGTTATGGAGCACAGCAGCCTGCCGCCCACGCAGTCGGACCCGCTCTATCGCTATCGGATAACGGTAATCTATGCCCAGAAACTTTAAGCTGGCGGGAAAACTGAGGTGGAAGGGCGGCGGCGTCAAGGCGCCGCGCGTGCTGATGCGCGCGACCATCTGGACGCTGCTGGCAGCCAACCTGGTGGCGGCGGTGATGGCCTTCAAACCGTTCGGCGGGTCGGCCGAGGACCTGCGGCGGGAGCAGGAGGCGCTGCGCGCGCAGTTGGCGCGATTGCAGGCGCGCATAGCCACCAGCAAACGGCTGGTGGAAAAGGTGGAAACGGCGCGGCGGGAGGGCGACCAGTTCCTGGCGAAGTACGTGACCGACCGGCGCATCGTCTCCTCCACCATCCAGGAGGAGCTCAACCGGACAGCCAAGGAAGCGGGGATCAAGGCGCTTCCCGCCACGCTGGACCTGGAGGCGATCGAGGGCAGCGACACGCTGGAGATGATGACCATCTCGGCGGGGTATGAGGGCTCGTACGCGGACCTGACGAAATTCGTGAACCTGCTGGACAAGTCTCCGCGGTTTCTGATCATCGAGAACATGCAGACGGCGCCGCAGCAGGGCGGGCAGGCGCTGACGGTAACGCTGAAGCTGGACACTTTCGTCCGGGAAATGGCAGGGCCGCCGTCATGAAGATCGGGACGGAAGACCGAAAGAAGGTAGGGTTCCTGGCCTTGCTGGCCCTGGTGGCGGGGTACCTGGTGTATACCAACGTGTTCTTGGGCCCAGGGGGCACCCCGGACCGAGGGGGTGCTCCACCGGCGCCGCAGGAATCCGCTCGGGCGGGCCCAGGGGGCACCCCCGAGCGAGACACCGCGCGGACGGAGGCTCCGGGCCCAAAGGGCACCCCGCCGGGTTCCAACCGGAGCGCCTCCAGCGCGCGCAACGAAGAGTTTCACCCGGTGCTGCACTCGAAGCGGCCGGAAGACCGCATCGATCCCATGACCATCGACCCCATCTTGCGGCTGGACCTGCTGGCGAAGGTGCAGGGGGTGGAGTTGGCGGGCGGGAGCCGCAACCTGTTCCAGTTCTCCACGCCGCCTTTAAAGGTCGAGGCGCCGAAGGGGCCGGAGCCGAAAGTCGTTCCCAAGCCGGGATCGCCGGTTGCCCAAGCTGGGGCAGACCCGGCCAAGCCAGCCGGGCCACCGCCGCCTCCACCCATCAATCTCAAGTACTACGGCTTTTCGACGGCGCGCAATAATGGAAGAAAGACGGCGTTTTTTCTGGATGGCGACGAGATCACAGTGGCGGCCGAGGGCGACACCGTGAAGAAGCGCTACCGGGTGGTGCGCATAGGGGTGAACTCGGTGGTGATGGAAGATACGGAATCGAAGCGGCAGCAATCGCTGCCGTTGACGGAGGAGCAGCCCGGATGATGCGCAAGCGAGACGAGTCCGGATTCGCATTGCTGCTGGTCTTCCTGATGGCGGCGGTGGTGGCGATCTCGCTGTATATGGAGATTCCACGCGTGGCGTTCGAGACGCAGCGGCAGAAGGAGCAGTTGCTGGTCGAGCGCGGCGAGCAATACAAGCGCGCCATCAAGCTTTTCGTCTCGCCGCATGGGATTGGCAGATGGCCGGCCAAGATCGAAGATCTGGAGAACACCAATAACCGGCGTTTTCTGCGGCACCGATTCATAGACCCGTTCACCGGAAAGGACGATTGGCGTCTGGTCCACATTATGAATGGCGTGCTGACGGATTCGGTGCTGAACAAGCCCAAGAAAGACGGGGACCAGAAAGACGCGTCGTCGGGGGCCGTGCAGTCGTCCGTGGGCGCGCTGGCGGGCGTCAGCGCGTTGGCGGGCGTCGCCGGAACGGAGTCGAATCCGGGGCAGCAGAACTTGAACCCGGCGCTGCGCAGGCGCGCCAGCGAGGGCGGCGCGAACCCCACGACCCTCGGTCCGGACGGGCAACCGGTCGCAGGGGGCACCCCCGGGGGCGCCGCGGGGATCGGCCCGGATGGTCAACCCTATCCCGGTACGCAACCGTATCCTGGTGCACAGCCCTATCCTGGCGCGCAGCAGTATCCAGGTGCGCAACCGTATCCAGGTGCGCAGCAGTATCCCGGTGCGCAGCCCTATCCCGGTACTTCCACGGTTCCGTCAGGCGGGGCAGTGCAGCCTTATCCGGGTATTCAGCCTTATCCAGGTGCGCCATCGATCCCAGGCGGCGGGTATGGTTTCGGCTCGCAGCCGGGCACCCCTGGAAGCACCGCGCCGGGATACCAACCGGGGCAGTTTCCGGGGCAATCGATGCAGTATCCGGGAATGCCGGGGCCTCCGGTGAACTCGCAGACGGGCGGCGTCTCGCCCGCGCCGTATTCGACGCAGCCCGGGGCTCAGGGCCAGCCGCCCAACCTTGCGCAGCCGGGCTTGCAGGGGGCCAACCCGGCCCAGCAAGCTGCCGCCGCGGCCATCATCAACCAGATCCTGATGACTCCCAACCCGCGAGGAATGGCCGGGGTTCCGGGCGCGCAAGGCAACATGACGGGTGGCGGCATTGCCGGCGTGGCGAGCAAGATGGAGGATGACTCCATCATGGTCTACAACGACCGCTCAAAGTACAACGAGTGGGAGTTTGTCTACGATCCCACCAAGGACAAGCCGCTTGCCAACCCGAACGGCGGGGGAGGGGTGGGCACGCCCGCGTCCCAGGTGGGCTCCCAGGCGGGCATGACGCCAGCCGGGACGAGCCCCTTCGGCGCCGCCAGCCCGGGCAATTCCACCCTGAACTCAGGGGGGCAGACGGCGACGACGACGCTGATGCCAGGGGCCAGGCAGTAGGGCCGTTCGCCGGCGCAGTTACGGCTGTGGTTTTGTGCCGTGTCCGCGACGCCTCCGCTCAGCCGCGCGGACCTGCAGCTCGTTCATGCCGAAATAGTGCGCCACTTCGTGCCAGACGGTATCCTCCACCAGTTTCGCGAGGTGCTCGGGGCTGCGGGCGAGGCGCTCGTGCGGGCCTTGAAAGATGGTGATGCGGTCCGGCATGGCAAAGGGCTCGAAGACGCTCCGCTTGGTGAGCGGGCGGCCTTCATAGAGACCCAGCAAAGTGCTCCCCAAAGGCGCGCGGCCGCGGGCGAGCTGCGCCGGCGAAGGCTCCGGTTCCACTACCACCGCGATGTTCTTCAGACGCCTGCGGAAGCGTGTGGGGATCCGGGCGTAAGCCGCGGCCACCAGGCGGTCGAATTCGGCAGGGTTCATAGAAGGCGCATCTGTCCTGTTATTCTACTGTCTTGACGGACCGGGGACAGAAGCGCGTGGTGGTGGCGATCGACGGCCCGGCGGGCGCGGGCAAGAGCACCATCGCCAAACGGGTGGCCGCGCGGTTGGGATTCACGTATATCGATTCCGGGGCGATGTACCGCGCGGTGGCGCTGTGGGCGCTGCGGCAGAAGGTGGACGCGGGCGATATGCATCGCCTGGAGCAGCTCGCCATGGCCGCGGAGATCGAGCTGTCGCCGGGGCGCATACGGCTCAACGGCGAGGACGTGACGGACGCCATCCGCACGCCGGAGGTTTCGGGCGGCGCATCCAAAGTAGCGGTCATCCCTGGGGTGCGGCGCGCTTTGGTGGCCAAACAGCGCATCATCGGGGAGCATTCGAGCGTGGTGATGGAAGGGCGGGACATCGGGACGGTGGTATTCCCCGATGCGGACGTCAAGATTTTTCTGGACGCCGACCCCCGCGAGCGCGTGCGGCGCCGGCTCGCGGACGTGCGGGCCGGCGGAGAGGAGATTCCCGAGGACGCGCTGGCGGCGCAGATGAAGGAGCGCGACCAGCGCGACAGCACGCGCGCCGACGGGCCCCTGGCCCAGGCGCCGGACGCGGCGTACCTGGATTCCACCTCGCTCACGGTGGAAGAAGTGGAAGAGGCGATTCTCAAGATTGTGCGTTCGCGGGTGACGAACGGAAAGGATTTCAGTTGAAGGACCTGCTGGTAATGAAGTTCGGCGGGACGAGCGTGGGTTCGGCCGAACGCATGCGGGTGGCGGCGCGGATTGCCGCCGGGGAACGGAAAAAGCGGCCGGTGGCGGTGGTGGTCTCGGCCATGTCCAAGATCACGGACCTGCTGCTGGGCACTATGCGGCACGCCGAGGCGGGCGATCGCGCGGGGATAGTGGCTAACCTGGCGGCGTTGCGGAGCCGCCACGAGGAAGCTTGCCGCGAACTGCTGCCGGAGGTGAAACAGGCCGGCGTGCTGACCAGGGTGCACAAGCTCATCGGCGAATTCGAGCGCATCGTGAACGGCATGGCGATGCTCGGCGAGCGGCCTCCGCGCTCGGTGGACGAGGCCGTGGCGGTGGGGGAACGACTCTCGGCGCTGCTGGTTTCCGAACACCTGAAGGCGGAGGGAACGCCGGCCGCGGCCGTGAACGCGCGGGACGTGGTGGTGACGGATGCGGTCTTTGGCAATGCTTCTCCGCTGATGGAGCCGACCCGCGAAAAGGCGCGGGCCAAGCTGCTGCCGCTGTTGCGCCAGGGCACTCTGCCGGTGATCACGGGTTTCAACGGCGCCACGGCCGATGGGCGTCCCACCACGCTGGGACGCGGTGGCTCGGATTTCTCGGCGTCCATCCTCGCGGCCGCCCTCGATGCTTCGGAGCTGTGGATCTGGACCGACGTGGACGGCATCATGAGCGCCGATCCGCGGCTGGTGCCGGACGCGGAGGTGCTGGCGGAGGTGACCTACGCGGAGGCGGCGGAGCTGGCCTACGCCGGCGCCAAGGTGCTGCATCCCCGGACGCTGGCGCCGCTGGCGGAGAAAAAGATTCCGGTGTGGAGCAAGAACAGCTTCGCGCCGGAGAAGCCGGGGACCAAGATAGTCCCCTCGATTTCGACGGCCAACGGCGCGCGCGCGGTGACCTCCATGGCCAACGTGGCGCTGGTGTCGCTGGAGCCCGCCAGCCCGGAGCTGAGCGGGGTTCAGGTGATGGCGCGGGCGCTGGACGCAGTGGCGCGGGCCAACGTCGAGGTGCTGTTGTTCTCCAGCTCGAGCTACCGCCAGAATTTCTGCTTCCTGGTGCGCGAGGAGGAACTGGAGCGCTCGGTTGCGGCGCTCGAATCGGCGCTGGCGCTGGAACTGGCGCACCACTACGTGCATCCGATCCACGTGGACCGGGACGTGGGGCTGCTGGCGGCGGTGGGCGAAGGAATGCAGGGGAAACC
Source organism: Bryobacteraceae bacterium (assembly GCA_049515735.1). Classification (GTDB taxonomy): domain Bacteria; phylum Acidobacteriota; class Terriglobia; order Bryobacterales; family Bryobacteraceae; genus Fen-178. The sequence goes on from JBEKTU010000059.1 coordinate 31,418, forward strand.
GGGCCTGGCGGGCCGCATCTTCACGGCCATCTCGCGCGCGCAGGTGAATGTCATCGCCATCGCGCAAGGTTCCAGCGAGCTGACGATTGCCGTGGTGGTCCGCCGCGATGGACTGGAACGGGCGGTGCGGGCGGTGCATGCCGAGTGCGGCCTGGGCCAGCGGCCTCCGGTTCCGGTGTTTCCGTTTTCACCGCCGAAGCGCCGGAAATAGGGGAGATCTTGCGGCAGATTCAGCCAGCGAGATCAATGCTCCCGCGGGCGCATCAGGAACAGTTGATTCTCCTCGACGTTCCAATACCCTCGAAGAATACGATGGTCTCGGGGTTAACCCGCATTTCTCAAGGGGCCTCTGGCAAAGAGCCGCTCGTTCTGGCATAAACATATTTGCGACAACATGTTTGGGCCAAGAAGGGAGCGGCTTTCTGCTATGACAGAGTGTAACCAATCCGG
>JBEKTU010000060.1:0-31465 GCA_049515735.1 Bryobacteraceae bacterium
GAACACACCCCCACGCAGTACCCGTACACCAGCAACTTGGTCATCATTCGCGGATGGTAGGGCGGCTGGCCCCGCTCCTCCTCGCCGTACTTGGCGTAAATCGCCGCCAAGTCCAACTGGTCGACCACGTCGCTGACGAAGTACGCCAAATGCTCCTCCAGTAGCCACTCGCGCAGGCTCGGGGGCAGCAGGAAATCCTGATCCGGCAGGTACGGCCGAAAGGGCATAAGACATTATGCGCCGACTCTGTTTGCCGATGCCAGGGAAATCGTATTTCTCGGACGCACTCCTAGTACTACTGTGTTACAAATGAAACATTCTGGTGTAGAATTGTTTTGTGGGTACAGACTCCGCGCCAGGCCCGCAGGAGAAGCGCTTTGCGGCATACACGGACAGCCTGGCGAAAGCCGCAGGGCACGCCGATCGCCACGCCCCGCTAAAGGCCTACTGCACCGGACTGCTGCTGCCGGGGGAACGCAAGAGCGTGGAGCCAATGGCCGCACGACTGGCCCCCGACAATGTCCGGCGCACGCACCAGTCGTTACATCATCTGGTAGCGGCCGCGCCGTGGAGCGACGAAGCAGTGCTGGAGAGTGTGCGGGGTCAAGTCCTCACCGCGATGAAACCGAACGGGCCTCTGCGGGCCTGGATCGTAGATGATACCGGCCTAGTGAAGAAAGGAACGCATTCGGTCGGGGTGGCCCGCCAGTACTGTGGACAGGTCGGCAAGCAGGAGAACTGCCAAGTGGCGGTGAGCTTGTCGGTGGCCAGCGATCACGTCAGTCTTCCCATCGCGTGGCGTTTGTATCTGCCGGAGAGCTGGACCAAAGACGGGGAGAGACGGACGGCCACCGGTATTCCCCCCGGGATCGCCTTTCAAACCAAGCCAGCGATTGCACTCGATCAGATTCGCCAGGCGGTAGAGCAGGGGATCTCCCGCGCGCCGGTGCTGGCGGATTCCGCCTATGGCAACGACAGCCAGTTCCGGGAGGGCCTCACGGCCTTGCATTTGCTCTATGCGGTGGGCGTTCACGAGACCATGACCGTCTGGCAACCCGGCGAGACTCCGCAGCCAAAGCGGCGTCGGCCGGGAAAGGGACGTCCGCCCAAACGGCTGTATCGGGATGCGGAGCATCGTCCGGTGGCGGTGAAAGGACTGGCCCTGGTCCTGCCGGAACAGGCGTGGAAAACCGTCACCTGGCGGGAGGGAAGCCGGCACAAACTGAAATCGCGGTTCGGCGCCGTTCGCGTTCGTCCGGCACACCGGGACCACCTGCGCAGCGAACCATACCCGGAAGAGTGGTTGCTGATCGAATGGCCCAAGGGCGAAACTGAACCGACCAAATATTGGCTGTCGACGTTGCCTCCACAGACCCGACTGACCGCTCTGGTGCGACTGGCCAAACATCGCTGGATCATCGAGCGGGACTACGAAGAACTCAAACAGGAACTGGGGCTGGGACATTATGAAGGCCGTGGCTGGCGGGGATTCCATCATCACGCCACGCTCTGCATTGCCGCCTACGGGTTCCTGGCGATCGAGCGGAGCCGTTTTTCCCCCTCTGCCCGCGCCGGCCGACTGGAGCTACGCGCGACGAGGATTCCTCCCGAGTTCCAGCCCCGCGGCTCGCCGCTCCCGAGCCGAACGGCATAATCCGCAGTCCATCGCCACACTCCGCATCCGAATTGCCCGTGCCCTGCTTCGGCTGCTGCGTTGCTGCCCCTTTTGTTGCTCGTTACTTTTATAACATAGTAGTACTAGGGCGTTGACGCGATCATGACCGCCGCGCACTACCAGGCACATGCTCGGTGGCCTACGCTGCCGGCAGGGCGCGCGTTTCGTGGTCACATCCGAGCCCCGCGACGCGCCCGGGGCCCCGCCGCTCTCGAATGCGCTCCCTCGGCGCGCTGGCACGCGGACGAGAACCTCGGCGAACATGCGGGGCGTGCGGCGGCGCGCGAGGCGCAGTGTGCGGCCGGCTTGTCGGATCAATCCATCAGACCTTGTAGTGCGCGATAGCATCTTCGCTGAGGTCCAGCCCCATCCCCGGACCCTCGGGAACCTGAATTTCACCGTTACGAAAGGTGTAGAGTTCCTTCTGGTTCAGAATCTTCAGCGCGGGCGCCCACTGTTCCTGAGGAAGGAGCGGCGGTGTCGCCAGCGCCAGTTCTTCGAGTGGCGCTCCTCACGCGGCGTGTGCCTGGATCCGCCCGGCCACATTCAGCCCAAATGCCCCATGACCGATGCAGGGCTTGTGGAAATGCCTCGCAAAGAGCGGCTATTTTGCGCATGGTCAAGACACCGCCGCAAGTTCCAAGGTCGGGTTGGAAAAAATCATTCGCACCGTGGACCAAACCTTCCCGGAAAGGATCGAGACCCCTCCAACCTTCGCCGCCGGTGATCATCAGCTGGTCCATCTCGCGGCACAATCGCGCCGGACCCTCAAAATCGTCGCGCGCAAATGGCTCTTCCAGCCAGTAGACGCCGACTCTCTGGAGCGCCCTTGCTGCGGCCAGTCCCGTGGGATAATCCCGTACCCAACCCGGCATTTGGGCGGTGCGGTCCACCATCACTTTGAACCCAGGGGCCGGACCGCAAGCCGCAATGATGCCGGCGCAAGACCATCGAGAACTTCACGATTCAGATCCCAGCGACGTACGGAAGTCCAGGCCGGCGTGATGAGCCGCGTGGGCGTGATGCGAACCGGTTTTACATCCGCGGCAATAGCCTTAATGGGGGCAAGCAGGCTGTTCCACGCTACGGATGCCCCCGCCGCCACACCAGCCGGAGTTGCCAATTCTCTGCGATTCATAACCCACCTTCTTCCCATGCTACTGTCATATCGCTTGCGGCCGGCCGCTACACCTCGGAGTTTACGGCGTGAATCAACGCGTTGATATAGCCATAACCGAAAGCATAGGCCTGAAGCTTCCCAGGATCGTCGGGATGACTCGGCATATGATCGGGGCAGATCGACAGGCTGAACTCCGAGTCCCTCAGAATGCGCATGATCTTCAGAAAATCCATTTCGCCTTCGTCGGGATACACCTCCGCAAAACTGTTAAGGCCTCCCAGGATGTTCCGCATGTGGACTTGATGTATCTTCCCCCGGTCTGCCAGGTATTGGACGATTGGGAGCGCCTCAGTGCCTGGATTCCTTAACCCCTCGGCCGTTGTCCCCAGGCACAATTGGAATCCGTTATATGGGCTGTCTACGATAGCTTCGTACCGCTTGTAGCCTTCAAAAATAGAGGGTGAGTCCCAATTCTCGGCGCCCTGGTAGCCGAATGGGAGCCCCGGTGGGTCATACGGATGAGCAGCCATCTTCACATCGTGTTGTTTGCAGACGGGTATGACCATTTGGAGAAAATAGGTGATGCGCTCCCAATAATCGTCGGAGCTAACTCTACCTGCCCGTCCCACCGGCAGATCTCTCCAATTCTCCTCAAGCTTAAAAGCGGCGTAGGTGACACCACCTCGCCCGGGTACGTTTGAGTTTCGCCGTATTGGGATGACAGTCCAATGATGGGTTATAACCTTCACGCCTACTTCAGAGGCTTTCTGGATGTTACCGATGATGGCGTCAAGCTTTCGATCGCGCTCGGGACCTTTGGGAAGCCGAATATAGTCGTCGTCCATTCTGATGGCTTCGAACGTCATCCCGGCTTTATCGCAATTGTCCTTCATCCTCTTCAGTTCATCGGCATCCCAGGCACCGTCGAGACCAACCTTGCGTACTTGTGCCGTGAGATGCTTGACACCGTGGCGCAAGTTATATTCCAAGTTTGCCCTTGCCGTCATATCGGCGCCCGGTCCCCCAGCCACACTATGGTAGTCGCCTCCGACGTGCATCAGGAGATTCTTCTCAGCCTTAGGCGCGCGCCCCGCCTGTGCTAAGGCAGCTTCAGGGTTTACACCGCTGGCAATGCCCGCACCGACCGCACCGCCCACAAGCGTCTTTCCAAAGTCTCGTCGCCTGATCATGAAACTACTCCTCACAGCTAGAATACCAGCCTTACGTCCTTGCCGGCCAGGAACCAGTTTGCCGCAATTGCCCGGTCTCATCTTGGTTACGAAGCAATCTCGGTGTCTACGCCTGGGGAATTCGCAGGAACGGTCGGCACGAAAGCCAAGTCATTACAAGAGCACTCCGTACCATTACCGGTCCAGTACTAATTGGGGAGTCTGCCAGTACGCCACAGGCCTTTTGTTACTGGAGGATTCTGTGGGGCGGAGCCACAATTGAAGCCACGGTGTTTGAAGGAACTTGTGGGGAATTCAGAACTCCTTTCCCGTTCGCAGCGGCTGTTGCAGTATCAGCTTGCCGTAGACATCATGATTGACAACAATGAGGCCATCGAGCCTTCCTTCGACATCTCGGAGGTTCGCGGCACCACAGGAGATCCCGAATGCTCGACCTGATTGCAGCTTTGGCGTATGTTTCCTTTGTTCTTGTGACGGCAGCGCTCGTGTGGGCGGTCCGAGAACTTACGGAAACAGTCGGTAAGAATCGTGAATGGGAACCCGGAACGAATCCGCATGGGTGGAGGTTCTGATGTCGGAGTGCGCTGGCTTCATCCAATAGCCCGCCATCGAGAGACGCCGACCGTCCGCAGGGTTGGGGAATTTCGGCTGACTGCGGACAACGTGTCACTGAGCGGGAGTCTGCCCCGCCACGCCGCAGGCCTCGGCTTGGCGGGACAGGTACCGGCGCAACCCTAGCGCTTCACTACCTGACCGTCCTTCATGACCAAGGCGACCCGCTCCAGCACTGTGACGTCCGCCAGCGGGTCGCCGTCTACCGCGATCAAGTCTGCGAATTTGCCCACTTCCAACGTGCCTACCCGGTCCGTCCAGCCCAGCAGGTCCGCGGCGTTAACGGTGGCCGCCTGAATCGCCTGGAGGGGTGTCAGCCCGAGCCGTGTCATGGCCGCAAACTCGTGCGCGTTCAAGCCGTGCGGATATACAGCGGCGTCAGTGCCGAAAGCCACCTTGACGCCAGATCGCATCGCCGAGCCGATGTTCTCGCCGGCAAACCGCATCACCACCCGCGCTTTCTCCAGAACGCCGGGCGTAATGCCGAGTTGGCTGGAGTGTTCCGGAAACCACTCCAGCAGGTAGAGCGTGGGCACCAGGTAGGTGCCGCGCTCCTTCATCAAGCGGATGCACTCCCCGTCGATATACGTGCCATGCTCGACGGAGTCCACGCCCGCCAGCACTGCGTTGCGAATCCCCAAGGCTCCGTGGGCATGAGCCGCGACTTTCCGTCCCAGGCCATGTGCCGTCTCTACGATGGCGCGCATCTCCTCGGGGGAATACTGCTCTAGTGTCGGATCGTCACCTTCGGATAACACCCCACCAGTGGCCATGAACTTGATCACGTCGGCGCCGAACTTGATGTTTTCCCGAGTCATCGTCGTCACGCCCGCGACGCCATTGGCCACGCCGTCGCCAGGACCGTGAAACTGCGGCGCCAGGAAATTCTCGTCGAAATGGCCCCCGGTGATGCTCAACGCCGGACCTGAAGCCAGAATGCGCGGCCCCGGCACGTCCCCGGCGTTGATAGCGTCACGCAGGGCGATATCCGAGTACCCGTGGGCTGCGAGATTGCGTACCGTGGTGAAGCCCGCCTCCAATGTCACGCGGGCGTTGCGAGCCCCTAGAAGCGCTTCGCGCGGCACGGACATGTGCAGCCCCGCCGGCCCGATCAAATTGGGGGAAAACGTCAAGTGCGTGTGGCAGTCGATCAACCCCGGCAGCACTGTCTGGTTGCTCAGGTCGATGATGTGGGCTCCGGCGGGCACCTTGGCCGCCAGTTCCAATGCGCCGCCCACCGCAACAATACGCCCGCCTTCAATCAGAATCGTTTGCTGGGTCCGGTATTGGCCGGTGCGGACCTCCAGAATGCGGCCGGCCTTGACCGCTAGCGGCGGGGTCTGTGCCTGGGCAAACAGGCAAGCTAGGATCGTGCAGCACACGATCAACGACCCGCGGCACGGGCGTTTGGGCATCTTGTCCACACCTGCATGTTGCCGACCTGCAGGGAAGACCCACGCAGCAGGTGCGGCCTTGCCGAAGCTGCGCCATAACTCCAAGCGCTGCCAAGGATCGTAAGGATCTAAGTTCGCCAACATTAGGACTTCTCAGCTTTCTAAAACCAACTCTGAAACTACAATCTCCAGGACTAGCCCGAGGGATCCATTTCTTGCCGCCGGTTGGCAATGAGTATACACCGAATTGCCTCGAAGGCCGCGCTTCCTCTACCCGTACCGGTACACTTTCACGCGCTGGATGGCGCGCTCGCCGGCGGAAAGCCGTACGCCATTGCCCGACTGGTTCATAGCTGCGATGTTGGCGAAGTCGTATCGCAAGATCGAGTCGTCCCCGCCCAGATACCGCGTGAGGACCCATTTGCCGTCCTCAAAGCGGCCCGCTTCCTGCTGGGCCAGCCCCATCCGGACCGACCGCCATGAATAAACCGTAGCCAATAACGTCGGGGCATAGAAGGCATGGGCGGCGCCAATTTCGCCGTCCGTGGCTTCGACAGTGAAGAACGGCTTGCCGGAGCGGGTGTACCGTGTGGTCAACTCGACGATGTGATCCGCGTCGCCCTGTCCCCCCATGTAAGCATCGGGGCAGTACATATCCACCCGCGGAGCGGCCGCTTTCCATATGTCGTGTACGTGGTCAAACGCCTCGCCGCGCGGACCTCTCCCCCAGCCTTTCGGGTTCTTGCCGAATACCTCTTCCCACGTCCCGGAGGTCTTGAAGCCGGCCGCTTCCCAGACTTTGCGGAGATCCGGATTCAGCTCGTCTTTGTGCTTCTGGAGGTAATCCATAAGCTCGGCCGGGACGGGCGCCGCAAATGCCTTGTTGGCCAGCGGAGACCGGTCCCGCGAGTCGCCGAAAATGCCGATTTCATTCTCCTCTTGAACCAGAATCACGCGGTGCGTCCGGTCCACTTCGCGGATATGACGCATCACGGCCGCAAACGCGCGGGCATCCTCTGCCCAGTTGTTCTCGCTGAACGCGGAGAGGGCTTCGGCGGTTTTCGTCACGGCGGTCTTGGCGTCTACGACTTGTGCGCGCGGGAAGCGATCGTAGTCGGCCTTGACCCAGGGGGGCGCGAAGCTGGAGACGCCGTTTTTCCAGCTCCCGAACCACACCAGGCAAATGCGCTGACCGATCAGCTTGGCGTCCTCGATGGCCGCATCCAGGATCTTGAAGTCGTACTGGCCCTTCTCGGGTTCGATGTGCCATAGGGTGGAACTGGATCGCTCCGGTGTTCTGGTGCGTTTCGGCCATCACCGCCATCATGTATTTCAGGTACACGAGGTTGGATGGCGCGCTGGTTGGCGGTTCCGCGCCCAGAATGAGGAAGGGTTTCCCGTCGACGATCATCTGCGTGGCCAAGCCGCACTTCTCCAGATGGGGAATGGCGGAATCCGCGGGTCTGGTTTGCGCATACGCCGCGGAGATTGCCAGGGCGCAGACCACGGCGCCGCCGGTTCGAATCGAAAGTATCATGGTGTCGCTCCTCTTGCCATCCCGGCCGGGCATAACGCCCGCCGAACCGTCACGGAAGCCCAGGCGGGCCGTAACGCCGAACGAATTGACTTAGCCAGGATTTCCATTTTGCCGTCCTGTCACCGACCCGTAGCGACCGCGCGCGGAAAAGCGCTCCTGTTCCTATGGATGTCCGATGTAGTCCATACGGCCACCATCGACCGTTATCACCTGTGCGGTGATGAATCCTGATTCCGGCGCCGCCAGGAACGCCACAACGTGAGCGATATCCTCTGGATTTCCCACCCGGCCGAGCATGGAGTGCTCCTTGATGGTCTGGATGAGCTTGGCGTGTTCTGCGGGCGTCCGGCCCTCCTGAACCATGTCGGTCTGGATAAAGCCCGGCGCCACGGCGTTGACGGTGATGCCGTACGGGCCCAGCTCCATGGCGAATCTCCGCGTCAGAGCCGCAACCGCCGCCTTGGTGGCGGCGTAAAACGCGCTACCCGGCAACGAAGTGCCGTGGCCGGCAATCGATCCAAGGTTCACGATGCGCCCATAGCGGCGCTCTTTCATGCCGGGCATCGCCGCGCGCGTGACATGAATCAGTCCATCGACGTTCGTACGGCGCATTCTTTCCATGCCGGCGGGATCGAAAGTCTCAAGCGTGGCACGGTAGAAGGCACCGGCGTTGTTCACCAGTATGGAAACCGGTCCCAGTTCGGCCTGAATCACCCCCATCATCTTCTCAACTTGGGCGGGGTCCCCGACATCCGTACGTACAGCGATGGCACGCCCTCCGGCGGCACGGATCTCATTCACGAGCGCCTCCGCCTCGGCGCAGCGCGCCACATAGTTCACGCACACCGCCGTGCCCTCGCGTGCCAAGCGGCGCGCGATGGCTCTTCCCAGGCCGCGGGAAGCGCCCGTCACCAAGGCCGTATGCTCGCTCCAGCTCATGATCACCCTCCTGGACTATTGGTTCGATCTCGACAAGGGTGCGATCCCTCAACGCAGTGCGCCGCGAACCCCTCGGACTCTGTAATGCTCGACAGCGTCCTCGTTGAGGTGCAGCCCCGGCATCTTCGCTCCACCTCTAACAGCATAATAGTGGCAAATTACGCCGTCGAGAACGGCGAGCCCTTCCGAATGGACGTCGGCTGTCAAACAGCGTGACGCCGGCGCCAGCGGCCCGACTGTCTCCGACCAGATGCCCTGGTCGTCCTTGGTCATCGGGACGGGAGTTGGGGGCATTCCGTCCAGCCAATCGCCGGTGAGGGGAGGGGGCGCGGAGTGTAAGCATGCCGGGCGCAGTCGGAGCGGAGCGAAGCGAAGCGATAAAGCCGGAAAAACCGCCGCGAATTGAAGTATACTGATCCACAATCGGGCAATCCCGGTGGACATACTGAAATGCGGCTCTGCCCACTGCTCTTGTTGATTGTAGCCGGCCTCGGCACTTGGGGTGTATTGCGCGCCCAAAAGCCTTTTCGCGAATATGAAGCGATCGAGTACGAAAACTTTCCGCTGCCGTCCGATTATCAGGAAAAGCACGAATGGACCCGCGCGCGGCTCAAGTGTCCCGGCATCAACCGGGGCTTCCGGTCCAGTCTGAACTGGACGATGGATTATCCGCGCTCGGATCGGCATCTGCTTCAGGGCGTGCGGCGCCTGACGCGGATCGACACGCGATCGGTGGAGCAGGTGGTGGAACTCGACGGCACCGATGACGTTTACAACTGGCCGATGATGTACGCAGTTGAGGTCGGGCATTGGTACTTGCCGGACGATCAGGCGGCACAATTGCGCGAGTACCTGTTGCGCGGGGGTTTCCTGATGGTCGACGATTTCCACGGCTCAGAACAGTATAGGGGAATGAACGAGTGGCAAGTTTTTACCGCGAGCATGAGCAAGGTGTTCCCCGACCGCCCCATCGTGGACATCGAGAACAGCGACCCGATCTTCCACACTATTTATGATCTGGACGACCGGTTCCAGGTACCCGGCTGGCAATGGACTCGCACTGGGCTTACCTACGAAAAAGGCGAGACCGGCAGGCCAGCGCACTGGCGCGCGATCTACGACGACAAAGGTCGGATCATGGTGGCGATCTGTCATAACATGGACCTGGGCGATGCCTGGGAGTGGTCTGACGACCCCCGGTATCCGGAGAAATGGGCTACGTTAGCCTACAAGATCGCGATGAACTATTTCACTTACGATCTGACGCATTAGTCGCCTGTCGCCAGGAAACGTTCCTGCGATCCTCTAGCGGTGGCGGTAAAGCCTCACTCGCTGGATGTTGCCGTTGGGGAGCACGCCGCCGCAAAGCCGAACGTACTTACCCGAGCCGTTCTCGTCGCCGTTCAGCCTCCGCCCGGGAACCCAGCGGCCATCCACAAACGTGCCCTCGTCGATGGAGAGAATGCCGGCGATGGGATCTCCCGGCGAGTTCGGGGAGAAGGTGACGTCCACCGGTCCGCTGCCGGCCAGGATGTACTCATCCGGTCCGACGGCGATAAAGATAGCGCCGGCGCGATCCGGGTCTTCGGCTGGCGCGGGCGTAGCAGGCGCCCCGGGGGCGGGCTTGAGCCGAGCGTAAGTCACCTGCCCAAAGCCGTTGTCTTGTTGAATGACTTGGCTTTGTTGCGGCATTCGGTTTAACCGGGGACGAGTGTAACTCGCCTCCAGGACGTAGCTGCCCAACGGGACCTTCTGCGGCGGCTCTTCCGCGATGACTATCACGCCGGCCATCTTGCCCTTGCCTTGGTTCTCCAGAATCAGGGGGGAGAGTTGCGCAATGATGGCGTAGCTCCGCGCCAGCGGCAGGTCCGCCGGCGCCTTCCTCGTCCCAAAAGGAGCCGTGAAAAAGAAATCGTCCGCATCGGGGGCGAAACGGCGTCTGACTTCTTCCAAGACGCCGGGTTCGAGAGTGAAAAGCAAGCTGTCGATCCCGAAGGGACTGAAACCCATGGCATCGTGCTGCCCCACGGCGTAGAAGATGTTGTGCGCGCCCATGCGGTGGAAGGCCTCGGGGATGAACAGGGGATTGCCCGGAGTGTGGTACCAATTGACCGTGTCACGGATATCCGTGGTGCCGCCCATGTCCGGCGAGCGGAAGTCAATGGCCGGCGCGCCCACTTTCCATAGGTCTCCCACGTGAGGCTCCGGGCAACCGCTGGGATAAGTCCCCGGCATCCGGTCCCCCCTGGCGAGCCAGGTGTTCACGAACATGGGTATCGGGTATTGGGCCTTGCCAGCGGCGGCCACCCGGCCAACGTAGCGCGCATAATTCCAGGCCATGAAGATCTCGTCCGTGTACGGAGCCTTTCCGAAAACCTCTTCCCAGGTCCCCGACGTATTGGCCCCGGCCTTCTCCCACGCCGCGCGGAATTCCGGATACAGAGCGTCCTTCTGGGCGGTCATATAGTCCAGCAGCTCTTTCGGCACGGGTTCCGCGAAGGCCTTGTTGGCCGCCTCGCTCCTGTCCCGCGTATCGCCCAGCACGCCCACCTCGTTCTCCACCTGGATCAGGATGACACGGCGGCGGGAGTCCACCTCCTTGACGTGCCGCATGAGGGCGGCGAAGGCGCGGCTATCGGCATCGAGGTTGGCCGGGCTCAATGTGGACAGTATTTCCAGAGTCTTGCCATCTTTGTCCTGAACCAGGGGGAACCGGTTCTGGGCGGTCTTGACCCACTCGGGAACATAGCTGGACATGCCGTTTTTGAAGCTTCCGAACCACACGAACGCCAGCCGCAGATTGTTAGCTTCCGCGGCCCGGATCTGACCGTCCACCAGGGTGAAGTCGAATTGGCCCTCCTTGGGTTCCATCAGTTCCCAATAGACCGGGGCCAGAACGGTGTTGAGGTGCATCGCCGCAAGCTGGGACCATTGCGTTTTCACGAAATCGAGACTGGAAGTCGTGGAGTTATGCAGTTCTCCCGCCAGCATCAGAAAGGGCTTGCCGTCCACCATCATGTGGGCGGCGGTGCCTTGCTTCTGAAGGTAGGGAATCGGGGTGGTCGCCCGCGAGCACGCCGCTAGCGTAGCGAGCGAACATAGGGCCACGACGCCACAGAAACTGCGCATTTTCATTGCTTGCCTCCTGGGCATATTGTCCCAGCAATTGTAGCATCGGGAATTCGGAGTCCTCCCCGGCAGCGCGCCGGCGGTCGAATCCGCTATAATCTTCGCAGCTATGACCACCGTGCGTTTTTTCTGCTTCTTAGCCTGCGTTTTTGCGCTCCCTACTGTCGCGCCCGCTCAGACCAGACCCGAATTCACTTCTAAACTCGGCACGAAGTTCTATTCGCTGGCCGACGAAAAGGGCGCAGTCGCAGCCGCGCAGAAGAACCTCGCCGCCGACCCCAGAAACCCCGACTTGCTGCTCAAACTGGCGCAGGCGCAAATCTCCGTCTGGCAAGACAAGGAAGCGGTCGAAACCCTGACTCGTGCCCTCGTAATTTCGCCCCAGAATGCCAACCTCTACACCGAGCGCGGCCACTACGAACTCCCGCTGCGGGAGTTTGCGCGCGCCCGCGCCGATCTGAGCCGCGCTGCGGCTCTCAATCCCAAGAATATGGCGGCATACTATTACCTCGGCCTCGCGCACTATTTTCTGGGCGAGTTCACTCAGGCGGCTGACGCCTTTCGCCAGGCGGTGGAAACTGCGCCCAACACGGATGAGCGCATCAACTCTACCAACTGGCTGTGTGCCGCGCTGCGCCGCGCCAAGCGAACCGCCGAGGCGGCGAAAGCCCTGGAAGCCATCCCGCCGGAAATGACTAATCAGGGGCCGCACACAAGGTTCTATCTCAACCTGGTGCGCTTCTTTCAAGGCCGAATGAGCGAATCCGAGGCGCTGCCCCCCGAGCCGCCGGCGGGCAACACCGATCCCGAAGTCGAACTGCCGTTCGACACGGTGGCATACGGCATCGGCAACTGGCACCTCTCCGGCGGCGATACCGTCAGAGCCCAGGAATACTTCCACCGCATCCTGAAAGGACACGTATGGATCACATGGGGGTTCATAGGGGCCGAGATGGAGATCCGACGCTTGCCGTCAGATCTGAAATGACCAGTCCGTTCTGATGCCAAGAAAATGCCAAGGGATAGCAACGTGAGCGACCAATTCCAGATCCGACCACACGCGCCGTGCGCCGCTTGGGCGCTGGGCGCCATCCTTTTCCTGGTCCCTGGGCTTTCCAGCGCCCAGGATGTGCAGGCCGGCGCCGACAGTTACGCGAAGCAGTGCGCAGTGTGCCATGGGCGTGAGGCGCGCGGCGGCCAGGGCCCCTCGCTGCTTCGCCCCGCCTATGCGCACGGAGTCGACGATCCGAGCGTGACCCGGATCATCCGCGAGGGCTTCCCGGAAGGAGGCATGCCGGCTTTCGGCGCCGTCCTGTCGGAGCCGCAGATCGCCGGCGTCGTCGCCTTCTTGCGCCAGAAGCGCGCGGAGGCGCCCCCATCCACCCGGCAGCCGGTGCCCTTAGCCTACCAGCCCCTCGGCGTTCCCAAGGGCGTCGTGAAAACCGAACTTCATGACTTCCGCGTCGAGACCGTCGCCAAAGTGGGCGAGCCCTATGCCTTCGCCTTCCTGCCGGACGGCCGCATCCTGATCACCGAGATGGCCGGGAATCTGCGGATCGTCGACAAGGGGCGCCTGCTGCTGGAGCCGGTTCCCGACGCGCCGGGCGGTAATGGGCTGGGGCTGCGCGGGGCCGGCGGACGCAGTCTGCTCGATGTGATCGTCGACCCCGATTACAAGTCCAACGGCTGGATCTATCTGGTGACGTGCCACGCCGTGAAGGACGCCCAAGGCAAACTTGCCGGCCTCGCCAGGATCAACCGAGGGCGGATACGCGACGGCCGCTGGGTCGATAATCAGATCCTCATCGAATTCTCGATCAATGTGACCACCGGGCTTCGCATGGCGTTCGATTCCAAACGCTTCCTCTATATCGGCACATCCTTTCCCGATTTCGGCTATGTGGCGCCCGCCGACCTGGGCAAGATGCCGCCCCAACTCCTGTCCAGCCCCTGGGGCAAGATTCTGCGCATGACCGCCGACGGCAAGGTGCCCCCCGACAATCCGTTCGTCAACACGCCGGGAGCCTTCCCCTATATCTACGCCCTGGGCATACGCGCGCCCCTGGGCTTGGCCTTTGATGGCCAGGGCGAGCTTTGGGAATCGGAGGACGGACCCCGCGGGGGCGATGAGCTGAACCATATCAGGGCGGGACACAACTACGGCTGGCCGGTGGTCACCTGGGGCCATCGCTACGACGCCATTCCCGTGCCGGCCAACCCCGAGCAGGAGGGCATGGATAAGCCCGTCGTTGGCTGGTCGCCTTCGCCGGCGGTTTCGGCCATCGCCGTCTATGAGGGCAAGGCCTTCCCCCGCTGGAGAGGCAACATCCTGATGGGTTCCTTGATGCAGATGGACCTTTTCCGCATCGTTCTGGATGGCGATCGGCCCGTGGTGCAGGAAACCATCCTGCATGGCGTGAACCGCCTTCGCGATGTACGGGTCAGTCCGGAAGGCTACGTCTATGTGCTCACTGATGGCGGGCAGCTTCTGCGGCTGGTTCCGGCCACTAAGACGCCTTGACGGCTCCGACAAATTGTCGGATGATGGCAGGGGATTATAACCAAACAGGAGGGCAGCGTGAAAGCATGGAAGAGTGTGAGAACTATTCTGTTCGCCGGCGCGATGGGAATGTCGGTCTGCGCGCACGCGCAAACAGCGGATCCGGGTGCAGTTCCGAAAACGGCAGCGCTCCCTGCGGATATCGACCCTGAGTCCGGAAACCGGCTGCCCGTGCCCAAACGCGAGGACATGAACGACGCCGACAAGAAGATTTTCGACGATATCATGGCGAGGCAACGAGGCGGGCTTCCGGACCGGGGGAAAGATCGTCCCCAGCCGCAGTTGTACAGTCCGGGGGTGTCGAAGGGCTTGGCGGATGCTCATCACTACCTGAAATACGAAACGGAGCTCGGGAATCGGCTGACGGCCGTCGCTGTCCTGACCACGGCCCGCGAGCTGACCAACCAGTTTGAGTGGACGCAATGGGAGGGGCACGCCCGCGATCCGAAAGATGCCCAGTATGTGGAGCCCAATGTCATCGACGCCATCAAGTACTGCAGGCCCGTGACGGGCCTGGACGCGAAGGACGCCGCGATTATCACCCTGGGTCGCGAGCTGTTTGGCGCGAGGAAGGTGTCGTCTCAAACCTTCGCGGAGGTTCTGCGATTGTTCGGGCCCCGTAGCACCGTCGATTTGACGGAACTGATGGCGCTTTATGCCGCCACCGCGGATGCACTGGTGGTGTTCGACCAGCAACTGTGGGCCGGACAGAAGCCGCTGCTCCCCGCCGATGCGAAGGGTTGCTGGAAATAGCGGATTCCTTGTTATACCGGCCGTCCACTTGCCTTCCGCACGCCTCCCCCGTAATCGCCCGAATCGCTGGCAACCAACGGTCGCCGGCGTGCTGTATACTCAATCCAAGCCGGGCGGCTCACCGCGATTCCCAATCACCACGCCGCCCGCTGAAAGGGCATTGCTACCATGCGAAACCGTATGTTCGTTCTCAGCGCCATCGCGCTTCTTGCGCTTCTGACCGCCGCCAGCGCCGCTGACCTGAACGGCAAGTGGAAAGGGGAGATGAAAACGCCCGATGGCGGGAACCTGGAAATCAACTTCAATTTCCAGGTGAACGGCGAGAAGCTGACCGGCACCGTCGCCAATACCTATGGCGAAGAACAGATCACCGACGGTTCGGTGAAGGGGGATTCCATCTCGTTCATCGTCATGGCCGGTGGTGGCCAGTTCAAAATCACCTACAAAGGCAAGGTTGTGGGCGAGGAACTGAAGTTCAACGTGACCATCGGCGACATGGGCGAAGGCGAGCTCACCGCCGAACGTGTCAAGTGACCGACCCGCCATAACCGGATGGATGCCAAGGCCCTCTCGCTTGGCGACCCCGAGCGGCCCGAAGAGATCGCAGATGAGAGCCTCAGTTCGCTATCCCTGGATTTCGCCGCACTGGTCCGCCGTAAGGTTACGGGATAGCGCAGCCCGGCACGGTCACCAGCCGCGAGCGAATGAAGTTCACGCCGTAATGTCAGCATCTCTGCTTCGGTGTTCATCTGACCTTTGACGCCGACCGCAACGGCGCGCTTCAAGGGCGAAAACTTCCAGCGCAACGTGGCCGCCTCCTTCGGATCGTCGTCCCGCAGTACTTCTGGTCCATAACCAAAGAGATCAACGTATTTGTGTGCCGCTCTGCTGCATCGCCAGCTCAAACAGAGGGAGGTGGAACTGCAATGTGGATGATGATTCGATACCAGAATGGGCGCAGGGCCGAAGCGGTCTTGCTGGCTGCCGATAGTGAATGGATGCGGGTGGCGATCGCCACCCAACGTGACACGGTCGAGTTGCATAGGGTGGATGAGTGTTGGTACACGGAGAGAGGAGTTGCAATCGAGATTGAGGCGCTCATCCCGATTTTGGGAACTGACTTCTCACGCTACTGTGCCGCAGTGCACCCTTGGGCAAATACGGCGAGTCGTGCGTTTGCGGTTGCCTAAATGCCGGCTGTTGCGCTCGGACAATGCCGAAAGCGGAATCGGAATTTCTCCGGCGCGTACTTGCGCCGCAGCTCGAACGGCTCCCTCGTGTCCTTTTCCGGATCACGCCGGCAGTCTCGGTGGATTCTGCCGGTACGAGCCGATGAGCGCAATGTCGAACATGGTAGAGGGCTCAAAGTAGCCGTTCACAGCCGCGTAGCCCGGCCGTCTCAGGTGCTCTTTGACCACAGGCTCGTTCAGCTCAATGCCCAACCCAGGCGTGTCGGGTACCACGTGGTAGCCGTCATTAACAATGGGCTTGGGGACCCCTGTCACCAAGTCGTCCCAAAACGGGACCTCGGCACAGTGAAACTCCAACGCCAGGAAGCTCGTCGGAGCCAGGGTTGCGGCGACATGCGCGCTGGCAAACGCCGCGATGGGACCCCCCGGCTGGTGAAAGGCTGTATTGATCCCGCACACCGCCGCATAATCGGCGATCCTCTTGACTTCCAACATGCCGCCCGAATTACACACGTCGGGATGGATCGCGTCCACAGCACGGTTGTCCAGGAGATCTTTAAACCTTTCCTCCAGGCCAAACGCATTCTCCCCGGTCAGGATAGGGGTCCTCGTCGATTCGGTAATCTTCTTGTAACCCCGCCAGTCGCGACCGGTCGCGTCGATAAAGTCCTCGGCCCAGGCGAGATTGTACGGTTCAAAGGCCTTGGCGTAACGGATCGCATCGTCGACATTGCACCTTCCAAAGTGGTCACAAGCCAGCGGTGCTTCCCCAATGACGTCCCTAATAGCGGCCAGGTATTCACACAGGTATTGCAGACCCTTCTCCGTGCAGACGCCACGCGAGTCGTGGGCCCCGGGTCTGTTCCTAACCAGACCGCCGCCCAGGTCCGTCTTGAAGAACCTGAATCCCGCTTTCTTCCGGGTCATCATGTGCGCGGCGTAAGCCTTTGTGTCGGGCTCGCCCTGAGTGTCGGTGTCGCAGTAGAGGAGCACCCGGTCCGTGCGCTTGTTACCGAGCAAGCGCCAAGCGGGCACGCCGTACACCTTGCCGGCGAGATCGTACAGCGCAACGTCGATCCCGCTAATGCCGCCGCCCATGGGATAGTCCCCGCCGTAGTGGCGCATGCTCGCCATGATGGTTTCGTTCACGAGTTGCAGCGGGTCCCGTCCCACCAGAAATGGCTTAAGAATCCCGGCCTGAGTCCACACGTTGCCGCAGAAGACCTCTCCCAAGCCGTAGACGCCTTGATTGGTATCGATACGGATCAGGGGGAAGTCGTGCATTGTCCATCCTGGGTCGATGGTGAGGCCCCGAAGGTCGGTGATCCTCAGTTTGCTGGGGGCCGACGCCGTGTTCACGCGTCCCGATTGGGATTGAGCGCTGACAGGCCCTTCCGTCATCTTGAACGGCGGGCCAAAGGCTGCCAGCGCGCTGGCGCGCTGCATCAGGCTACGGCGACTCATTGACATTCGTGTCTGCGTCATTTACTTTTGTCCTTTCTCAAGTCCTAGAATTCAAACCGGCCACTTCAGCGCAGCTCGCACGGCCTGCTTCGCGCGCCTGATCTTTCCACCGTCTTGGACGACCGTAAGGTCCATAATCCCGCTGCAAGAGCACTTCGACCCTAACCAGCGTCCAGTATACCCATTACTTCGCTACCCCGTTAATCGATCCATGCGACGAGGTGGCAGACCGCGTGGGTCGAACATGACGATCGGGCAGCCGTGTAGAACCGGCACGACGGATTGGTGCTCGGCGATTCTCCCACGTGCCTGGGCGCGCTTGAGCCTCATCTGGCACGGTCGCCTGTGCTGCGCGGGTGGCCTGTGCAACCCTCCTGCATCTACGTCAGGGTGCTTTTGCACCCTGCTGAGGAGAGGACGCCACGAGGTGTCGCACGAAATGCGCGCGGATTCGGGCCGCGGCCGTTCTCGCTGCCTGGTATGCGGGCTGCGTAATCGAAGCTAAACCGGCCGGAAGCCGACTTAACACTCCTCCGGATGCCCGACAATAAGATCATGCGCGCCTGGCTGATGGATTCCTACGACGGTGTGGAAAAGCTGCGGTTGTCCGACGTGGAGGAAGCGCAGCCCGGCCCCGGTGAAGCGCTGGTAGCCATTCGGTTCGCGGCGCTAAACCCGGCGGACGCCTTCCTTTCGATCGGGCAGTACCCCGCGCGGCCGAAGTTGCCTCATATCCTGGGCCGCGACGGGGTGGGTACGGTGCTCGCGGTCGGGCCGAACGTCCAGACCGCATACGTGGGGCGGACGGTCGGCATCCTGCGGTGCGCCGCGGGTGTAACGGTTTGGGGAACGCTGGCCGAGAAAACCGTAGTTCCGGCCGCCAGCCTGGCTCCCGTTCCACCCGGTTGGAGCGAGAAAGAGATGGCGGCCGCGCCCCTCGTGTTCCTCACGTCGTGGCAGGCCCTGACCCAGTGGAGCGAGCCTTCCCAGCCGCCGGAGCCCGGAACGGTGCTGTTGGTGACGGGTGCCTCCGGCGGAGTGGGAGTAGCATCGGTCCTGCTCGGCAAATCGATGGGACTGACGGTAGCAGCGCTCTCGCGCAGCGCAGAAAAGAGATCTCGCCTGAAGGAACTGGGCGCCGAGTTCGTCTTCGATCCTGGCGATCCCGATCTGGGTAAGACGATTTTGGGAGCTCTCGATCCTCGCAAAGTGGACCTGGTGGTCGATAGCGTGGCCGGTTCTGGATTCCCGCAGGTCGTCACGACGCTCGGCTACGGCGGGAAGATCAGCGTGGTGGGCCGCAGCGGCGGACCGGTGCCTGAGTTCAACACGGCAACCCTGTTTTTCCGTCGCAACCGCATCGGCGGCGTGGCCGTAGGCGACTACACGCCGGAGGCCGCGCAAGATGCCTGGAAGAAGATCGTGGCGCACCTCCAGCGCGATGGACGCCGCCCCGTGGTGGACCAGGTTTTCAAATTCGAAGACGTGAAGCCCGCCTTCGCCCGGCTCGCCGAAGGCCCCATGGGCAAGGTGCTGGTGCGCGTGGCCTAGGGGCTGCGACGATCCCCGCCGTTGTACTACCGGTTCCACAACTCGGGCCGCTGTTCCGCCGACGTGGTCATCAGGCGAGTAAGATCGTTCGAGGAGGAGTATCATGAACGCACTGGCAGGCAAAGTCGCACTCATTACCGGCGCCAACGGCGGGCTCGGACGCTTCGTTACCCAGGCGTTTCTGGCGGCCGGGGCGAAGGTGGTGGGAGTGTCGCGATCGATTCAAGCGAGCGACTTCCCGCACCCGGGGTTCGCCGCCCTACCGGCGGAGCTTTCGGGCGGCGAGGCGGCACGCAAGACGGCCGGCGACATCATGACCCGGTTCGGACGCATCGACGTCCTGGTGCATGTGATGGGCGGCTTCGCCGGCGGAACGAGCGTCGCCGAAACGGACGATGCGACGCTCGACAAGATGCTGGATCTGAACTACCGTTCGGCGTTCTTCATGGCACGGGCGGTGCTGCCGCATATGCGGCAGCAGGGCGGCGGGCGAATCCTGGCGGTCGCGAGCCGGCAGGCCGTGGAGCCCGGCGTCATGGTGGGGGCATACAGCGCTTCAAAAGCGGCGCTGGTGGCGTTAATCCGTACCATTGCGCTGGAGAACAAGGACCGCAACGTCTCGGCGAATACGGTGCTGCCGGGCACGATGGATACGCCGGCGAACCGGGCCGCCGACCCGAAAGCCGATCCATTGCAATGGGTGCAGCCTGCACAGGTGGCCGCGCTGCTGGTGCACCTGGCATCGGATGCCGGCGCGCAGGTGACCGGCGCGGCCATTCCGATCTACGGCCGGCAGGTTTGAGATGATCGCGCGATCGTCAGAAGAGCGGTTCCATCAGGCTCACCAACAGTTCGCGATCGACCGGTCCGGTGTGACGAGTCCGCCAGTCGAAGAAGCGCCAGCCCGCGGTCCCCTCCTCCACACAGAAGAACAGCAACAGGCTCCGAATCTCGAAGCGTTCGAGCATCCTCTGGTTATACGTCCGGACCTCGCCTTCCAGCACATACGGGACCAGGAACTTCTCGGCAGAGACCAGTTGAGAAGTAGCCTCGAATGTGATCTGCATCTCGCGGCCCTGTGAGCTGATCTGGATCAGGTTCATCCCAGGTTCTCGGAAGAACTCCGGGGCATATGTGGCTGGCGAAAGGTCGAGCGCTGCCTCCGCCAGCTTGCTGTTCACCGAGGAGACGAACTCCGCGCAGATCCGATGCAACTCGCCCGCACCGTGGCGGCGCAGGCGCGCGATCTCATCAGCATTTACCAGGAAGCGTTCGGCCTTCCTCGCGGCATCGATCTGGCGTGCGAGTCTGGTAATTGCGTCATCTTGGGCCATGGCAGGTAAGAAAGCCTATTGTAGAGCAGCGTAGACTTTGTTCGCCAGCCCGCTCGGCCCGCTGCCGCACCCAGGCAGTCTTCCTTTTCCATTTGCTAAAGTTTAAGGCGAGCCAGCAATGTGGAGATCTGGGGGTACCAATCCGGAGGCCGTATCGCCGAAACTCCCCGTTCCGAAGTCCCGTTTCCGTGGACCTTATCGGCTGATGCTCAGTATGGCGGTCCTTTTCGTGACTGTCGTACTCATCTTCCCTATCATTTTTAGGCCCGGAGTGGAACCGCCCACCGAGTTGCAATTTGGAAGCCCGTTTTCGATGGCGGTCCAGATTTCAAACCAGAACATGACGCCGCTTACGGATGTCGAATACAGTTGTGAGGTTTCGAAGCTGACGCTGGCGAACGGCTCCGCAGTCAGGGATGCGAAGGTCCTCATCCGGGGCGCGATTCGAAAGATTCAGGGCCGTCAGGCGATCACAGCGCGTTGCGAGACCGCCTACATCGTGAATGCTCCGCTCAAGGCCGTCGAATACAAACTGACGCTCACATATCGGACGTACCCTTGGCCGCAACACCGCACCAGCGTGTACCGTATTGCCGCTCAGATAAACGACAACGGCCAGGTTACGGGATGGAAGTTGAATTAAGCCGCAGCAGCCACCTCGCCGCGTTCTTCTGAATCTTCTCGTATTCGGGATTCCACAGCGCCGCGATGGTGTGGCCCGGAGCCAGGTAGCACACTCTCCCCTTGCCGTAGTCGTAAGCCCACCCCGCCACCGAAGAAGTGCCCAGATCCCGCCAGGTCAGTCCGTCTACATTGACGCTCCGCATCAGGATGTATTTGGGATCTTTTTCGTACTTCTCGAAGTGCTGCTCGTCGGTAACCACAAAATCATTAACGCCTTTAGTGATGGGGTGGTCGTGGTTCACGATATTCACTTTGAACGGGCGTAGGGGCGGGTGCTGCAGGGTAACGGCGCCGATCACGTCGCGGAAATCCCGATTGTGCGGGCTGATGTAGGTGGTGTTGTGATAGAAGAGCGCGCCGCCCCCGCCTTGCACAAAACCCTTAACCGCTTTACCCTCTTCCGGAGTGATCCAGTAGGCCTCTTTCTCCTCCATCGGCGGCAGCGGAGGAACGCTCACGTTGCCGCGCTCGCCCCTGCCTCCGCCGCTCGAATAGCCGGTAGGCCAATACATGCCGTCGCGCAGCATGATCAGCAGCTTGTAGTCTTTCAGGTAACGGGTTGCGAGCAGGGTCACCTCGTCGCTGAAGTCCATCGAAAGGCCCAGGTCCTTGGCGAGAGTCTTGCTCAGCGCGGTCCGGATGTAGTCCATGTTGTGGTACCGGTCGCCGCCGATCACCAGCGCCGTCACCTTCTTGTTGCCATAGATCGACGCCAGCAAAACCCGCGAGGCCGCCAGCGACGCGCCGATGCTCCGCACCGCGGTGCGGCGCGATATGCTCTCGCTCATCGTAAACCTCCCCACCCGGCTCATGCCTGCGTAAGGTCGTCGTACAGCAAAACCGTGTAGTCCATCGACTGCAGGGTATTCTCGATTGCGGGCCACACCTTCTGGTGGGTCGCCGAGGCCACCCACTTCTGACGCAACTCCTCGGATTCATAAGTCAGCACGAAGCGGTAGTTGGCGGAGGGAGCGTTGCCCTGGATCGCCTGGCGCAGTTTCAGAAGCTTAACATCGATGTACCCTGGCTGTTTGGCGGCCGCGGGCTTGAAGATCGTGCGGAAATCCTTGAGCATCTCCTCGCTCCGGGCCGGATCGACCGTGAGATCCACCTGCAACACGATCGGCTGCCTGACCCTTGCCGCGGGCCGCGCCGCTGTGGCGCCGGCGCCCGCCAACATGGCCATCAGGCATGTTCTACGCTTCATTCTCTTTGGCAGCCTCCTCAACCTTACTGATAGAGAGCTTTCCACTCCGTTGCGTCCAGGCCCACGGCAAAAGGCCTATCTCTTGCCTGCACGGTCCGGTTGGCCACAGTTTAACAGGCTGGGAAGGGTGCTGGTGAACCGATCGGGTCACAAATGGTGGAAATCAGCGTGGTTGGAGTATACTGCCAGCCAATGGGACCCAAACCGGTCGAATGTCCCATACGGAAAGGCAAGAGGATGAGAAGAATCTCCAGTTTCGTGGTTGTCGTATTCGTCTTCACTGCGCTAACGGCATTCGCGCAGGTGAAAGAGCGGCCGATTCCCCGCCTCGTGAAGAAGGATGGGCGCTACGCTCTGTTTGTCGATGATGCCCCCTACCTCATGTTGGGCGCGCAGGTGAATAACTCGAGCGGCTGGCCCGAAATGCTCCCTAAGGTGTGGCCGGCCATTGAGTTCATGCACGCAAACACCGTCGAGATCCCGGTCTACTGGGAGCAGTTCGAGCCCCAACAGGGGCAGTTCGACTACCGCGTCGTCGACACCCTGCTGACCCAGGCTCGAGCCCATCAGGTGCGCCTGGTGCTGCTCTGGTTCGCCACCTGGAAGAACGGCAGCCAGCACTATATGCCGGAGTGGATGAAGCTGGCGCCCGAACGCTACACGCATTTGGTCGACAGGAACGGCCATCCGGTCGATTCGCCCTCGCCTTTCGCCACCGCCTCGCTCGAAGAGGACACCAGGGCCTTCGTCGCCTTGATGCGCCACCTCAGGACGGCGGATCCCCAGCGCACTGTGCTGATGGTGCAGGTGGAGAACGAACCTGGCACCTGGGGCACTCTCCGCGATTACTCCCCGGCCGCGCAGAAGCTCTTCGAAGGCCCGGTCCCGGCCGGTGTCCTCAAGGCCATGAACGTGCAATCCAGCGCGTCTTCCCCGAACTGGCAGGAAGCCTTCGGGCCCGAAGCCGAGGTCTGCTTCCACGCCTGGTCCGTGGCGCAGTACATCGGGCAGGTGGCCGCCGCCGGCAAGGCGCTCTACCCGCTCCCCCTCTATGCCAACGCCGCGTTGCGGAACCCCATCCAGCCGGGCGCACCGGGCAGCTACGAAAGCGGTGGCCCTACCGACAACGTCATTCCGATCTGGAAGGTCGCTGCGCCCGCGCTCGACATGGTCTCACCCGATAACTACACCACAGACGCCACGGCCTACCAAAAGGCGCTCGATCTCTATCATCGCGATGACAACCCGCTCTTCGTGCCCGAGACCGGCGGCAGTCCACGGGTTTTCTTTTTCGCGCTGGGCCATCAGGCCATCGGCTTTTCGCCCTTCGGCATGGACTACACAAGAATCCGCGCCATTCCGGATGCCGCCAGGCCGAAGGACGAGTTTCTTACCCCCTGGGCGCTGACCGGGACGAAGGAATTCGTCGCCCCCTTTGCAACCACCTACCGCTTGATCGGTCCCATGGCTCGTGAGGTCGCCCGTCTGAATTTCGAAGGCAAGCTCCAGGCCGTTGCCGAAGAGCGGGGCAAGGTCACGCAAACGCTTCGGTTCGGAGCGTGGGACGCCACCGTATCCTATGGAGTTTGGTCGCGGAACGGTCGCCCGGCGGGCAATCCGCAGCCCATGGGAGGCGCCCTGGTTGCCCAGCTCAAAGACAACCAGTTTCTGGTGGCTGGATTCTACTCCCGCGTCGATTTCAGTCCCACCACTCCGGATAAGCGCCGCCAGTTTCTGCGCGTCGAAGAAGGAACCTACGAGAACGGCGTTTTCAAGTTCCTTCGCGTCTTGAATGGTGACCAGACGGATGGGGGACTGGATTTCAGCTCCGAACCGCTGGTTCTCCGCGTCTCTGTTGCGACTTACTAACACGGGTAGGAACCTCCCCGGCGTTGCGCGAACATAGAGAAGATATCCCGTTGATCGCCGATGCCATTTTGCAGTAACGTTCGGGAGCTGTCAGGCGCCGGCCCGTATGCCCGGTAGCCGCATCAGACCGGCAGTTCGACTTCGATTTCGCGAACAATCGCGGCCGGGGATCGATCGGTTTGCAGGGTTTCCCAGTAGAGGCGGACGGCTTCTTTGGCGCAGGCAGTCAGAGCCTCTATGGATTTCCCGGTGACCAGGATGGTCGGGAGCTCCGGTACGTAGCCGCTGTAGCCGGCGTCGTCCCCTTCGATGATCAGGGAGTACTTGCGAATCATTTATCGGCCTCCTTGATACCAGTTTGCCGCAAACGGCGTGATACGTGCCGGGCCGAACGTCGTCCCCAAGCTTCCCCGACACAATCGTGACGCGACCCTCAGGCTTTCGAAAAACCCGATGGTCGCCAGAGGTCCGGACGTGGCGCCACCCTGCGTTTTCCAGTGTCCTGATCAGATCGCGAATCTTGACCGGCACGAATTCATGGTACGACGTTTGCAACCTTGCCGCCTAGCGCCGGTTGCGGTTGGCAGACGACAAAAGGCGGTCGTCTGCCCCACTCAGATTACGCCACTTCCACGAGGCGGACTTCGGGCTCCGCCAGGTCGATGCCCAAGCCGGGCGCCGTGGGCACGGTGTAATGACCATTGCGGAACGCCACGGGCGAGGTGGAGTACTCGCCGGCGGTCTCCAGCAGGCCCGGCGTGTGGGGCACCATGCGGCAATTGGGCGTGGCGGCGGCGAACTGCAAAGTGGCGAAGAGCAGAGGACCGAGGGCGGGTGCGAGATGCGGCACAATCTCCATGCCGGCGCGCTCGGCGGCGCGCGCGATGCGCAGCGCTTCGGTGATACCGCAGCGGCCCAGATCGGGCTGGACGATGCGCATGGCGCCAGCGCGGAAAAACGGCGCCATCTCAACATGCGTGCGGTAACTCTCCCCGATGGCCAGCGGAGTGCGGATGTGGGCGGCGAGCGCGGCATGATGTGCCACGTCCTGGGGCGGAAATGGGCACTCCAGCCAGAGCGCGCCGCGGCGGTCCAGCTCCGCGCCCAACGCCGGAGCGGTTTTCGGATCGAGCC
Source organism: Bryobacteraceae bacterium (assembly GCA_049515735.1). Classification (GTDB taxonomy): domain Bacteria; phylum Acidobacteriota; class Terriglobia; order Bryobacterales; family Bryobacteraceae; genus Fen-178. The sequence goes on from JBEKTU010000060.1 coordinate 25,343, forward strand.
GCCACTGCGCGTCCACGGCTATGTTTTCCGGGCCGCAGATGGCGGCCAGCGCGTCGTAGCACTCGAGGAGCTCGCGTTGGCCCGCCCGGTGGAAAATCTTGAAGCGGCGGCAGCCCGCCGCCCGGCAGGTCCGTGCGCGCTCGAGCCGCTCGGCGCGGGTGTCGCCCGCAAGGTAGTTGACGTAGGTGGCCAGCCGCGGCTTGGCGGCGCGGCCGGAAATCAAAGCGGCGATAGGGGCGCAATGGATCTTGCCGGCCAGGTCCCACAGAGCGATATCCACGGCGGCGATGGCGTCGAGCATGAAGCCGCCGGTCTGGCCGCTCACCCGCATCTGGTCGTACATGGCGTCCCAGAGGGTTTCAATCTCCAGGCCGGTTCCGCCGAATTCTTTTCCTTTGAGCGCCGGTTTCAAAATGGAATGGATGATAGCGCCGGCGACTTCGGGGGCGGCGAGAGCCTGCGATTCGCCCCAGCCCGTCAGGCCGGAATCCGTGGTGACGCGCGCCAGCAAGGTTTCCAGCCGGCCGGCGCCGCGCTGCTTTCGCGGGATCCGAATGATGAGCGCTTCCAGAGAGACGATTTTCATGTCGGTCCTCTTACCTGATTTAAGCAGATGGCGCAGACCAGTGGGAAAAGCCGCGGCGTGGCGGGATACACTGGTGAATAGAGGGATGAGATTCGCGGTCCTCTTTTTCCTGACCCTGGCGCCGATGGGGCAGGCCGGCGCTTCCGAGCATTTCGTTCCCGAGCAACGCGTGTCCGGCATCGGCGTGGCGCGCGACGACATTTCGAACGAACTGCTGGAAGACCGCACGGACCGCATGATTCAATCGCAGACTTTCGTCATCATGCGTGAGCCGCAGGCGGTGGCTGGGGCCAGGCGCATCTTGAGCCCCACACTCCAGGCGCTTTTCCGGTCGGCATCCAAGCGCAGCGGCATGCCGGCGCAGGTGATTGAAGCCGTGGCGTACCTCGAGAGCTGGGGCGACGCCAGAGCCGAGAGCCCAGACGGCCCAAAGGGCATCATGCAGATCTCGGAAGCCACGGCGCGCACCATGGGGCTGAAGGTGGTGCATGCCACGCGCTACACGATTACCCGCGAAAGGATTCCGGTCTACAGCAAGAGCAAGAAGCCGAAGTACCGGATTGTGACTCACAAGACTCCGTACCAGGCGACCGTGCGCGACGACCGACTGGTTCCCGGCCGCGCCATACCGGCGGCGGCCAAGTACCTGGCGGGCCTGGAGCGAAAGTTCGGCGGGCGCGACTGGGCCATTTTCGCCTACCACTGCGGCCAGGGCTGCGTGGCGGAGATGCAAGATCTGACGCGGCGCGCGCGCGGCATCCCTCAAGACCAGGCGACGGTGGCGCGGATGTTCTTTTCCTGCAGCCCGGTGTGGAACCCGGAACTCTACCAGACTATCGGGCAGCAGATGCAGCGCGACTACTCGCCCACTTACTGGTTCCGCGTCGAGCGGGCGGAGCAGTTGCTCGCTCTTTACCGGCGCGATCCGGTCGCATTTGTCTCGCTGGCGGAGCAGTACAAGAGCCAGTTCGCACGGCCCAGCGGGCGTCCCAACCGCGCGCCGCACCGGCTTTCGGTCTGGCTCAAGCCGGACGACCTGGTGTTCCATAACCGCGACGATATTCACGACGACATCGGGAACCGGCTGGTAAAGGCATTCGATAGGCCGGACTACTTTGGCTATTCGCTCAAGATCGCGGCGGACGATCCGTCGACTCTCGAAGACTTCTCGAAGGCCACGCCGGCGGCCATTGGCGCCCTGACGTACATTGCGTTCGAGACGCGGCGCTTGTACGGGGAACTGGTCGGGAACGAGGCGCAGTTCCAGCCCCTGGAGGTCGCGGCGCTGGTCGAGCCGGAAGATTACGCGCGACAGTCGGGCAAGCCGGAAGCGCTTTCGCACTGCTCGGGGCAGGTGTTCGACATCGATTATTCGGGCTTGCCGTTGGACGAGCTGGAGTGCCTGCGATTCGTGCTGGCCGATCTGGGATGGGACGGATACCTGGGCTTCGTCGAAGAGGGTACGGACAGCCTGCACATCGGCTGCTCGCCGGACTCGCGGGATTTCTTCACCAGCGTGTTTCAGGAAGCGGCGGCGGAATAGCGGAACTACCGGATCAGGTGCGCGGCGACGAATGCCCCGGCGTACGCCAACACGCCCATGTAAGTGAATTGCAGGATGGGCCACTTCCATCCGCCGGTCTCGCGGCGCACTACCGCGATGGTGGAAATGCACTGCATGGCGAAGGCAAAGAAAATCAACAGGGCCACCGCGCCGCCGGGCGTGAGATCGTGTTGGAGCGACTTCTGCAAGTCGAGCTTATGCGATTCGGGATCCATGCCGTAGATCGCTCCCAGCGTTCCGATGATGGTCTCGCGCGCAGCCAAAGACGTAATCAGTCCGACTCCGATCTTCCAGTTGAAACCGAGCGGCTTGATGACCGGCTCGAGGGTGCGGCCGAGGGCCCCAGCAAGGCTGTCTTCAATGGCCGGGGCCTTGCCGTTGACGGCCGGCAGGTGGGCCATGATCCAGAGGACCACCGTGACCAGAAGGATTACGGTGCCGGCGCGGCGCAGGAAGACCTTGGCGCGGTCGAACAGGCGCAGACCGATGGATTGGAGCGTGGGCCAGCGGTAGGACGGCATCTCGAGCAGAAACGGCGTGCGGCCGCTCTTCAAGATGGACGACTTCAGCACGCGCGCGGTGACCACCGCGGCGAGGAAGCCTAAAACGTAAAGGCCGAGCAGGGCTGCTGCGCGCGCGCCCAGAAACGGCCCCAGCACCGGGCGGTTGGGAAGAAAGGCCGCTATGATCAATGTGTAGACGGGGAGGCGCGCCGCGCAGGTCATGAAGGGCGCGATCAGGATGGTGGCGAAACGGTCGCGCTTGTTCTCGATGGTGCGGGTAGAGAGAATCGCGGGCACCGCGCAAGCGTATGCCGAGAGCAGCGGGATGAAAGATTTGCCCTGGAGGCCGACCCGGGCCATGGTGCGGTCGGCGATGAGCGCGGCGCGCGCCAGGTAACCGGAATCTTCCAAGATTCCGATGAACAGAAACAGGAAAAGGACCTGCGGCAGGAAGACCACTACCGAGCCCACACCGCTCCAAACACCCTCGACCAGCAGCGAGCGGAAGATGGAATCGGGGAGGGTAGCCGCAACCCACTTGCCCGAAACTTCAAACAGCCAGCGCAGCCCATCCATGAGTGGAACGGCCGCGGTAAAGATAGTTTGGAAGACCGCGACCACCACCACGGCAAACACCACAGGGCCGGCGACGGGATGAAGGAAAACCGAATCGAGGCGGCGCGTCCACTTGGGCGGAACGGGCGGCCGGTAGGATGCCTGGCTGCCGACCCGGCCGGCCCACGCGCGGCACTTGGGCACGTCGTGGAGGACAGGCAATTCCTTGGGCGCGGGCGCCGGCATGGCGCTGGCAAGGAATTCGAACACCTCGTCGAGGCCTTCGCCCTGCCGCGCGCTGACCAGAGCCACCGGCGCGCCAAGCTGCGCCGAAAGCTGGCGTGTATCCACGTGGCCGCCGCGGTTGCGGAGGTCGTCCGCCATGTTCAGAATGATGAGAGTGGGCACGCCCAGAGCCAGGATGGGCGCCGCCAGCATGAGGTGACGGCTAAGATTGGTGGAATCCAGCACCAGCAGGATGGCCTCGGGCCGAGGCGTGTCCGACCGTTCGCCAGTGAGCACGTCGTGGGCGACCTGTTCGTCCTCGGATTGCGGCGAGAGGCTGTAGAGGCCGGGGAGATCGATGATCCCGACGGCGCGGCCATCGGGGAGTTCGGCGATGCCGGTATGCTGTTCGACGGTGACGCCGGGGAAGTTGGCGACCTTCTGGCGGAGGCCGGTGAGGCGGTTGAACAGCGTGGTCTTGCCGGAGTTCGGCGGGCCGGCCAGGGCAACGATTTTGGGAGACGCCGGCGCGTCGGGGAATTCGACGACAGTCGCGGCGCCACAGCCGTGGCAGTCGCTACACTCGCTCATGGCATCCCCGAAGCGCGGCTGGTCCGGTCGAGACGGACCTTGAGACGCCTGGCGGTTTCGCGCCGCAGGGCGATTTCCGAGCCGTCCACCTGGAAGACGCGCGGGTCGCCCCCGGGAGCGCTATGCCCCGCGGTGATTCGGGCACCGGGCAGAAAGCCGAGTTCCATGAGACGGCGAGCGTCCTTGCCGGGAAGGTCGATGTGGTCGAGGGTGGCGGCGTCGCCGCGGCGGAGGTCGACCAGGGTCGTGAAGGAGGTTTCCGGCTGAACGTTGTTGCCACTCATTTGCATCTTGATTTAACTATGCCGGAGTCCGAAATGATTGTCAAGGTGCCCCCGCCACTTTTTGGGGATAACAGAATGCACGCGCGGTACACGGTTCGGCGGCTGCGCCTCGCGGACCTGAACCGCATTATGGAGATCGAGCGCGCGAGTTTCGGCGATGAGGCATACGATCGCAACCTGTTTGCAGAGTATTTTCACAAATGCGGGGAGCTGTTTTTGGTCGCTGAGCACGGCCGAAAGGTCCGGGGGTACATGATCGCCTGCATCCGAGGGGAGCAGGCGGAACTGGTCTCGGTAGCAGTGGACCCAGCGGCGCGCCGCAAGGGCGCGGCCTCGGCGCTGATGGAGAGCGCGTTGCGACGATTGCGGCGGCGCGGAATCGCGCGCATCAGCCTGATGGTCAGGGTGACCAACGATCAGGCGCGCGCGTTCTATGAGAGCTACGGCTTTGAGAAAGTAAGAAGAGCGCCACAATACTACGAAGACGGAGGGGACGGGTGGCGAATGGCGAAGAACTTGTGAACAATGGCTGTAACGGGAAGGCCAGAGCGTCGCGTCTAAGTGATTGCTGGAGAACATTCATGCTTGAAGCAGGCGGTCCACTGATTCTGAGCCGGAGGAGCATGTTGATGCTTGTCGGAGGCGGCCTCGTGGCTTGGCGGCCGCTCAATGCGTCGGAGTTCTGGGACAAGAAGGCGCCGGGGGATTGGACTTCCGAAGAGATCGACAAACTGACCACGAAATCGCCGTGGGCCAAGGAAGCGTCGGCGCAAGGCCCGGCACCGGAAGGGTACGGATCGCAGACTGGTTCACCCAACGGCGGCGGATATCCGGGAGGGGGCGGGTATCCGGGCGGTGGCGGGATGGGGATGCCGCGGATCGGAATCCCGGGCATCGGCGGCATCGGCGGGGGCGGCATGGGCGGCGGCCGGCGCATGGGCGGCTCCCAGGGCGGACGCGGCCAGCAGCGCGGAACAGTATACAAAGGCACGGTCCGGTGGGAAAGCGCCAAGCCGGTTCTGGATGCGCTCAAGGCGCCATTGCCGGATGCGTTTGCGAACCACTACGTGATTGCCGTGATCGGCTTTCCCTTGCCGGCCAGCCCGCGCCGCTACCAGGACAACCAGGGAGACTATCCTCCGAGGCAGTCGCCGGATGACAATTCTCAGAAGCGCTCGCAGGATGACGCGCTCGACAACTTGAAGCAGTTCACCACTCTTCAGCCGAAAGGCAAGGAACTGGCGCAGGCCGGAATCGTGCAACAGCAGACCAGCTCGAACTCCGACTTGCTGTTCGGCTTCTCCAAGGATGCGCTGACCCTCACCAAAAAGGATACGGAAGTATTATTCTCCACCACGCTGGGCCGGCTGGTCATCAAAGCCAAGTTCAATCCCAAAGAGATGCTGTACCACGGCCAACTGGCGGTGTAGCTTCCGCGATTGACTTACTTGACCGTGAAGGGCACCGAGGCTATGACGTTTTCCCATTCCAGTTGCAGTTTGCCCTTGTTGCCGCCCGCGCTGGAGAGCGTCATCTTATAGGTCTCAATGGGAACGGGTGGTCTGCTCATGGTCATGGCTACGCGGCCCAAGTCCTGCTCCTGGTGATATTCCAGGCCCCACTGGCCGGTCTGCTTGTTGACCACCAGCTTCCACTGCTTGGGGTCCAGCCAGACGAACAGGGTGTAGTCCCCCTTAGCAGCCCGTGGTGAAAATCCGGTCTGGCGGGGCGATTGTGCTGGAGCCTGAAACATAACGGCCGTAGAATGTTTTTATGGCGATGGGCACTCGCAAGCACCGGCAGCGGCAAGAGCAA
>JBEKTU010000061.1:0-31211 GCA_049515735.1 Bryobacteraceae bacterium
TTCAAGTGTGGCGTCTCCAGCGGTCTCCGGACGTTTCAACCGCCGAGATGGCGCGGTCAGTCGTTCTTACACGCGAAATTGTCGGTGCCGCATTTCAGGGGGTTCTGCCACGGGCTGCTAGGATACGTGACCACCACAACTGATCCGCACGAGCGCGAGAAGCGCGGCGAGATCACGGAGCGCGAGGCGCAGCGCGTGCGTGCTGCGAAGGTCGCGGAGATTAATGGGCAGGTCTACACCATGGCCTCCCATATCCCATTTGATGAGTTCGCCGAAATCTGGCGTGAGAAGCACGTCAGGCGCGAGGACAATCTTGGCGCCGGCGCCAAGAAGAAGTACGAGCAGCACCTCGACAAGCATGTGCCGCCGGCGTTCCGCGGGCGGAAGCTCAGCGACATCACTACCGCAGCGCTGGACGATTTTTTGTCGGGCGTCAGGAAGGAGGACGGCGGACCCCTGTCCTACTGGACCAAGGTCGATCTGAAGAATCTTCTGTCGTCAATCTTCACGAAGGCGCACGACTGGGGATACTGGAAGGACCGCAACCCCGTCGAAGCTGCCACGGTTGGTAAGAAGCGCTGGGCGCGGGAGCGGCGCATCCTCACGGATGAAAACACGGTCGCCCTTCTCGAAGTGTTGCCGCATGTGCTCCAAGTAATCCTGAAGACGCTCGATTGCACCGGAATGCGTATCTCGGAATTGCTGGGCCTCCGGTGGAAGCACGTCAACACCGATACTGGCTGGCTGCGCATCGAGGAGCGGTATTACCGCGGCGACATCGATGTTCCCAAGACCGAGGGCTCCGTGCGCGAGGTCCCGCTCGGGGAGTTGTTAGAGGACTATCGCCGCCTGAAGCCCGCCGCCGACCCGGAAGACCACGTGTTTGCGCGCACCGACGGGTCAGGTGAGCCTCTCTGGGACTCGGGCATCCGAAAGACGCTCAAAGCCGCGGCGCGCGAGTTAAAGATCGACTTTCCGGGCTTTGGGATGCACTCCTTCCGCCGTGGGCTTGTAACGAAGTTCCAGGAGGTCGGCGGCACGGCGATTGAAGCGCAAAAGACAGCCGGCCATTCGAAGGTGGATACCACGAGCGAGTACATCATCCTACAGCGCCCGCGCCAGGAGGAGATAGTCCGACGCGTCCAAGCGCGATGGAACAAGGAGCAGCAGGTGCCCGGCCCGGAGGCACCGGCGGCAGCCGTCGCGGGCGGGAACTCATCGAGTTTTCGCACCAATTCTGCACCACGGCGCGACAACGTCGTTGTTATGCCCACAAGGAAAGGCGCATAAATGTCAAGGTTTCAAAGGGATACGTGGTGGGCCCGTGGCGACTCGAACGCCAGACCTCTACCGTGTCAAGGTAGCGCTCTAACCAACTGAGCTACGGGCCCTTCGGTGAGGCGTGAATTCAAAAGTATAACATGCGCCCGCTGAGCGGCGGCTCCGGAGAATTGTCCAACGTGGACCGACTCCGTGGACGCGGTCACGCAATGGGAAATCGTCGGCTGTGCCCCAAAATCAGCGAACGCTATTTACTTCGGGGACTGCTCCACAAGCGATAGGATGGTCAGCGGCGCATTTCCCTCCAGGCGGTTGTTCACAAAAAGGAAAAGGAATTGCTTGTTCTCGCGCGCCCGCCCGATCAGCGCGCGCATGGATTCGCGAGCCTCCGGATTGGGGTCCTTCACCTCGGTGTAGGGGGAAAACATCGCCACGGCGTCCTCGTACCGCCGTGCGCGGCGGAGCAGGGCGCGGCAGACCAGAAAATCCGCCGGCGCGGAATCGGGAATCGCCATTTGGTGGCGCAGTTCCGGCATCCTCGACCACGCGTTGTACACGTGCGCCACGCGGTGCGTGCGCAGGCAGGCGAAGTAATCCCGCGCCAGGAACTCGGGATTGCGAATCTCGATGGCGTAGCGGAACTCCGGCGGCAGACTCGCCAGGAACGGGTCCAGCCGGTCGAGAAACTCGCTCAGATCCGCGAAGGCGCCGCGCCCAAACGCTCCGAATTCGAAAATCAGCAGCGCGGTCTTGGCCCGGTGCGGCAGCAGCGGCCGCAGGAACATTTCCTCGAGCGTCCGGGCATCGAGAAACGTTTCGTTGGGCTTGCCCGCCTGCGCCCCGTAGCGCGCGTGCGCCGGAAACACCTTGCACGTGATCTGTTCCGGCACTTTGAAAGCGAAGCGAAAGCTCTCCGGCGTCTGGCGGAACAACCTGCCCCAGAAATCTTCCGTAGGGAACTGGTAGAACGCGAAATCGCCGCACACCGTGGGGAACGTCTCGGCATATTCGCGCAGGCACTCGGTTTCGAAGAGCCGCTTGGAAAAACGTCCATGCGAAAGGTAGCGCCCGCGCGAGTACACCTGCCCGAACCACCCCTCGTATTTCCATGAACTGGCGCCAATATAGATGTTCTCGGATGCCGCCAACCGCAGCTTCGCAGCGAGGCCCTCGCGGTCGAACCCGCCCGGTTCGTCGAACAGCGTTCCTGTCACGGCGATTTCATTGTAGCGCCGGCGGCGTTTCCAACACTGAGCTGCGCGGATTACCATGGATGTCGATACCATGTCCGACATACCAGCGCTATTGGAACGATTTCGCCGCGGCCCGGAACTGCTGGCCGTGGTCCTGACCGGCGTTTTTGGGGAGGAGGAGGATTACCTTCCCGCCCCGGGGAAATGGAGCATCCGGCAGATTGTCGCTCACCTGGCCGACGCCGAGATGGTGGGCGCGCATCGTTTCCGCCAGGTGATCGCCGAAGACAACCCCACCCTGGTGGCCTTCGACCAGGATGCGTGGGCGCGCAACCTGGATTACGCGCGCCGCAAGCCCAAACAATCGCTGGAGACCTTCCGGCGCATTCGCGCGGAAAATTACGAGCTGCTGAAGGGGCTCCCTGAGACGGCTTTCGAGCGCGTCGGCAACCACACCCAGAATGGGCCGATGACCCTGCTCCGCCTGCTCGAGGGCTACGCCGGCCACGCCGAAAGTCACGCCCGCCAGTTGCAGGAAATCCGCGAGGAGTTCAAACGAGTGAAGGGGAAGAAGTAAGCACGCGCGGCCCCTCTTCTTCTACCCGAAATCGATGCGCGCAATCACCAGTTGCGGCAGCATCTGGTTCCAGCTTTCCGGGATGTTGTCGAATGGCAGGCGGAACGCTTTGGTCTCGCCCGGGGCGACGCCGCCGATCTTTTGGCTCACGATCGCCACGCGCTCGCGCAGCACCACTTGCCCGTACGCATCGTAGAACACGCAGGTGATCTCTACCAGGGCCAGCTTGCGGTCGCCCGCATTCTCGATATTGCCGGTAATCTCAACCACCGACTGCTTCAGATAGCTCTCGTGCGCATTCATCTGCACGTCGCTGAGCTTCAGACTCCGCACGTAAGCCCGGGCCTCGGCCGTGAGTGGCGGGGGAGGGGGAGGGGGCCGCTTGGCGACGCGGTCGAGATACAGAAATCCTGCCAGGCCCGCCGCCAGCACGAGGACGAGCACAATCGCCAACGGCGGTATCGAGACCTGCTTCTTCTTGGGCGTTGCCGTCTTATTTGCCGCCAACGGTCATCTCTCCAATCTTCAATGTGGGGGCCGCTACCGAGCCGCGGAACTCCAGGTCGGAGCCTGCCGCTTCCAGACCCAGCAGCATGTCCTTCAAGTTCCCTGCGATGGTGACCTCCGAAACCGCGAACGCCAGCTCGCCGTTGCGAATCCACAACCCGGCCGCTCCGCGCGAGTAATCTCCGGTCACGATGTTCACGCCGAAGCCCATCAGCTCGGTGACATAGAACCCGTTGGGAATCCCCGCGACGATCTGCTCCGGCGTCTGGACGCCCTTTTCCATGTAGAAGTTCCCGTGGCCGATGCCGGCATTGCCGGTCAGACCGCGCGCTGCATTGCCGGTGGTCTTCATCCCTAGTTTGCGCGCCGCGTAAGTGTTCAGCAAGTAGTTTTTCAGCACGCCCCGCTCGATGACCACGGTGCGCCGCGAGGGAACGCCTTCGTCGTCGAATGGCGAGGTCCCGAACAGCCCTGGAACCGTGCCGTCGTCGGCCACCGTCACGTGCTCGCTGGCCACCTTCTCGCCCAGCTTCCCGGCCAGAAACGATTCCTGGCGGTAGATGGACATCCCGTGCACCGCTTCGAAGAGGTTATCGAGCAGCGTGCGGGCGGTGCGCGGCTCGAAGACCACCGGCACTTTCTGGGTGTCCACCTTCACCGCGTGGAGCCGCCGCAGGGCGCGGTGCGCGGCCGTGCGTCCCACATCTTCGGGCGCCTCCAACTGAGCGAACCCGCGCGCCATGGTGTACCAGTAGTCGCGCTCCATGGAATCGCCGTCGCGAGCCACGGGTACGACGCTGAGCGAGCAGTAAGTGGAGCGGTACTCGCCCGCGAATCCCCGCGAATTGGCGAAGATATGGCGGCCCACGTTGGTATCGAAGGAAGCCCCTTCGGAGTTCGAAATGCGCGGGTCGGCCGATAGCGCGGCTTCTTCGGCGCGCCTGGCGGTCTGGATCTTCAGGGCCGTCTCCAATTGCTCCACGTCCGGTGAATAAAGCTGGAGGTCGCCCGCGATGGCGCCCAGCTCTTCGGCCTCGGGCAGACCGGCGTGCGGGTCCTCGGAGGTGACGTCCGCCAGCTCGATGGCCGATTTCACCAGGTGCTCGATGCCTTCCGCCGAGAGATCGGAAGTGTAAGACGCGCCGGTCTTCTTCCCCATCATGATGCGCAGGCCCGCGCCGCGCGAACCGGCTTCCTTGAGATTCTCCAGCTCGCGCATGCGCACGCTGGCCGAAAACTCGTCGCCCTCGGAAATGGTGCACTCGGCGTCGCTGGCGCCGGCCTCCAGCGCGCGTTTCACCACATCGCCCGCCAGCTCGGAAAGATGGTTCTCGCTCACCCCGTGCCCCCCGAGATCATGTCCATGCCTTCATGGGGAGCGGCCCGTTTCTGTCGCCGCGGGATCAAAGGTTCGTCCAGATGTAGTCGGGAGGAAACGCCGACCGGACCTGTTGGTCCAGCCGATTGATCAACGACGCATCGGGATGCGGCTCGTCGAGAGCTTGAAGTCTTTCGAACGTGTCATGGACCATCTTCGAAGCGCCCGTCAGTTCATCGGTAATCTCGCCGGATCTCCGGATCTTGGTCATGGTCGCTTCGATCTGGGTGCAGAGTTGCCCGTGGGCGCGGTGCAGGAAGTGCATCTCGCGCGCCTTTTCTTTCCACCCAAGGAACGGATCAATGGAAGCAAGCAGAGTTGCCATGCCTGCCAGCCCTGCACAGAACCATCTTGCTGGCTCCGCGCCGGTAGAGAGCAAAATCACCAAGGCGGCGGCGCTCAGTGCGGCGACTGCAATCTGAAGTCGCCGCTCGCGACTCTCAAACGACTCCGCGCGGCTGCCGTAGTATCGGACGTTTAGATTGGTGGTGCAAAAGATGTTGTAGAGGCGGTTCAACTCTTGATAGGTTTGGCCGGTTACTGCGTCAGTCGTCATACCGTCCCTCCAACTAGATTATCCCATCTTTGCGCGATTCGCGGCTACTTGTCCTTTCGCCTGGGCGGCGGCGGCGGAATCGGTGGGTAGGGCTTCTCCGGACGCACCGCAGGCTGTTCGGTCCCAATAAGGCGATCCGGATTACTCCGCTTGGTCGGCGGCTCCGGATGTGGTGGCGCGGGCGGCTTGCCTTTGGCAACTAATCGAGGCAGGGGCATCTGGAATACTCATATCAGACTCAAAGCTCCGGTGTCCAGCCTCCGGCCACTTGTGGTTCTCGCTCACCCCGTGCCCCCCACGGTCATACGGTCGATCTTAATGGTCGGAATGCCCACCCCCACCGGCACGCTCTGGCCTTCTTTGCCGCACACGCCCACGCCTTCGTCCAGCCGCAGGTCGTTGCCTACCATGCTGACGTACCGGAGGGCCTCGGGGCCGTTGCCGATCAGCGTGGCGTTGCGCACCGGACGCGTCAGCCTGCCGTCTTCGATGAGGTAGCTCTCCGAGGCCGAAAACACGAAGTTGCCGCTGGTGATATCCACCTGCCCGCCGCCGAAATTCACGCAGTACAATCCCTTGGGGACCGACCGGATTATGTCTTCCGGCTGGCTCTCGCCCGCCAGCATGAAGGTGTTGGTCATGCGCGGCATGGGGATGTGGGCGTAGCTCTCGCGCCGGCCGCTGCCGGTGGGCTCCGAGCGCATCAGCGTGCTCGACAGCTTGTCCTGAAGATACCCGCGCAACACGCCGTTCTCGATGAGCACGTTGCGCGCGGTGGCGTGGCCTTCGTCGTCCACGTTGAGCGACCCGCGCCGGCTGCCGATGGCGCCGTCGTCGATTACGGTACACAACTCGCTGGCCACCTTCTGCCCCATGCGCCCGCTGAAGGCCGACACTCCCTTGCGGTTGAAATCCGCTTCCAGCCCGTGTCCCACGGCTTCGTGCAGCAGGATTCCCGGCCAGCCGGGCCCCAGCACCACGGTCATTTCGCCGGCCGGCGCCTCCACCGCATCCAGCATGACCACGGCCTCGCGCGCGGCTTCGACGGCAAAGTATTCGGGGGTCTTCTCTTTGAGGAAAAATTCCAGCGCGACGCGCCCGCCCCCGCCCGCGTGCCCGCGCTGCGGCTCGCCGCCATCCTGCCGCGCCAGCGCCGCCACGCTCAGGCGCGCCAGCGGCTGCCGGTCGATGGTCAGGAGTCCTTCGCTGGTGGCCACCAGCACCTGGCGGAGGTTGTCGGCGTAGAGGGCCTGCACCTGGAAAATGCGCGGATCGTAGGCGCGCGCCGCGCGGTCCGCCCGCTTCACCAGCTCCACGCGCTCCAGGAACGCAGTCTCCGTCGGGGCGGTCAGCACCGGGTACAGATTGTGCGTGGCGCCATTGTTCAGACCGAGCTTTTCGATTTTGCTCGGACCCGCCGCGATGGAGGCGGCCACTCGCGCCGCCTTGCGAATCCGTTCCGGCGAGAGATCGTCGCTGTAGGCGTACCCGGTGCGCTCGCCCGCAATCACCCGCACCCCGACGCCCATGGAGACGCCCTGGGTGGCGCTTTTGACCATGGATTCGTCCATGCCGATAGAGCTGGTGAGCAGGTATTCGAAGTACAGGTCGGCGTAGTCGCCCCCCTGGGAAAGCGCCTCCGCCAGATAGGCCTCCAGGTCCCCTCGCGTGATGTTGAAGCGCGCGGCGAATATCGACTCTGAGAACTGCATGATCTCAGGCTACCATGGCGTTTGACGGCGGCTTCGAAGAGGACGCCGCCGCTATTTGCGATGCGACGCCAGACGGGGCGACGCGCTGGTCTGGGCGGTTGCGATTGGGCGCGGCTTCCCAGTGGTCGAGGATGGCGGCGGAGTATGACCAAGCGAAGCCAAAGCGGGCGAAGGCTGAGGCGCCGACGATGCGTCGCTGCGCGTGGTCCCGACGACGCTGCTGCGGTGAGGGGCGTCACGGGGCCGATTCGAGGTTCAGCGAAGTTCCAACAATTGCTCCACGGTGACCCCTGCTTGGTTCAAAATCTGCCGCAGAGTTCCAGGGCGGACTCGCTTGTGATCCGGCACGACGACGCGGGCGTACGGGTTCCCCCGCCTCAGGATGATGTGGCTCCCTCTTTGGCGGTTAACGGCAAATCCCACCCGCAGAAGTGCCTTCACCAACTCTTGGCCGGAAAGGTCCGTCGGGAGCTTCACTGGTGGGTGCCGGTCTTGAGCTCGAAGTATTCTCTTCCCGCTTCAGTGGGAACCGGGTCGCCAGCGGCAATACAGTCTTCGACATAGAGATCCGCCGCTTCACGGATGTTCCTCATGACCTCATCACGGGTGTCGCCTTGGGATACACAGCCGGGTAGTGCCGGCACGGTGGCCACGTATCCGCCGTCTGCTTCCCGCTCGAGGATGACCGTATAGCGCATGGAGTTTGGCCCTTGACTTTGATGATACCAGCGAATGCGCGGGCCGGACTTCGCGGCGCTTTGGCGGCTGGGGATACCGGGACCTCGGATGGAGCTTGCCGGAGCCGTGGTAAGCGAAGCAGCTGTTGTTGGTTTTGGACTGGTGGATGGGGCAGTAGCCCTGCCAGTCCTGGTGACGGCGCTTGAACTGCGCCATGTCGATTCCGAGGGCGCGTGCGAGCGCTGGAAACGGCGGTGAGCGAATGGATTCGTACTTATCGGACACTTTTCCTCGTTATACACTCACCCTTGCTTTTGTGCAAGCGAGGGAGTACAAAAGGGGTCTATGGCTGATATTATCGCAAATCCGGATTATGAGGAGGTCCGCGTGATGGCTTATGATGAGGCAGGTCTTCTCAGGATTAAGGCTGAACGCGAAGCAAACGGATGGAGATTAGAGAATAGTTCTCAATCACCTGATTATGCTCTCGGGAATGAGGAGATTGTATTGTGTTTTAGACGTATTATCCCATAGAGGCGCTTATGGTTTCTGACGAGGAATTTGCAGCCCTCAAGAAGCAGGTTGAGCTTCTGCAGACGAATTTCAACATCGTGGCGGCTTCCCACAAGAACTTGGTGGAAGTTCTGTTTCCTCAAGGAATGGACACGCTTACGACGTTTATTAGCAGCAGCGGCGAGTTCCAGACTCAATTTGGTGAGCAATTGAGTAAGGTAATGGAAGGCATGGGAATGTTAGCTAAGGCCGTTGAAGCTATTCAGGATGAACTGGAGCTGAGGGCAGACCTTTCATAGGACGCCAACCGTCCGGGGGTGAGTACCATCTCCCTGACCAGCTCTTCGAGGCCGATGCGGTGCGTCCAGCGCAGCACCCGGCATAGGAAAACGCCGCGTCGTCGAAATTCGCGCACCGAGTGGCACTCAGACTACCACGCGCAGGCCGAGGTGCTGGGCAAATGGATCGAAGTCCCTGTCGTTGTGCAGCAGGTCATACCCGCTCTCGATGCATCGGGTGGCAATCACCGTATCGATGGTCTTGCGAACGGTCAGGCCGAGGCGGCGCAGCGTCCGGAAATTTTTCGCCGCTTGAACCGCGATTTCCTGTCCGCCCAACTCCACGACGACCAACGAAGTCAGCATTTTCCGGGCTTTGTTGAAGTCAGTTTCGTCTGCGAAGCCTTGCAGGACCTCCGTCAGGATCAAGTCACCGATCGCCAAAGGTTCGTGGCCGAGCAGACTATCGAGTTTCTCGGTCTGCGCCGTGACGGTTCCCTTGAAGTAGTCGATCCACACGCTGGAATCGACAAGAATCAACGGTCGCTCCTCATCGCGTTGAGATCGCCCTGCCAGTCAAGTTTGCCGCGGAGCCGGCGGATCTCCGCCTGCCTCCTCAGGCGGAGCAAAGTCCGCAGAGCCTGGTCAACGGCAGCGCGCTTGGTCTTCAGGCCGGTGGCGCGAAGCGCGTCCCGCATCAGCTTATCGTCAATCACAATGTTCGTCCGCATGGATGTGTATCTCAATAGCCAATTGTACACATACCAGGCGAGAATCGCCACCCGCTGATCGCCCTGGCCATTACTTTTTCGCGAGTTCGATTCCCACGGCGCGGCAGTCCTCGTCCACCATCTCCTGCAAACTCGGCTGGAAGGGCTCTACGACGAACCGCAGCGCACCCTCGCCTCCCAAATTTCCTAACTATATGTCACGAACCACTGGGACAGGAGACTAGGCCGCTGCGGATTCGTCCGCTGCCTGGGGCTGCTGGCCGATCAGCGACTCGGAAGGCAAGCCCAGCAACTGGATTTCGGTGGTTTCTTCAGCCTTGAACGTTGCCTGTTCCCCGTCCTCGAGATAGGCGGCGGTGTACCTGCGCGCCGGCTCGCCCTCGACCGAGCCTTTCCCGGACAACACCAGGAAGAGTCCGCGCCCTCTGCCGGTGAAACTGGAGCCAGTCGCGACCCGGTAACGCGCACAACCGATCTGGCAGTCGGTGAAGGTACCGAGCGTCTTCACCTCTACGCCGCTGGCGCCAGGGAGCGGCATCCACCGGAAGTGCGCGGGGGTCATCAGGATCGGATCGGCATACTGCGGCTTCGGATAGACCATCGGACGTTGGTTGGCATATTCCCAGGTCGCCTGGAAACTGTCCATGTTCTTCTGGCCGGTCACGCCTTCGTTGCGGCGATACACGCCTTTGTCGAAAACGCCGAATTTCTTCATTTCTTCGTAGGCGGCGTTTACCTGCCGCTGCGAGAGATAACCAGAGCCGCTGGGTCCGCCAAATTGAACGACGGCCACCACGTTGGATCCGGTGGAGCTCTGCGGACCGTAGTACGCGCCTTCCGGAAAATAGCCGATCGAATCGGGGAGCATCGTCCCGTTTCGATCGAAGCCGGCGTCGCCCTCGATCTGGAAACGGAACTGATCGAAATTGTGCCGATGCCGGGGCGAATAGAAATCGCCCGTCTGGTAGAACAGCCCGAATCTGAAGTTGCCCGGCGTGCCCTCGTTGCCAGCCAGGAAAACCTGTTTCTTCAGTTTGCCGGCGCGTACATTGCTGGCTTCCTCATCGATCGGCATCTGGTCGCCTTGAACAATCTTCATAATGGCCCTCCTCCTTAAGTATCGATTAACGTCAAGCAATCCGCCATATTGTACTTCCGTTCCCCGCGCGGCGGCCCGGCCGGCGTCGCGTCACTCGCCGCCGGGAAGTCATAAGGGGTCACGTCCCGTGCGAATGGACGCGCCTCTCGACGGCGAGAATTAAAATGTTAGCGGCGGTAGCGACCAGGAACAGCAGCAGTGTGAGAGCCATAATGTCGGGCACGTTGTGGATGTCCATGGCACGGATTAGCAGGAAGCCAAGCCCCTCGCTGGAAGCGAACAGTTCACCCATCAAAGTGCCCAGCAAGGTGGCCGAGAAACCTATGCGCAGGCCCGTGACGATTTCCGGCAGGGCGGCCGGCAACAGGATATTGCGCACCAGGTCCAGCCGCGACAGACGCATGACTCGGGCGGTGCGCAACAGCACCGGCGGGATGTTTCGAATCGCACCGATGGCGAACAAGGCAACCGGAAAGAAGCCGTGCATCGCGCCGAACGCGACTTTCGCCGACAGGCCCAGGCCGAACACCAGCAGGATCACGGGGTACAGCATGATCTTCGGGATCGAGTAGAGCGTGCTGAGGATCGGCGTAAGGATCTCGTGGGCGGTGCGGCTGGCGCCGATCGCAATTCCCAGCACCAGCCCGCCGGCCAGCGCCAGGGTACCGGCATAGACGAAGGCGACGCCGGTGGCCCTGGCGTGTCCCCAGAACCGCGCTCCATCCATGAGCACGCCCAGGCGCCGCACGGTTTCAATTGGCGGCGCGATTGCTTCCGAGCCGGCAAAATAATAAGCCGCCTGCCACAACAAGACGCTGGCCGAGGCAAGAATGGCGTAGTCGGTCCAGCGCTGTTTCATGCCCGGTACCAGCGCCGATGGATACGCGCTTCCCAGCGTTGCAGCACGCTGTTGACGATCGCCACGGCGATAAAGATCAGCAGGATGAGTCCATACATCGTTGCCGTGTCGAACTCGTTGTAGGACAGCGTCAGCCGGCGCCCGAGCCCTGCGGTGGCGAGGATGAACTCCCCGGCGATGACGCCGATGACCGAATACGCCACGGTGAGCTTGATTCCGGTGATCAGGTACGGCGTTGCCGCCGGCAGCTTGATTCGGAGCGCTGTCTGCCAGGGGCTCAGGCGGGTGACGCGCGCCACCTTGCCATAGACGCGCGGGATGCGGTCGATCGAGGCCAGCGTGGCGGAAATCATCGCGACGATTCCGAACATCGCGCCCATCACGATCAGCGAAGCTGGGCCGATGCCGAAGATCACGATCAACAACGGATAGTAAACAAATGTCGGCACCGCATAATAGGACAAGAGTACCGGGTTTAGCACGGTGCGCAGCCTGGGCAGCGCGTGGATGACCAGGCCGGTCAGAAAACCAAGAATGATCGACAGGGCGATCGCGGCACCGATGTTCTGGAACGTCGAGCCGGCATCGGACCAGAACCACGGAGCGCTCCTAATCATCCTCACGAGCGCGACAGCCATCTGCGATGGCGGAACCATAGTCACCCGATCGATGATGCCGGTGCGGCAGGCGAATTCGATCCCGAGCACCGCACCGGCCACGATGACCAGGCGCCAGAAGGCGGGGTGTTTCATCCGGCGTTCAGGGCCTTCTTGGATTCATCGCGCAGCAGCGTCCACAACTGACTTGTTAACTGCCCGAAAGTAGGTTCGGATACGATGCGGGAGTCGCGATCGCGCGGCCAGTTGGTTTCCAGCGTGGCGATGAACCTGCCGGGCCGCGACGACATGACGGCGACGCGGTCGGACAACATCGCCGCTTCGTCCAGCGAATGCGTGATAAGCACGACCGTAGCGCCGGTATCGCGCCAGAGCCGCAGCAGTTCCTCGCCCATCAGCAATCTGGTCTGTTGGTCCAACGCCCCGAACGGCTCGTCCAGGAGGATGAGACGCGGCCGCATCACCAGTGTTCGAGCGATGCAGACGCGCTGGCGCATCCCGCCGGAAAGCTGCGAAGGGTAAGCGCGCCGGAACGCATTGAGTCCCATGAAGTCGATGGCGCGATCGACGCGCCGCGCGATTTCGGCGCTGTCCACGCCGGCGCGCCGCAGACCGAACCCGACATTGCGTTCAACGGTCAGCCAGGGAAAGCTGGCGTCTTCCTGAAATACGACCCCGATGCCATCCGGCACTTCGCCGCCGATCTCCTTGCCTTCGAATGTCCCCGTGCCAGCGGTAGGCCGCACCAGTCCCGCCACGGTTTCGAGCAGCGTGGACTTGCCGCACCCGGATGGGCCGACGACGCCGAAAAATTCGCCGCGGCGTATGTTCAGGTCGATCGGGCCGAGGGCGTGGACCTCGCCCTGGCCGGAAAGGGCCGGATAGACGCGCGTGACGCCCTTCAATGCGACATGAATGCCGGCATCGCTCACCATAGATCCCTCCGCTGATCGGGCTCGAGGAAGCTTTGATCGATTACTTTCGACCAGTCCACGGGCTTATCGATCTGGCCGACGAGCATCATGCCGTAGGACATGGCCGCAAGGCCTTCCTTGGAGAATTCGCCGTGCGACCACTGACCCCACTCATAGTACTTGGGCAGCAACTTCTTGGCGTCATCGAGAGAGAATTCAAATAGCTGCGAATAGATCGAGGCCGTTTCATCGCGATTCCGCTCCATGAATTCCACCGCGCGCCGGCGGGCGCGAAGCACTTTGCGCAGCTTGCCGGGGTGCTTTACGGTGAACTCGCGCGTGGCGACGACCACCGAGTAGGTGAACTTCGGAAAGACATCGTAACCCCGGAACAGGATGCGATACTTTTCCGGCTCCAGAGTGAGTGTGGGATCAACCAGCGGGGTTGCGTCGATAGCATGGTGCGCTAGAGCGGTGAGGCCCGGTCCCAGCCCCCCGATCGCCAGGATCTCAACCTTACCGGTCAGACCCGCCTTCGCAACCGCGGCCCGCAGGACGATCTCAGTCGTGGACCGCGGAGCGGTAAAGGCGACCTTCTTGCCAACAAGGTCTTGGATAGAGTGGATGCCGCTGTCCTTTGTGGTTGCCCAAGTCAGGTCGCCAATATGATCGGCGTTGCACATCACGATTCGCAGGTCCATGCCTTGATTGATGGCCGCGATGGCGGCCGTGGTCCCCACGTTGCCAACGCCCAGATTGCTGGCAAGCAGGTTTCTCAGGCCGCCGCCGCCCACGCCCGATGAGATGATATCGGTGACGTTGAGTCCGTCTTCCCGCAGATATCCTTTCTTGAGAGCCACTGCCCACGGAAGCGTCGAAGTCAGTTTTCCGTACTCCGAAACCGCGAGTTTTTCTTCCTGGGTTGTCGAACCGCACCCGCTGAGCATCGCCGCACAGAGCGCTCCAAAAGTCCGCCGTCCAAGCAACGCCGGTCTGTTCATGACTGTCATTCTGTCTTCCAGCCTTTTGGTAAACGCCCAACAAGGCAGTCATTGTAGCAGTAACCAACACAGACGGCTTCCCGGCGCACACGAACGTTATCGCCCGGGTGGCGGGGGTGCACCGGCCTCACCGCCGCGACGCCCACCGCGCCCACCCCCGGGACCCGGACCTTGTCCTGGAGGGAGAGCTCCGATGGCAATGTAGATGAGCGGATCTTTGGGACTCTCGTCAAACAGGCCGTGCTCGTCCCGCCTGGGTGCACCGCCCGCATAGAATGCGTCGCCCTGCCTGGCCTGCATGACGTGGTCCCTCAGGATGATCCGCGCGCCATACGTGCGGCTGTCCCGGGGGGTTGGCGAGGGTACGGGGGCCACCCACAAGTACATGATCTGATGGTCCCCGCCCGAGTGCACCATGTTGACGGAGCCTGGATTGCCCCTCATCAGCCACATATTCCGGATTACGGAGCTGAAACCGCCACGCAGGAGCATCTTCTGGTCGCATCCTGGGCCATGAGTGGTATTGGGCACCCACTCCATGTCGTCCGCGCGTCCCTTGGCCGGCTTGGTGGCGGGGTTGGCGACCGTCAAGGGGGCGGCATACATCAGCAGCTCGACCGGCTCGTTGCCATTGTTCGTCAGCCCGTACCTGGCGCCGGCCGGAACGCCGTAAGCGTCGCCGGGCTTGGTGTCGATCTGATCGTCGCCCAGGGTAAACTTCCCGGTGCCTTTAGACAGGAAGAATGCCAGATCTTCCTTGGGAGACGTGGTCACGGTGAATTGCCCGCCGGGGTCCACTTTCACCACCCACATGCCGCGAAGGAGGTCATCCAGGAAGACGCCGGAGTCTTTGGTGAACACCGCTCTGAAGGACGTTCCCGGTCCATAAGCGCCGGCGCCTCCCCAGGGGATTTCATCGGTGTGGACGAACCCGGTTGGTAGGACGTAGTTTGGCGATTGGGTATTTGCTTGTTGGGCGTTCGCGCCGCTAACGCATATGGATAGCAGCATTGCAGCGTATTTCATTTTCATAATCTGCCTCGTTCCCGTATACCACCCGGGCGGTGCGCGGAAAGCCAAGCCCGGTTGCATTGAGTTTAACAGCTTTTGGCGAGCTCAATATCGACCTCTTCTGGTATTCGATGCACAGGAGTCGCCACCGTCTCGTCCCGGTCATTCGGCGGTTTGGAAACTGCGGGGACAAGGGGCAGCCAGGAGCGGCGGCGACACCGCGCCCGGTGTTGAGGTCACGCAGCGCATGGCCGGGCGCTCCAACGCGGAAGCATGTTTGCGCATGGTATAGTATCTTCCAATAGCCAAACCCAAACACGTCGCCAAGCTCAAGAGAACGATCGGAGTATGGAATCGCGTGAAATCCGCGGTGCTGTGACAATCGGGACTATCGCCATGGTTTGTGCGGCGCTGACGCACGCACAAACTGAATCCCAGCGGAATTCGCAGCCGAATCCATATCGAGCGATCGCGAACTGGGCGAATCTCCCTGCGGGAAGATCCTGGGGGCAGACCAGTGCAGTTGACGTTGATTCTCACGACCGCGTGTGGGTGGCTGATCGATGTGGCGGAACGAGTTGCGCCGGCAAAACTGAGAATCCAATTTTCGAATTCGACTCGTCAGGCAAGCTCCTGACAAGCTTCGGTGGAGGACTGTTCGTCTGCCCTCACGGGATCTTTATCGACAGGGACGGAAACGTGTGGATAACCGATACCCAAAGAGAAGATGGGAAGGGTCAGCAAGTCATCGAGTTTAGTCCGGACGGAAGGGTACTGCTGAAGCTCGGCAGACCGGGAGTTGCCGGGGACAGCCCGGATACACTCAATGAGCCGACCGACGTAGTGGTCGCTTCGAACGGGGATATCTTCGTCGCCAATGGTCACACTTCAGGCAATCCTATCGAGCGCATCATGAAGTTCTCGAGGGACGGTAAGTTCATCAAGATGTGGGGAAAGAAGGGATCGGCGCCCGGCGAGTTCGATGGGCCGCACGGTTTAGCAATAGATTCCAAGGGACGGTTGTTTGTCGGCGACCGTTCGAATAATCGAATCGAGATCTTCGACCAGAACGGAAGATTCCTTGAAGAGTGGAAGCAATTTGGCCGGCCTAGCGGGCTTTTTATCGATAGGCACGATGTCCTTTATGTTTCAGACTCCGAATCGGAGGACCAAGTAATTCCGTGGAGTGGCCAATGGTCATTCCTGCCGAAAGGTTATGGGTACAACCCGGGCTGGAAAAGGGGCATCAGAGTCGGGAGCGCCAGAGACGGTTCAGTGACCGCGTTCATTCCCGACCTTCAGGCGCCGACCGGCGGTCCGAATGACGCAACCAGCGGGGCAGAGGGCGTTGCCGCGGACTCGACGGGCGCGATCTACGCGGCTGAGGCGGGTGCAAGAGATTTGAAGAAATACGTCAAGCCATAAGGAACAGCTAGAAACCGCTTTGCGTGGCGTTACAGGTCGACCAGGAGAAAGCGCATGATGATCCGCCGTAAATTGATGGCTGCGCTGCCGGGTATATTGCTGATCGGGACCGGCAGGAGCGCCGATACCAACAGCGACATCCTCAAGAACAATGGCTCTCTCGAGCGGCTGTTCAAGCAGACGGGTGTCTACAATGCCTCCGAGACCGGCAAGACGCCGAGTTTCGTCGTCGATCCATCGTGGCCCCAGCCGCTGCCCAATCACTGGATTCTCGGCCAAATCGGCGGGCTCGATGTCGACCGGCACGACCATGTCTGGGTCTATAACCGGCCGCGTACCCTGACCAACGAGGAGGCCGGGCTGGAAGGGCCCCTGCCCGGCGCGAAAGACGAGAACGGCCAGCCGATCAACGGGTTGGGCCAGGTACGCGCCCATGGCCCCATAGCGGATTGCTGCAAACCCGCTCCTTCCATTCTGGAGTTTGATTCCGATGGCAAACTGCTGCGCTCCTGGGGCGGTCCGGCCGATCCCGGTTTCATCGGCGGCAAATGCAAGGTGGAAGCGGGCTGCATCTGGCCGAACAGCGAGCACGGCATTTATGTCGACCAGAACGATAACGTCTGGATCTCGGGGAATTCGGCGGCGGCCAGAGGCGGCAGAACGCCCTGGACGACCAACGAGGCGGGCGGCGACGGCTTCGTACTGAAGTTCGACAGGAACGGCAACTTCAAACTCAGGGTTGGCGGCACTCCCAAGGGACCCAACAGCAACGACACGAATGGCGGCCTCAATGGCACGCCTCTGCTCTATCAGGCGGCGGACATGGTGGTCGATGCCAAGACGAACCGCCTGTACGTCTCCGACGGTTACGGAAACCGCCGCGTCCTGATCGTCGATGCCGAGACGGGCAAGTATCTCGGTCATTTCGGCGCGTATGGGAACAATCCGGTCGATGACGCAGGCCCCAGGGCCGCTGGGCCGTGGATAGGGGACTATGAAAGAGGGAGCAATAAGCCCGCATTCTTCCGCACCCCCGTGCATTGCGTAAAGATCGCCAATGACGGCAAGATTTATGTCTGCGACCGGGGCAATGACCGCATACAGGTGTTTGACAGCAGCGATCCCATGCTCGGGAAGGCATGCAGCAATCCGAGTGGCGAGCCCGGCAAATGCGGCTTCGTTGCGGAGCGATTCATCAGCCAACACACCAACACCTCCATACCGGGAACGGCGGTATCGATAAGCCTCTCCAGCGACAAGGCGCAGAGTTGCCTCTATGTTGGGGACAACTCCAACATGACCATCTACATCCTGAACCGGAGCAATTTACAGGAGTTGGGCCGGCTCGGACGAAGCGGCCGCATGCCCGGCGAATTTCATTGGCTGCATCAGGTGAGTGTGGACAGCAAAGGCAACATCTACACGGCGGAGGTCGATACCGGTAAGCGCATCCAGAAGTTCATCCGCTACGGCAGCGACGCGTGCAGCGGAACCGGGTCTTCCACCGTAGGCGGAGTGGTGAACGCCAAGTAGAGACGTCCACCAGATCGGCGAAGGCGTCCTGCCTATACCGCAGCCCCGTCATTGGGATGCTCGAGGCTGTGCGGACCCAAGGATAAAATGAAGCGGCTGCCTTGGCCGATGGTGCTTTCCACGCGGATGGCGCCGCCATGCAGTTCCACCAAACGCCGGGTGATGGCCAATCCCAGCCCGGTGCCCTCTGTGGCTGAGCCGGAGGAGCCGCTTACCTGGTGAAACTCATCGAAGATCGCCTCCAGTTCCGATTCGGGGATGCCGATTCCGGTATCGCCGATACAAAAGCCCGCGGCATCCTCGCGGCTGGCTTCGGCAATCCACACGCGGCCGTTCTCCGGGGTAAACTTCACGGCATTGCTCAACAGATTGTAGAGCACCTGCTTGAAGCGCGTCCGATCGGCGCGAATCCACAGGCCGCCGGGGATCTCGTTTTCGATCGAGATATTCTTGATTCCGGCGAACGGCGCGATCACCGAAAGCACTTCTTCCAGTGTCTCGGCCGGGCGGAACGCTTCGCGGTTCAGATCGATGTGCCCGGTCTCGATTCTGGAGATATCCAGGAGGTCGTTTACCATAGCCAGCAGATGGCGGGCGCCGTCCTGGATATTGGCCACAAACCGCGGGTACGGGGAAGGCAGGGGTCCGGCGGACTGCTCGCCAAGCAGATCGGAGTAGCCGATAATAGCGTTCAGCGGCGTGCGCAGTTCGTGGCTGCTGCGCGCCAGAAAATCGGTCTTCATCCGGTTCACACGCTCCACTTCCCGATTGCGCTTCTCCAGTTCGGCGGCAGTGCGTTCCAACTGAAGGGTCCGCTCCGCCAGTTTCGCCCGGTTTTCGCGAAGTGCTTCCTCTCCCCGTTGGCGCTCGGTGATGTCGAGTTCGATGCCATCCCACGTGGTAGAGCCATCCGGATTGCGGGTCGGCGTGGAACGCAACAGCGACCAGCGAACTTCCCCTGTGGTGCGGTGTTTGCGGCGCACCGCTACTTCGAACTGCGTCAACTTCTCGCGCGATAATGCTATCGCGGCGCGCAGTCGATCGCGGTCTTCCGGCAGTATCGAGTTCTCCGCCGTCGCGGCATCGCCCATGAGCTCGGCCGCGGGGATACCGGTAAGCCGCTCGATGCCGGCGCTGAAGAACTCGAAGTGGGGTTTGCCGTCGATGCTGTGGCAATACCGGTAAATCGCGCCTTCCGGCAGGTTGTCGCTCAGGGTGTGCAATCGAGACTCGCTGTCGCGCAGCGCCTGCTGCGCGCGACGCGTCCCGGTGACGTCGTGGAACACGAGCACCGCACCCGCCACTTCGCCGGCGCCATCCCGAATCGGCGCCGCGCTGTCCTCGATCGGAATCTCGCGCCCATCGCGGGTGACAAGGGCAGTCTGATTGGCCAGGGAAACGGCCCGCCCTTCCCGGAGCACGCGCCCGACGATATCCTCGGCCAATTGGCGCGTCTGTTCGTTGATGATTTGGAACACGTGCTGGACCGGCTGGCCCAATGCTTGCTCCTCCGGCCAGCCGGTCAGGCCGGCCGCAATGGGGTTGAGGAGGGTGATCCTGCCCGCGGTGTCGGTGGCCAACACCCCGTCGCCGATACTGGCGAGCGTGACGCGCAGCCATTCGCGCTGCTGGCGCAGTTGCTCTCGGATGTGCTTGCGTTCGATGGCATAGCGGATGGCGCGCGCAATCTGCCGGCCGTCGGACTGGCCTTTAACCAGGTAGTCCTCGACGCCCTCGTGGACCGCAGCCAGCCCCAGGCTTTCGTCGCTGGCGCCCGTCAATACCACGATCGCCAAGTGCGGCGCCGCATGGAGCGCCCGCCGGAAGGTTTCGGGCCCGGAGCTGTCGGGCAGCGACAGGTCCAGCAGCAGCACATCGAAGGACGCCTGGCCCAGGCGCGCGAGCGCGTCGTCCAGGCGCTCCACCCAGGTGAACTCGAAACGGTCCGCGCCGACTGTTTGCAGGGTCTGTTGCAGCAGGTCGGCGTCGGACGGGCTGTCCTCGACTAGCAGGACACGGATCGCGGCGTCCGTCATGTTCTCTTTAACCGCGGGCTGCTCCGGCCTGTGCGTTTCGCCGTTCAATGGCTGCCTCATTTCTCCGTTGGCAGTTTGACCACCGACAGCCAGAAACCTTCGATGGCTTCGATCACCTCGAGAAACTGCCGGAAATCGACCGGCTTAGTGATGTAGCAATTGGCATGGAGGGTATAAGCGCGCATCACGTCCTGTTCCGCCTGCGAGGTGGTGAGCACCACCACCGGAATGGACGTGAGCTTCTCATCCGACCTGATTTCCGCCAGCACCTCCCGCCCGTCCTTGCGCGGCAGATTCAGATCCAGCAGGATCAGATCCGGCCGCGGCGCCTGAGCGTACTGGCCCTCGCGGTGAAGAAACTCCATCGCCTGCACGCCGTCTTCGACGATACTAAGGCGATTGGTCACCTTGGCCGCGGCCAGCGCCTCGACGGTCAGGTCGGTGTCGCTGGGGCTGTCCTCCACCAGCAGGATTTCAATCGGCCGGCCCAGATCGGTGTTCATTGTTGGGGTCTCCATGGTTTTCTCCGTTCGGAATGCTGAAGTAAAATGTCGAGCCTTCGCCCGGCTGCGACTCGACCCAGATGGCGCCGCCGTGCCGCTCCACAATCTTCTTGCAGATCGCCAGGCCAATGCCCGTGCCGGGATAGTGTTTGCGGGTGTGCAGGCGTTGAAAGACCAGGAATATACGCTCGAAGTATTGCGACTCGATGCCAATGCCGTTGTCGCGCACGCCAAAGACCCATTGGCCCGGCTTCGGCCCGGCGCTCACGTGGATCTCCGGGGGCCGCTCACCGCGGAACTTGAGGGCGTTGCCGACCAGGTTCTGGAAGAGTTGCGCCATCTGCCCGGCATCCACGCACAGGATGGGCAGCGGATCGCGTGTGATCCTGGCGCCCGTTTCCCGCACACTGGCGCCCAGGCCCTCCAGCGTCTGGTCCAGCACGGCGTTGAGGTCGGCCGGCTCCAGCGCCTGGCCTCGCGTACCCACCCGCGAGAGGGCGAGCAGATCGGTGATGAGAGTGTGCATGCGCGAGGCGCCCTGAACGGCTCCGTCGACAAAATGCCGGACCTTGTCCTCGAGTTGGTCCCCGAGCTGCCGTTCGATCAGCCCGAGGTAACCCGTCACCGCCCGCAGCGGCTCCTGAAGGTCGTGGGATGCCACATACGCGAATTGTTCCAGTTCCTGGTTGGAGCTGGCCAGCTCCGCGGTGGTGCGCCGCAGATGGGCGTTGGCGGTTTCCAGCTCGCTGGTTCGTTGCTGCACGAGTTCTTCCAGGTGTTCGCGGTAACGAGTCAATTCGGCTTCGGCGCGCTTGCGCTCGGTCACGTCGCGCGCCGCGGCGAAGACGCCTTGCACCTGGCCGGCTTCGTTGCGGTATACCACCGCGTTGTAGAGCACATCGGTGGTGTGGCCGTCGAGGTGGCGAATGGTCAGCGGATAGTCGCGGACCAATCCGTCGGAGAGAACTTTCCGGTAGCCGGCGCGAGCCCTGTCCGGCTCCGTGAAGTAGTCCGAAAAGTCGCTGCCGACAAGCCCGCTGCGGGGCACGCCTGTCACCAGTTCCGCCGCTTCGTTCACGTCCGTGATCTGTCCGCCGGGGCTGATGGTGACCAGGGGATCGAGGCTGGCCTCGAGCAGGCTGCGCGCGTAGAGTGAAGCGACGCGCAGACCCTCCTCCAGCCGTTTGCGTTCGGTCACGTCGCGTGCGGCGGCAAAAACGCCTTGCACCTGGCCGGCTTCGTTGCGGTATACCACCGCGTTGTAGAGCACGTCGGTGGTGTGGCCCTCGACATGGCGAACGGTCAGGGGGTAGTCGCGAACCAGGCCGTCGGAGAGAACCTTCCGGTAGCCGGCGCGAGCCCTGTCCGGCTCCGTGAAGTAGTCCGAAAAGTCGCTGCCGACGAGCCTGTCGCGGGGCACGCCTGTCACCAGTTCGGCCGCTTCATTCGCGTCCGTGATCTGGCCGCCGGGGCTGATGGTGACCAGGGGATCGAGACTGGCCTCGAGCAGGCTCCGCGCGTGCCGCCGTTCCCGCTGCGTCTGTTCGGCAGCTTCCGCAAGAGCGCGGGCGGTTGTGCTGCGATCAATCGCACGCGATCCAGCCACAAGCACGATGAGAAGAAGGCCCACTCCGGAAGCCATCGTGAGCATCAGGAAGCGAGCCGTGGCCAGCCTCCTTTGGTTCCTCCGATCCAATAGGGACAACTCCTCAGCCTTCATCTCCTGGATCACAACCCGGATCCGATCCATTATCTGCTTGCCCCGGTCGGTCGATACGACTGCGATGGCCTGGCCGGCGCCGCGGGTCCGCCGCAGTTCAATAGTCTCCTTTAGTTCGGCCAGCTTGGCGTCAATGAGCGATCGCAGAGTCTCGATCCGCGATTGTTGCGAAGGGTTGTCGGAGGTCAGCTTGCGAAGTTCCTCGAACTGGACGGGGACCGCCTGGACGGCCGTGCCGTAAGGCTCCAAGTACTGCTCCTTCCCAGTCAGGAGATAACCTCTTTGCCCTGTCTCGGCGTCCTTCATTTCCGAGAGGAAGGACTCGATCTTCTCCAGAACTTCATGCGTATGGACGGTCCATCGTTCGTTCGCGGCGAAACTCGTCCAGAGCGAATAGAAGAGTGCGGACTCAGCCACCAGAATCAGGACCACGAGACCGGCCAAGACTATATGGGGTTTTCCTCTGAGATTCTTCATGGGGCGGTATGCCTTCGAGCCCAAAAGGAGGCTGCAACTGTCTTCCGCTCCGAGTTCTTCAGGTCCCGCTTCTCTTGATAGAACCGGCAGAAATGTGTGCCCCAAGGCGCATCGCCGATTATGGGGATTCCGGTGTATGGCACGTCAAAGACTCCCCGGCGGCTGACTCTGCGGGCTGGCGGCTGTCCTCTTGAAGCCAGGCGAGTGATCACGAGGGCACATCGTCTCGGGTATTCGCCTATTGTAATTCATTTACCCGGTTTCAGCGATTTTTGCGAGCCGTACTCCCGTACTCTCGACACGTCAGATCGGACCCGGTAAAGGCCGCCGTCCCTGCCACAATCGGGGACCCGTTGAAGATCAGGCTCATGCAAGTGACTCCCGCCTCCGCTTTCTGCAATTCGGAGACGTCGATCGCGAGCACACGCCAGCCGGCGCGATCCAGCGTGCGCGCGGTTTCCGGAAAGGATGCCGGAACGATCACGGTGTCGCCGATCGCCAGTACGTCCGCCGCCGCCGGCTCGCCCGGCGCCACATCGATCACACGAGCACCCGCGAACGGCGCGAGATCTGCCCAATCGCGATTCGCAAGGACTGTATCCCGTCCCAAATAGGTGCAAGCCGACTTAAGGTGCAAACAGCCTCGCATTCCCACCGCCTGCACGGCATATCCGAGTGGCGCCAGCTCGCGCGCCAACTGGGCAATGCCCACGTCGTTGCTCCGTGCCGACCGCCCGACGAACAGCGTGGAGCCGATGCGCACCACGTCGCCACCCTCGAGCGTCATGATGGCGACCTCATCCAGCACGATGGCCGGATCCTCGACAAAGACCGCGTCCGGCTGGTCCGGGACGGCCGGCAGCGAAACAACGGCGATCCCCAGCGATGCCAGGCAGGCTTCGTATAGGTCGTGTTGCGCGATGGCTTGGGCTATATCGATGGGTTGCCGTTCCACAAACGCCAGTTGGCAATTGTTCATGGACGGGCTGACGGCTCGAGTGATGGCGGTAAGTGGCATTGAAAACCTATTTCTTTTCCTTGCGGCTCAAACGAAAAAGCGATCAAAGTGCCCTACATCACCCAAGAGCGCGAAGCTTTGTAGGCGGCAATTCGGGGCGGCAGCCAGTCCTTGAGCTCCGCAGCCATATAAAAGGTGGGCCGCAACAGATCGTCCTCGGGCGTGATCATGCCTTCGGCGACCGCAGTAGCCGCGAGGTCCGTCTCCGGGTAGATCCGAATACCCACCGCGATTTTCAGAGAGTCGAGATCGAGGGAATCGGCAAAGGCGAGACTCTCCTCGACCGTTGCTCTGGTCTCCTCCGGCCCTCCCAGCATCAGGAAACCGGTGCGCCGGATGCCGGCTTCCCGGAACATTCCCGCTGTGCTCCGCACCTCTCCTGCGCGGAACCTCTTGTGGAACCGCGTCAGCACGCAGTCCGACCCGCTTTCAAACCCGAGACTGACCTCGTGGCAGCCGGCTCTGGCCATCAACTCCACCAATTCGCGATCCACCCACTTAGGATACACGATGCACCACAGGTTGACATCCAGGCCCCGCCGGATGATCTCCCGGCAAAGCCCCTTGGCATAAGAAGGCGGAATATTGAACGTGTTGTCCACCATGCAGAAATTGCGGAAGCCGCGCGCCGCAACCTGCTCCATCCACTGAGCGATACTCTCCGGCGATCGCCTGCGAATATGCGTGCCCTCGATCAGCTTGGTGGCGCAGAAACTGCAGCCCATCGGGCAGCCTCGCTTCCCCTGGACCGGTATCCAGAAATCGCGGCTCTGCCGCGTGGCCGGGAGCCAAAGCTCGGGTTCGGGCAGTGGCAGATCCTCCAGGCTGGTGCTGAAAGTCACACCCGCCGGAGGATGGCCGGGGAGGTAAACGTCGGGCAGGCCATACGGGTCGGAGCCGCTCTCCAGCCGCTCCAGCAGCGCGGGGAACACGGTTTCCCCTTCGCCCCGGATTCCCATGTCGGCTTGGAGGAACCGCAGCGCGCTCTCCGGAAACATGCTGTAGCCGGGGCCGCCCAGGATGATCGGGCCATCGCACAGCCTGCGGCAAACCGTCACGACCTCGCGAACCGCCGGCAGCAAGAACCTCGGGCTGGCCATGTTCTGGTCATCGATGTTGCGCACCGAAATGCCGATCGCGCCGGGCCGGAATTCTTCGATGCGCTTCCGGAGCGCCGGTATCGCATCGCGCTCGGACATCAAGTCCAGCAGGGCGGTTTCATGGCCGGCCCGCCGGCAGGCGGCAGCAACAAATGCCAGGCCAAGCGGCAGGGGGATGATGGCCGTCCTTTCGGTATTCGAGGAAACTAGAAGAACTCTCATGGCCCGATTGCGCGCCTGGCGAGACTTCGTTCCCTTTCGCCCTCCTCCTCAAGAGTATCAACTCAAAGCGGCGGGAGCAGGAAAACCGATGGAATGGCAACGAGGCGAAGATCTACTCCCGACCGGAAGAATTGCGGTAAGGTGGATGGTGCGAAAGGCTGACATGCCGACACAAAAACTCACAGCCGAAATCATTGCCGCCGTCGAAATGCGGCGAAGAACACGGGCGGCGCTCGCACCCCTGGACCGGGAAAAGTACCGCCCGAAATCTCACGCACCGGTTCTTCCAGCACATTCTGTTTGACATCAAAAGCTTATGCACACAGTCCATGACATTGGCGCAGCTAAACCGAGCGCCCTCAAACAACCCCTGAATCTCTATTTGCTCGGCTGCGCGCTCGTGGCCGCGTTGGGCGGTCTGCTGTTCGGCTTCGACACTGCCGTCATCTCCGGCACCACGGAAGCGCTGCGTGCGAAGTTTTCCCTCAGCGACAACCTGCTCGGATTTACCGTCGCCAGCGCGCTCATAGGCACCATCATCGGCTCGATCGGAGCTGGACGTCTTGCCGACGCCTTCGGACGACGAGGCGCGCTGGCGCTCCTGGGCGTGATCTATTTCGCCTCTTCGCTGGGTTGTGCACTCTCGTGGGATTGGTGGTCGTTCCTGCTCTTCCGTTTCCTGGGCGGGTTGGCAGTGGGCGGAGCGTCGGTCGTCTCGCCGCTCTACATCGCGGAGATTTCGCCGGCTTACTACCGCGGGCGTATGGTGGCGATCACGCAGTTCAACGTCGTGTTCGGCATCCTGCTGGCGTACCTCTCGAACTACATGATCGGAGGACTGCACCTCGGCGAGCACGAGTGGAGGTGGATGTTCGGCGTCATGGCAGCACCCTCGGCATTGTTCTTTCTGCTGATCTTTCTCACTCCGCAAAGCCCGCGCTGGCTTGTCGCTCGTGGCCGCCTGGATGAAGCCCGCACAGTGCTGCAACGCTGCGGCTCGGACACCGGCAGCGTGGAGGATGAAATTCGCGAGATTCAACACTCGATGGACCTCGCGCACCACAGCCTGCGCGAACCGTTTTATTGCCGCCGTTATCTCAGTCCGATTATGCTGGCCGTGGCGATTGCTGCCTTCAATCAACTTTCCGGCATTAATGCAGTGCTCTACTACACGCCGTCCATCTTCAAGATGGCTGGCACCGGCGTTGAATCCGCACTGTTGCAGTCGGTTGTCGTGGGCTTCACCATGCTGGTCTTCACGATGCTGGCGATGGTCGTTATCGATCGCTTCGGCCGGCGCAAGCTCATGATCGTCGGCTCCATTGGTTACATCGCCGGTCTCGTGGGTGCGGCCTATGCGTTTTACGCTCACGTGCATGGCCCGCTACTCCTGGTGAGCCTGCTGGTGTTCATCGCAGCGCACGGTTTTGGACAGGGGGCCGTCATTTGGGTCTTCATCAGCGAGATCTTCCCCAATCGCGTTCGCGCGCGCGGTCAGGCGCTGGGCAGTTTCACACATTGGACCATGAACGCCGCGATTTCGTGGACTTTTCCGATCATTGCCGCCGCCGCCGGCTGGATGGCTTTCGCCTTCTATGCTCTATGCATGGTCGGCCAGCTTGTCTGGGTACTGACGGTCATGCCGGAGACGAAGGGGGTCTCGCTGGAGAAGATTCAAGAAGAGCTCGGCATCGAATGAACCAAAGCATCAGCCATGAAAGGCCGCCCATGTGCGTCCACGGGCGTCTGGCGGACTCGCGCTGGTTGCCATGACTACTCTGTAGGAGGTAGTTACAGATCGCAAGGAGATTTAGGCAATGAAGAAGATCCTGAACAACCCGCTCGATTATGCTAACGAGACCCTGGAAGGGCTTTGCGCCGCCCATCCGAGGTATTACAAACGAATCGGAGCCGAAGGACGTGTGATCGTCAGGCCGGACGCTCCCATCAAGGGGAAAGCCGGCATTGTCACTGGCGGAGGTTCCGGACATCTGCCGGTGTTCACCGGTTACCTTGGGCCGGGACTGCTGGATGCCTGCGCCATCGGGGACGTGTTCGCATCGCCGGGGGTGGACTTGATGGCGGATGCGATCCGCGCGGCAAACGGGGGCGCGGGCGTGCTGCGCCTGTATGGCAATTACGGCGGCGACAACATGAACTTCGACATGGCGGGTGAAATTTTGGAGGTGGAAGATGTCCGGACAACCACGGTGCGTGTCGCCGATGACGTCGCCAGCGCGGGACCCCAGGAGCGCTCCAAGCGCCGTGGCATCGCCGGAATGGTGTACTGCTTCAAGATGGCCGGAGCCAAAGCCGATACGATGGCGGACCTCGACTCCGTTACGGCGATCGCCCAGAAGGCCGCCGACGCTTGCCGCACCGCGGGCGTGGCGCTTACCCCCTGCACCGTGCCCGCTGCCGGGCGTCCGACATTTACGATTGCGGAAGACGAAATGGAAATCGGCATGGGGATCCATGGTGAGCCGGGCGTCCGGCGAGGGGTTCTCCGGACGGCCGACGAGACCGCCGAAGAGATGCTCGGGATGCTGCTGGCTGACATGCCGCTCAACTCCGGCGACCGCGTGTCGCTGCTCGCCAACAGCCTGGGCGCCACGCCGCTCGAGGAGTTGTACATCGTCTACCGCTATGTCGAACGGCGGCTTCGGGGACTCGGGGTGACCATTGTGGCTCCGCTCGTCGGCCGCTACGCAACCTCGATGGAGATGGCGGGAATGTCGGTCACAGTCTGCAGGCTGGACGCGGAACTGGAGAAACTGCTATTGGCTCCCTGCGATTGTCCTTTTCTGAGGGTGTGAAGTGACACAGGGACTCACGACTGCTTCTCTTCGCTGGGCCATTGACCGTTTCTCGGAGAAGATGCGGCTTTGTGCCGGCGAACTCAACGCGTTGGACGGCGCGCTAGGCGACGGCGATCTCGGCGTCAACATGGTGCGGGCCTCGGAACGCCTGACGGGTGATTCGGTCAATCTTCCGGGCGACGTAGGCATGGCGCTGCTCAAGTGCGCTCAAGCGTTCACCAGTGTCTCGGCGTCTACGTACGGCACTCTTCTCGCGACGGGGTTGATGGCTGCCGCCAGGCTGACCAAAGGGAACCAAGTTGTGCCGTGGACGGAGATTGCTTCGCTGCTGGCCGCCGCCGTAAGATCGATGGCGGATCGCGGAAAAGGCAGCCTCGGCGACAAGACCGTCCTGGATGCCGTGGAAGCAGCGCGCCGGGCGACTGAGGGTCTTAGCGATCCGGAGAGACTCGTGGCCGCTTCTGTTGCTGCTATTTCAGAAGCGATGGACCAACTCCGCGACCAGCAGTTTCGGCAGGGTCGGGCGCGCATGTTCGGCGCTAAGGGGATCGGCCTCGACGATCCGGGGATGTTGGCCTTCAGACGAATTGTGGAGAGTCTGCTGCCGCCCCCGCCTCAGGAAGGATAGTGTGCGCGTGCTCACTGTGTGTCATGTTAAACATTGGTGGAGGCGGGGGGAGTTTGGCTGCTGTAGGCGATTGATAACACGTAACTTATTGATTTTGAATTGTGGCAAAAACGCGAAATACGCGGTATCAGCTACATCGATTCACGTAGAATTCACTTTGCGCGGCAAAGCCGTAGCGGGTCGATCTGTCCCCTGCCCCACCAGTCCCGCGCCGCAAAAACTCACGTAGAATTCACTTGGCGGAACTGCCTCCATGATGACTTTGCGCACTCCGGGCCGGAAGGTTTATGCTGATAGCAGTAATGGCAAAGCGAAAGAACCCGGCCGCCGTCGCACTCGGCCGCTTAGGGGGCCGCAAGAAAACCGATAAACCCAAAGGGCCGGCGGCGCTTTCCCCGGAACGGCGCCGCGAGATCGCGCGCAGAGCGGCTCTGGCAAGATGGAATAATCCCAAAAAATAATCCTTGCAGTGCTTCAAGCGCTTGATGCATACTGAAACTTCGGAATGGAGGTTCCGATGTTCTATGCAGAATTCACTTGACTGGCTGCTACCCGAGTCCGAAGCGACCGGGCACGCCGAAACGCCCGAACCGGGCGCCCTATTCATCCGTACAAGTGCGAAGAAAACGGAAGCCCTGACCTGTTACGCGGCGGAAACCATCGAAGGACTAATTATGCTGATGGCCTCCGGCGATTGGATGGAACCGTTCATCACCCACATCCTGCACGGCTTTCGGGCCGGGAACCGGGCCACGCCGGCCGACATCCTCTGGGACCTGAGACAGGAGGCGGAGACGTTCGATCACGATGTCGAGATTGCCAGAGGCATTGCACGGGACTACAAACCACTCCTGAAGTCCACGGAACGGGCAAGCGAGACGCATATCGTGGTCGGGGCTGGATTGAAAGAGCCTGCTAAGCCGGCCGCGGTCCCCGAGACAAAACCCACGAAGAAGGTCGGAAAGCGTGGCGAACGGAAACCGGCAAAGAGCGCGGGGCGAAAATGACCCTACGTAGAAGTGCGGCGGTACATGAAGCGGGCCACCTCTTTGGGGCCTGGCGATACCGCCAGGCCGTAGGCCCGCGCGGGGTACGAATCACCGATGCCGGCATGGGGCGAACCGACGTTCCGCCGATCGCTTCGCTTGCGGAGGTTCGGCGCCTCCGTTCGGCCCGAAAGGACCGAGAGGCAAGGGACCGTGCGCGAGCGGAAATCGTCACCGTACTGCTTGGCCCAATGGCTGAATACAAGGCCGGACGATACCGGGTGAACTGGCTTCTCGAACCCAAAGGGGCCGAAAGTATCGACGTGGCGCAAGTGAGACGCTTCTTGGCTGAGTTGTATCCTGCCGAGCAAAGGGCCGGTGCCCAATTCAGCCTACAGGAAGCGACCAAGAGCCTGTTACGCGAGCGCGCCTGGAGAGCTATACGCGCGGTGGCGGCGGAGCTGGTTAAGATGGGAAAGATGGAAGGCCCGGAGGTTTCGGCTATCTTTCGCGCGCACAGGGTTCCACGGGTTCGGCAACGCCCGTAGGCCGGGCCGAAAGCGGGTAGCTAAAATTGACTGAACGATTGAGGGTCTGCGAGATGAAAGGCCGCGATTGGCGGTTGTTGGCGAATCTCCTTCCCGATGAACCGAACTGCAACGAGCTACAGCACGCCCTGAAGCACTTCGCGTGGGGTGAAGGGTGGCAACGGATAGAGTGGTCCCCTGCTGACAAGCTCGGGCGTAAGCACCTTCGGAGCATCGAAAGGGGCGTTGCCAGTAAACCATTCATCGTGGGGCCGTTCCGGGTGGAGCGGGCCGGCCGTTGGGGTATCGCGTTCGCTCTCGATCCCGCGTATGCGGCGCAACGCGCACATCGGCGGCGCCGGCGCGCGGACCCCTACCCCGGTGGGTGGGATGCGACGTTTGAACGCTTACACAATAAAGAAATCGAGCAGCGGTTTGCAAACTGTTTTACCGGCCGCGCGGACACCTACCATGAGACAGCCGGATTAGACGGTCCGGAAATGGTTCGCGTTGGCGCGCGGCACTCCGAAAGCCGTTCCTGCTAAGAACGCTGAGGATCGACAGGCTCCCGGTTACGGCCGTAACCGGGAGCTTTTTGCATTTGGCGGCCGTCGAGCGCTGGCCAGGTTGCCGGACTCCGCAGTGACCCGAGCGCGGCGCCCTGGTGGTGAGCTTCACCCGGTAGTCGGCGCGCGGCGCGGCGCGCCCGTGGCAAATTTCCGGTAAAAATCCCGTTCTTTTGCATTTTGTGGCTGTGCGTTTGAGGGCGGGATTGCGATCTCCTGGGTACGCTTCAATTGTGAAGAACTATTACCGAGCGCGTGGTAGCAGAGGCGGTTAAAGCATGAAGAAGATGAACCCGACGTATACTGACTTTCGGATGCAAGAGTGGCGGATGGGTGAGCAGTCCCGCCGCATTCAAACTTG
The DNA here is from genome assembly GCA_049515735.1 of Bryobacteraceae bacterium. Classification (GTDB taxonomy): domain Bacteria; phylum Acidobacteriota; class Terriglobia; order Bryobacterales; family Bryobacteraceae; genus Fen-178. The sequence goes on from JBEKTU010000061.1 coordinate 30,827, forward strand.
CGTGCGCAAGGTCTTGAACGAACTGCACCCCTGCGCGCTCCTGTTTCTGAAAGATCCAAGATTTGAGGTCATGGTAGTGCCGGATCACGAACGCACAGTCTGGGCTTACTTCCCTGTCTTCCCTACGCTACCTCTCTGTCACCGGTTGTCGGACCTGAGGAAGGCCGCGCGATTCGGCGACTGGCTTATGGCGCGTTCCCGGACGGGCGCGCAAATTGACGATATGTATCGGAAAGATCCCGAGGCGGCTTTATGTTTCCTTCGGTTAGCAGCCCGTGGCAGAACCCCCTGAAATGCGGCACCGACAATTTCGCGTGTAAGAACGACTGACCGCGCCATCTCGGCGGTTGAAACGTCCGGAGACCGCTGGAGACGCCACACTTGA